>NZ_JBFANJ010000012.1:0-268081 GCF_040674795.1 Nonomuraea sp. NPDC049725 | reverse complement strand
TGTAGACCGTGATCCAGGAGCCGAATCGTTCGGGCAGGTCACGCCAGGGCAGGCCGGTGCGGGCCCGATACAGCACGCCGTTGATCGTCCTTCGGAGTTCCGCACGCCCATGTGTAATTGGCGGGAGGACCTGCCGCCGCCCCCCGTACCGCCGCACACGGCCGTCTGACGCTGCCTGTGTGCCGGCGGCGACACCGGGGGCCGCAAGCCCCGCACGCTCGCGCTTCCGGCCCGTTGCTGGAGTGCTGACTGCGCTCAAGGCGGCACAACGGTAGAGCTACGCCGCCAGCTGACGGGAATGTCCTCTGGTCTTCACGTCGGCCGCTGGGCCCCAACTCGGCGCGGCCAACGCATGGCGTGCCTTCAGATCGTCATCAAGGGGACCGAGGGATCAACCCGAAGGAACGGACGCGACGAGTGCTGCGCCACAGCTTCATCTCGTTGCTCTCGGACAACGGCATCCCGCTTGAAGAGATCTCGCGGCTCGTCGGTCACAGCAGCACAGCCGTGACCGAGGCCGTCTACCGCCAGCAGATCCGCCCGGTGCTGCAGGCCGGTGCCATCGCCATGGACCGCATCATCGACACATGAGGCTTCCGGTCGATCGGGAGGAGGGAAACTTCGCCAAACGGATGTTCCGCTCCTCCCTCGGCCGCCTACCATGCTTGGATGCCAGGGCACTTCGATCTTCATTCAGCGCTTGCGGCCGGAGTCCTTGACCGGACGAGAGCATGGGAGTTCATCCAGGGCTTCGCCGCTGCCTGGTCGTCGGCCCCGATCCGGACCGGCGATGGTTATGACGGCTCCGAACTCGCCGCTGTGGAGGAGCGCCTTGGCTTCCGTCTTCCCACGGCATTGAGAGAGGCGTACGCCCTCTTCGGGCTGCGCGAGGACCTGTGCGGCACCATGCACCGGCTGGAGCCGCTGGACAGGCTTGGTGTCTGCGAGCCGGAGAATCTACTCTCGTATCACGTTGAGAACCAGGGCGTGTGGGAATGCGGTGTCCGGCTCGCGGATCTCCACCTGGACGACCCGCCCGTGGCGCATCTTCCCAGTTGCGGGTGCGCGGATCACAGAATCCGTGGGATCGCGTGGATGGAACGGCTTTCCCTGGACTGCATCGAACTCGTCCTGACCGAGTCGCTCTACAACACTTATGGAACTGAATGCGATCTGGGCATCTGGGGCGAACTCTGCCGGGACGAGGTTCCCCTCGTGGACCAGATGTTCCGGCTTCTTCTCCTCCCCCCGTATCCGAGTGAGCCATCACCGTGTGCGCCAGGCAGTCGGTGGTACGCGGACGACAACCTTTTTGTATGTCTCAGCCCTCACGTGAACGGCGGAGAGTTGCCACCAGGTGCTGCACGGGCTTGGTGGCACCGCCCCGGCAGTGTCGCGGACATCAACATCCGCGCACGGACGCCCGAGGCTCTGGAGGACGCTCGTAAGCGCCTTCCCCGTGTCTGGTTCGAGTGGCGCTGATCCTGAGGGCTTAGTCACTCAGATGGCCACCTCCGTATTGGAGGTGGCCTTTGAGCTGGTCGGGGCGACAGGATTTGAACCTGCGACTTCTTGCTCCCAAAGCAAGCGCGCTGCCAAGCTGCGCCACGCCCCGTCGGCGCCGGGTACGCACACGCTCCGGGACTCCGGTACGCTTACGCCCTGACGACCGGATGAAGTCTAGACCAGAGTTCGACCGGTTCGCGCGGACGTAGCTCAATGGTAGAGCCCTAGTCTTCCAAACTAGCTACGCGGGTTCGATTCCCGTCGTCCGCTCCACAGCCGTAAGGCCAGCTCGGGCCCCCTGCCGTGTCAGGCGGGGGTGCACAGTCTGTTGAGTTCCGCGATGTCGGTCCGGATGCCTGTGAGCACCTCGCCCGGGTCGTCCATGACCATGCCGGTCAGGCGGAAGTTCAGTTCACGAAACCCCCAAGCCAGCCTGGTGACCTTCTGCCCGACCGCTCCCTGGGCGTTCAGGGCCACGCCCATCAGCTCCGAGTACGCCTGCTGGGCCGCGCCTGCATGGCTGCTGCGTGTGTCGCCGGCGTTCCGGCTGTAGGCGTTGAGTGCGGCCGTCGCCTCGGCGCAGCCGATGGGGGGAACCGGGGGCAGCACCACGGACGTGACGGGGTCAGCACGGGTGGTTTCCGGGTCGGGGGGCGGCGGGTCCGAAGGCGGGCGGCTGGGCTCCCGGTCGGGCGACGGGGAGTAAGGGGACTCGGACGGGGGCGAAGTCTTTTTGTCGATGGGTTGCGCGGCGGGCGGGGCCAGGTACGCGATCAGCGCGACCACGGCCGCCACCGAGGCGGCGAGGGCGCTCACGGTCGCCGGCCAGTTCAGCTGACGGCCCTTGTCCCCGTCCGTCGCGGGCCGCTGCGCCGATCCGTTCTGCGTCATGGCCTCATCGTGGCCGAGTGATCGGGCCGGGTCCAGGAACGCGGGAGCACGCGCATCGGAGCCCGTAGGCTCGGACGTGATGCGTGCACGACCGATCTCGATGGAGGCGCTGGTCGAGGAGCTGGCCGAGGCGATCGCGGCGGGGCCGGGCGACGGCTGGGCGCGGGTGGTCGTCGACGGGGCTCCGGCGGCGGCGCCCGGGGAGCTGGCCGACCGGCTGGCGGCGCCGCTGCGGGTGCGCGGGCGGCAGGTGCTGCGGGTGTCGGTGGGTGACTTCCTGCGGCCTGCGTCGCTGCGGCTGGAGCACGGGCGGACCGATCCTGACGTGTTCTACGACGACTGGCTCGACGTGAAGGGGCTGCTGCGGGAGGTGCTGGAGCCGCTGGGCCCGGGCGGCTCGGGGCGGGTGCTGCCGGCGCTGTGGGACAGCCGGATCGACCGGGCCTTCCGGCTGCCGTACGAGACGCTGGCGCCGGGCGGGGTGCTGCTGCTGGACGGGACGCTGCTGCTGGGGCGGGGGCTGCCGGTCGAGCTGAGCGTGCACCTGTGGCTGTCGGCGGGTGCGCTGGAGCGGCGCACGCCCGAGTCCGAACGGTGGCGGTTGCCGGCATATGACCGCTACGAGCGGGAGGTGCGGCCCGCCGAGACGGCGGACGTGCTCGTACGGGCCGATCATCCGGGCCGGCTGGCCATGCGGGAAGGCGACTGGAACGGTGGCGCGCGGCGGCGCAGACTGGGTGGATGATCCCCAGCCACTGGTACAACATCGTTCCCGACCTGCCCGCGCCGCCTCCTCCGCCGCTGCATCCGGCCACCCGGGAGCCGGTGGGGCCGGACGATCTGGCGCCGCTGTTCCCGATGGAGCTGATCGGGCAGGAGGTGAGCCAGGAGCGGTTCGTGCCGGTGCCGCAGGAGGTGCTCGACGTCTACCGGCTGTGGCGGCCGACGCCGCTGGTGCGGGCGCGCCGGCTGGAGCGGGCGCTGGGCACCCCGGCCAGGATCTACTACAAGTACGAGGGCGTCTCGCCCGCCGGGTCGCACAAGCCCAACACGGCGGTCCCGCAGGCGTACTACAACGCGCGTGAGGGCGTGCGCCGGCTCACCACCGAGACCGGCGCGGGGCAGTGGGGCAGCGCGCTGGCGTTCGCGTGCGCCCAGTTCGGGGTGGAGTGCGAGGTCTGGATGGTACGGGCCTCCTACGACCAGAAGCCCTACCGGCGCTCCCTCATGGGGGTGTACGGCGCGACGGTGCACGCGAGCCCGTCACCGGTGACGATGTCCGGCAGCAAGGTGCTGGCCGGCCACCCCGACTCGCCGGGGAGCCTGGGCATCGCGATCAGCGAGGCGGTCGAGGCGGCGGCCGGGGCGGCCGACACCCGGTACGCGCTCGGGTCGGTGCTCAACCACGTGCTGATGCACCAGACGGTGATCGGCGAGGAGGCGCTGGCGCAGCTCGACGAGCGGCCCGACCTGGTCATCGGCTGCACCGGCGGCGGGTCGAACTTCGCCGGGCTGGCCTTCCCGTTCCTGCGCGGCAAGCTCGCCGGGGAGGGCGGGCCGGTGCTGCGGGCCGTCGAGCCGGCCGCCTGCCCGTCGTTCACGCGCGGCCGTTACGCCTACGACTTCGGCGACACGGCCGGGCTGACGCCGCTGCTCAAGATGCACACGCTCGGCCACGGGTTCGTGCCCGACCCGATCCACGCCGGCGGGCTGCGCTATCACGGGATGTCGCCGTTGCTGTCGCACCTGTACGAGCTCGGGCTGTTCGAGGCGGTGACCCGGTCGCAGACCGAGTGCTTCGAGGCCGGGGTGACGTTCGCCAGGACGGAGGGCATCGTGCCCGCGCCGGAGCCGACGCACGCGCTGGCCGAGACCATCGCCGAGGCGCGGCGGTGCGCCGAGAGCGGCGAGGCGAAGGTCATCCTGACGGCGCTGTGCGGGCACGGGCACTTCGACCTCGCCGCCTACGACCGCTACCTGTCGGGCGAGATGACGGACTTCACGCTGCCGCAGGAGCGGATCGACGAGGCGCTGAGCGAGCTGCCCGGGTGAGTCAGCGCGCCGTGGGGCGCTTGCCGTGGTTGGCCTTCTTCTTCTTGCGTGCCTTGCCCTTGCGTGCGCGCTTGGCCATGTCGCATCCCTCCTGGTGATGGGGCTCTCTCAATGTCTCCCGCATCGGGGCGCTGGACAAGCGTCCCGGTGACCTAACATTCCCCAACATATTCGTGTCATAATTTGGTGGAATCTGTTGGAAGGAGCGGGGGCGTGCTCGCACAGCAGCGTCAGCAGGCGATTCTCGAACGCGTCCGCAGCGCAGGCGGGGTCCGGGTGGCCGAGCTCGTGCGCGAGCTCGGCGTCTCCGACATGACGATCCGCCGCGACCTGGAGGTGCTCGCCGAGCGCGGGCTGCTGGAGAAGGTGCACGGCGGTGCCACGACGCTCGGCCCCGGCTCGACCGAGGAGCCGGGGTTCACCGCCAAGTCGGCCCGCCAGCAGCAGGAGAAGGAGTCCATCGCGCGGCGCGCCGCCCAGCTCGTCCGGCCCGGCACCGCGGTCGCCCTGTCGGCCGGCACCACGACGTGGGCGCTGGCCCGTCACCTGATCGGGGTGCCGGAGCTGACCGTCATCACCAACTCGATCCCCGTGGCCGAGGTCTTCCACCGCAATCCGCGCGCCGATCGCACGGTCGTGCTCACCGGCGGCGTCCGCACCCCCTCCGACGCGCTCGTCGGCCCGGTGGCCGTGGCCGCGATCCGGCGCCTGCACGTGGACACCCTGTTCCTGGGGGTGCACGGGATGAGCGTGCGGGCCGGGTTCACCACGCCCAACCTGCTGGAGTCCGAGACCGACCGGGAGCTGGTCAACGCCGCGCACCGGCTGGTCGTGCCCGCCGACCACACCAAGTGGAACACGGTCGGCATCAGCACGATCGCGGAGCTGCGCGAGGCCGACGTGGTCATCAGCGACCCCGGGCTGCCCCAGGAGGCACGTACGGAGCTGGCCGAACGCGCCGGCGAACTGATCATCGCGGAGGGCTCGCAGTGAAGCGCACCATCACCCATCTGGCCGACGGCCGGGAGCTGATCTACTTCGACCGGCGTGACGACGCCGACCGGAGCGCGATCGACCGGCGGCCGCTCGATCCCCGGCCGGTGGCGTCGGAGCTGCGCTACGACCCGCTGACCGAGGAGTGGATCGCGGTGGCCGGGCACCGGCAGACGCGCACGTTCCTGCCTCCGGCCGACGAGTGCCCGCTGTGCCCGTCGTCCGCAGAGCGGGCGTCGGAGATCCCGGCGGACGACTACGACGTGGTCGTGTTCGAGAACCGGTTCCCGTCGTTCTCCCGCAATCTCGGCAGTTACGCGGACGTGGGCGGGCTGAGCGAGGTCCGGCCGGGTGTGGGGCGGTGCGAGGTGATGTGCTTCACCTCCGAGCACTCCTCGTCGTTCTCGCAGCTCTCCGACGACCGGGTGGAGCTGGTCATGGAGGCGTGGGCCGACCGCACGGCCGAGCTGTCCTCGATCGAGGGCGTGGAGCAGGTGTTCTGCTTCGAGAACCGGGGCGAGGAGATCGGCATCACGCTCTTCCACCCGCACGGCCAGATCTACGCCTATCCGTACGTCACGCCGCGCACCAAGCTGCAGCTCGGCGCCGCCAGGCGCTACGCGGGGCGTCGGCCGGGGCGCAACCTGTTCGCCGACGTGCTGGCGGCCGAGCGGGAGGCGGGCACCCGGGTGGTGGCCGCCAACGAGCTGTGGACGGCGTTCGTGCCCGCCGCCGCGCGGTGGCCGTTCGAGGTGCATCTTTACCCGCATCGCCGGGTGCCGGACCTGGCGGCGCTGTCGGAGGCCGAGCGGGCGGCGTTCGCCCCGCTCTACACCTCGGTGCTGCGCGCGCTGGACGGGCTGTTCGGGGTCGCGATGCCGTACATCTCGGCCTGGCACCAGGCGCCGGTCCGGCAGGACCGTGAGCTGGGCTATCTTCATCTGGAGCTGTTCAGCATCCGGCGGGCGCCGGGCAAGCTGAAGTACCTGGCGGGATCGGAGTCGGCCATGGGAGCCTTCGTCAACGACGTGCTCCCGGAAGAGGCGGCACGCATGCTTCGATCACAGGTAGATCACTAATTGATTTCCGATTGATGTCGCATTACTCGTGATCTACCACTACTATCCCTTCAAGCGCGGTCATAGCACCGTGTACGCCTAATCCCGGGCGAGTTGCCCGGGAGCCGGGGACCCATCCGCACCTGGGGTGAATCCACTTCGGTGGTAGGGAAGCGACTCCCATGCCCGAACCCGTCAGCTAACCCGGCCGGCAGAGGGAGAGGAAACCCCGCACGTGGCGTCAGCGTCCCCCACGCGACTTGCCATCGGCGTCGTCACCGCGGCAGCGATGACGTTCGCCACCTGGTCAGCACCGGCCGCGGCCGAGCCCAAGCCGTCCGAGAGCCAGCTCCGCGGCGACCTGAAGCAGCTCAACAAGAAGGTCGACCAGCTCATCGAGCGCTACAACGCCAAACGCGTCGAGCTCGCCAAGGCCCGCGAGGCCGCCGAGGCGGCCAAGAAGCGGCTCGCCGCCGCCGACCAGGCGCTCGCCGCCGCCCAGCTGAAGGTGGGCGAGCTCGCCAGACTTCGTTACCAGAGCGGCACGCTGGGCCTGCCCTACTACATGGTGCCGCCCGACGGGGCCAGCGCGGCCGTGGTCGAACAGCTCACCGCCGAGCAGCAGGCCATCGTGGCCGGCGTCGCCGCCGCCCGCGACGAGCAGAAGAAGGCCGCCGACGCGGCCGCCGCCCTGGCCCGCCGGCTCAGCGCCGACACGACCGAGGTGGCCAAGCAGCGCGACGAGGCCGAGGGCGTCATCGGCGACATCGAGAAGAAGCTGGAGGACCTGATCCCGTTCAGCACCGGGCGGCGCTCCGACGGCACCTGGGCCCCGCAGCTGCCGAGCGGCACCGACAACATCACCGCCCGCACCCGGGCGATGAAGGCGCAGATCGAGAAGAGCTTCAAGCTGCCGTTCAGCGTCGGGTGCTTCCGCTCGGGCTCCAGCGGCGAGCATCCGCTGGGGCGGGCCTGCGACTTCATGATGAGCGCCGGCGGCTCCATGCCCACCGCGGCCAACAACGCCCTCGGCGACCGCATCGCCGAATGGACCGTGAAGAACCGGGACAAGCTCGGCGTCAAGTACGTGATCTGGAAGCAGCGGATCAACCACGGCTCCGGCTGGAACGCCATGTCCAACCGCGGCAGCATCACCGAGAACCACTACGACCACGTCCACATCTCGATGCACTGACGTGGCCGGCCGGCTCGGCGTTGACAGAATATGTAGATCGGTCTAGTTTTTCGGCATGGGTAAGAAGGGGGCCGAGACTCGGCTGCGGATCCTGGAGGCGACCCAGGAGCTGGTCGAGGCGGGCGGCTATGCCAATGCCGGGCTCAATCAGGTGATCGCCGCCAGCGGGGCGCCGCGAGGGTCGCTGTACTTCCACTTCCCCGAGGGCAAGGACCAGCTGGTCGGCGAGTCGATCCGGCGGGCCGGGGCGGCGATCGGGTCGGCCTTCGACGATCTGGCCGTGGACGAGGTGCTGCGGCTGCTGGGCGACCGGCTGGAGGAGTCGGGCTGGCGCAAGGGCTGCCCGGTGGCCACCGTGGCGCTCGAGATGGCCGCCGCCAGCGACCCGCTCCAGCAGGCGTGCTCGGAGGTCTACACGTCATGGGAGGCCGCCCTGCGTACGCGGCTCGCGGGGCGACCGGACGCCGACGATCTCGCCGTCACCGTCCTGGCGCTGATCGAGGGGGCGCTGCTGCTGGCCAAGGCGCACCGCAGCCGGGAGCCGCTGGACCGCGTCGCCGCCGTGCTCGCCGGGCTCCTGCGCTGACCCCCGGGGCCGCCTCCCCGCCACGGAGGCGGCTCTTTTCACGCCCAGAAAATATGTAGACCGATCTATTGAGGAGCTCTCTTGGACGCGATCGTCTTCGGCGCGACCGGCTTCGTCGGCCGGGCACTCGTCGCCGAGCTGCTGGGCCGCGGGCAGCGGGTGGCGGCGGCCGTGCGGACCGACACCCTCACCCCGTGGCTGGCCGAGCGGGGCGTCGCCACCGGCGGGCTGAACGTCGTCACCGCCGACCTCACCCGCCCGCTCACCGGACTCCCCCAGGCACGCGACGTCTACAACGCCGCGGCGCGCTTCGCGTTCGGCCTCGGCGTCGAGGAGGCTCGCGCCGTGAACGTGACCGGCGCGCTCCACGTGCTCGAATGGGCCGCCACGCTCCCCCGGCTGCGGCGGCTCGTGCACATCAGCGGCTACCGGGTGAGCGGCGTCCGCCCCGACTACGCCCGGCTGGGCGCGTACGAGGCGTCCAAGGCCGAGGCCGACCTCGCCGTTCATGCCAGGGCGCGCGAGCTGGGCGTCCCGCTGACCGTCGCCAACCCCAGCACGGTGATCGGCCCCGGCCAGCACCTCGGCCTGGCCTCCCTCGTCGGAGACCTGTGGAACGGGCGGCTCCCGGCGCTGCCCGGCGGCCCGGACGTCTTCCTGCCGGTCGTCACGATGGACTACTTCACGCGCTTCCTGGCGGAGATCCCCGCCGCCCCGGCGGGCGAGGACCACTGGGTGCTCGACGACGACACCCCGCCGCTGCCCGAGCTGATCGGCCTGGTCGCCCGGCACCTCGGCGTGCGCGCGCCGCGCCGGACGATCCCCGTCGGCCTGGTGCGGCGGCTGCCGCGGGCGCTCACCGGCGCCGATCCGGAGACGCTGTCGTTCCTGTCGCCGGACCGCTATCCGACGGCCTCGGCCCGCGCCCTCGCCGCCCGGGCCGGCCTGGAGATGCCGCCGGTCGCCGACGCCCTGCGCGCCTGGGCGGACGACCTGGTGGCGGCCCGCTTCGGCGCGGCGACGCCGTGGCTGCGCCCGTACGGGTTCCGGGACCGTACGTGGGTGATGGGGGACGCCCGCGACCCCGGGCACGTGCTGCTGCACGGGCTGCCGGTGAACGCCGACGTGTGGGCGCGGGTGGCCGCCCTGCTGCCGGGGCCGGTTCTCGCGCCCGATCTGCCCGGGCTGGGGCGGTCCGCGCCTTCTGACCGGCCGGTGGAGGCGTGGCTGGCCGGGCTGATGGGCAGCGTGCGGACGCGGCCGACGCTGGTGGCGCACTCGCTGGCCTGCGGGCCCGCGCTGCGGTTCGCGGTCGAGCATCCCGAGCGGGTGGGCGGGCTCGTGCTCGTGGCTCCGGCGTTCCTCCAGGCTCCGGCGTCATGGGCGGCGCGTTCTGCCGTGGCCGCGCCCCTGCTGCGCCGCATGTCCGCCGCCCGGCTGGCCGCCACGCTGGGCGTGCCCGAAGGACCGGAGGTGGCGAGCGCCGCGCTGGACCTGCGCCGCCCGGGGGTGGCGCGGCGCGTGGTCGCGGCGCTGCGGGCGGCCTCGGCCGGGCGGGACGCCGCGCGGGCGCTGCTGACACGGGTGCGGGTGCCCGTCGAGATCGTGACGGGCTCGGCCGACCCGCTCACGGCCGACCCGGGGCATCCGGTGACCGAGATCGCCGGAGCCGGGCACTATCCGCAGCTCACCCACCCGGACCAGGTCGCCAGGGTGCTCAGCCGGTCGGGGGCATCCGCTCGATGAGGGACTTGGGCGCGACCTGCCGGTAGGCGTCGGCGACGATCTCGCCGATCTCCGCCCAGTCGACGTCCACGTCCAGGAAGACGCCCAGCCAGCCGCGATGGCCCACGTATGGCGGCCGGAAGAAGCGGGCCGGGTCCTCGGCCACCAGCTCCTGCTGGACGCCGGGCGGGGCCGCGCACCAGAACGCCAGGCGGTCGTCGTGGTGGTGGTCGGCGTACATGACGAACGTCTTCTTGCCCCGCACGAACCAGGTGGGCTCGCCGTGGCTGAGCCGCTCGGTCGTCTCCGGCAGCGCGAGGCACAGCCGCCGGAGCTCGTCGAGCGGGCCCGCGGTCATCCGGTGAGCCTCAACGGGTTGATCAGGTCGGCGTAGACCAGCAGCCCGGCCATGATGATCATGACGAAGGCGAGCGCGTAGGTGAGCGGCAGCACCTTGGCGATGTCCACGTACGCGGGCTCGGGGCGGCGGCGGACCCGGGCGTAGGCCCGCTTGAGGCCCTCCCACAGGCCGCCCGCGATGTGGCCGCCGTCGAGCGGCAGCAGCGGGATCAGGTTGAACATGCCGATCGCCAGGTTGAAGCCGGCCAGCAGGTTGACGAAGATGTGGAACTTCTGGATGCCGGTCAGGTCGGAGGCGAGGATCTCGCCGCCCATCCGCCCGGCGCCGACGACGCCGACCGGGCCCTCGGGGTCGCGTTCCTCGCCGGAGAAGGCGGCGTGCCACACGCCGACCATCTTCTCCGGCAGGTTGACCAGCGACTGCGCCACCCTGCCCGTGAGCTCGGCCATGTGGCCGGCGACCGCGCCGATGCTCTGCTGCTGCATGACCTCGGTGGGCATGACGCCGAGAAAGCCGACGTTCTTCTCGATCACCTTGGGGTCGTCGGGCTTGGGCCGGTCCTGGGCGATGAGCGTGACGTCGAGCGTCATCGGCTTTCCGTCGCGCACGATGCCGAGCGCCACCTCGCCCGCGCCGTGGGAGCGGATCAGCCGGGTCGCGTCGGCCCACGAGCCGATCTTCTGGCCGTCGAAGGAGACGAGCTGGTCACCGACCTTGAGCTTGGCCTTCGCCGCGGGCGTCGCCTGGTCGCCGGGCCGGCACTCGGTGCGCTGCTCGCTGACCGGGATCACGCACGTGGTGGTGTCGGGCGAGACGACCGGCACCAGCGTGGGCATGCCGATGCCGACGAACAGCAGCGTGTAGAGGACGAAGGCGAGCACGAAGTTCATCGCCGGGCCGCCGGACATGATGATGACCTTCTGCCACCACTTCTTCCGGTAGAAGACCCGCTCCTCGTCGCCGGGGCGCACCTCTTCCTGGGCGGCCTCCCTGGCGGTCTCGATGAGGCTCTGGAACGGGCCCGTCGAGCTGCCGCGCAGCTTGGTCGGGTCGTCGCCGGGCCGGGGCGGCAGCATGCCGATCATGCGGATGTAGCCGCCGAGCGGCAGCCACTTGATGCCGTACTCGGTCTCGCCACGACGCCAGGACCAGGCGGTGGAGCCGAAGCCGACCATGTACTGCGTCACGCGGACGCCGAAGAGCTTGGCGGGCACGAGATGGCCGACCTCGTGCAGCGCGATGGACGCCATCAGTCCGATGAAGAAGATGACGATGCCCGCGACGAAGAGCCAATCCATGTACGCGCGCTCCAGGGAAGACGGAAGTCCCGACCTACCCAAGGGTAGTCGAACTCCGCACACCTGGACGGGGGCTGCGCATGAACCGCCGTTGACAGTCCGCAGTCGGACGATCACCCTGGGACGTGACGGAGGGAGCGATTTGATCCGGATCCTGGTCGCCGAGCATCTGGCGCTGGTGCGGCGTGGTCTGGTGGCCTCGCTGGAGGCCGAGCCGGACCTGCGGGTGGTCGCGGAGGTGGCGAGCGCCGAGGACGTGCTGCCTCGCGCGCTGGAGTGCGAGCCGGACGCGGCGGTGGTCGACGCCGACCTGCCGGGCGTGGGCGGGCTGGGCGCGGCGGAGGCGCTGCGGGAGAAGGCGCCCGGGTGCGCGGTGCTGATCCTGTCGGCCCAGCCGCATCCGGGGCAGGTGCGCGGGGCGCTGGCGGCGCACGCCCGCGGGTTCATGACGCTCGACGTGGCGCCGGAGCAGCTCGCCGAGGGGTTGCGGCGGATCGCGGCGGGCGGCCGGGCGATCGACGCCGAGCTGGCCGTGGCCGCCCTGCAGTCGCCGGTCAATCCGCTGACCAGGCGTGAGATCGACGTGCTGCGGATCGCGGCGGGCGGCGCCCGGTCGGCGGAGATCGCCGACGAGCTCTTCCTGTCGGTGGGCACCGTGCGCAACCACCTGTCGCGGATCATGTGCAAGACCGGCGCGCGCAACCGGGTCGACGCGGTGCGCATCGCCAGCGACTCGGGCTGGCTGTGAGCGGACTGGCTGTGAGCGGGCTGGTGGTGTGCGGGCGGGCCCCGGAGGAGCCGCGCCGTTCCCCCGGAGCCCGCGACTCTATGACGATCTCAGGATGCCGGGCCGGCGGCCAGTGACCACGATCACGACCGCACCCGTGTGATTCGTCACTACGGACGCCAGATGAGCACCAGCGCGCAGTCGTCGTTGTGGCCCGAGGCCATGGCGTTGACCAGGGCCCTGGCACCGTCGCGGAACCCGGAGGGCAGCAGCCGCTCGGCCTCCCCCAGCAGCCGGTCGAGCCCGGCGTCGATGTCGCGGCCCGGCTGCTCGATGAGCCCGTCGGTGTAGAGCAGCAGCGCGTCGCCCTTGCGCAGGGTGCCGCTGTCGGGCTCGCAGTGCAGGTCGGGCACCACGCCGAGCACCACGCCCTTGGCGGAGGCGACCTGCCAGTTGCCGGTCCCGGCGTCGAACTTGACGACCGGCGGATGCCCGGCCGAGGTGATCGTGTAGTCGCCGGTGGCCAGGTCGAGCCGGACGTGCACGGCGGTGACGAAGCCCTCGTCGCCGCGCTGGCGGTGCAGGTAGGCGTTGCACGCGGGCAGGAAGTCGTCGACGGAGCCGAGCAGCCCGCCGAACGTGCCCGACAGCAGCAGCGCCCTGGTGCCGGCGTCGACGCCCTTGCCGGACACGTCGACGAGCGCGATGTCGACCCGGTCGCCGTCGCGCAGCGACACCAGGAAGTCGCCGCCGAACGAGGAGCCGCCCGCCTGCTTGAGCACCACCTTGCCGCCCCAGTCCTTGGGCAGCGGCGGCAGCTCGCCCTGGCTCCTGAGCCGGTCGCGCAGCTCCAGCAGCATCGCGTCGCCGCGCAGTCCCTGCACGCCGAGCTTGCCCCGGGTGCGGGCCATGAGCACGGCCAGCACCGTGGTGAAGCCGGTCGTCACGAGCAGGCCGAGCCCGACGCTGCCCGGGCCGAGCTGCGTGGCCACGTAGCCGAGCGCGACGGCCACGGCGACGAGCAGCTTGACCAGGCTGCGCAGCCGCAGTTGCAGCCCGCCCACGAGGGTGACGAGGATGAGCAGCGACGGCGAGAACCACTCCGTGGACACCTCGGCGGCCAGCAGCCCGATGACCAGCGACACCACGGTCAGCGTGAGAAGCAGGTTGCGGTCGCGGGCCAGCGGGCGCCGCACCAGCCGTACGGCCTGCACCAGCAGCGGCACCCGCACGAGCAGGGCGCGGAGCCGTGGCGGGATCAGCGGCGCCGGACGGGAACTCATGATGCGCCTGACTGTATCGGTCTGGACCATGTTTGGGCAGCCCACTTGACCAGAGCCTTGATCATCGGGACCGGATACCCGGTGGCCGAGGCGCGGCGGCGCCTCGTACGGTGGACGGATGACGTTTCAGATCCGCCCGATAGCCGAGGCCGAGTGGCCGGCGTTCTCCGACGTGCTGGGCGAGGGGTTCGGCTGGACCCCGCATCCCCGCCAGCTGGACCGCTGGAAGAAGCAGACCGAGTTCGACCGCACGCTCGCGGCGTTCGACGGCGACACCATCGTGGGCTGCACGGGGGTGTACAGCCTGCGGATGACGGTTCCCGGCGGGGTGCTCCCGGTCGCGGGGGTGACCGCGGTCAGCGTGCTCCCCTCGCACCGCCGCCGTGGCGTGCTGTCGTCGCTGATGCGCAGGCAGCTCGCCGACGTGCGCGAGCGTGGCGAGTCGGTGGCCGCGCTCTACGCCTCCGAGGCGCCCATCTACGGCCGGTTCGGCTACGGCAGGGCGGCGGAGCTGATGTCGTTCACCATCGACAGGGCCGGCTCGGCGTTCGTGCGCGACGCGCCGCAGGACCCGTCGCTGCGGCTGCGGGTGGTCAAGCCCGCCGAGGCGCGCGGCGACTTCGAGGCGCTGTTCGCCGCCGTGTCGCCCCGGCGTCCGGGGATGTACGAGCGCCGGGCGGAGTTCTGGGACGCGGCGCTGGCCGACGAGGAGTTCGACCAGCAGGGCGCGGGCGCGCTCCGCTCGGTGATCGCCGAGGACGACCAGGGGGTGCGCGGCTACGCGACGTTCCGGATCAGGCCCGGCATGGACGCCAGCGGCGTGCCCGACGGGGAGCTGAAGCTGCACGAGCTGTTCGCCGCCGATCCGGCCGCCTGCGCGCTGCTGTGGCGCAGCGTCCTCGACCGTGACCTGGTCGCCAAGGTGGTCGTCGACAGCCGGCCGGTGGACGACCCGCTGTTCGCGCTGATGGCCGACTCGCGCCGGCTGCGCGCCCGCTGGACGGACGAGCTGTGGGTGCGCCTGGTCGACGTGGGCGAGGCGCTGGTGTCGCGCTCCTACGCGGCGCCGGTCGACGTGGTGATCGACGTCGAGGACGACGTGTGCCCGTGGAACGCCCGCCGCTGGCGGCTGACCGCCGACACCTCGGGGGCCGCGTGCAAGCCGGTGGACGACGAGCCGGACCTGGTGCTCAAGGTCGCGTCGCTGGGCTCCGCCTACCTGGGCGACGGCGCGCTGGCCGAGCAGCACGCGGCGGGGCTGCTGGAGGAGCGCACCCCGGGCGCGGTGCGGGCGCTGACGACGGCGATGTCGTGGAGCCCGAAGCCGTGGGCGGGGCTGACGTTCTGACGTAGGGTCGGGGGCATGGCCCTGCAGAGCTTGCAGATCACCGCGATCACCGCGATGCGGGCGCGCGACGTGTCGCGCCCGTCGAAGGAGCAGCAGGAGGCCGCCGACCGGCGGCCCCTGCGTGACGAGACGCCCAGGCGCGAGGCCCGGCGCCGCTCCTAGCCGCCCTCGGGGCTACTCCTGGGGCAGCGACGGGAGCTGGCCGATGGTCTCGTACGTCTCCAGCTGGGCGATGCGGCGGCTGTGGCGCTCGCTGCCGGAGAACGAGGTGGCCAGGAACGTCTCGACGAAGCCGGTGGCCTCGTCGGCCGAGTGCATGCGCGCGCCCACGGCGATCACGTTGGCGTTGTTGTGCTCGCGGGCCAGGCGGGCCGTGTCGTCGCTCCAGGCGAGCGCGGCCCGGATGCCGCGCACCTTGTTGGCGGCGATCTGCTCGCCGTTGCCCGAGCCGCCGATGACCACGCCGAGGCTGCCCGGGTCGCCGGCCACGCCCTCCGCGGCCCGCAGGCAGAACGCCGGGTAGTCGTCCTCGGCGTCGTAGACGAAGGGACCGCAGTCGGTCACCTCGTGCCCGTGGTCCTTCAACCAGGACACGAGATGGTTCTTGAGCTCATAGCCGGCATGGTCGGCACCGATGTAGACACGCACGCCACCAGTCTTCCACAGCCCGGCCGACGCGGCTCCTGGCCCGCGCCCGCTCGCTAGAGTAAGGGTCGGCACCGCCCAGTAGTCCTTACGAGAGGAGCCGCCATGCGCGAGATCCGTTCGATCGGCGACCCGGTCCTGCGCACGCCCGCCGAGCCCGTCGAGGCGTTCGACCGCGAGCTGCGCAAGCTGATCGACGACATGTTCCAGGCCATGTACGCGGTCGACGGGGTGGGCCTGGCCGGTCCGCAGATCGGCGTGTCGCGGCGGCTGTTCGTCTACGACATCAGCGGGCGCAAGGGCCACCTGATCAACCCGGTGCTGACCGTGGACGACCCGGCGGAGGTCCTGGACGAGGAGGGCTGCCTGTCGGTGCCCGACCGGCGGACCGGCAGCCCGATCTACGCGCCGGTGGCCAGGGCGGCCGGGGTGACGGTCGAGGGGGTCGACCGGCTGGAGCGGCCGGTCCGGATCACCGCCAGGGGCTCGCTGGCGCGCTGCTTCCAGCACGAGACCGACCACCTCGACGGCAAGCTGTACGTCGACCGGCTGCCGAAGAACGAGGCTCGCAAGATCATGCAAAAGGCGTAAGTTGGCCGTATGACTGTGCTTTCCGGCAAGGGCGCACTGGTGACGGGCGGCTCACGCGGCATCGGCAGAGCGGTCGTGGAGCGGCTGACGGCCGACGGGGCGAGCGTGGTGTTCAGCTATCGCCACGACAGGGAGGCGGCCGAGCGGGTCGCCAAGGAGACGGGCGCGCACGCGGTCCAGGCCGACCAGGCGGACAAGGACGACCTGCTGCGGCTGTTCGCCGAGGCGGAGGCCCGGCTGCCGGGCCTCGACATCCTGGTCAACAACGCGGCGGAGACCGGCCAGGCGCTGATCTCCGAGGTGACGGACGAGGTCTACGAGCGGGTGTTCGCGGTCAACGCCCGCGCGACGTTCCTGGCCATCCAGTGGGCGGGCCGGGTGATGCGCGACGGCGGGCGCATCGTCAACGTCTCGACGCTCAACACCAAGCTGGCCGCCCCCGGCGTGGCCGTCTACGCCGCCAGCAAGGCCGCGGTCGAGCAGTTCGCCAAGGTGGCGGCGCGCGAGCTCGGCGGGCGCGGCATCACCGCCAACACGGTGCTGCCCGGCGCGACCGACACCGACATGCTGCGCTCGTCCAACCCGCCGGAGGCGCTGGTCCAGACGGTCGCGCTGACCTCGCTGGGCCGGCTCGGCCGGCCCGAGGACGTAGCGTCGGTGATCGCGTTCCTGGCCGGGCCGGACGGAGGCTGGGTGACCGGGCAGAGCATCCGCGCCACCGGCGGGCTCTACTAGCCCTACAGCTGCATCGCCTTGACCTCGAAGAACTCCTCCAGGCCGTGCTCGCCGAGCTCGCGGCCGATCCCGGAGCGCTTGTAGCCGCCGAAGGGCGCCATCGGGTTGAACCGGCCCCCGTTGACGGCCACCTGCCCGGTGCGCAGCCTGCGCGCCACGGCGACCGCGCGCTCCTCGGTGCCCGCCCACACCGCGCCCGAGAGCCCGTACGGGGTACCGTTGGCGATCTCGACGGCCTGGTCCTCGGCGGTGTAGGGGATGATCGTCAGGACCGGGCCGAAGATCTCCTCCTGCTCGATCGTCATGCCGGGCTCGACCGCGGCGAAGACGGTCGGCTCGACGTAGAAGCCGCGGGGCAACGGGCGCTCGGTGCCGCCGGCCACCAGCCGGGCGCCCTCCTCGTGGCCCCGGTTGATGTAGCGGACGACGCGGTCGCGCTGGGCGGCGGAGACGAGCGGGCCGATCCTGGTGGCCTCGTCGAACGGGTCGCCGACGGTGTACTTGGCGGTGGCCTCGACGGCCAGGCGGACGGCCTGGTCGTACTGGTCACGGTGGACGATCATGCGTGACCAGGCGGAGCAGGTCTGGCCGGCGTTGACGAAGCAGTTGGCGACGCCCGCCTTGACGGCGGCGGTGAGGTCGGCGTCGGGCAGGATGAGGTTGGCGGACTTGCCGCCGAGCTCCAGCGCGACGCGCTTGACGCCGTCGGCGGCCAGCGTGGCGACCCGGCGGCCGGCCGCCGTGGAGCCGGTGAAGGAGACCAGGTCGACGGCCGGGTGGGCGGCCAGGGCCTCGCCGACGACCGGGCCGCGCCCGCTGACCAGGTTGAACACGCCGGGCGGCAGGCCGACCTCGTGCAGGATGTCGGCCAGCGCGTAGGCGGCCAGCGGGGCGACCTCGCTGGGCTTGAGCACGACCGTGCAGCCGGCCGCGAGCGCCGGGGCGACCTTGGCGACGATCTGGTGCAGCGGGTAGTTCCACGGCGTGATGGCGGCGACGACGCCGACCGGCTCCTTGACGACGAGCGAGTTGCCGACGCGGGTCTCGCGCGGGTGGGTCTCGGCGAGCTGGGCGTAGGAGGCGAGGACGCCGGCGGGCATGAGCGTCTGCACCTTGAGCGCGAAGCCGAGCGGCGAGCCCATGTCGGCGGCGATGGTCCTGGCGATGTCGTCGGCGCGCTCCACGATCAGCTCGGCCGCGGCGGCCAGCGGCTTGGCCCGGTCGGCGGGCGGCAGCGACGACCAGCCGGGGAAGGCCCGCGCGGCCGCGCGCACGGCGGCGTCGACGTCTCCGGGCGCGCCCGCGGGCACCCGGTCGATGATCTCCTCGGTGGCCGGGTTGACGACCTCGACGGCTTCTCCCGAGACGGAGGCGGTCCAGGCACCGCCGATGTAAAGCTGACGCATGACGCCATCCTGGCGTGCTCCGCGTCACAATGCGAGGCGGCCACGGATCCGGGGATGAGCACTGCCACCCCCGGACGCAGCTTCTTCTACCGGCGCGGGGGTATTCAGTCGAAGCGCGGCGAGCCGTCGCGGGTGCGCTTGAGCTCGAAGAAGTTCTCGAAGCCGGTCACGAGCAGGACTCCGTCCCAGAGCCGGCCGGCGTCCTCGCCCCTGGGGATGGAGTTGATCACCGGGCCGAAGAACGCGTTGCTGCCGACGCGGATGACCGGCGTGCCGACGTCCTGGCCGACCAGGCCGATGCCCTCGTTGTGCGAGCGCCGTACGGCCTCGTCGTGGGCGTCGGAGTCCATCGCGGCGGCGAGCTCGCGGTCGAGGCCGGCGCCGGCGAGGGCGTCCTCGACGGTGGCGCGCAGGTCGTCGAGCCGGTCGATGCCGCGCTGGTTGTGCAGGCGGGTGCCGAGCTCGGTGTAGAGGGGGCCGACGACGTGGTCGCCGTACTTGGCGGCCGCCGCGGCGACGACGCGCACCGGGCCGATGGCCTTGGCGATCTGCTCCCGATAGGCCTCCGGGACGTCCTTGTCCTCGTTGAGCACGTTGAGGCTCATGATGTGCCAGCGCGCCTCGACGGGACGGACCTTCTCGACCTCGACCAGCCACCGCGACGTCGCCCAGGCGAACGGGCAGAAAGGATCGAACCAGAGATCCACAGGAGTCTTCTCAGTCATGTGTGGTCATAACCTGGGGAGGTCGGCGTCCTATTCCTGGCGTGGCAGGATACCGACAAACCCCAACGAAGTGGTGAAAAGGAGCGCAACTTGGCAGGCAACCTCACCCGGGACGAAGCGCGCGAGCGGGCCCGGCTGTTGAAGGTCGAGTCGTACGAGGTCGCACTCGACCTCACGACGGGGGACGAGCGCTTCGACAGCGTGACCACGGTCCGTTTCGGCAGCACCAGCCCCGGCGCTTCCACCTTCGTCGACCTGCACGGCGCGCGCGTGCGCAAGGTCACGCTGAACGGCGAGGAGCTCGACCCCGGCAGCTACGACGCCGACAAGGGCCGCTTCCCGCTGCCCTCGCTCGCCGCCGCCAACGAGCTGCGCGTCGAGGCCGAGTGCGCCTACATGCGCACCGGCGAGGGCCTGCACCGCTTCGTCGACCCCGTCGACCAGAACGTCTACCTGCACAGCCAGTTCGAGACGGCCGACGCGCACCGCATGTACGCCTGCTTCGACCAGCCCGACCTCAAGGCCACCTTCCAGCTCGCCGTGCGCGCTCCCGAGAGCTGGGAGGTCGTCTCCAACGCCGCCGCGGGCAGCGTCGAGCCAGCAGGCGACGCGGCCAAGCAGTGGACGTTCCCCGCCACGCCGGTCATGTCCACCTACATCACGGCGCTCGTCGCGGGCCCGTACCACAAGGTGACCTCCGAGCACGACGGCATCCCGCTGGGCGTCTACTGCCGCGCCTCGCTGGCCGAGCACCTCGACGCCGACAACATCCTGGAGGTCACCCGGCAGGGGTTCGACTTCTTCCACAAGGTGTTCGGCGTGCGCTACCCGTTCGGCAAGTACGACCAGCTCTTCGTGCCGGAGTTCAATGCCGGAGCCATGGAGAACGCCGGCTGCGTGACGTTCCTGGAGGACTACGTCTTCCGCTCCCGCGTCACCGACGCCGTCGTCGAGCGGCGCGCCGAGACCATCCTGCACGAGATGGCCCACATGTGGTTCGGCGACCTGGTCACCATGCGCTGGTGGGACGACCTGTGGCTGAACGAGTCGTTCGCCACCTACATGTCCGTGCTCGCGCAGGCCGAGGCCACCCGGTGGGGCGGCGGCGCGTGGACCACGTTCGCCAACGTGGAGAAGGCCTGGGCCTACCGCCAGGACCAGCTTCCCTCCACCCACCCGATCGCCGCCGACATCCCCGACATGCAGGCCGTCGAGGTCAACTTCGACGGCATCACCTACGCCAAGGGCGCCTCGGTGCTCAAGCAGCTCGTCGCCTACGTCGGGCTGGACAACTTCCTGGCCGGGGTGCGCGACTACTTCGCCGAGCACGCCTGGGGCAACACCGAGCTGAAGGACCTGCTCGGCGCGCTGGAGCGGACCTCCGGGCGCGACCTGTCGTCGTGGTCGAAGGAGTGGCTGGAGACCTCCTGGGTCAACACGCTGCGCCCGTCGTTCGAGGTCGCCGACGGCCGCTTCACCTCCTTCGAGGTGCTGCAGGAGGCCCCGGCCGACTACCCGACGCTGCGCTCGCACCGCGTCGCAATCGGCCTGTACGCGCTGCGCGACGGCGCGCTCACCCGCACCAAGCGGGTCGAGCTGGACGTCGTCGGCGCCCGCACCACCGTGGCCGAGCTGATCGGCGAGGAGCAGCCCGACCTGGTCCTCGTCAACGACGACGACCTCACCTACGCCAAGATCCGGCTCGACGAGCGGTCGCTGCGCACGCTCGTCGACGGCGGCATCGCGGCGTTCACCGAGTCGCTGCCGCGCGCGCTGTGCTGGTCGGCGGCCTGGGACATGACCCGCGACGGCGAGATGTCCACCCGCGACTACGTCAAGCTGGTCATCTCGGGCATCGCCACCGTCAAGGACCTCACGGTCCTCCAGGCGGTGCTGCGGCAGGCCCGCCAGGCCGTCCAGCAGTACGCCGAGCCCGCCTGGCGCGGCGAGGGCCTGGCCCTGCTGGCCGACGCGCTGCGCTCGCTCATCGGCTCCGCCGAGCCCGGCTCCGACCACCAGCTCGCCTACCTCCAGGCGTTCGCGCCGGTGGCCACCTCCGAGGCCGACCTGGCCATGCTGGCGGCCATCCTCGACGGCTCCGAGGTGCCCGACGGGCTGACCGTCGACGCCGACCTGCGCTGGACCCTGGTCAACGCGCTCGTCGTGGGCGGCAAGCTCGGCGAGGCCGACATCGAGGCCGAGCTCAAGCGCGACCCGACGGCCACCGGCGAGCGGTCGGCGGCGCAGTGCCGGGCCGCCGTGCCCACCGCCGAGGCCAAGGCCGCCGCCTGGGAGCGGATCATCGGCGGCAAGCTGGCCAACCACATCGCCCGTACGACGATCGGCGGCTTCCAGGACCCGCACCACCCCGAGCTGCTGGAGCCGTACCGGGAGAAGTACTTCGCCGAAGTGGGGCGGATCTACCGGGAGTGGACGTTCGACCAGGCGTCGACGTTCGCGGTCGGCTGCTTCCCGACGCTGATCATCGAGGAGGCAACCGTCCAGGCCGCACGCGACTACCTGGCCGCCGAGCAGCCGCCGCAGGCGCTGCGCCGGCTCATCCTGGAGGGCGCCGACGGCGTCAGCCGCGCGCTGCGCAACCAGGCGAGGGACGCCTCCTAGTCCACTCCTGGTCCCCCGCTCGCAGACCCCGGAAGGCCGTGCGCCTTCCGGGGTTTTCTGTTGTCCCTTGACAGGCGGGCGGCCTCGGGCTCATATTCTTCACCACTAACTTTATGACTAAAGAAAGTGGTGGCATGGCCGGAAGCGACCGCGGCGACCTCACCAGGACCGCGATCCTCGCCCTGCTCGGCACCGTCGGGCCGCTCAGCCGCAGCGAGATCGCGCGCGAGCTGGACGTCAGCCCCGCGACCGTCACGCAGCTGACCCGCGAGCTGATGGGACACGGCATGGTCGAGGAGCTCGACCTCAAGCCGTCCCGAGGCGGGCGGCCCGCCCAGCGGCTCGGCCTCGTCGGCGGCGCCGGGCGCGCCCTCGGCGTCAAGGTCACCGCCGACCACCTCGTCCTCGTCGACGTGCGGCTGGACGGCGAGGTGCTCGGGTCCTGGGTGCGGCCCTTCGACCCCGCCGCCGCCGACGCCCCCGGCGACCTCGCCGACGCCGTCGCCTCCGTCCTGACCGCCATCACCGGCGGGCCGCCGCTGCTCGGCGTCGGCGTCGGCGTGCCCGGCTCCGTCGACGACCAGGGCGTCGGCACCGTCAACGCGCCCACGCTGGGATGGCAGGCCATGCCCGTCGGCGAACGGCTGCGGCGGCGGCTCGACCTGCCCGTGCTCGTCGAGAACGACGTCAACGCGCTCGCGGCGGCCGAACGGCTGTACGGCAGGGGGCGGACGCACCGGGACTTCCTCGTGCTGACCATCGGGCGCGGCGTCGGCGCGGCCATCGTCGCCGACGGGCGCGTGTACCGGGGGGCGCGCGGGGGCGCCGGCGAGTTCGGCCACCTGTGCGTGGACCCCGCCGGGCCGCCGTGCGGGTGCGGGGCCCGGGGCTGCCTGGAGGCCTTCGTCGGCTCCACCGGCCTCCTCGCCGCCGCCCGCGCCAAGACCCCCTCAGAGGGATCACCCCACGGCGAGGGCACCCCCTTCATGGAAAGCGGGCCTCTCAAGGGGGGCGACCCCCTCGGAGAGGGGGCCGGGGGGGCGGTGGCGGCGTTGGGGAGGGCGGCCGTGCGGGGGGACGCGGTGGCGCGGGAGGTGTTCGCCGGGGCCGGGGAGATCCTGGGGCGGGCCACGGCCGGGCTGGTGAACGTGGTGGACCCGGAGGTCGTGGTGGTGCTCGGCGAGGGCACCGCCGAGTGGCCGTTCTGGCAGGTGGGGTTCGATCGGGCGCTTCGGGCGCAGCTCTACCCGGGGCGGCGGGACATCGCGGTCGAGGTGGAGAGCTGGGACGAGACGAGCTGGGCACAGGGGGCGGCGGCGCTGGTGCTGGCGACGCCGTTCGACGCGGCCGGGGCCGCCGGGGAGCAGGGCCGCCTGGTGCGCGCCCGCCTCATCGGGACCACGCCGTGAGCGCCGTCCGTGACCGCGCGGGCGTTCTCGCGCGCGGCGCGCGTACCGGAGAGGGAGCGAGCTGATGACACTCACCGCGGCCCCGCCCGAGGCGGGGGCCACGCACGGGCGGAGGGCGCCGCGACGGCGGTGGCGTCACGCGGGGACCGTCGCGGTGTTCCTGCTGCCGAGCCTGGTGCCGCTGACCCTGTACACGCTGGTCCCGATGGTGGCGTCGCTGTGGACGAGCCTGCACGAGTGGGATCTGATCACGGAGATGCGCTGGGTGGGCCTGGGCAACTACGTGGAGCTGATCGGCGATCCGGGGACACGGGCGGCGTTCGGGCACACGCTGTACTTCATCGCCGGTTACCTGCCGCTGGTCTACCTGGGCGGGCTGGGCCTGGCGCTGCTGCTGAACCGGGCGATGGCGGGCCGGAGCCTGCTGCGCGGGATCTACTTCCTGCCGGTCATCACGAGCTGGGTCGTGGTGGCGCTGATGTGGAAGTGGCTGCTGAACCCGGCGAGCGGGATCGTGAACTGGGCGCTGGGGCTGGTCGGGGTGAGCGGGCCGGGCTGGTGGACGGATCCGGCCTGGGCGATGCCGTCGGTGATCCTCGCCTCGGCGTGGAAGGACCTGGGCTTCGTGATGATCATCCTGCTGGCGGGGCTGCAGGCGATCCCGAAGGAGTACCAGGAGGCGGCCATGGTCGACGGGGCGTCGGCGGTGCGCCGGTTCCGGCACATCACGCTGCCGCTGCTGTCGCCGTCGTCGTTCTTCGTCGTGGTGATCTCGCTGATCAACGGGTTCCAGGTGTTCGACCAGGTCAAGATCATGACGGGAGGCGGGCCGGGCGGGGCGACGCAGGTGGTGGTGTCGCAGATCTATGACCTGACGTTCCGTTACGGCCGGGCGGGGCGGCCTCGGCGCTGTCGTGGCTGCTGTTCGCGCTCGTGCTGCTGGTGACGATCGTGCAGATCCGCGGGCAGAAGCGGTGGGTGACCTATGGGTAGGGCGCTGCGCTATCTGGCGGTGGGGCTGGGCGCGGTGGTGATGCTGTTCCCGTTCGCGTGGGCGCTCATCACCTCGATCACGCCGAGCGACGCGGTGCTGGCGGTGCCGCCGGACTTCACGCCGGAGGGCGCGAGCCTGGACGCGTACGGCAAGCTGCTGGAGACGCTGCCGTTCTGGCGGATCGTGGCCAACAGCGCGTGGATCGGCGCGGCGTCCACGCTGCTGCAGCTCGTGACCAGCGCGATGGCCGCGTACGCGTTCGCCCGGCTGCCGTTCCCGGGGCGGGGGGCGCTGTTCGCGGTCTACCTGGCGACGCTGATGATGCCGCTGCCGGTGCTGGTGGTGCCGCTGTTCATCGAGATGCGGATGTTCAACCTGGTCGACACCTATTTCGCGCTGCTGGCTCCGACGATCGCCTCGGCGTTCGGGGTGTTCCTGCTGCGGCAGGCGATCCGGCAGGTGCCCCGGGAGTTCGACGAGGCGGCCGTGCTCGACGGCGCCGGACATTTCAGGATCTTTCTGTACGTGGTCCTGCCGCTCATCCGCCCGGCCCTGGCCACCTTCGCCATCTTCGGCTTCATGGCCAGCTGGAACAGCTACCTGTGGCCGCTGATCATCATCAAGTCGCCCGAGTTCATGACGCTGCCGCTGGGCCTGGCCACGCTGCACGGCCAGTTCACCACCGAGTGGGACGTGGTCATGGCCGGTTCGGTGATCAGCGTCGTGCCGATCCTCGTTCTCTACGTCTTCGCCCAGAAACACGTCATCGCCAGCGTCGCGCAGAGCGGGCTCAAGTAAAGGAAACCCCCCATGAAGACACGTACCAAGGTGGCCGCCGCGCTCGCGGCCGCGCTGCTCGCCTCCGCCTGCTCCCAGGGTTCGGCCACGAAGGCGCCGAGCGGCGAGGGCGGCAGGACGACGCTGCGCTACTTCACGTTCTCGGCGGCGCCGGACCACGTGAAGGACCTCGACGCGATCGTGGCCGCGTTCGAGAAGCAGAACCCGTCGATCGACGTCGTGGTGGAGACCGCGCCGTTCGACGAGTACTTCACCAAGCTCCAGACCAGCATCGCGGGCGGCACCGCGCCCGACACCTTCGAGCTGAACTACGAGAACTTCGTCACCTACGCCGGCGCCGGTTCGCTGCTCGACCTGGGCGCCGTGGGCGGAGACGGCGACCTGTCGGCGTACGCGGCCGAGTCGCTGAACGCCTTCAAGCGCGACGGCAAGCAGTACGCGCTGCCCGCGTCGTTCTCGACCGTGGTGCTCTTCTACAACAAGGACCTGTTCGAGAAGGCCGGCGTCGACCTGCCCACCGCCGACTGGACGTGGGCGGACGAGCAGGCGGCGGCAGAGAAGCTGACGGACAAGAAGAAGGGCGTCTACGGCGACTTCCAGCCGGTGCAGTTCTTCGAGTTCTACAAGACGCTCAAGCAGGCCGGCGGCGAGTTCCTGTCGGCCGACGGCAAGAAGTCCGCCTTCGACAGCCCGCAGGGCGTCAAGGCGGCCGAGTGGCTGGTGTCGAAGGTCGGCAGGACGATGCCCACCGAGGCGGAGATCGGCGGCACCGCCGACTACGACACGAACCTGTTCAAGTCCGGCAAGCTCGCGATGTGGCACAACGGCATCTGGCAGTTCGCCGGGCTGAAGGACGTGCCGTTCGAGTGGGACGTCGTCGTCGAGCCCGGTGACGCGGGCAAGGCCAGCGCGGTCTTCCACAACGCGGTCGCCGTCTCGTCCACGACCAAGCTGGGCAAGGAGGCGTACGCCTGGGCCCGCTTCCTGTCGTCGTCCGACGTCGCGGCCGCCACCCGCATCGCCTCGTCGTGGGAGCTGCCGCCGGTCGCCGACCAGCAGGTGCTGGCCGGCTACCTCAAGGACCCGAAGCCCGCCAACCGGCAGGCGGTCTTCGACGCGCTGGAGTCGATCGCGCTGCCGCCGGTCATCAAGCGCCAGCAGGAGATGCAGGACGCCGTGACCAAGGAGCTGAGCGAGGCCGCCTCCGGCCGCAAGCCGGTGCCGGACGCGCTCAAGGCGGCCGCCGCCGAGGTCGACGCACTGCTCGGCTAGATCCCCGACCCTTTCAGGAGACCAGTTCCCGTGACCCTCGTGTCGCACAGCCTCGACGTGATCCAGAGGCTCCAGTCGTCCACCGGCGCCTATCCGGCCTCGCCGACCTTCTCCGCCTACCGCGGCTACTCGTGGCTGCGGGACGGCTCGTTCATCGCCGAGGGGGTGAGCAGGCACGGCGACGTGGCCGGGGCCGACGCCTTCCACGCCTGGAGCGCCCGGGTGGTCGGCGACCGCGCCGGGCAGGTGGACGCGCTCGTCGCCCGCGCCGCACGCGGGGAGCCGGTCGCGCAGGCCGAGATGCTGCCCACCCGGTTCACGCTGGACGGCGTGGACGGCACGGACGAGTGGTGGGACTTCCAGCTCGACGGATACGGCACCTGGCTGTGGGCGCTGCGCGAGCACACCGCCCGGCACGGGCGCGCCGTCCCGGGCGTGGAGAAGGGGGTACGGGCCACCGCCCGCTACCTGTCGGCCTTCTGGGACCGGCCCTGCTACGACTGGTGGGAGGAGCACGTCGAGCAGCGGCACGTGGCGACGCTCGGCGCGGTGCACGCCGGGCTGCGCGCGGCCCTGGAGCTGGACGTGCTGAGCGCGGCCGAGGCCGAGGCCGCCTCGGCGGCGGTGGCGGGCGTCGCGGCGCTGGTGGCCGCCGAGGGCGTCGCCCCGGGCGGGCACCTGCGCAAGTGGCTGGGCAGCGACGCCGTGGACGGCAGCCTGCTGGCGTGCGTGGAGCCGTTCGGGCTGTACGCGGCCGGGCACCCGGTGGGGGCGGCGACCGTGGCGGAGGTGGAGCGGCAGCTCGCCCGCGACGGCGGCGTGTACCGCTACCTGGAGGACACCTTCTACGGCGGCGGCCGGTGGGTGCTGCTGGCCGGGTTCCTCGGCTGGAACCACGCGCGGGCCGGGCGCTCCGGCGAGGCGCGGCGCTACCTCGACTGGATGGCCGCGCAGGCGACGCCCGCGGGCGACCTGCCCGAGCAGGTGCCCGGCCTGCTGCTCTGGCCGGAACGCCGACAGGAGTGGCTGGACCGGTGGGGCCCGGTGGCCACGCCGCTGCTGTGGTCGCACGGCATGTACCTGATCCTCGCCGACGAGCTGGGGGTGCGGGCATGATCCGGCATCGTCCCTTCGGGTCCGGGCACCCGTACGCGGTCACCGAGGACCAGCGCGTCCCGGCGCGCCCGCTCGCCGGTGAGGCCGTGGAGCTGCGCGTGCGCGCGTCGCCCGCGGTGGCGTCGGTGGTGTGCGAGTGGGTGACGGACGGCGGGGCTCCGCTGGAGCTCGCGCTCGCGCCGCAGGGCGGCCCCGGCGCGCGGGAGGCGGGCGCCGACGGCGGGCACCTGGCCGCCGCGCAGGCGCGGGCCGCGCGGGCCGCCGCCGGGTCGTGGGCGGTGCGGACACCGCCGCTGGAGGCCGGGCGGCGCTACGCCTACCGGTTCCGGGCCGCCGACGGGGAGGGGCGGACCCGTGCCTCCCGGTGGTTCGAGGTGACGGCGGCGGTGTGGGGCGCGGCCGGCGGCAAGCTGGACGTGCGCGGCGGCGACCGGGTGGTGCCGGGGAGCGTGCGGTGGCTGGCCGACGGTGACGGGCCGCTGCGCGTCCGGTTCGAGCTGGAGCTGCGCGACGGCGAGCACGTGGTCGGGTTCGGCGAGCGGTTCGACGCGGTGGACCAGCGCGGCCGGGAGCTGGACGCGGTGGTGTTCGAGCAGTACAAGGCGCAGGGCGCGCACGGCAGGACGTACCTGCCCATGCCGTTCGCCCTGGTCGTCGGCGCGCGGGCGACGTGGGGCCTCCACGTGGTCACGAGCCGCCGGACCTGGTACGACGTGGGCGCGAGCGTGCCCGGCCGGCTGCGCGTCGAGGCGGAGCTCGGCCCGGACGGCGAGCTGGCCGTCGAGCTGTACGAGGGCGGCGCCCCGGCGGACGTGCTGCGGCGCTTCCTGGACGACGTGGGGCGGCCGGAGGAGCTGCCGTCGTGGGTGTTCCGCCTGTGGGCCAGCGGCAACGAGTGGAACACGCAGGAGCGCGTGATGGCCGAGATGGACCGGCACCGCGAGCACCGCATCCCGGTCGGCGCGCTGGTCATCGAGGCGTGGAGCGACGAGACGACGTTCACCGCGTTCCGCGGGGCCCGCTACGAGGCGTCGGAGGAGCCGCACCGGCTGGCCGACTACACCTTCCCGGCGGACGGGCCGTGGCCCGACCCGAAGGGCATGGTGGACGAGCTGCACGAACGCGGCGTCAAGGTGCTGCTGTGGCAGATCCCGCTGCAGAAGACGCGCCCGCACCCGCGCCACCAGGCGGCCGTGGACGCCCGGCAGCTCGTCGAGCGCGGCTACGGGGTCAAGGAGGCCGACGGCCGGCCGTACCGGAACCGGGGCTGGTGGTTCCCGCTGGCGCTCATGCCTGACCTGTCGTCGGCGCGGGTGCGCGACTGGTGGACGGCCAAGCGCGCGTACCTGGTGGACGAGGTGGGGATCGACGGGTTCAAGACCGACGGCGGCGAGCACGCCTGGGGTCACGACCTGCGTTATGCCGACGGCCGCCGGGGCGACGACGGCAACGGGCTGTTCCCGGTGCACTACGCGCGGGCGTTCGGCGACCTGCTGCGGCGGCACGGCAAGGCGCCGGTGACGTTCAGCCGGGCCGGGTTCGCCGGGTCGCAGGCGCACGGCGCGTTCTGGGCGGGGGACGAGGACTCCACGTGGGAGGCGTTCCGCTCCTCGGTCAGGGCGGGGATCACGGCCTCGGCGTGCGGGATCGTCTACTGGGGCTGGGATTTGGCCGGGTTCTCCGGCCCGGTGCCGGACGCGGAGCTCTATCTGCGGGCGGCCGGGGCGGCGGCGTTCATGCCGATCATGCAGTATCACTCGGAGTTCAACCACCATCGCACGCCGATCCGGGACCGGACGCCGTGGAACGTCGCGGCGCAGACCGGGGACGAGCGGGTGATCCCGGTGTTCAGGCGGCTGGTGGAGGTGCGCGAGCGGCTGGTGCCCTACCTGGCGGAGCAGGCGCGCCGGGCGCTGGACGGGGCGCCGCTGATGCGCGGGCTGTTCTTCGACCATCCGGGCGATCCGGCGGTGTGGCGGCGTCCGTTGCAGTTCAAGCTGGGGGACGCGTTGCTGGTGGCGCCGGTGACCGATCCCGATGTTTCGGAGATTTCCGCCTATCTCCCTGAGGGGGACTGGGTGGACGTCTGGACCGGCCGCCCGATCGGCGGCGGCCGGGAGGTCGTGCTGCCCGCCCCGCTCGACCGCCCGCCGGTGCTGTGCGCGGCGGAGCGCTGGCCAGAGCTGTCGCCCGTGTTCGCCGGTTGAGGGGCGCCACGACGGGCGCGTTCTGAGCGGCGGCGAAAGGGCGTGTGCAGCCGAGCGGCGGTGTTAGCCTCGATAACGTGCTCGGTTCCGGGACCACGCTCAACGACCGCTACACGCTGACCAGCCGCCTGGGCGGTGGCGGCATGGGCGAGGTCTGGCGTGCCGACGACACGGTCCTCGGCCGCACCGTCGCCGTCAAGGTGCTGATGCCGGCCCTCAGCGAGGACGCCACGTTCCTGCGGCGCTTCCACAACGAGGCCAGGGCCATGGCCACGCTCCGCCATCCGGGCGTGGTCGACGTCTACGACTACGGCACCTGCGAGATCGGCGAGCGCCGGCTCAGCTTCCTGGTGATGGAGTTCGTCCAGGGCGAGTCCCTCGACCGGGTGCTGAGCCGCGGCCCGCTCAGCCCGGCGGCGACCATGCGGCTGATCGCCGAGGTCGGCGACGCGCTGGCCGCCGCCCACCGGCAGGGCATCGTGCACCGCGACGTCAAGCCGGCCAACCTGCTGATCAGGCCAGGCGGCTCGGTGGCGCTCACCGACTTCGGCATCGCGCATTCGGCTTCGGCAGGTCAGCTCACCGCCACCGGGGCGATGCTCTGCTCGGCCGGCTACTGCGCGCCCGAGCTGGCCACGGCCAGCGAGGTGACGCCCGCGGTCGACGTCTACGCGCTGGGCGTGGTGGGCTTCGAGTGCCTGACCGGCCGGCTGCCGTTCGAGGGCGACACGCCCGTCCAGATCATCTACAAGCACCTGCACGCGGCCACGCCCACGCTGCCGTCGGAGGTGCCGCCGGGGCCTCGCCACGTCGTGGCGAAGGCGCTGGAGAAGGCGCCCGAGCGGCGCTGGGAGTCGGCCGAGCAGATGGCCGAGGCCGCCCGCCGCGCCTTCGACGCCCCCGCCTCGTTCGCGGAGCCGCGCCGCCGCCGCCTGGCCCCGGCCGTGCTGGCCGTGGCCGCCGCCGTGATCGTCAGCGCCGCCGTCGCGGGCGGGGTGTGGCTGCGCCCGGCCCAGACCGCGGGCGGCGAGCAGGGCGTCGTCCCGGCGCTCACCCAGCAGGCGTCGGCGGGCGTCACCACCGGCGCCGCGCCGTCGCCGGGCACGAAGCTCGCGCCGCCGTCCAAGCGCTCCCCCGGCACGCGGCCCAGCCAGTCCACGCCCACCCCGACGCCCACGTCCACCGTGACGGCCGGCCCGACCGTCACGCCCACCACGACGCCCACTCCGCCGCCCGACCCCGAGCCCGAGCCCGAGCCGACGGAGCAGCCGACCACCCCGCCGTCCGAGGAGCCGACCAGCGAACCGACCGTGTCGGAGCCGCCGGGCGACATACAGTGCATCCGGGCACCCTGCCCGTGACCTTCACCATGATCGACTATATTTGCGCCTTGTCCCCCCACGCCCTGCCCTGGGAGCCCCCTGGTGAAGAGGCCCGCCAAAAGGCATTCGATCATCGTCGACCCCGTCCTGATCATCGGCACCGGCCTGTCGGTCCTCCTGGCGGTGATCTTCTACGTCCGTGAGGACGCCGCTCAGGCGCTGGGCACCGTGGCCGGGCTCATCGGCGGCGTCATCACCCTGCAGATCCAGACCCTGCTGCGGGAGAAGCGCCGGATCGACCACGAGACCCGCGTCGGCCACATGGTCTCCACCATCGAGAAGATCCCCTGGCTGCCCGACCTGATGGAGCCCATGCTCCGGGCCGCCAAGCACGTCGAGCGCGAGTACAAGGGCACCCCCGCCGAGGACGCTTGCCGCAACGCCTTCGAGGAGTGCCTGCGCACGCTCGCCGACCTGGAGCGCGGCCACTTCCGCGCCCCCTACGGCGACGCCGGGGTGTTCCTCAAGCTGATCGAGCAGTCACGCGAGTCGATGTGCGTCACCAGCGTGCCGTCGGTCGACCTGTCGTGGTGGCTCCAGCCCGTGGGCAGGCAATACTGGCAGGCGCAGGTCGAGGCGCTCAGGCGGGGCGTGGAGATCCGCCGGGTGTTCATCTACCACGAGTGGACCGACGCGCTCGACGCGCTGGCCCGCGAGCAGATCGAGGCCGGGGTCAAGGTGCGCCGCGTGCAGGTCGACCGGCTGCCCCCGGCCATGCGGGTGATCACCGGCGTGTGGGACGGGGCGTGCGGCCACGAGCTCAGCTACACGGCCGCGGGCGAGGCCGTGCACGACACGTTCACGGTGTCCCCTCCTGACCTCGAACGTCTGATGCGGCAGTTCGAGATGATCGAGCGGAGCGCGCTCGAGGTGGGCGAGCGCCGCGACCCCGACCCCGTGGCCTGAGCCCGTCGGCCGTCAGCACCGCCAGCGCCACCCACAGCAGCCCGAACGCCAGCCAGCGGGTGGCGGGCATCGGCTCGCGGAAGACCAGCAGCCCGACGAGGAACTGCACGATCGGCTCGATGTACTGCAGCATGCCGGTCACGCTCAGCGGGATCTTCGTCGCGGCGGCGCTGAACAGCAGCATCGGCACCATCATGACGAACCCGGAGCCGATTCCGAGCAGCGTGTTGGCCCACGACACGTGCCCGAACGTGGCCTGTCCCGACGCCTGCAGCCACACCGTCCAGACCAGGGCGAACGGGAACAGCACCGCGGTCTCCACCATGAGCCCCTCGATGGAGCCCACGGCCAGCCGCTTCTTGATCAGGCCGTAGCTGCCGAACGTCACCGCCAGGCCCAGCGCGATCCAGGGCGGCCCCCCGTACTCGATCGTCAGGACGACGACCGTGACGGCGGCGAGAGCGATCGCGGCCCACTGCCACGGCCGCAGCCGCTCCCGGAAGACGATCACCCCGAAGGCGACGCTGACCAGCGGCGTGATGAAGTAGCCGAGCGAGGCGTCGACGACGTGCCCGTTCATCGTCGCCCAGATGAACAGCGCCCAGTTGACCGAGGTCAGCAGGCTGGCCAGGGTGAGCAGCGCCACGTCGCGGGGCCGCCGCAGGATCTCCAGCACCCGGCGGGCGCGGCCGAGGGCGAGCACGAGCAGGCCGATCGCGACCGGCGACCAGACCACCCGCAGCGCCAGGATCTCCATCGGCCCGGTCGGCTCGACCAGCGGCCAGTAGAGCGCCGACAACCCCCACAGGACGTACGCCGCGACACCGAACAGGACTCCACGCGACGCAACGGACACCCTGCCCAGACTACGTGGTGATCAGCTCCCGTCGCGTTCGTCGTCGAGGTGCACGTAACTTGACACAGTCCAATGCATGTCCATGGCTGACAGTCCAGCGTGCCGGTGCGCCCGCGGCCATCTCTAAGGTTTCAGGATGGTTCGCGCACCGTGAGAGGGTGATCAAGTGGAGACGACCCGTGACCTGTTCATCGCACTGGCCAGGCGCTACGCCTTCGCGGACCTCGGCGCGCTGGCGCCCGGCGAGCGCATCGCCGAGGTCTGCGAGTTCGGGCAGCGGCTGTTGTCACTCGACGCCGAGGATTTCGCCGCCGACGCCAAGGCGGTTCCCGCCGGGCTGCGGCGCCAGGCGCGCGCCTGCCACATGCCGCAGACGCCGCGCGAGCAGCCCAGGGGCGCGCTGGAGTCGCTGCGCCCCGCCTACGAGCTGCTGCTCGAGGTCATCGCCGTCCGGTGGCACCGGCGCGAGCTGAGCCCGATGATCGCCGCCGTGCACATCGCGGCCGAATACCTGCCGCTGCTCGCCTTCGAGCCGCATCTCGGCCACGCCGGCGACCCGGCGCGCTGGCCGGCCGGGCTGAGCGCGACGGGCAGCAGGTTCGGCGTGATCGGCGACCGCGACTGCGACCACACCAAGTCCGAGCAGTCCGCCACTAACCGGACCCTCCGCGTCGCCGGTGAGCCCGCCGAGGGCTGGCGCGCGTACTTCGACCGGCAGCACAGCCAGGTCGCCGGGGCGCTCGCCGTCTGCGTGGCGGGCTGCCGCAACCCCTGCACGGCCATGGACTGGATCGAGCCGGAGCCGCGCGCCGACCTGCACGTGCGGGCCCGCACCGCGCTGGCGTTCGCGGACACCCCGCTGGTACGGCTGCGCCACGCGGCACCGGTGGGCCACGGCTTCGGGGTGCCGTCGCCGGAGGAGGTGCTGGAGGCGTGGGAGCGCAGCCGGGCCGTCCTGGACAAGAACCCGGTCGGCGCGGCGGCGGCCAAGGACGACGGCTTCCCGCTGCCTGGGCTGCCGTCGCTGTTCTCGGCCGTGGCCGCCGCGCCGCTCGGCCCGGCCACGCTGCTGGCCGGGGTCAGCCGGCACATCGTCGAGCTGCTGGAACAGCAGACCCCCTGAAACCCTCCAGGCTGACCCCGGCGGCCCCCTCGGCTAGGAAGGAGCATGAGGGCGCCGCCTTCCGCGGGGGCGCAGGTGGCGCCTTCGCCTACCGTCTGGCGGTGGCCTGTTCGGCGAGCACGCCGATGCCGTACAGGATGCCGCCGACGAGGTCGCCGGCGCCGAGGGCGGTGGCCATGGACATGCCGGTGAGCCGGCAGGCGGCGTCCGGGAGGCGGCGGCGGGCGTTCTCGCCGGTGACGATCTCCAGGGCGCGGCCCCGTACGTCGACGAGGACGACGACCGCGTCGGGCGACTCGGCGCCGAGCGCGGCGTGCAGCTTCTCGGCGAAGTGGCGGCGGCCGCCGCGGGGCGGGCCGAGGTAGAGGCCGAAGCGCAGCCCGGTGCGCCGCTCGGCGGCGAGCAGCGCGCGCCTGACGTCGTCGGCCTGCGGGGCGGTGAGCGTGCGCATCGCGATCACCAGCCCGCCGACGCGCCGCCGACCCGTCTGCTGGGCTCGGCCGTCTCGGCGGCCGTCGCCCAGTCGGCGCCGGGCTCGGGCAGCCAGCTCGGCGGCCGGTCGACCAGCACCAGGCCGGACGTGCTCACGCCGTGCTCGCCGCGCCCTGGCCCGCCGAACCACACCGGCGCCGCCTCCGCCCTGCGTGCCGAGCCCCGGCCCGGCACCATGACCAGCAGGCTGATCAGCAGGAACAGGGCCAGCGACATCCCGACGAGGAAGAGCAGGATCTCCAGCGCGCTGTCCACACCAAGACCGTAATCCCGGTTCGTCTGTCCGGCCAGACCCTCCCATGAGAGTCTTGACACAAGATCCCCAAGACGAGGTCAACATCACGGTGGTAGCTCCAGAGACGATCGGCCGGTATCCCGTCGAACGCCCCCTCGGCTCGGGCGCCTTCGCGACCGTCTGGCTGGCCATGGACGAGCGGCTCGACTCGTACGTGGCGATCAAGGTGCTGGCCGACAACTGGGCGGCCGAGCCGGAGGTGCGCGAGCGGTTCGTCAAGGAGGCGCGGCTGTTGCGGCAGGCCGACTCGCCGCGCATCGTGCAGGTGCACGACATCGGCGAACTGCCCGACGGGCGGCCGTATTTCGTCATGACTTATGCCGACATGGGCTCGCTGTCCGGCCGGTTGCGTGACGGGCCGCTGCCGGTCGGCGAGGCCGTCCGCATCATCGGCGAGGTCGCCGAGGGCGTCGAGGTGCTGCACCGGATGGGCATCGTGCACCGCGACCTCAAGCCGTCCAACGTGCTGTTCCGCTCGCTGGCCGGAGGCGGCGAGCGGCTGATGGTGGCCGACCTCGGCGTGGCCCGCTCCCTCGCCGACGCCACCAGCCACACGATCGCGGCCGGGTCGCCCGGTTACATGGCGCCCGAGCAGATGCGCATGGACGGCTCCCCCGACCGGCGCGCCGACGTCCACGGGCTCGGCGCGATGGCCTACCACCTGCTCACCGGCCGGATCCCCGGCTCAGGCGCGGTCCGCCTCGCGCCCCACCGGCTGCGGCCCGACGTCCCCGAGCACGTGGGCGCGGCCGTCATGAAGGCCATCGACCCGGACCCCGAGCGCCGCTGGCCCACCGCCGCCGCCTTCGCCGCCGCGCTCGCCGCCGATCCGCTCCCGGCCGATCCTCCCCGGGCCGATCCTCCCCCGGCCGGCCAGCTCCCCGCCGGTCCGGTCGCCCCGGCCGGGCCGCCGGAGGGCCACGGCGCCGCCGAGGTCCAGCCGCCCGTGGAGACGATCCCCCCGGGTGCCGCGAGCGAGCCGTCAGGCGGTCGCGGCGCCCCCACGACCCCGTCCGCCATCCACGGACTCCACGAGCCCCGCCCCGGGGGCGAGCAGGCGGGGCCGGAGCACACCGTGCCGCCGTTCCGGCCCGCCGCCGGCGAGCCGCCGGAGCCCCCCGCCCCCGACATCCTGGAGAAGCGGCCGGTCGACCGGATGCGCGTGGTCACGGTCGCCGGGGCGGCGCTGGCGCTGGCCGTGGCGGTGACCGCCGCCGTGCTCGCCCTGCGCACCCCGGGCGGCGGGACACCCCAGGGCGGCACGACGAGCACGGGCAGCACAGGCAGCACGGGCAGCACGGTGGCGGCGGGCCTGCGCACCGACGCCGGCATCCCGCCGCAGTACCGGGAGCTGATCATCGAGGCCGGCACCTGGTGCCACGACGTCGACGGGCTCTCCCCCGCGCTGATCGCCGCGATCCTCAAGGTGCAGAGCGACTTCGACCCCGACCTGAGCGACCCGGAAGGCAACGAGTACGGCATCGCCCGCTGGACGCCCTCGGTGCTGCAGCACTGGCAGCCGGGCGGCCTGGAGGACCCGATCCCGAAGCCGCCGCTGAGCCCCGAGCTGTCGATCCCGGCGATGGGCCGGTTCTTCTGCGCGCTCGGCCCGAAGGTCGCCGACGTGCCGATGGACCCGGCGGCCCGGCTGTCGGCGCTGTTCGTGACGGGCGTGGACCCGGTGCGCCGCGACATGGGCGTGCCGTCGAAGTGGAAGAAGCACGTCGAGGAGGTCCTGCGCTACCGCGACCAGTATCAGGCCAAGTGACCGCCCGCCGCTGACGGCCCCGGCAGCAGCCGCAGGTCGGCGTCCCTGACCAGGTCGAAGCGGAGCGCCAGGTTGATGAGCGCGGCCCGCTGCCAGTCGGCCTTGCCGGCGTCGTCGGCCTGCTTGACGCGGAGCTTGGTCCTGGCCAGGTAGTCGATGTGGAAGTTGACGCCGCTCCTGGTCAGGCCGTGACCGGCCAGGCGTTCGATGAGCTGGGGCACGGTGGGCACGACGGTGCTGGACGGGTCGCGCAGCCGGGGCTCGCAGAGCGCGACGAGGATGAGGAAGTACTTGGCGGTCCTGTCCAGCGGGTAGACGCCCCGGGTGGCCTCGCCGGTGGCCGCCGGCGCGGCGGCCGTCCCGTACAGGTGCTCGGGCGCGAACACCAGGAAGCCGGTCGTGCCGTGCTCACCCGGCAGGATCACCCGCGAGAACTCGAACGGCACCGGCATCGACAGGCGGCGCGGCGGCACCTTGACGAACTCGCCGCCGCCTTCGGGGTTCTCCACGACGTAGGTGCGGTCGGGGGTGAGGTTGCTGATGAGCCAGTAGTCCTCGACGGCCTGGATGCGCCCGGCGAGCCTGGACACGGCCCGGTCGGCCACCACGATGTCCACGGGGACGTCCTGGGCGCCGCGGCCGAACGTGGCGGTCTCGCCCGGCGCGAGCTCGGCGGCCACGCTGGTGTCGGTCTGGATCAGCACCGTACGCATGCGCATGGTTGTACGCCCTCCGCCGGTCGCACGGCCACCTGTAATCTTGCAGGAGCCGGGGCGCACCTCTCTAGAGAGGAAGGTATAAGTACCCGGAAATCGGGCGTAGAACACGGTGAGCTGGGCCATAAAACTATGGACAAGGCAACACTAGGAATCGATCGAAACCTCGGGCTACGGTGAGTTGCGTGGACTCCGACCCTCAGCGTGAAGACGGTCACAACACCTCTCCCATCTGGGTGAGCGACAGACCCGAAAGCGAGCAGACCGCCGCCGCCAAACCTTCGGCGCCCACCTCCACGTTCGCGCCGGTCGAGCGCGCGTCCGTGCGCAGCCTGCTGCAGCAGCCGAGGTTCCGCCGGCTGCGCAACAGGGCGCTGGTGGCGCTCGCGGTCGGCGTCGTCGTGGGCTTCCTGGTGAGCGACTGGCGCGCGGGCGCGACCGCGGCCGTGGTCGCGGCGATCCTGGAGACGGTCTACCGGGCCCGCTCCAACTCGACGGTGCCGGCGTGGCGGCGGTCCTCCGTGGCCGAGCGCCGCACGGAGGCCCAGCTGCGCAAGCTGGAGCGCGGCGGCTACCGCACGCTCCACGCCAGGGCGATCCCGGGCAGCGAGGCGCAGATCGACCACCTCGTGGTCGGCCCCACGGGCGTCTACGCGGTCGACTCGGAGAAGTGGGACAAGCGCCTTCCCGTACGGGTCCAGATGGGCAAGAAGCTCTTCCACGGCCCGTTCGACATGAAGCCCCGCATCACCGAGGCCAAGTGGGAGGCCGCCCAGGCCAGCGAGCTGATCAGCAAGTCCTACGGCCGGGAGGTCTCGGTCACGCCGTCGCTGGCGATCTACGGCCCGCCCGTGCCCTGGAAGATCATGACGATCCGCGGCGTCGACGTCTACGAGGGCGGCCGCGCCCGCAGGTGGATCACCAAGCGGGAGCGCGCGCTGACCGACACGGAGATCGACCGGATCTACGAGATCGCCGAGCAGGTGCTGCCTCCGCGCTACGGCGAGGGCTGACACTCCACCCGTCGCTGGTGTCCGCGCTGTGGACAACCGTCTCAGCTACCGAGCGGTTGGCCGTACCATGTGTAGACGCTAGCGATGGGAGAACGCCGATGCCCGCCCTCAGGTCACGTACAGTCACCCACGGCAGGAACATGGCCGGTGCCCGGGCCCTGCTCCGGGCGACCGGCGTAGCCGGGAGCGACCTCGGGAAACCGATCATCGCGGTGGCCAACAGCTTCACCCAGTTCGTCCCCGGTCACGTGCACCTGCGCGACGTGGGTGACGTGGTGTCCGCGGCGATCCGCGAGGCGGGGGCCATCCCGCGCGAGTTCAACACCATCGCCGTCGACGACGGCATCGCGATGGGCCACGGCGGCATGCTCTACTCGCTGCCGTCGCGCGAGCTGATCGCCGACGCCGTCGAGTACATGGTCAACGCCCACTGCGCCGACGCGCTGATCTGCGTCTCCAACTGCGACAAGATCACGCCGGGCATGCTGCTGGCCGCCTTCCGGCTCAACATCCCCACGGTCTTCGTCTCCGGCGGGCCGATGGAGGCGGGCAAGACGCCCGGCCGCAAGCTCGACCTCATCGACCCGATGATCGCCGCCGCCGACGAGTCGGTGTCCGACGCCGAGCTGCTGGAGCTGGAGGAGAACGCCTGCCCCACCTGCGGCTCGTGCTCCGGCATGTTCACCGCCAACTCCATGAACTGCCTGGCCGAGGCGATGGGCCTGGCCCTGCCCGGCAACGGCACGATCCTGGCCACGCACAAGCGCCGCAAGCAGCTGTTCGAGGACGCTGGCCGCACGCTCGTGGAGATCACCCGGCGCTACTACGAGGACGACGACGAGTCGGTGCTGCCGCGCTCGATCGCCACCCGCGACGCCTTCGAGAACGCGATGGCGCTCGACGTGGCGATGGGCGGCTCCACCAACACGATCCTGCACATCCTGGCCGCCGCCCGCGAGGCCGAGGTCGACTTCGGCCTCAAGGAGATCAACGAGATCTCGCAGCGCGTGCCGTGCCTGTGCAAGGTCGCCCCGGCGACGAACAAGTACCACATCGAGGACGTCCACCGGGCCGGCGGCATCCCCGCCATCCTCGGCGAGCTCGACCGCGCCGGGCTGCTCCACCGCGACGTGCCCACGGTCAACGGCGGCACCCTCGGCGAGACGCTCGCCGCCTGGGACCCGGCCTCCCCGACCGTGCTGCCCGAGGCCGTCGAGCTGTGGCACGCCGCGCCGGGCAACGTCCGCACCGTCAAGCCCTACTCGCAGGACAACCGCTGGGACGACCTCGACCTGGACCGCGCCGCCGGATGCGTGCGCGACCTGGAGCACGCCTACACCGCCGACGGCGGCCTGGCCGTCCTCTACGGCAACATCTCGCGCGACGGCGCCGTCGTGAAGACCGCCGGGGTCGACGAGTCGATCTGGAAGTTCAGCGGGCCCGCGGTCGTGTTCGAGTCGCAGGAGGACGCCGTCGACGGCATCCTCGGCGGCCGCGTCAAGGAGGGCGACGTGGTGGTCATCCGCTACGAGGGCCCCAAGGGCGGGCCCGGCATGCAGGAGATGCTCTACCCGACCTCGTTCCTCAAGGGCAAGGGCCTGGGCAAGGCGTGCGCGCTCGTCACCGACGGCCGCTTCTCCGGCGGCACCTCGGGCCTGTCCATCGGCCACGCCTCCCCCGAGGCCGCCGAGGGCGGCGCGATCGCGCTCGTCGAGGACGGCGACCTGATCGACATCGACATCCCGGCCCGCAAGCTGGAGCTGCGCGTCCCCGAGGCCGAGCTGGCCGCCCGCCGCGAACGGCTGCTCGCCGACCTCGGCGGCTACCGGCCGCGCGAGCGCCAGCGTCCGGTCAGCGCCGCCCTCCAGGCGTACGCGGCCATGACCACGTCCGCCTCCACCGGCGCGTCCCGCGACCTGTCGCAGCTCTCCCGCTGACCTCGTCAACCTGTACGGCGATGCCGTACAGGTTTTCGAAAACTGTCGGTGGCGTTACCTATTCTTGGGGTATGGCTACAGTCGTGAAGCCCCAGACCCGCCCGCTGACGACCGCCGAGATCGCCGCCCTCGCCCTGTCCCTCGCACACCTGGGATCGGGCCCCCAGGCCGTCACCGCCAGGCGCGGCCTCCAGCACGCCTTCGACCATCTGGACCTCGACGACGCCGTCATCGCGACCACGCTCGCGACCCTCACCGACCCGCTCCCCGTCGACGTCGCCTCCCGCGCCCGGCTCATCGCCGACGCCATCACCAGCCGGATGATGGTCCGCCTCCACTACCGCGACGCCTCCGGCACCGTCACCAGCCGCGACGTCGAGCCCGTCACCTGCCTGGTGCACCGCGAACACTGGTACCTCGTCGGCGTCTGCCGGATGCGCCGGGGCATCAGGGCGTTCCGCTTCGACCGCATCATCGCCGTCGAGCCCACCCTGACCCCCTCCCGCCCCCACCTCGCCGACCGCTTCCTCCCCTTCCAGCGCCGCAAGCGCCCCAGGCCCACCCAGATCCCGGCCTAACGGCCCTGTCTTGGGCTGCGGCGCCCCCGCCTCAGGCGCGCCGCAGCCTTTCAGCCGTGACGCCTGGCCGGGGTAGCCGTGGCTGAGCCCCTAAGGATGGGCCCCTGGGACGACCCCTTCCTCCCGGAGCCTCCCGCCGTCCGCGCCACCCGGCCTGGGGCGCGGGCCGCGAAGGCGGTGCCCTCCCAGGGGAGCGGCCCTGCCCCGGAACTGGCCCTGGCGCGCGGCCCCTCCGTACGGCCCCCCGTGCGGCCCCTGCGCGTAGCTCCGACTCGCGGGCTCCTCCGGAGGCGGCCGCCAGCCCCTCCCGTATGCGCCGCCCCGCCCGAGGCTCGGGCTCCCTCTCGGGCGGTCGTCCGGGCCGGGCGCTCGTGGGGTGGGGCCCGTCGAGGGAGGGGCCCGGTGCGGGGGAAACGTGGGGGTGGCTTGACCGTTGGGGACCCCGGGGGTTGGCATCGGGGGTGGCAGGCTCGCGTGCATGCGCGCTCGGGGGCTCTCGCTGATAGGCGTCCTGCTGGTCGTCGTGTCCGGTTGCGCCCAGGGGCGGGCCGGGGCGCCGCGTCCCGTCGCGCAGGGGGTGGTGGCCCAACAGGTCCCCCGGGTGGTGGTGGCCGAGGAGGCGTTGCCGGCGCGGGAGCGGGAGCGGCTGGATCGGGCGCTCGGCCGGTACGTGGCGGGCCGGCCGGGCCGGGTGGCGGTGGCGGTGTTCGACCGGACGGCGAACGTGCGGTACGCGTTCCGGGACCGGGAGCCGTTCATGCTGGCCAGCGTGGCGAAGGTGGACATCCTGCTGGCGTTGCTGCTGCGGCGGCAGCGTGAGCGTCGCGGGCTCGACGCGTACGAGCGGACGCTGGCCTCGCGCATGATCCGCTACAGCGACAACGACTGCGCGCACGAGCTGTATCTGACGATCGGCGGGCGGCGGGGCCTGGCCCGGATGCTGCACGCGCAGGGGGTGCGGCACACGACGCCGGGCGCGGGCCTGTACTGGGGGGCGACGTTGAGCCGGGCGTCGGATCAGGTGCGGGTGCTGGAGCGGCTGACCGATCCGGCGGGACCGGTGTCGGCGGCGAACCGGCGGTACGCGCTGGGGCTGATGTCGTCGGTGGAGCCGTCGCAGGCGTGGGGGGTGAGCGCGGCGGGCAAGCGGGTGGCGTTGAAGAACGGCTGGCTGCCCGCCGACGCGCACGACGGCCTGTGGACGGTCAACAGCGTGGGGCGGCTCGTGGTGCACGGGCACGAGGTGCTGGTGGCCGTGCTGTCGGAGCGCAGCCCCACGATGGAGACGGGGGTGGCGACGGTGGAGCATGTCGCCGAGCTGGCCGTGGGGGCGGTCACGGCGTCGGCGCTGTGACCGTGGGGGCTACCCGCAGCAGCCGCCTCCGCAGCAGCCGCCGCCTCCGCCGGTGGGGCGGGGGGTGGCGGCGGAGCCGGTCATGGCGACGGTGGACAGCAGCTTGACCGTGTCGGCGTGGCCGTCCGGGCAGGTGGCCGGGTCGTCGGCGGCCGACATGGGGCGGGACAGCTCGAACGTGGAGCCGCAGGCGCGGCAGCGGTAGTCGTATCGCGGCATGCCACCAGGTTAAGCCTGGAAGGTCACCTGGGCGTAGTCGGAGACGGGTTGGAAGCCGATCGAGCGGTAGATCGCGTTGCTGGTGGGGTTGGCCAGGTCGGTGAACAGGACGACCTGGTCGCAGCGTTCGGCGAGGCCGGTGCGGCTGGCGAAGGCGGTGACGGCGGCGCCGTACCCTCGTCTGCGCCGGGACGGCGGGGTGTAGACGGGGCCGATGCGGCAGACGCCGCCGGCGGCTGGTGAGAGCGCGGCGAGCGAGACGGGGGCGCCGTCGTCCTCCCAGAGGAACAGTTCGCGGGCGGCGAGCCGCCGGGCGGTGTGGGTGACGAGGTCCTCGCCGGCGTTGAGCCGCACCTCGGCGAAGAACGCCTGGGTCCAGGCGATGAGGACGGGCAGGTCGGCGCCGGTGGCGAGGCGACCGGCGCCGGGCACGTCGGGGGTGGTGAGGGCGCCGAGCCGGTAGAGGCGTTCGGCGAGCACGTCGCCGGTGCGGCCGAGGGCGCGGGCTACGGCCCGGGTGAGTTCGAGGGGGCCGACGACTTCGGGGATGTCGCCGCCAAGCGCCTCGACCAGCGGGGGGACGGCTTCGGCGGGCATGAGGCCGAGGCAGACGGGCCGGGGCGGGGTGCGGAAGGCCGCACCCCGCACCTGCCCGCCGTCGGTCCACCAGCCGAAGCGGGCGCCGTCGGCGGGCATGCCCTGCCTCAGGTCGGCGAGCACGGTGAGGAGCACCGTGTTGCCGACCGGGTCGGTCAGCAGGAACGGCTCGGCCTCGCGGGCGTAGGCCTCGACGTCGGTCGTGATGGTCCACATGCGTGCATGGTGCCAGGGCGCAGGGCAAGCCGTCAGTGCAGGCCGTCAGTGCAGGGCGTCAGGGCGGGGCGAGGGCACGTAGGGGGCTCATGCCGCCGCTTCCAGGTAGGGCGCCCATTGGGGGTCGCCGACGAGCGAGGCGCCGATGAGCCTCCAGTGGGCGCCCCGTGGCACCGCCGGGGCGACGCGGAGCGTCCACCCCAGTTCCTCCAGGAACTTGTCGGCCTTGCGGTGGTTGCACTGCGAGCACGAGGCGACGCAGTTCTCCCACGAGTGGGGTCCTCCCCTGGACCTGGGGATGACGTGGTCGATGGTCTCGGCCCGCTGCCCGCAGTAGGCGCAGCGGTAGTCGTCGCGCCGCATGAGGGCGGCCCTGGTCAGCGGGATCCGGGACCGGTAGGGGATGCGGACGTATCGTCTGAGCCTGATCACCGAGGGCACGTCGAGCGTGCAGGTCGCGGAGCGCAGCACGGCGCCGCGGCCGTCGCGGTGCACGACGTCGGCCTTCTCCCGCAGCACGAGCACGATGGCGCGGTGCAGCGAGAGCGTGGTCAGGGGCTCGTAGGTGGCGTTCAGCAGCAGAACCTGGCGCATCATCGGGCCTCTCCCCGCTGCGCGCGAACCAGAGGAGACATGCCGTGGCATGTCCCGGCTATTCGCCCCTCCTGGGGCTTGGACGTTACCGTCACGTGGACCTCCGCCGGACGGTCCAGCGGATGGACACCACGGCACCGTCCTGTCAGCAGTCTGGCGTTTCCCGCGTGGTCCCCGCCACCCCTTAACCTCCAGCCGGAATGACCAGAGGGACGCACGGTACGTTTTATGCCCGCATCACCTGGGCTTTACGCCATCCCCGGAGCGTTCGCCGTTGCCGTAGGGTTCGAGCATGACGCGAGAGCCCTATCCAGCCGCCCCCCGCGAGGAGACCGTCGATCTGGTCCACGGCACGCCGGTGCCCGACCCGTACCGCTGGCTGGAGGATCCGGACAGCCCGGAGACGGAGAGATGGCTGCTCGCGCAGGCTGAGCTGTTCAAGCGGGAGGCGGAGCCGCAGCGGTTCAAGGAGCGCATCGGGGAGCTGCTGCGTTCGGGGTCGGTGGGCACGCCGGCGTGGCGGGGAGAGCGCCGTTTCTTCAGCCGCCGCACGCCGGACCAGGAGCACGCCGTCTACTACGTGGCCGACGGCGACGGCGCGGAGCGGGCGCTGGTCGACCCGATGGCGCTGGACCCGACGGGGCTGACGACGCTCGACACGGTGCAGCCGGACAAGGAGGGCCGCCTGCTGGCCTACCAGATCTCGGTGGGCGGCACCGAGGAGTCGGTCCTGTACGTGCTGGACGTGGCGACAGGCGAGCGCGTCGAGGGGCCGATCGACCGGTGCCGCTATTCACCGGTGGCGTGGCTGCCGGGCGGCGAGGCCTACTACTACGTGCGCCGGCTGCCCGCCACGGAGGTGCCGGAGAACGAGCGGCAGTTCCACCGCCGCGTCTACCTGCACCGGGTGGGCACGTCCACCGAGGACGACGTGCTGATCTTCGGCGACGGCATGAAGATGACCAACTACTACGGCGTCTCGGTGTCGCGTGACGGCCGCTGGCTGCAGGTGTCGGCCAGCGAGGGCACGGCGCCGCGCAACGACCTGTGGGTGGCCGACCTGACGCTCTCGCCGCCGGAGCGGCCGGAGCTGCGCGTGGTCCAGGAGGGCGTCGACGCGCAGACGGGGCTGGTGTTCGGCCGCGACGGCCGGCTGTACGTGCACACCGACCGTGACGCGCCGCGTGCCCGGGTGTGCGTCGCCGATCCGGCCGAGCCGGGGTTCGAGGGCTGGCGCGACCTGATCCCGCAGGACCCGGAGGCGGTGCTGGCGGACTTCGCGATCCTCGACGACCTGGAGCGCCCGGTCATGCTGGTGAGCTGGACGCGCCACGCGATCAGTGAGATCACCGTGCACGACCTGGAGACGGGCGAGCGGCTGGGCGAGGTGCCGACGCCGGGCCTGGGCACGATCGGCGGCCTGGCCGAGCGGCCGGAGGGCGGCCACGAGGCGTGGTTCGGCTACACCGACAACACCACGCCGCCGTCGATCCAGCGCTACGACGCCCGCACGGGCGAGACGACGCTGTGGGCGGCCTCGCCGGGCGCTGTCGAGGTGCCGCCGGTCCGCACCGAGCAGGTGGTCTACCGGTCGCAGGACGGCACCGACGTGCGCATGCTGGTGATCTCGCCGGTGTCCGGCTCGGGTCCGCGCCCGACCATCCTGTACGGCTACGGCGGCTTCGGGCTGTCGATGACGCCTGGTTACTCGGCTTCGATCCTGGCCTGGGTGGAGGCGGGCGGCGTCTACGCCATCGCCCAGCTGCGTGGCGGCGGCGAGGAGGGCGAGGACTGGCACCGGGCGGGCATGCTCGGCAACAAGCAGAACGTGTTCGACGACTTCCACGCGGCGGCCGAGCACCTGATCGCAACCGGGGTGACCACGGCCGACCGGCTCGGCATCTCGGGCGGCTCCAACGGCGGCCTGCTGGTGGGGGCCGCGCTGACGCAGCGTCCTGAGCTGTACGCGGCGGCCGTCTGCTCGGCGCCGCTGCTCGACATGGTGCGGTACGAGCGCTTCGGCCTCGGCGCGACGTGGAACGTGGAGTACGGGTCCGCCGAGGACCCCGAGCAGTTCCGCTGGCTGCTGGCCTACTCGCCCTACCATCACGTCGTGGAGTCGGTGAACTATCCGGCGACGCTGTTCACGGTCTTCCAGTCCGACACGCGTGTGCATCCCCTTCACGCGTGGAAGATGTGCGCGGCGTTGCAGCACGCGTCCACGGGTGACCGGCCGATCCTGCTGCGCAACGAGACCGAGGTGGGTCACGGCGCCCGCTCGATCAGCCGCAGCGTCGACCTGTCGGCCGACACGCTCACGTTCCTGGCCAAGCACCTGCGCCTCTAGCCGGGACGCCCAGGCCCGCTACCGTCCCTGACGGGCGGGCTGCCTGGGGAAGTAGTGGCGCAGCACCGGGTGCCACGGGTTGGCGGTGACGCCGTGCAGCGCCGCCACGCCCAGGCAGTACTTGCTGACGCTGACCGGCCGCACGCCCAGGCGGCGCAGGATGCGGTCGGCCGCCGCGTCGCCGCCCGCCGACTTGGACTCCAGCAGCACCCGGTCGTGCCGGGTGGCCAGGGCGCGCCGCCCGTCGCCGCAGACCAGGCCGGTGTCGCAGGTGAGCCGGGCCGAGCCGGAGCGGTCGACCAGCGTCACCCGGCGGTAGTCGGTGGACAGCACCGGCCCGAGCGACTCCGGCCTGGCCAGCCGCAGCCCGCCCGCCAGCGTGTCGGCGACGTAGTCGAGCGCCTCCTGGGTGAGCGCGTCGGACGGGCCCGTGTCGTACGGGATGCGGTGCTTGTCGGTGCTGCCCGAGGCGCCCTTGAGCTTGACCTCCAGCCACCGGCCGCCGCCGTCCAGGTACGTGCGCGTACGGATCTTGTAGCGGAGGCGGCGGTCCTGCCGGTGCTGGCGGTAGGTGAGCAGGTCGGGGGTGTCGAAGTAGGTCGAGGTGTAGCGGAACTGGCGCCGCCCGCCGATCCGCAGCACCGCGAACCGGTCGCCGAGCTCGGCCGCGAGCCGGGCCATCGTGGCGGCGCTCACCAGATACTTGCGGTCCACCCGGGACATCAGCCGGGAGGTCGCCAGGACCTCCTCCAGCGTGACCGGCGGCAGCCCCGCGGCCACCCCGGCGAGCACGATCCCCGCGTCCGTCATCGCCACGCCCCCGCCTTCGTCTCGCGCGGCTGCGGCACCTGGTAGCGCACGTCGACCACGGACACGTCCCTCACGTAGTCCACCTGGGTGACGGAGCACTGCAGCACCTGGGCGCCGAGCCGGCTCTCCAGGTCGGCGCGGAGCAGGGCCGGGTCGGAGTGCACGACGTCCAGCGTCACCACCTGGTGGCGGGTGCGGCCCAGCAGTCTGGGGTGGTCGGCCACGTACATGACGGTCAGCAGCACCACGTCCAGGAAGAGCGCGGTCAGCGGCCAGGTCGCGGCGATGGCGTTCACCAGGCCGAGCGCGATCGCCACGAAGTAGTAGGCGATCTCCTCCTGGGTGATCTCGTCCGAGCGGAGCCGGATGATCGCCAGCACGCCGAACAGGCCGAACCCGACCGCCAGGTCCACCCGCTGCACGAGCAGCAGGGACACCACGGCGAAGATGCCGACGTTCAGCGCCACGTAGGCGAACAGCAGGTCGCGCCGGTGATGCCGGCGGAAGTACAGGCCGTAGGCGAGCGTGATGATCGCCGCCAGGTCCATCGCGAACCCGAGAATCGTGGTCGCCCGCAAGGTGTTTCCTCCGTCTTTCTGAGCTGTCGGTGAACAGCCTGGCGAGCGGCGGTGAAGCGTCAGTGAGGCGATGGTGAGGGTGTTCTCATGCGGGTGCCGCCGGGGGGCTGCCCCGGCGGCACGGCGGATGTCTAGGACGCGAAGACGATCACGTTGTCGCGGTAGCTGCGGCGCTCGCGGTCGAACGCGCCGCCGCAGGTGATCAGGCGGAGCTCGGCGCCCCTGACCGGTCCGTACACCTTCCCTTCGGGGATGCGGTTCTTCGGGTAGCGGGCCTGGCCGGTGACCGTGAACGTCACCGTGGTGCCGTCGGCCCGGTCGACGTGCACGCGGGCGCCCCGCCTGAGCTCGCGCAGCCGGTAGAAGACGGCGGGGCCGGTGCGGGAGTCGACGTGGCCGGCGAGCACGGCCACGCCCTTCTCCCCCGGCTCGGGCCCGGCCCGGTGCCAGCCCGCCCGGTCGAACCGCTCGGGCGCCATCAGCCGGCCCTTGGCGTCGAGCCGCAGCGGGACGACCGGGGTGGTGACGCCGATGGCCGGGATGCGTAACCGGACCGGGTTCGCCGCGTCCGCCACGGCGACCACCGGACCGGCCTGTGGGAGTGTCGTGCCCGCCGCACCGGCCGGCGAGGCGGCGGCCGTCACGGCGATGACGCCCGCGGCGAGTGCGGCCCGCGTCCCTCGCGCCGCCACCTCAGCTCCCGCCCAGCTTCCGGGACGCCAGGTACGCGCCGCCCAGCAGGAGGCTGATGCCGCCCAGGGCCAGCAGGACGGTCGTGACGTCGGAGCCGTCGGCGCTCTGCGCGGACACGGGCTGCTGGTCGATCGACCAGGTGGCGTCGCCCTCGACGGCCGCCGTGCCGCCCTGCCCGGTCTCGACCCCGCCACGCGGCCGGTCGTCGTCATCGTCGTCGTCGCGGACCGTGCCGCCCTGGCCGGTGTCGACGCCGCCACGGGGGCGGCTGCCGTCGTCATCGTCGTCGTCAGCGCCGTCGTCGTCAGCGCCGTCGTCGTCAGCGGCGACGTACGCGGTGCTCGCGGCAAGCGCGTGGGGAGCGGCGAGCGACATGCCCGCGATGCCCAGCCCGGACACGATCGCGATGGCGAGCATCAGCCGCCGTAGTGCCAGTACCATCGGTGCCTCCTGTGGAGCCGTTCCTGTGGACGTCTCCACCTTCCGGCGCGCCGGTTGGCCCACCGTGAGCACCACATGAGAGACCTGTCACGAAGCCCGCAGCCGGTAGCCGGTGCCCCGGACGGTCTCGATCCGGTCGGCGCCGATCTTGCGCCGCAGGTAGCGCACGTACACGTCGACCACGTTCGAGCCGGGGTCGAAGTCGAACCCCCACACGTGGCTCAGCAGCTGCTCGCGCGTCAGCACCTGGTCGGGGTGGCGGCAGAACACCTCCGCGAGCGCGAACTCGCGCGTGGACAGGTCCACCGACCGCTCCCCCACGTACGCCCGCCGGGTCCGCAGGTCGAGCGCCAGGTCGGAGACGCGCAGCACGGTCACCTCGGGCGCCCGGTCGGCGCGCAGCCGCAGCCGGACCCGCGCCAGCAGCTCCTCGAACGCGAACGGCTTGGCGATGTAGTCGTCGGCCCCGCCCTCCAGCCCGGCGACGGTGTCGGTGACGCTGTCGCGGGCGGTCAGGATGATGACGGGGATGGCGACCTTGGCCTCGCGCAGCCGCCGCAGCACGGTGAACCCGTCGCTGAGCGGCAGCCCGATGTCGAGGATGAGCAGGTCGAACGCGCCGCTGCTGGCGACGTCGTAGGCCGCGACGCCGTCTTCGACGACGGCGGTGACGAAACCGTTGCCGCGCAGCCCCTTCTCCAGGAAGGAGGCGATCCTGGCCTCGTCCTCGGCGATCAGAATGCGGTTCACAGCATCTCCCGGAGCGGAATGGTCATGACGAAACACGCCCCGCCGCCGGGGGCGTCCACCACTTTGACGGTGCCTCCGTGCGCCTCGGCGATGGTGGTGACGATGGCCAGGCCGAGCCCGGCGCCGTCGTGCCCGCCGGTGCGGCCGGAGCCGCGCATGAACCGGCGGAAGATGCGCTCGCGGTCGGCGGGCGGCACGCCGGGCCCGCTGTCGCGTACCCACAGCTCCACCGAGGAGCCGCGGACGGCCGAGCCGACGGCGATGAGGTCGCCGTCGCCGGTGTGGCGGACGGCGTTGGCGACGAGCTGCATCAGGGCCTGGGTGAGCCGCTGCCGGTCGGCGGGCATGCGGGCCTCGGCCACCTCGTCGACGCGCCAGCGCCGCTCGCCGAGCGCGCGGGCCTTGGCGACGACGCTGACGGTGAGGTCGGCGAGCTCGACCTCGTCGATGTCGAGGAAGCCGGGCTGTTCGGCCTTGGCGAGGGTGAGCAGGTCGTCGACCATGCGGTTCATGCGGTCGAGCTCGTCGGTGACCAGGGCGAGCGTCTCGGCCCGGTCGGCCGGGTCGTCGCCCATGAGCTCCAGGTGGCCGCGGATGACGGTGATCGGGGTGCGCAGCTCGTGCCCGGCGTCGTCGACGAAGTGGCGTTGCACGGCGAACGCCTGCTCCAGCCGGTCGAGCATGTGGTTGAAGGTCGCGGCGAGCGCGGCCACGTCGTCGTTGCCGGGCACGTCGAGCCGCCGGGTCAGGTCGGAGGAGTCGCTGATCTGCTCGGCGGTCTGGCGCACCAGCCGGACGGGGGCGAGCACCCGGCCGGCGACGAACCAGCCGGCGGTGCCGGCCAGCGCGAGCGCGCCCAGCGCGGTCAGCGACAGCACCCGGATGGCGTCCATGGTGTCGTCGCGGTGCTGGTCGTAGAAGAGCGCGATGACGAAGTGGCCCTGGCGCGGGTCGCCGGCCACGGTGACGGGGATGACCGCGTACCAGACGGCGCCCGCGGCGCTCTCCCACCTGCCGTCGACCGGCTCCGTCGCGGTGGCCAGCTTGGCGACGAGCGCGGCGTCGTTGTCGAGCGGGGCGGGCGGGGTGACGCCGCTGACCTTGTCGGGGGCGCCGTCGACGATGCTGAAGAACGTCTCCCACCGGTCGGGCGGGTTGTAGGCGAGGTAGCCGGACATCAGCTTGGCCACGTCGTCGACCGGCCGCCCGGTCTGCGGGTCGAGCGCGGTGACGGCGTAGCGGCGCAGCTTCTCGGCCTCGTTGCTGAGCTCGGACTCCATCCGGCCGTCGAGCCGGTTGAGCAGGATGGTCCAGGTGGCGAAGATGGAGACGAACAGGGCCAGGCCGACGACCGCGAGCATCCAGCCCACGATCCGGCCCCTGGCGGTCACGCGCATGCCGGAGCCTGATCAGTCGTCGTCATCGCCGCCGTCGTCATCGTCATCGTCGTCGCCCCCTGGTCTGGGTGACGGCGGTCTGACCGGTTCGGCCTTGGTCTTGCGCTTGGACGGCGAGGCCGCCGGCTCGGGCGTTCCGGCGGGGGTCCCCTCCGGCGTGGCCTCCGGGGTGGTCTCCCGGGTGGCCTCCGGCGTGGCCTCTGGCGTGCTTTCCGGCGTGGTTTCCGGGGCCGGCTCCGGCGCCGCGGTCCGCTCCGGGGTGGCGGCGCCCTCCGAGCCGGCGCTGCGTGACACGACGACGGGACCGCCCAGCTCCGGCCCGCTGCCCGCGGCCAGCGTGAACCCGTACACCATGAACCCGGCCAGGACCACGCCGGCCACGATCATGACCAGGGGTGCTCGACGTTTCATGGCACCGAGCATGCCGTCTTCCGAGGAGACGAGTCTGAGGCTCTGATGAGAAAACTCTCATCAGCCGGGCAGCGTCTCCCCTCCGATCGGCGCCAGGATCTCGCCGGTGTAGTACGAGGAGAGCCGTTCGGCGGCGAAGAAGACGTACGAGGGCGCGATCTCGTCGGGGTCGGCCGCCCGCTTCATCGGCACCTGCTTGCCGAACTCGTCGACCTTCTCCGGCGGGAACGTGGCGGGGATGAGCGGGGTCCAGACCGGGCCGGGAGCCACGGCGTTGACCCGGATGCCGCGTTCGACCAGGTTCTGGGCCATCGAGTAGGTGAAGGCGTTGATCGCCCCCTTCGTGGCGGCGTAGTCGATGAGCGTCTTGTTGCCGCGCAGCCCGTTGATGGAGGAGGTGTTGATGATGGCGGCGCCCTCGCGCAGGTGCGGCAGGGCGGCCTTGGTCACCCGGTAGTAGCTGTGGATGTTGACGGCGAACGTGTGCTCCCACTGCTCGTCGGTCAGCTCGTCGAGCGAGTCGACCGGGGCCTGGTAGGCGACGTTGTTGACGACGATGTCCAGGCCGCCGAGCTCGGAGACGGCCCGTTCGACGGCTTGCAGGCAGTTGTCGCGGTCGGCGAGGTCGCCGGGGATGAGCACGCAGCGCCGCCCGGCCTCCTCGACGAGCTTCCTGGTGTGGTTGGCGTCCTCGTGCTCGCTCAGATAGGCGATGGCCACGTCGGCGCCCTCCTTGGCGAAGGCGACGCAGACCGCCCGGCCGATGCCGGAGTCGCCTCCGGTCACCAGCGCGCGCTTGCCGTCGAGCAGGCCGCGGCCGGTGTAGCCGCGCATCTCGTCGCGCGGCTCGGGCGCCATCTGCCCGGTGTGTCCGGGGTAGGGCTGGTCCTGGGCCGGCGGCGTGGAGTTCGGTTGTTCTGGCATGCCGTCGCCGTGCCCCCTCCGGCGGCCGGTTAACGTCAGCGGGGGAAGACGACGGTCTTGTGTCCGTCAAGAAGAACCCGCTGCTCGGCGTGCCATTTCACGGCTCTGGCCAGGGCCGTGCACTCCACGTCGCGGCCGATGGCGGCCAGGTCCTCGGGCGAGTGGCTGTGGTTGACCCTGGCCACCTCCTGCTCGATGATCGGCCCCTCGTCGAGGTCGGAGGTGACGTAGTGGGCGGTGGCGCCGATGAGCTTGACGCCGCGCCCGTGGGCCTGGTGGTAGGGCCTTGCGCCCTTGAACGACGGCAGGAACGAGTGGTGGATGTTGATCGCCCGCCCGGCGAGCTTGGCGCACAGGTCCTCCGACAGCACCTGCATGTAGCGGGCCAGCACGACCAGGTCGATCCGGTAGTGCTCGACCAGCGCCAGCACCTCGGCCTCCTGCCTGGGCTTGGTGTCGGGGGTGACGGGCAGGTGGTGGTAGTCGATGCCGTGCGACTGGGTGAGCGGGCGCAGGTCGGGGTGGTTGGAGACGACGGCGGCGATCTCGATGTCGAGGCTGCCGGAGCGCACCCGGTAGAGCAGGTCGTTGAGGCAGTGGTCGAACTTGCTGACCATGATGAGCACGCGCGGCCTGGTGGCCGTGTCGCGGAGCTGGACCTGCATGCCGAACTCCGGCGCCAGCGCGGCGAACGCGGCGCGCACCTCGTCGCCGGGCAGCGTGGCGGTGAACTGCACACGCATGAAGAAGCGCGCCTGCTCCCGGTCGCCGAACTGCTGGCTCTCGGTGATGTTGCAGCCGTGCCGCGCCAGGAGGCCGGCGACGGCGGCCACCACCCCGGGGCGGTCCGGGCAGGACAGCGTGAGGACGTATTCGGCAGCGTTCATGGTGGTCAGAGCCTACCGGCCGGGCGGGTGCGCTGATCCACCCGATCTTGGGTAGGTATTAGGACATTACGGACGTTTCTTGCCAGGGGGTGTGTGTGCCGCTCGACGCGGTGGTGCTGGTCGCGATCGCGGGCCTGTTCGCCGTCGTGACCGGGATGAACGACGGCGGGGCGCTGCTGGCCACCGGCCTCAAGCTGCCCACGGTCCGGCCCGTCACGGGCATCCTCACGCTCGTCGTGCTCGTCGCGCTCGTCCCGCTCGTCACGCACCAGGTGGCGCTGACGTTCGTGACGCGGCTGGCCACCTTCGACGGCCCCGGCGGCCGGATCGCCACCATCATCGCCGTGGTCAGCGCGCTGACCGTGGTGCTCGTGCTCAGCGCCAAGGGCCGGCCGACCAGCCTCACGCTGGCCGTCGTCGGCGGCCTCACCGGGGCCGGGCTCGGCTGGGGGCTGCCGGTCTCGGGCGGGTCCGTCGCGCTCGTGCTCGCCTTCGGCCTGGCCGCCCCCGTCGTCGGCGGGCTGCTGGCCTGGGCGATGACCGTGCTGCTGCTCAAGCTCACCACCGCGCGCGGCCTGTGGAACTGGCACCGGGCCGGCTTCCTGCTCCAGACCGTCGCGTACGCGGCCAACGACGGGCAGAAGATGCTCGCCGTCTTCATGATCGCGCTCGGCTTCTCCGGCACGCCGCTGCCGTACACGTCGCTGGTGGCCGTCCTGTTCGGCCTCGGCGCCCTGTACGGCCTGCCCAAGGCGGGCCGCACGCTCAGCCGGGAGATCATCGCCTTCCGCCCGCTGCACGGGGTGTCGGCGGAGCTGTCGGCCGGGGCCGCGGTGCTGGGCTGCTCGGCCCTCGGCATGCCGGTGAGCATGACCCAGGCCATCGCCGGCGGGCTGATCGGCGCCGGAGTCAACCACGGCGGCGGCCGGGTCCGCTGGTACGCCGCCGTCAAGATCGTGACCGCGTGGCTGCTGACGCTGCCGGCCAGCGCGGCGCTCGCGGCACTGGCGGCGTACGCGGGGAAGGGAGTTGCGGGGTGAGGCGGCTGCGCCGGATCCGGGACCTGCTGGCCGGGCGGATGGACAGCGCGCTGTCCGAAGCGCTGCTCGGCCAGCTGGCGGCGACCAAGGAGGGCGCCTGGCTGGCCATGGCGATGATCGGCGGCGAGGTGGGCAGGACGGGCGCGCACGAGCAGATGCGCTCGATCGAGCACCTGGGCGACGAGGAGCGCCGCCGCCTGGTCGAGGAGCTCAAGTCGGCCCTGGTCACGCCCATCGACCGGGAGGACCTGTTCCGGCTGTCACGCTCGATCGACGACGTGCTCGACTCGCTGCGCGACTTCGTCCGCGAGTCGCACCTGTACCAGGTGAAGGACCAGATCCGCTTCACGCCCCTGCTCGACCAGGTCATCGTCGGCATCGACGCGCTGGAGAACGCGGTGCGCGACCTGGTCTCCAGCCCGTCGGCCGTGGTGCAGGACGCGCTGGAGGCCAAGAAGACGGGCAGCGCGATCCGGCGCATGTACCAGTACGAGATCTCGCGCATCTTCTCCGGCGAGCTGACGGCCGAGGCGATGAAGGAGCGCGAGCTCGTCCGCCGCCTGGAGATCGTCGGCATCGCGATCAGCGAGGCCGCCGATGCCATAGCGGACGGAGCCATGAAACGCTGACCGGATGGAGCTCACCAGCGACCGCCCCGCCGCCCGGGTCGTCTGCCTCGACCGCGACGGCCGGGTGCTGCTCATGCACTGGTACGACAAGGTCAGCGGCCAGGACGTGTGGGAGCCGCCGGGCGGCGGGCTCGACCCGGGCGAGACGCCACTGGAGGCGGCCAGGCGGGAGCTGACCGAGGAGACCGGGCTGCCGGGCTCGGCCGTGCTGGACCGGCACGTCGCGGTCGAGCGCGACTTCACCTGGCTGGGTGTGCGCTACGTCAAGACCGAGGCGTTCTTCCTGGCGCGCTTCGACGCCGCCCGGCCGCCGGTCCAGCCGCGCGATCTCACCCCGGAGGAGCGCGAGGCCTATCTCGGCCACCTGTGGGCCCGGGAGCTGCCCGAGCGGGTCGACCCGCCCACGCTGGCCGCGGTGGTCGCCGAGCTGGGTCAGGGCGTGTCGCGGTAGCCCAGCTCGGCCAGCGTCTCGGCCATCAGGGCGCGCAGCAGCGGCCCCGCTATCCGCTCGTGCTCGCCCTCGACCGGCTGCCCCTCGGCCGCCCTGGCGTGGTAGGTCTCGCGCTCGTGCGCGTCGGTGTAGGGCTGGGCGGTGAGCGCGACCACGACCGTGGCCCGGGTGCCGCCGCTGGGCAGCACGGCGACCGCGTGGGTGCGCAGGCACGTCTCGTCCGGCTCGCCGAACCAGCCGCACTTGACCCCGGCCTCCGGCGCCTCCAGCACCTCGCGCGCGCCGAACGCCTGCGAGCCCTCCACCCGGCGCATCCACTCCAGCACGTCGCCCGCGACCGGGTCGCCGGCCAGCGCCGCCTGGGCGAGCGCGGCGTAGGCGGTGGCGACCTCCTCGGCGGCCACCTCGACGGAGCCGAACCGCGACGGGTCGCCGTTGTGCATCGACCAGGCGACGCCGGTGCGCTGGTAGATGTCGTCGAGGATGACCAGCGGCCCGACGGCGAGCCACAGGCTGCGGGTGTCGGCGTTGGACGAGACCACCACGGCAGGCTCGGCGTGGCGGCGCCAGCGCTCGGCGTCGGGGATGCGCCCGGCCGTCACCCAGGCGTACAGCGGCTTGAGCAGCGAGGCGCAGCGCAGCCGGTGCGGCCCCGACCTGACGGCGACGGTGCGCGCGGGCGGGCCGCCGTGGCCCCGGCTGATGCCGGCCGCCTGGGCGCCGGCTCCTCGTTGCAGATCACGTAGCAGCGCGTTGAAGCCCACCCGCCCACCGTAACCGGATTCCGGCGGCATTCAGAGTGGCGCGCGGAGCCAGATCGCCATCAGGGCGAGCGGCACCAGCGCCAGCACCCCGAACGCGGTCAGCCGCCGCCACCGGGCGGCCAGGCCGGGCGTGGTGGCGAACCCGGCGGCGCCGCCCGCGACCGCGAACGCCGCCGCCGCGGTGACGGCCTGCGGCCAGGAGGCGGTCCACGACGGCAGCGCCTCGCCGGCGAGCCGGAGAACCGCGAGCGTCCAGGCGGCCCGCACCGCCACCCGGCGGCCGTGCGCGACCCCCACGCGGCCCAGCACCCAGGCGGCCCCCGCCAGGAACGCCGCGGTGATGAGGACGAGCGCGGCGACGCTGGGAGCCAGGCACGGCCAGTCGCCGCAGGACATCCCCCTCCGGGCGAGCCGGATCGTGGCCCACCAGAGGAGCCCGAGTGCCGCGTACACCCCTGCGGATCGCCCGGTTCGTCCTGCCATGCGGCCATGATGTCACCGGGAGGCGCGCTCGTCGTCCGCCTCGGCCTCGGCCGTGCGGCCCAGCGCCCGCAGCGCGACGGCGCGGTTGGCGTACAGGTCGGGCTGCGGCTCCAGCGTGATCGCCTGGGTCAGGTCCGCGACCGCGCCCGCGAGGTCGCCCGCCTCGTAGCGGAGCACGCCCCGGTTGCCCCACGCGGCGGCCAGCCCGGGGGCCAGGCCGATGGCCGCGTCGAGCGCCCGCCTGGCCTCCGGCAGGCGCCCGGCGGCGGTCTCGAGCTGGCCGAGCACCGTGAGCAGGTGCGGGCTGTCCGGCTTCAGCGCCAGCCCGGCCGTGACGTCGGCCCTGGCCTCGTCGTCGCGTTCGAGCGCGGCCAGCAGCCCGGCGCGGTTGACGTAGGCGTCCACGAAGGACGGGTCGAGCTCGACGACCCGGCCCAGGTCGGCCAGCGCCCCCTCCACGTCACCGGCGGCGATGCGCAGCTCCGCCCGGTTGTAGTGCGCCTCCGGCAGCGGCGGCCCCACCCGCAGCGCCGTCTCGTAGTCGGCCAGCGCCTCGGCGTCGCGGCCCAGCCTGGCCAGCAGGTTCCCGCGGTCCAGGTAGTGGTCGGGGAACATCGGGTCGATCGCGATCGCGGCGGCGTAGTCCTCCAGCGCCTCCTTGGCCCGGCCCGTCGCCGCCAGCAGTTGCGCCCGGTTGGCCAGCAGCACCATGCGGTGCACCGGATGCCGCTCCCCCAGCTCGCGGGCCAGCTCGATGGCCGACTCGACCAGCGCCAGCGCCCGGTCGGGCCGCCCCTGCCTGAACTCGATCAGCGCCAGCCCGTTACGGTCGAAGCCGAGCTTGAACGCCCGCTGCGCCGGGTCGGGCAGCAGCGTCGAGATGGCGATCGCCTCGTTGATCCAGCCCCGGGCCCGGCCCAGGTCGCGCCGCTCGGGGTCGGGGTCACGGGCGTCCAGCATGGCCAGCCCGTACGCGCTCGCGGCGTGCACGGCCGGGTCATGACTGGCGCGGCGGGCCTGCTCCCACAGCTCCCGCGCCTCCTCCCGCCGCCCGAGCCCGCCGAGCGCCGTCGCGGCCCGCTGCGCGAACCGCCACCACTGCTCGCCGCCCGGCTCGCACAGCGTCAGCCCGCGCCCGGCCAGCTCGGCCACCGCGTGCAGGAACCCCTCGTGCACGCACCGGTCCACGAGGGTCCACAGCTCGGCGGCGTCACGGGTGTCGGGAGGCGGTTCGGGGCCGCCGGAGTAGAGGGTGATGGCCAGCGTGGCGGGCGGCACGCGGCGCATCAGCACGCCGATCAGCTCGACGTCGGTGGGATCGGCCTGGTCGCCGTTGCAGACGGCCAGGTCGTGGCCGGGCGGCACGGCCGTACGGACGAACTCGGCGATCCCGTTGGCCAGCCGGAGCGTGCGGCGGGGGGCGGGCACCAGGATGCGCTCGTCCTCGGGCAGGCCCGCGTCGACGGTCACCCGCCGGGCGGGCACCAGGCGCCGCAGCTCGGGCGCGACGGCGCGGATCTCGATGTCGTGGCGGGCCACCAGGTCGGCGGACCGTTCCAAAACGGCCGGGACCAGGTGGGCCAGCAGCGCTGCTCCCACGGTGTAAGGACCGCGCGGCCGCCGATGCCCGTCGATCATCGGCATCAGCGGCCGCGCCTCTCGCGTGCGGGCGGACGGACCGCCCACGACCTCGAGGTGGGACCTTTCCTCGATCACCCCTTGTGAATGACGCTGGAGGTCCCACCCAACCGCGCGGTACCGGGCTTGCGGACGGCGATGCGTTTCATGGTGCACCTCTCCACTGGGGGTAATTCTATTATTCGGACACTCCACCGATTATCAAGATTAACGATGAATAAGTGAGGGCATAATAGCCAGTTGTGCTCTTAGTTTTGTGGTGATTTGTGCCTATTGGGGGCGAAACCAGCCGGGCAAAGGCCGAGAAGATCCCCTTTCTTCGGATTCCGCCATCAGCTCGCACAGGCATCGGCCCAGCAAGGTCACCGATTGGCAGCAGCCGGGAGGCGAAAGATTCTTGGAACGCACGATCAAAGTCGCGCGTTCGATCAGCCGCTCCAGGCTCGGCTCGCGCACGCCCTTGAGCGAATGCTCGGTCCGCGGACATTGCCCGATGCTCGCGCACGAGCGCTTGACGAGCACCGGGGCGACCTCGCCCGACAGGTTCAGCGGGTCGCCGCGCCTGACCTTGAGCTCGCCCAGCACCCGCGAGGCCCGCCGCGACACCACGAGCAGGCGGCGGCGCTCGGCGTCGGTCTCGTCGACCGCGCCGGACGACGGCACCGCGAGCAGCATCGAGACCGCCATCAGCCCGCCGCCCACCACCATGCTCCAGCCGAGCGCCTCGTCGAACCAGATCACGGCGATCGCCGCCACCCAGAACGGCTGCGACGACATCAGCACCGCACTGGGCACCGCGGGCACGTGCGCCTGGCCGTACGAGCGAGCCAGGAAGCCCAGCGCGCAGGAGATGACCGACAGGTGCGCGAGCACCGCCCAGTCGGGCACGGACGCCGGCAGCGAGACCCCGTCGCGCACCGCCAGCACGCCCGTCAGCGCCCCGATGGAGCCGAGCTGGATGACGGTCAGCGCGTAGGCGTTGAAGCCCTCGCCCTTCCTCGACAGCCGCGCCAGCATCAGCGTGTGGCCCGAGTAGAGCGCCGCGGCCGAGAGCGTCACGCCGAGCGCCAGCATCTCGACAGGGTGGTCCTCCGAGTTGCGCAGCAGCGTGAACACGGTCATCCCGGCCAGCGCGAGCCCCACCCCGATCCAGACCCGCACCGGCACCCGGACCCGGAACAGCGCCAGCGCCATCAGCGGCGTGATCACCACGTTGCAGCCGACGGCGAACCCCGACACGGACGCCGACAGGCTGTCCAGCGCGACGGCCTGCGCCGCCTGCCCGACCCCGAACATGACCCCCAGGACGATCCCGTTGACCCACGTCCCCCGTGACAGCCCGCGCAGGCAGCGGGGCCGGATGAGCAGCAGCGTGACGGCCGCCAGCGAGTAGCGCTCGGCGAGCAGGTCGTCCACCGGTAACCGCTCGATGAGATCCTTCATCAGCGGGAACGCCGACCCCCATGCGGCGCTGACGAACAACAGAAGCACGGCTCCCGTAAGGGGGCGGGGAGCGGGCACGACTGCCATGCCAGGAAGCATGCCACTACGATGTGAAGCCGCCGGAGTACAGGCAGCGTCTGGTGATGTTCCTCTACCACCTGGAGTGAAGACCCTCACTCGAAGGACCGGGCAACCTTATCCTCTGGCTCAGCCGAAACGCCGATTCCCCTCCATATCGCCGCGCCCCTCCGGCACCGTCCGGAGAGGCGGGGAACAAGGCAGGTGGCGCGTCCGGGAGGGGCGGACCGGAGCTACAGCTCGACGGTCGCCGGGACGAGGCGCTTCTCACCGTAGACGACGGTGAGCGGGCCGATCTGGCGGCGGGAGGTCTCACGCCAGCCCTGACGGGCGTACAGGGCCAGGGCGGCCCCCTGGTTGAGCGTGGTGTCGCCGCGCAGGCAGCGGAAGCCGAGCTCGACGGCCCGGGCCTCCAGCGCCGACAGCATGGCGGCGCCGAAACCGCGCCGCTGGTGCGCCGGGTGGACACGGAGCCGGCACACCTCGGCCGTCTCCGTGTCGACCGGCTTGAGGCCGCCCATGGCGACCACGTGCGAGTCGGCCTCGCCGACGAGGAAGTCGCCCCCGCACGCCAGGTAGAGCTCCTGGATGCGGGGGAAGTCGTCGTCGTAGTAGACACCGTCGCCCGGCGTCAGGCCCACCTCGGCGAGGCAGATCTTGTGCAGGGTCTGGATGGTGTCGAGGTCAGACCAGCGGTAGCGGCGTATCCGGAGACTCATGCACCGCCACTCCCTTCCTTGTGGAGCTGGCGGGGCTGCCGCAGCTCCTCCCTGAAGGCCGGCAGGTCCGGGTGGTTGGGGTTCTTGGCGACGATCGCCTGCTCCAGCGCCATCGCCGGCCGCATGATGAAGTCGGTGCGGTATTCGGGCCCGAGCAGCCGCAGCGCCTCCCGGCCGATCCTGATCGCGTCGTCGAGGTCGCCCTCGATGACGCGGCACTGCGCCCGGTCGAACCTGATCAGCGTCTGGTCGAGGATGTGGTCCTGATACTTGTCGAGGGCCTGGTCGAGGACGACCTCGGCCTCCAGGGTCTGGCCGAGCTTGGTGAGCACGTCGCCCTGGTAGAAGTAGAGCTGCTTCTCGGTGTAGCCGAACGCCATGTCCTCCTGGTCGTCGGTCTTCATGTGGGCGAACGCGCTGCGGGCCCGGGCCAGCGCCCGCTTGGCCTGGTCGACGACCTCCTTCTTACTGTCGGTGCCCGACAGCATGGCCAGCGCCCTGGCCTCGACGACCGGCGCCATCGCCTGGGCGACGCAGGGCGTCTGGCCGGCCAGGTCGCGGCTCTTCTTGGCCAGCGTGAGCGCTTCGCGGGCGTCGCCGTAGTAGAGCGGGACGAGCGCTTCGCGGGCGGTCACCCAGGCGCGCAGGGCGCGGTCGCCGGTCTCGTCGGCGGCCGTGCGCCCGGTGCGGAAGAACGAGCGGGCGAGCCGCTGGTCACCGAGGTTTATCATGATCATTCCGCTCAGCCCGGCGAGCTGCGCGGCCATGCGGCACAGGCGCTCCTGGAGGTCGATCGGCTGCCGCCGCGACATCGCGTTGCGCACGGCGCTCAGCTCCAGCAGCACGTCGCACAGCAGCCGGAGCGGAGCCGTGGTCGTGTATTGCCGGCCGAACGCGAGCGTCGCCTCCTCCCACTGGTCGAGCATCGCCGGGGAGACGGTGGCCGACACGAGCGTGTAGTCCATCCGCCGCCGGATGCCTTCACAGGCGCCGAGCACCGGCCCGTCGAGCTTGGCCTCGCTCGGATCGCTGGACAGAAGCTGTAAAAGCGTGCGCCGGAGGATGTTCTCATCCTCTTCGCTGTCGGAGATCCGGTCCGGATGCGCCGAGGGCTTCGGCAGATCCGGCGGCACCGCCAGCGCGGCGCCGTGCCGCCCCTCCAGATCGAGGGCCACCGTGCCCGGCATCCGGTGGTTGTGGCCGCAGATGCACGGCCCGTCGAAGCCGAGCGCGGCCGGCTCCACCCGGTAGACGGTGCACAGGTAGTGCAGGTATTCGGGGCCGGGGCGTTTCAGCCCGCTCTCGTAGGCCGACAGCAGCGTCTCGCCGATGCCCGGCGCCGCCTTGTCGTCACGCTGGAACAACGCCCGGATCTGCTCGATGACGTCGGCCAGCGCGATGCCGCACGCCAGCCGCTGAGCCTTGACCCGGGTCGTGCCGTACTGGGCGCTGCACGCCTCGTAGATCTCTTCAGCGATCTGGGCAGCGGTGCGCCCGACGGCAAGGCCCTTGGCCCTGATCCGCCGTGCCTGCTCCGTTTCCCTGTGCTGTCTGCCGGACATCCCGGCCCCTCTCACGCTGAGTCCTGACCGGCTCACAGCCTAGTCACTCTGAGTAGCGTCTAGGTTGCAGTCCGCCTAACCACGACTATGGACTATTGATGACAGGAAGAAAACGCTCTTCTGAAGCTTACGGTTAAGGATCGTCCTACCGCGGACTGTTTCTTACATCCCCCGGGTGAGAAGGCAACTCCCTGTGAGCAGAGGGCCGCGTTGCGCCGCCCGCCGCCATGAGTCATCTTTGGCGCACCGGTTCCGGAATCACAGGGAGGGACGAAAGGTGGGGGACGACAACTTCGGGCATTTGGAGCGTCTGGTGTCCGAACTCGACGCCCGCGGCTTGCTCGCGCGAGTGGTCAGAACACAGAGTGGACGCGTTTTCGTCCGCGTGATCAATCCGAACGCGACGAGCCTGACCGAGAACGTCACCTGTCGGCCGGCGCAGGCCGCCGACCTGCCGGACTGGTGGTACTGCTGGTCCTGGGGGGAGCGGATGCACACCGTCGACGATCCGGCCGGCGCGGCGACCAAGGTCGCCCGCGTGCTCGCCGCCGTGGGGGAGTGACAGGGCGGTGATCCCGGTGGAGCGCAGCCACCGCGGTTCACCGTCCCCACGGCGGCTCCACGGAGCCGGCGGGGCGGCCGGTGCGGAGGGTCCCCGGCTCCGGGGGCCTCTGGCCACCCCGCCGGCTCCGGCCATCACAGAGAGTAACCAGACCACGTCTCCCGGGCAGTCCCGGGAGACGTCGGGGACCCCCTCCCCGGAAACGGAACGGGACGCGCTTCCGGGTGCGCGTCCCGTCCGAGCCGTCCGTCATCGGAGCGTCAGGCACCGCCCTCCGCGGCCCAGGTGCCCGGCGACCCCGTCTTCCCCGGCGTGATGTGACGGCGGCCGGTTCGGTCGGCGGTATCTTTTGGGGCGAATCGGCCCTATGCCGCCGACCGAACCGCTTCCTAGGAGGGCCCCTCCGTGCTCGTGCTGTCCCCGCCGCCAAAGACTCCGGAATCGACCGGACTGCCCGATTTGGACAAGGTAGGCAGCCAGATGGCGGACATCTGCAACGCGGACACGTTCCTCTGCAAGGCCCTGGTCGGCTGGTTCCAGAACGCGACCTGGGCCCCGTTCGTGGCCAGCGCGATCACGATCGCGCTGATCCTGATCATCGGCTTCGTGATCCGCAACATCGCGCACCGGCTGATCACCAGGGTCGTCAACCGCGCCGCCACCCGCAGCTCGCTGGCCAGCCGCTTCCGGCGCGGGCCCGCGCCCGAGGGCATCGACGCCCTGCTGCACGAGCGCCGCAGGCAGCGCGCCGAGACGATGGGCTCGGTGCTCAAGCACGTCGCCACCATCGTGATCCTCGGCACCACGGTGCTGACCGTGCTCGACCGGCTGACGATCCCCATCGCGCCGCTGCTCACCAGCGTCGGCATCCTCGGCGTGGCCATCGGCTTCGGCGCGCAGGAGCTGGTCAAGGACTTCATCGCCGGCATGTTCATGCTGCTGGAGGACCAGTACGGGGTCGGCGACGTGATCGACGCGGGCGCCGCGGTGGGCACGGTCGAGGCGGTCACCCTGCGCGTGACCCGGCTGCGCGACGCCGACGGCCGGGTCTGGTACGTGCGCAACGGCACCATCACCCGCGTCGGCAACGAGTCGCAGGGCTGGTCGCGCGCCTACATGGACGTCCCGGTCGGCTACGACAGCGACATCACCACCGTCCGGCTGATCCTGGAGCAGGTGGCCGAGGAGATCTGGGCCGACTCCGAGTTCCGCGAGTCGAAGATCGTGGAGCCGCCGGAGGTGTTCGGCGTGGAGCAGCTCTCCGACAGCATGCTGGTGTTCCGCCTGGCGGCCAAGACCCTGCCCGCGCAGCAGGCTCCGGTGGCGCGTGAGCTGAGGGTGCGGGTGAAGGCGGCGCTCGACTCCGCGGGCATCGCCATGGTCCCCAACGCATAGGCTGGAGACGTGACTGAGATCTCCTTCTATGAGGCCGTCGGGGGTGAGGAGACGTTCCGGCGTCTCGTCCACCGTTTCTACGAAGGGGTGGCCGACGACCCGCTGCTGCGCCCGCTCTACCCGGAGGAAGACCTCACGGGCGCCGAAGACCGGCTGCGCGGCTTCCTGATCCAGTACTGGGGCGGCCCCAACACCTACAGCCAGCAGCGCGGCCACCCCCGGCTGCGGATGCGGCACGTGCCGTTCGTGATCGGCGAGGCCGAGCGTGACGCGTGGCTCAAGCACATGCGCGACGCCGTCGACTCGCTGGAGCTGCCCGAGGACCAGGACAAGCGCCTGTGGGACTACCTCGTGTACGCGGCGCAGAGCTTGGTGAACTCCCCTGCATAACGGGCATGACACGCCACATGGACATCCCCTGGTGGCGCGACGCCGTCGTCTATGAGATCTACGTTCGCAGCTTCGCCGACGCCTCGGGAGACGGCGTCGGCGATCTGGCCGGCGCGCGCGAGCGCCTGACCCATCTGAAGGAGCTGGGCGTCGACGCCGTCTGGCTCACCCCCTTCTACACCTCCCCCATGGCCGACGGCGGCTACGACGTGGCCGACTACCGCGACGTCGATCCGCTGTTCGGCTCGCTGGCCGACTTCGACGCGCTGGTGGCCGACGCGCACGCGCTCGGGCTGCGGGTGCTGGTCGACATCGTGCCCAACCACAGCTCCGAGGCGCACCCCTGGTTCCAGGCGGCGCTGCGCGGCGAGGGCCGCGACCGCTACATCTTCCGCGACCGGCCCAACAACTGGCAGTCGACCTTCAGCGGCCCGGCGTGGACGCGGTTGCCGGACGGGAGCTGGTACCTGCACCTGTTCGCCCCGGGGCAGCCCGACTTCAACTGGCGCAACCCCGAGGTGCGCGCGGAGTTCCTGGACATCCTGCGGTTCTGGCTGGACCGGGGCGTCGACGGGTTCCGCATCGACGTGGCGATGGGGCTGTTCAAGGCCGAGGGGCTGCCGGACGTCGAGGACCAGTCGTTCATGTCGGACTCGCCGGTGTGGGGGCAGCCGGAGGTGCACGGCGTCTACCGGGAGTGGCGCGAGCTGCTCGACAGCTACCCGGGCGAGCGGATGGCCGTGGGCGAGGTGTGGACCGACACCCTGGAGGATCTGGCGCTGTACGTGCGGCCGGACGAGCTGCAGCAGAGCTTCAACTTCGCCTGGCTCCAGGCGCCCTGGTCGGCGACGGCGTTCCGGAAGGTCATCGACGAGACGCTGGCGACGGTGCCGTTCGCCACCTGGGTGCTGTCCAACCATGACGTCGTGCGGCACGTCACCCGGTACGAGACCGCCGACCCCGGGACCGGACTTTCCCGGGCGAAAGCCGCATTGCTCGCCATGCTTGCGCTGCCCGGGTCGGCATATCTCTACCAGGGGGAGGAACTGGGCCTCCCCCAGGTACAGGACATTCCACCGGAGGCGCGGCAGGACCCGGTGTTCATCCAGTCGGAGGGCAAGCTGCCGGGCCGGGACGGCTGCCGGGTGCCGATGCCCTGGTCCCCCGGCGGCGACTCCTTCGGGTTCTCGCCCGAGGGCGTGACGCCGTGGCTGCCGCAGCCCGGCTCGTTCGCGGCGCTCAGCGTGGCGAGCCAGACCGGCGACCCCGGCTCGACGCTGGAGTTCTACCGGCGCGCCCTGGCCTGCCGCCGCGAGCTGGTCCGCACGATCCCGTACGAGCTGGAGTGGCTCGCCTCGGACGAGGACGCGCTGGTGTTCGCGCGCGGGCCGCTGGTGTGCGCGCTCAACTGCGGCACCCGTCCGGTACGGCTGCCGCCCCACGAGAACGTGCTGCTGGCCACCGGCCCGGTCGAGGGCGGCCTGCTGCCTCCGGATCACGCGGTGTGGCTGCAGCGCCAGGTCAGCTAGTTTCCCTCTTCTCGTCGCGTACCGGGATGACCGGGATGGAGAGCAGCGCGCACGCGAGGCCGGCCGCGAAGGCCGCCCAGTAGCCGGAGCTGGTGATCAGCAGTCCGGCCAGCGGCGCCACGGCCAGCAGGACCACGTTCTGGACGGTGTTGTGCAGGCCCAGCACGCGGCCGGCCGCCGCGGGCCCGGCGAGCTCGCCCGCCTTGAGGTAGGCGAGCCCGTTGCCCGCGACGGTGATCACCGCGCCCGCGGCCAGCGCGGCCGAGCCCAGCCAGGACCCGGTGAGCGTGGCCGGGACCAGCAGGGCCAGCACGGCGACCGTGGCGTAGGTGAGCAGCCGCAGCGGGGCCATGCGCAGCCCGCTCACGTCGGACCAGCGGCCGACGGCGACCCTGGTGATCGCGCCGCCGATGGCCGCGAAGCCGAACAGCCACCCGGCGTCCACCCCGCCCCACCCGTACAGGTTGACCAGGCAGGCCACGCCGTAGGTGCCGACGATCACCTGGGGCACCGCGTGCAGCGCGCTGGTGGCGTGCACGCGCCAGAGCGCGGGCCGGCTGTACGGGGAGCCGGCGGGCGCGGCGACGACCCGGGTGCGGGCGTGCGGCGGCTCGGCCAGGAAGAGCGCGGCCAGGACGGCTGCCAGCAGGCACACGCCCGCGCAGGCCATGAGGACGCCGGAGATCCCGTGGGCCCGCGCCACGGGCGGCAGCAGGAACGCGGCGACGGCCATGCCGAGCGTGTAGGACACCTGGCGCACGCCCATGGCGACGCCGCGTTCGGGCGGCTCGAACCAGCCCAGCACGATCCGCCCGCCGCCGACCAGGGCGGCGCAGCCCGCGGCCCCGGCCAGCGCGAGCAGCACGACCACGGCCCAGGTCCGCTCGGCGAGTGAGACGGCGGCGAACAGCAGCCCGGCCAGCCCGACGCCGACGCCCAGGACCAGCCGCTCGCCGTGCCGGTCGGCCAGCCAGCCCCAGGCCACCAGCGCGAACAGCACGCCGATGCCCGGCGCGTTGCCGATGATGCCGGCGACCGGCAGGGAGACACCGAAATGGCGTTGGATGTCCGGGATGACCAGGGGCAGCCCGGACAGGCCCAGGGTGACGCCGGCGTGCGCGTTGACCCCCAGGGCCAGCATCAGCCAGCGCCGCGGGGTCGGCTCGCTCAAGCGAAGCGCTTGAGGTAGGCCAGCTCGTCGGCGGTGAGCCGGCGCGGGGCCTCGCGCTCCACGTCGTAGGCGACGAGCACCGAGCTCGCGGTCACGTACAGGTCGTCGTCGTCGCGGATCTCGTAGCTGAGCGTGAAGCGGACCGGCCGGATCTCGGTGACCCAGGTCTCGACGCGGACGGGCTCGGCGCGGTAGCCGAGCGGGCGGCGGTAGTCGATCTCGTGGCGGGACACGACCAGGCCCTTGAACGGCACCTCACCCGCCTTGAACGGGTCGACGTGCAACATCCCCCAGCGGGCGTCCTCCAGGTAGTCGAGGAAGCGGACATTGTTCACATGTCCTTGGGAGTCGATGTCCGCGAATCTCACCATGCGAAGGAAGACGTGCCGCTGTGCGAGGGAGTGTTGAACCACGGGACAAACGCTACCGGGTCGGTGCGTGAGGTCCGTCGTGGCCTGGGCCTACCATTTCTAGATTTGGTTACTAGAATTTTGTTCGCATCGTCTGCGAAGGAGCGAGGAGACACATGAGCGGGATCGTCGACGGCCGCGTGGTGATCGTCACGGGCGCGGCCAGGGGCATCGGGCGCGGCCACGCCCTGGAGTTCGCCAGGCAGGGGGCCAAGGTGGTGGTCAACGACCTGGGCGCCGAGGTGGACGGGACCGGCTCGTCCGGCGCCGCCGCCGAGGTCGTCGCCGAGATCGAGGCCCTGGGCGGGGAGGCGATCGTCAACGGCGAGGACGTCTCGGACTTCGACGGCGCCGAACGGCTGGTCCGGGCCGCGATCGAGCGCTTCGGCGACCTGCACGTGCTGGTCAACAACGCCGGCATCCTGCGCGACCGCATGCTGGTCAACATGTCGGCCGAGGAGTGGGACGCGGTCATCCGGGTCCACCTGCGCGGCACGTTCGCGCCGCTGCGGCACGCGGCCGCCTACTGGCGGGGCAAGGCCAAGGCGGGCGAGGCGGTCGACGCCCGGATCATCAACACCACCTCGTCCTCCGGCATCTACGGCAACCCCGGCCAGGGCAACTACGGCGCGGCCAAGGCGGGCATCGCCGGGCTGACCGTGATCGCCGCCAGGGAGCTGGAGCGCTACGGCGTCACGGTGAACGCGATCGCGCCCGCCGCGCTGACCCGCATGACCGAGGGCCTCATCCCGAGCGGCGCGAACGCCGACGCCGACGACATCGCGCCGCTGGTCGTGTGGCTGTCGAGCGCGGAGGCGCGCGGCATCACCGGCCGGGTGTTCAACGTGCGCGCCGGGGTGATCAGCGTGGCCGAGGGCTGGCACGCCGGCCCGGCCGTGGACAAGGGCGGCCGCTGGGACCCGGCCGAGCTCGGCGCGGTCATCCCGGCGCTGGTCGACAAGGCGGCGCCGAACGCGCTGACCAACGGCCAGATCCCCGGACGGGAGGCCTGACATGCCGCTCGACCACTCCGTCGTCGGCGTCGAGGGCGAGCCCCACGAGCGGAGGTGGACCGCCAAGGACACCATGCTGTACGCGCTCGGCGTCGGCGCGGGCACCGGCGAGCTGGCCTTCGCCACCGAGAAGGGCCAGCGGGTGCTGCCCACGTTCGCGGTGCTCGCGGCCCAGGCGCCGGGGCGGCGGCTCGGCGACTACGACCCGGCCATGCTCGTCCACGCCGAGCAGTCCTTCGAGCTGCACCGCGAGCTCCCGGCGGCGGGCGCGGTGCGTACGACGTCGAAGGTCACCGGCATCTACGACAAGGGGTCGGGCGCGCTGGTCACCACCGAGGCGCTGGCCGTCGATCCCGGCAGCGGCGAGCCGGTCGTCACCAGCCGCAGCGCCGTCTTCATCAGGGGCGAGGGCGGCTTCGGCGGCGAGCGCGGGCCCCGCGAGGAGTGGGCGGCGCCGGACCGGGCGCCCGACCACAAGGTGACCTACCCGACGCGGCCCGACCAGGCGCTGCTCTACCGGCTGTCGGGCGACTACAACCCGCTGCACTCCGACCCGGAGTTCGCCGCGCGGGCCGGGTTCGACCGGCCGATCCTGCACGGGCTGTGCACGTACGGGATCACAGGGCGGGCGCTGCTGCACGCGGTGGCGGGCTCGGACCCGGCGCGGTTCCGCGCCATGTCGGGGCGGTTCAGCAGCCCCGTCCTGCCCGGGGAGTCGCTGACGGTTTCGATCTGGGTGGACGGGCCCGCCGTGCTGTTCCGCACCGCGAAGGACGACGGGACCGTGGTGATCGACCGGGGCCGGGCAGTCATCAGCCAGTGATCAGCCCCGGGGTCAGCTCAGGGGCTTGAGCGGGTCGAGGCGGCGGATGAGGGCCATCGCCGCCTCGGCCACCTCGCGCGCCTCCTCCTCGGTGTCGCTGGTGGCGACCTCGCGGGCGGCCTCGCCGATGATGCTGGTCAGCACCGCGACCGTGAACCTGTCGAGCGGGTCGCCGCCGGCGCCGAGCAGCACGGCGTTCTGCCGCACCCACTCGCGGCCCCGGGTGCGGCGGATCAGCTCGAAGCCGGGCGGGCCGTCGCCGTCGATGAAGAGCCTGACCAGGTCGCGGCGCTCCCAGGCGCCGTCGAGGTAGGCGCGGGCGCCGGCGATGAGCAGCTCGACCGGGTCGGAGACGCCCGACTGCTTGGCCCGCGACACGCTGGTGGCCGACGCCTGCTCGTGGGCGGCCTGGTGGTCCTCGTAGAGGGCCAGGAACAGCTCGGTCTTGCCGCCGAAGTGGTGGTAGAGGCTGCCGACGCTGGATCCGGCGCGGGCCACCACCTCCGAGACGCTGGCCTCGGCGAAGCCGTGCTCGCCGAACACCTCGCGCGCCGCCTGCAGCATGCTCTTGCGCGTCTGGGCGGTGCGGCTCCACTCCCAGGAGGACTTGCGTGCCATGGAGGACATCGTACTCCGTCGAATTCTAGAATCATGTTCTTGACACGTCGCGGACCGGCGGTGGAACCTCTTCCTAGAGGACGGTTCTAGAAATGTGGAGGCGGCGTGGACTTCTCGCTCAGCACCGAGGAACGGCAGATCAGGGACACCGTGCGGGCGTTCGTCGAGAAGGAGGTCATGCCGCTGGAGCCCGAGGTGCTGCGCAACGAACGCGCCGGCCTGCCGGGGGTCCCCGCCGACGTGCTGCGCGAGCTGCGGCTCAAGGCCAAGCGGATGGGCTTCTGGGGCATCAACACGCCCGAGGAGTACGGCGGGGCCGCGCTCGGGCCGATCATGTCCGCGATCATCGCGATGGAGCTCGGCCGGACGTTCGTGCCGTTCAGCTTCGGCGGCAGCGCCGACAACATCCTCTACGCGGGCAACGAGGAGCAGAAACGGCGCTACCTCATCCCCACCATCGAGGGCGAGCGGCGCTCCTGCTTCGCCATCACCGAACCCGGCGCCGGCTCCGACGCCCGCAACATCCGCACCCGCGCCGTGCGCGACGGCTCCGAATGGCTGATCAGCGGCGAGAAGACGTTCATCACCGGCGGCAGCGAGGCCGACTTCGTCATGGTCTTCGCCGTGGCCGAGCCGTACGGGGTGACGTGCTTCCTGGTCGACCGCGACATGGGCTGGAAGTCCGAGCCGATCCCCACCATGGGCGAATGGGGTCCCGCCTCCCTGGTGTTCGAGGACGTACGGGTGCCGGAGGAGAACGTCCTGGGCGAGCTCGGCAAGGGGTTCGAGCTGGCCATGCAGTGGATCGGGCAGGGCCGGTACATGATCCCGGCGCGGGCCATCGGCTCGGCCGAGCGCATGCTGGGCATGGCCGTGGACTACGCCAAGATCCGCAAGTCGATGGGGCAGGCGATCTCCGAGTATCAGGCGATCCAGTGGATGATCGCCGACTCGCAGGTGGAGATCGAGGCGGCCAAGTGGCTCACGCTGTACGCCGCCTGGCGGGTGCAGGAGGGCATGGACGCCCGGCACGCCTCCTCGATCGCCAAGCTCAACGGGGCCGTGATGGCCAACCAGGTCGTCGACCGGGTGCTGCAGATCCACGGCGGCATGGGCTACACCAAGGAGCTGCCGATCGAGCGGTGGTACCGGGAGCTGCGGCTGCTGCGCATCTTCGAGGGCACCGACGAGATCCAGCGCCGCACCATCGCCCGCAACCTGCTCAAGGGCCACGCCCGGCTCGGCGCCATCGGCGAGTGACGGCGCCGAGCCCTCGCCTCAGGGCATCTGGTACGTGGCGGCCGGGCCGCAGTAGCTGATCCCGATCGGCGTGTTGCTGAAGCGGCACACGCGCACCACCACCTGGTCGATCCCGGCGACCCCGGCCGGGTCGGCCAGCTCGAAGGTGAACGACACCTCGCCGTCGTCGGCCTTCACCGATTCGGTGTCGACCACGGCGGCGCCGTCGTAGGCGGTGAACGTGGCCCGGGAGTACAGGCCGTCCGCGGTGCACCACGACAGCGGCCCGGTGTCGGACAGGGCGCCCTCGACGCGCACGGTCGGCTTGACCACCGGGCCCTCCAGCCAGTCCAGCACGCCTCCGGTGACCCCGTGCGGGCAGGAGTCACCGGAGTCGGCGTGGAACCTCACCACCGCCTGCGCCGCCGCCGGAGTGGTCACGGGCAGGGCCATCAGGAGGGCGGCGACCAGCACCGCCCACGCGCGTGCACGCATGGCATCGACCTTCCGTGTGTTGGGGGATCCGCGCCCCCATCGTGAACGAAAGATCGATGCCCGGCCAGCGGATCAGGGCAAGCGGTTGGCCAGCACCAGCGTCGCCGCCGAGGCGAACATGCCGCCGTTGCCCAGCACCACGCTCACCTCCACGCCCGGCACCTGCGCCGCCGCCTCGCCGCGCAACTGCCTGACCGCCTCCTGGATGGCGAACATCCCGTACATCCCGGTATGGGTGTACGACAGGCCGCCGCCGTTCGTGTTGAGCGGGAGCCGCCCGCCCGGCGAGGTGTGCCCCTCCGCGATGAACGCGCCCGCCTCGCCCCGCTTGACGAACCCGAGATCCTCCAGCCCGTAGATCGGCACGTGCGCGAAGGCGTCGTACACCATCAGATGGTCCACGTCGTCGTGCGAGATGCCCGCCTCGGCGAACGCCGCCTCGCCCGACAGCCGGAACCCCTTCGACGTGGTGAAGTCCTCCATCTGGGAGATCATCGGCGCGTCCATCGCCTCACCGGCGCCCAGCAGGTGCACCGGGTCACGCCGCGACCGCTCCCGCGACGTGACGACCAGCGCCCCGCCCCCGTCGGTCACCAGGCAGCACTCCAGCAGGTGGAACGGGTAGGCGACCAGCCGCGAGGCCAGCACGTCGTCCACGGTGATCAGGTCCCGGTACATCGCCCGCGGGTTCAGGTGCGCCCAGCGCCGCTGCGCCACCGCCACCTCGGCGAGCTGCTCGTGGGTGAGCCCGGTCTCCTTCATGTAGCGCAACGCCGTCAGCGTGAACGTCGACGGCGGACCCACCACCCCGTACGGCAGCTCGAACTGGCCCATCAGCGAGTCCGCGCCCAGCCCGAACCTGCCCGCTCCCACCCGCGACCTGCCGGACTCGCCGTGCGTGATCAGCACCGTGGTGCACAGGCCCGCCCGGATGGCCGCCGCCGCGTGCCGTACGTGGAACAGGAACGACGAGCCGCCCACGCCCGTGCCGTCCAGCCACGACGGCGTGATCCCGAGCGCGTGCGCCACCTGGATCGGGCCGGGTGTGCCGACGGTGGCGATGCCGTCGATGTCGCCCTTGGTCATGCCCGCGTCGGCCAGCGCGTTGCGGGCCGCCTCCAGATGCAGGGACAGCGTGGAGTGCTGCGGCAGCCGCCCGACCTCGTCGGTCTCGGCGGCGCCGGCGATGACGATGCCGTCGGTGCTCACGCGGCGCCTCCGGCGGGCTCGAACAGCGGCACGTGCACGTCGCCGCGCCGCTCGAAGACGACCCTCAGGTCCAGGTCGAGCGGCAGGTTCTCGGGGGTGATCCCGGTGTTGACGATGTTGGTCATCATCCGCACCCCCTCCTCCAGCTCCACCACCGCGATCGCGTACGGGCCGCCCTCCTCGAAGCCGGGGGCCGGGCGGTGGTTGATCACGTAGGAGTAGAGGCTGGCCCGGCCGCTGGCCCGCACCCACTCGACGGCGCCCGAGCCGCAGTGGGGGCAGCTCGGGCGGGGGTAAAAGTAGTGCCGTTCGCAGGTCTGGCAGCGCTGGATCCTGAGCTCCCCGGCCGCCGTGCCGTCCCAGAACGGCTGGGTGTCCGGAGTCGGCTTCGGTACCGCCTTCATGGGGTCCCCAATCTCGTCGGATTTAGAACCCTATTCTAGATTTTAGTTCTACTCAGACTCAAGAGCCTGCCGCCCGCCCACCCAGCGCACGCGGGGGGCGGGCGTTCTACTCAGACCCAAGGGCCTGACATCCGCCCGCCCGGCACAGGCGGTGGGTGGGGCAGGGCGGGCGTTCTATTCAGACTCAAGAGCCTGACATCCGCCCGCCCGGCGCACGCGGTGGGGCGCCGTGGGCGGCGGGCGCCGTGGGCGGCGGGCGGACGAGCGGGGCGGCACTGGGCGGCGCAGGCGGTGGGTGGGGCGGACGATGGCCGGGCATGGGTGGGCCGGGGCGGACGGTGGACGGGCGTGGGGCGGGGCGGGTGGACGTGGACAGGTGTGGGGCGGGGCGCTCAAGGGCTGGGGATGCCGTTGCCGTTCCTGCCGTTGCCTGCCAGCACCTCCTCCAGCGACGGCCGGGGCTCGCCCGGCTCGCGCGGCCCCGGCTGGGCGAGCTGGATGAGCACCCCGTGCGCCTCCTTCGGATGCAGGAACACCTCCCGCCAGCGCGGGTCGGACACGTTCAGGCCGTGCAGCCGGTAGCCCCGCTCGGTCAGCCGGGCCACGGCCGCGTCGAGGTCGCTGACATGGAAGTTCAGGTGGTGCACGCCGCCCCGGCCGCGAGTGAGCTCGAAGAAGCTGTCGAAGAACGTGGACCCGGCCAGCGGTTCCATCAGCTCGACCTTGCTGCCGTTGGCGTAGGTCAGCTGGAAGGTGCGGTAACCGGCCACCCGGTTGTCGCCCCCGCCGCCCAGATGCCGGCCGCCCAGCAGGTCGCGGTAGATGGGCAGCAGGTCCCTGATGCGGGGGGCGGCCACCGCCGTGTGGTCGAACGCGATCTCGATACCGTCGAGCTCCAGCTCCATGCGGACTCCCTTCGGGCCAATCCTAGAACTGCATTCTAGTCATGCCCCGGTGATCCAGCACGAACCGGTCTGCCGCCCTGCCGATCGGCCCACCCCTGGCAGAACGCGAAAACGCCGCGCGGCAGGCCCTTTACGGACCTGCCGTGCGGCGCAATGCCAGCCGTCAGCCGATCAGTCGCGGTGCAGCTTCCGATACGTCACCCGATGCGGACGGGCCGCGTCGGCGCCGAGGCGCTCGATCTTGTTCTTCTCGTAGTCGGCGAAGTTGCCCTCGAACCAGAACCAGTTGGACCCCTCCTCCCACGCCAGGATGTGGGTCGCGATCCGGTCGAGGAACCACCGGTCGTGAGAGGTGATGACCGCGCAGCCCGGGAACTCCAGCAGCGCGTTCTCCAGCGACGACAGCGTCTCCGTGTCGAGGTCGTTGGTGGGCTCGTCCAGCAGCAGCACGTTGCCGCCCTGCTTGAGGGTCAGCGCCAGGTTGAGCCGGTTGCGCTCGCCGCCCGACAGGACGCCGGCCTTCTTCTGCTGGTCAGGCCCCTTGAAGCCGAACGCGGCGATGTAGGCGCGCGACGGCATCTCGACGTTGCCGACCTTGATGTGGTCGAGACCGTCGGAGACGACCTCCCACACGTTCTTGGCCGGGTCGATGCCACCCCGGCTCTGGTCCGCGTACGAGATCTTGACGGTGTCGCCGACGACGATCGACCCGCTGTCAGGCGTCTCGCTGCCCGTGATCATGCGGAACAGCGTCGTCTTGCCGACGCCGTTGGGGCCGATGATGCCGACGATGCCGTTACGCGGCAGGTCGAACGTCAGGCCCTCCATGAGCAGCCGGTCGCCGAAGCCCTTGGTGAGATCGTCCGACTTGATCACCGTGGTGCCCAGACGCGGGCCCGGCGGGATCTGGATCTCCTCGAAGTCCAGCTTGCGGTGCTTGTCCGCCTCGGCCGCCATCTCCTCGTAGCGCTGGAGACGGGCCTTGCTCTTCGTCTGGCGGGCCTTCGGGTTCGAACGAACCCACTCCAGCTCGTCCTCCAGGCGCTTCTTGCGCTTGACGTCCTTCTGACCCTCGACCTTGAGCCGCTGGGCCTTGGCCTCCAGGTAGGTGGAGTAGTTGCCCTCGTAGGCGTAGGCGCGGCCCCGGTCGAGCTCCAGGATCCAGGTGGCGACGTTGTCGAGGAAGTAGCGGTCGTGGGTGACGGCCAGCACGGTGCCCGCGTACTTCTCCAGGTGCGATTCCAGCCACTGGACGCTCTCCGCGTCGAGGTGGTTGGTGGGCTCGTCGAGCAGCAGCAGGTCGGGCGCCTCCAGCAGCAGCTTGCACAGCGCGACCCGGCGGCGCTCACCACCCGACAGCTTCGTCACCTCGGCGTCCGGCGGCGGACAGCGCAGCGCGTCCATCGCCTGCTCAAGCTGGCTGTCGAGATCCCACGCGTTACGGTGCTCAAGCTGCTCCTGCAGCTTGCCCATCTCCTCCAGCAACTCGTCGCTGTAGTCGGTGGCCATCTGCTCCGCGATGTCGTTGTAGCGCTGGAGCATCGCCACCGTCTCCGCGACGCCTTCCTGCACGTTGCCGAGGACGGTCTTCTCCTCGTTCAGCGGCGGCTCCTGCTGGAGCATCCCCACCGTGAACCCCGGCATCAGCTTGGCCTCACCGTTGGACGGCTGCTCCAGGCCGGCCATCATCCGGAGCAGCGTCGACTTCCCGGTGCCGTTCGGCCCCAGGACACCGATCTTGGCTCCAGGCAGGAACGACAGCGTGACGTCGTCAAGGACAACCTTGTCGCCATGCGCCTTGCGCACGCGCTGCAGCGTGTAGATGTACTCCGGCATGCCACCTAGCTTAGGGGCTCCCGCCCCACACTTCCGCCGCCCAGCACCCCCATCCCCCGCCCACACCCCAGCAGCACCCCGGTCACCCCCACTCGGTCGGCACACCCCACGGTCGCCCCCTCTCCGGGCGGCACACCCCGATCGCACCCTCCCCGGTCGGCGCGCCCCAATCGCACCCCTCCCCGCCGGCACACCCCGGTCGGCGCACCCCCGGTCGCGCCCCTCCCCATCGGCGCACGCCGGTCGCGCCTCCGGTCGCCCCATGCCGGTCAGCGCCCTCCCGGTCGCACCCTTTGGTCGGTACACCCCGGTCCCACCCTGCCGGTCGCACCCTGCCGGTCCCACCCCTGCCGGTCGGTGCTCCCCAGGCAGCACCCTGTCGGTGGACACGCCCCGGCCTGCTCAGCCGGGTCGACACCAACCCCGTGCTCACCGTCCGCAGCCACCGCCCAGCGCCCGCCACCTCGCGCTCGCCACCGCAGCCCCAGCGCCAGCGCCAGCGCCAAGGTCAGCGCCAGGGTCACTGCAGCCGCAGAACGCAGCCACCATCCTCAGCGCCAGCAGCCGTTCACCCCAGCGCCACGACCGAACCGCCGAGTCTCGGCCACGACCCGGCCCGCACCGCACTCAGGCGGGCCGGTTCCCAACCACACGCCCGCTGACCGTCAGGCCGACGTCTCTCCCGGTAGGCGGGGGCGTGGGGGCGCGGCCGGGATGCAGACGCGGTTCCGGCCCAGTTCCTTTGCGCGGTAGAGGGCGAGGTCGGCGGCGGCCAGCAGGTCTATGAGGTCGTCACCGTGCACGTTCATGAGCGCCACCCCCACTGAGATGGTGACCGTGATGAGGGCCTCGTCCACCGGAACGGACATGCGGCCGATACGGGTGCGGAGGCGTTCGGCGACCTGCCGGGCTTCCAACAGGTCGGCACGCGGCAGCAGGACAACAAACTCCTCGCCGCCGAAACGCCCCACCACGTCGTAGTCGCGCAGCTGGCTGCGCAACATGCCCGCCACACCGATCAGCACCTGGTCGCCGACCAGGTGCCCATGAGCGTCGTTGACCCGTTTGAAGTGGTCGATGTCGACGATGAGCAGCGCCAGCGTCTCACCCGTGCGCCGGGCCCGGACGATCTCGGTGTCGGCCTCCCGCTGCCAGGCGGCGGCGTTGAGCAGCCCCGTCTTCGGGTCGGTACGCGCGGCCGCCTGGAGCTGGGCGTGCAACAGGCTGCGTTGGAGCAGGACGACAGGCGGCAGCGCCAGCACGAGCAGGGCGAGGTTGAGCGCGCACGCGATGGCGACGATGACGCCGAGGCACAGCTCCACGACGTCGAGCAGTGCGCTCTCCCGATCCCACAGCACCTCACGCCAGCGCGAGTCGGGATTGGCGGTGTGCGCGGCCACGGCCACCAGCCCGGTATTGAGCAGCGCGAACACGAGCGCCGCCGCCACCGCCAGCATGATCGCGCTCCCGCTCCCCTGGGCCAGCAGCAGCGGATCAGGCACGAGCCGGTGGTACGTCAGGGACGCGGCGCCTCCGGCCAGCCCGATCGCCGCCGAGCTCAGCACTCGCCGGTGCAGCACGGTCGCCCGAACCCGGAACTGAAGCAACGCCTGCAACACGATCGGCGCCAGCAACGCGTAGAGCGGCGGCAGCAGCAGCGCGACCGGCAGCCACCACGCCGACAGCAGGTCACGCGAGACTCCGGCCGGCATGCCGAGCCGCCGGGTCGCCTCGATGCAGACCGCCCCGCAGCTCATCAGCGCGGCGAACGTCAGCACGTCGGGCCAGCGAATCGCGGTGGAGGCGGCGAAGAACACGATCGCCGCGAGGTCGAGCAGGACGATGGCGCTGACGTAGGCGACGAGCAGCCGCCCCTGGCCCAGCAGCGGCCATCGGCCGACCAGACTCGACACACCGCCGCGAGGCTTCGTCGAGGTGTGACTGGTCGCCGCCATCTCGTCTCCTCCCTGACTAACGATGTGTAACACAATAATTGCGGAGTGTGCGATGTGCGAAGGGAAACGATACGTTGGGCGGAGCGACCACATACGTGATGTGGTTAGTTACGGGACATTGCTCAATCCGCGAGCAACCGTTCGGAAAGGAGCACTCATCGTGCGGGGCGTAACCTGGACCTGATAGATGCCCTGGCCAGCTTTCGGGCAGCACCCATCGGCCGCTCCCCCGGTGCCTGAGCACCGTCGGCCGATCCCCCCTCCGCCCGACCACCCCTTTCAGGCCCAGCACCGCTCAGCCCCGCACGCCGCCCCATCCAGCCTCGTCCATGTCGGTCACTGATCACGTACGGCCAGTGGGCTGTCAGAACTGGCGCCGCGTACGATCCGCCGAGCCCCGCAACAGACACCGACCCCGGCCAACAGGTGAGCGTGACCCTGTACGTGACGGTCACCATCCCGTACGCGACGGCCACCAACCCGTCACCATCACGGACATGACGGCCACAGCGCGTTCCCGTCCCGGACGTGGCGGCGTCGTCCCGCGTCGGCCTCAGCGTGTGGGCCCAAGCCGAACCCCTCGCATGCCGTACCGACTTCACCTCCCCTTGCGGCGGGCGCGAGTTCCCCGAGAGCTGGGCAGCAACGAGGGAACGGGCAACTGGCAGGCGCGACGGCCCGGCCCAGCGAAGCGCCGGGCCGCCGGCCTCGACGCCCAGGCGGAAACGCGCCTCGAAGCCTGAACCGGGGTCAGGCTGCGGCGCGCTCCTCAACCGGCCACTCGGCGTCCTCGCTCTCGGTCTCGTTGTCGTCCGCGCCGAGGATGCGCACGGTGGCGCCCTCCGGTGGCTGGAAGTCGGCGGCCGGGTCGGGGATCGAGTCCAAAGCGCCCCGGCGGGAGCCCGTGCGGGTGGCGCCCATCGCCCAGTCCTGGATCTCCTCGTCGAGCCGCTCACGCACCTCGGGGCTCACCGACGACGCGGCGCCGCCCCGCTCCGGCTTGACGAAAGTGCCGGTGCCCCAGCGCAGGTCGTGACCCACGGCGCTGGCCTCCACCTCCGGCATGAACCGGCGATCCCCCTCTGGCCCGAACTCCCGGATGCGCAGCTTGCCGGAGACCACCACGGGCTGCCCGACGCGGACCGAACGCGCGACGTTGTCGGCCAGCGTCCGCCAGCAGCGGATCGCGAAGCAGACCCTCTCCCCGTCCATCCACTGGCCCGTCTTCCGGTCGAAGTAGCGGTGAGAGGTGAGCACCCGCAGTGAGGTCACCTTGACGCCGTCGTCGAAGGTGTGCTGCCTGGGCTCTGCCGCGACGTTGCCGGTTAGCGTGATGTAGATGTCGTTCATTCCGTGCCTCCCATGCAGCGGGCCGGACGCCCGCGACCTGGGAACACAGTGCCGCGCCGGGGACCTCCGGCAGGCGGGCGAACCGCGTTCTGTGGATGACGCCGCCGGAGCGCGACCCGCCCTGTGGACGACCGGCACAGGCGGGAGACGCGGGCCAACAGCGCAGAGGGGCGACACGGGCGAACGGCGCAGAAAGGCGACGCGGGCGAACGCCCCGGACGAGCGAGCACGGGCGGGCGACCGCACAGACGAGGGATCGCGGACGGGCGAGTACGGGGCGGGCAAGACCAGGCGGAACGAGCCGGGCCGAGCGGCCGGGGCCGCGTCGTCCGCGCGGAGCGGGCGTCAGCCTGCCAGGCCGCGCATCGCCTGGTAGAACGCGTGGTGCCGGCCCAGCTCACGCTCCACCGGCTCGACCACCGCCTTCTCGGCGATCGCCGCCACCCGACGGCGCATCTCCCGCTCCAGCCGCTCCCGCTCACGGGACGCGCCGAGCTCCACGAAGTTACGTGACGCGATGCCGGACAGAATGCCCAGCCCCAGCACCGAGGCCATCATCAGCGCCACCCACGGCAGCGCCGACGTGTCGCCCAGCAGTTGCAGCGACGCCGGCAGCCGCTCGGGCAGCAGCAGCCCGAACCCGAGCCACACCAGCCCGACGCCGAACGCCGCCACCAGGGCGTACTGCCACACCTTGAGCGCCCGCCACCATCCCGGCACCCTGTCGAGCCGGGGCGCGACCTGAGTGAGGTCCTCGGTGAGCGTGCGCGGCAGCATGCCGAGCTGCGAGCGGGCCGCCCGGTGCACGGCGCTGCGCCACACCGGGTGCATCCCGACCGTCAGGCCGTCGGCCAGCGCCTGCACGGCGTTGGCCACCTCGGCCGACTGCGCGCTGACCGAGCCCGTGGTGATGCCGCGGATCTCGTCGCCCACATCCTGCAGCCGCAGGCGCTTGACCGGGTCGGGGCGGAAGCGGTCCAGCCAGCGCGGGTACGGCCAGCCGACCCAGCGGCCGGAGCGTTCGGCGTACACGTTCTCCATGGCCTCGCCCACGGCGGGGACGCCGACGGCGTCGCAGAGCGCGTCGGTGAGGCCCATGCGGCGGGCCTCGTCGACGGACGCCGGCACGTTCAGGGCCTCGCCCACCGGCATGCTGCGGGTGAGCCGCTGCTCCAGCCGGTGCAGGTCGGCCTCCAGCTTCTGGATGGCGGCGCGGCGGCGGGACACGGCCCCGGCGATGACGCTCTTGAGGCTCTCGATGCCGCGCCCGCTGACCGCCGAGGTGGGCACCACGCTCGGATGCTCGACGCCCTCGCGGCGGAGCAGGTCGTTGAGGTCGATGACCAGCTCGGCCAGCTCCTCGGCGGACAGCCGGTCGGCCTGGTTGAGCGCGAACACGGTGACCGCGTCGTGCCCGGCCAGCTCGGTGACGTAGCGGCGGTGGGTGGAGGCGTCGGCGTACTTCTGCGGGTCGAGCACCCACACCACCAGGTCGGCCAGGCCGATGAGCCGGTCGGCCTCGGTGTCGGTGAGCGCCCGGATCGAGTCGTGGTCGGGCAGGTCGAGCAGGATCAGGCCGTGCAGCTGGCTCTCGCCCTTGTCGAGCGCGCTCGCCCTGGCGAACCGGTGCCGCCACTCGATCTGCAGCCAGTCGAGCAGCGGCGCCGCCCCCTCCAGCCCCCACACACAGGCGTGAGTGTGGGCGGTGGTGGGCCGGCGCACGCCGGTGGGCGACAGCTCCAGCCCGGACACGGCGTTGAACAGCGAGGACTTGCCGCTGCCGGTGCCGCCCGCGAGGGCGACCACGGTGTGCTCCGACGACAGCTTGAGCCGGTCGCCGGCCCGCAGCAGCAGGTTCTGGGCCTCGGACACCAGCTTGTCGTCCAGCCGGCCGGGGCCGAGCTCGACGACCTTGGTGAGGGCGGACAGCCGCGGCGCGAGCCCCGGCCTGGTCGTGACGGTGGTCATCGTGCGACCTCGAGGTTGTACGTCGCCTGGTAGAGGTGGGTGGCGGCGGACTCGTCGGGGATCCCCGCCGAGTCGAGCGCCTGCACGTAACGCATGGACTCCTCGTCGAACAGCATGCCGATCCTGGCTCTCAGGTCGCTGAGCGCCTTGGCGCCGATGCCGCGCAGCGACTCGGCCCCGAGCAGCGCCTTGACCAGCCGGTGCGGCACCCCTTCGGTGCGTCCGCCGCTGAACATCGCCACCATGAAGATCAGCGACAGCGAGTCGGCGTCGAACGACACCAGCTTGGACACCGACCGCTTGGCCACGCCCTCGGTGCGGACCAGCTCGATCACATGCTCCTGCCAGGACGCGACGGCCCGGCCCGCATGCCGTACGAGCTCGTCGGACGGCCGCTCCAGCCCCTCGGAGAGCGTGGCGCCCACCTCGGCGCGGTGCCGCCAGCGGCCCGCGACCTCCTCGGCCGCGCGGCCGGCCGCGGCCACGATCACCGACTCCAGCCCCGCCTTCAGCGCCCCACGGAACGCGGTGATCCGCTCCGGCGCCTGCGAGGAACGGGGGCGCTTACGCAGCTGGAGCGAGCGCATCAGGTCACCCGAGCCGGCGAAGTCCTGCCAGCGGGCCAGCACCTCGCCCTGAATGATCATGCTGCTGCGGAACGCCTTGTCGATCTCCGTCAGGGCGCTCATGTAGGCCGCCTCGACGTCGCCGCGCAGCTCGCCGCGGAACGCCACCTGCAGCTCAAGCTGCTTGGCCAGCGCCGGAACCCGGGTGCGGAAACTGTCGAGCACCCCGTTGAGCGTCTTGCGCACGGCCTGCGCGCGACGCTTGTCGTCGACGGACAGCTCGGCGAGCCAGAGCCGCAGATCGGTCATCTCGCTGTCGGGCAGCCTGCCGTCGGTGACCGCCGACTCCTCGATGACGAACCGGTCGATCTCCCCCAGGCCGTATTCGGTGAGCATCCGGACGAAATGCTTGAGCACCACCTCGCGCGCCCTCGGCTGCACCCTGGACAGCACGATCGCCAGCCGGGCGCCGCGCTCCTTGGCCAGGCGCAGCAGGTTCCACGCGGGGGCGTCGGCGTAGCGGGCGGCGGTGGTGACGAAGATCCACAGGTCGGCCGCGTCGAGCATGCGGTGCGCGATCTCGTGGTGCTCCTCGACCACCGAGTCGATGTCCGGCGTGTCGAGCAGCGCGACGCCCTGCGGCAGTTTCTCCGTGGCGACCACGACGACGCTGCGCATGCCCGCGCCGGGCTCCGGCTTGTCGAGCCGCCGCAGCCCGCCCAGCAGCTCACCCTCGGTGAACCACCTGCGGTCGTCCGGATGACACACGAGGACCGGCACGCCGGTGGTCGGCCGCCGCACCCCGGTGCGGGAGACGTTCTTCTCCGCCAGCGAGTTGACCAGCGTGGACTTGCCCGCGCCGGTCGAGCCCGCGATCACGATCAGCGCCGGCGCCGTCCGGGTGCGCACCCTCGGCAGCACGTAGTCCTCGAGCTGTGCCTGCAGGTCGGCCCGCGCCTGCCGCGCCTCCTCGGCGCCCGGCAGGTCGAGCCCGAACCTCAGCCCGGCCACGCTCTCCCGCAGCGCCCCGAGCGCGGCCGTCAACGCCTCGACGGTCTCGGGCGGCAGGTCCTCTTCGGCTTCACCGGGTACGTCCTCCGCCCCGGCGTCATCGTCAGCCAGGGCGGAAGCGGTCTCGGCCTCGGTCTCATCGGGGGTGTCCTCGGCGGCTGCAGCTTTGTCCTCGTCGGAGGCGTCCTCGGCGACGTCGGAAGCGCCGTCGTCGGCGTCGGCGTCGGCTCCGGCGAGGTCACCAGCCACGTCCGCCTCGTCGGACGGGGCATCGTCCTCATCGGATGGGACGGCGTCGGACGGGATCTCGTCGAACGGCGCCTCATCGGACGGGGTCTCGTCGGACGGGGCGGCGTCGGGGGCGTCGTCGCTCTCGTCGTCGCCCCACAGCCACGCGCTGTCGGCGTCCTCGTCGGAGTCGTCCTCGTCGGCGAGGGCAGCCGTGGCGTCCTCAGGGGCGTGGTCGCTCTCGGCGGGAGCGTCCGCGCTGTCGGGAAGGTCCTCGTCGTCGGAGGAGGCGGCGGCGGTCTCCGTGAAGAGATCCTCGTCCCTCTCAGGGGAGGCGGGCGGGGCGGCAGGGGCGGGGCGGGACGGGCGTTCCCATACGGAGGTCGGCGCGGCGGGCGGGCGGCGTACGGGGACGTCCCACACCGATGTGGGCGCCTCGTCCTGGTCGCCTGCGTCGGCCTCCGCCGCGGGCGGAGGGGAGGGCCGCGTGGGGCCGGGGGCGTCGGGGACCGCCGGGGCGGTGTCGGACGGGGGCACGTCAGTGATGGCGCGGAAGGTCAGGGTCTGCTCCCCCGGCGACTCCTCGCGCCCGTCATCCATGCGCCCGTCATCCATGGCCGTGTTCACGGCAAGCGCTCCGCTCGAACCATCTCGACCTCCTGGCCGACCTTTACGACGTCGCCGACGACGACGATCGCCGGTGGCCGTATCCCAGCCGCGGACACGCGGTCGGCCACGGTGGAAAGCGAGGCGCTTACCGCCCGCTGGGTCGGAAGGGTACCGTCCTGCACCACCATTACGGGAGTCTCCGGCGGACGTCCGTCTCGCACGAGCGTTTCGGCCACCTTGGCGAGCCGTTCGACGGCCATCATGAGCACCAGGGTGCCACGGGAGCGCGCCAGGCCGGGCCAGTCGACGGTGGATCGGGGGTCGTCCGGGGCGACGTGCACCGATATGACGTGGAACTCCTGACTCACGCCTCGGTGGGTCACCGGGACGCCCGCGGCGGCGGGGACGGCGACGGGGCTGGTGATGCCGGGCACGACCGTCACCGGGATGCCGGCCCGGGCGCAGGCGATCATCTCCTCGCCGCCGCGCCCGAACACGAACGGGTCACCGCCTTTGAGCCTGACCACGAACTTGCCCGCCCTGGCCCGGTCGACGAGCAGCTCGTTGATCGTGTCCTGGGACAGGGAGCGGCCATAGGGGACCTTGGCGGCGTCGACGAGCTCGACGTCGGGGGCCAGCTCGTCGAGCAGCGCGCGGGGCGCGAGCCGGTCGGCGATCACGACGTCGGCCTGCGCCAGGAGCTGGCGGCCGCGCACGGTGATGAGGCCGGGATCGCCGGGGCCGCCGCCGACCAGGGCGACGCCGACGGGCTTGGTGCGGTTGCGGCGGGCGTCGACGGTGCCATCGCGCAGCGCGTCCACGACGGCGTCGCGGATGCCGGCCGCCCGGCGCGGGTCGCCGCCGGCGGTGATGGCCACGCTGACCTCGTCGACCCGGCCGGAGGCGGGGGTCCAGGCGGCGGAGGCGTCCTTGTCGTCGGCGCGCACGCACCAGATCCGCTTGGCCTCGGCCTCGGCGGCCACGGCCGTGTTGGCCGACCGGTCGTCGGTGCAGGCCTGCACGAGCCAGGCGCCGTCGCAGTCGCCCACCTCGTACGGGCGGGCGTGCCAGGTGATGCGGCCGGCGGCGATGAGATCGTCGAGAGCGGGGGTGACGCTCGGCGAGACCACGGTCACCTCCGCACCCGCCGCGAGCAGCGCCGGCACCCGCCGCTGAGCGACGCGCCCGCCGCCCACGACGAGGACCCGGCGGCCGGAAAGCCGCAGGCCGAGGAGGTAGGGACCCATTGTCGGGAATCTCCCGTTCGCGAAGGTTGGTGTGCTAGGACGTAAACCTACCGGGTCTCATCGCGTCATTCGTTTCGCATGGGTCAACGCCCGTCGAGAAGGGGCTGCCGAGGGTCCCAGCGCGGCCCGCCTTCGTCGTCCTTACGGCGTCTGGCCATCGCGGAGAGCGCCTCAAGGATAACCCTGTTCCCGAGGAACGCGGTCACGTCGGCGTGATCGTACGGCGGGGCGACCTCGACCACCTCCATCCCGGCCACGGGCAGCTCGTAACAGATCCGGCGGACGGCGTCGAGCAGCTCCCTGGCGGTCAGCCCGCCCGGCTCGGGGGTGCCGGTGCCGGGCGCGTGCCCGGGGTCGCACACGTCGATGTCGACCGACAGGAAGATCCGGTCGCACTCGTCGAGCGCGATGCCGAACGCCTCCGTCAGGCACGTCTCCAGGCCGCGCGCCACGATCTCGGTCATCTCGTACGAGCGCATGTTCTGCTCGGCCATCCAGCTCAGCGTCTCCGGATCGGGCCAGTAGCCGCGCAGGCCGATCTGGAGGAACCGGTCACCGCGGATCGCCCCGGACTCGATGAGGCGGCGCATCGGCTGCCCGTGACCGTACAGGTGGCCGAACGAGATGTTGCCCGTGTCGGCGTGCGCGTCGAAGTGGATCATCGAGGTGCGGCCGGGGGCGTGGGCCCGCGCGGTGCCGCGCGCGTCCGGCAGCGCCACCGTGTGGTCGCCGCCCAGCACCAGCGGGATCGCGCCCGAGGACGCCACCCGGTGCACCGCGTCCTCGATCGCGGCCAGCGAACCTCCACGTCCCCCGAGTAGCACTCCACGTCCCCGGCGTCGAGCACGCGCAGGTCGCGCAGCGCGTCGACGCGCAGGGCCAGGCTCGGGCGGGAGCCGTCGTGCGGCAGGTAGCAGGCCTGGCGCAGCGCCATCGGGCCGAACCTGGCACCCGGACGGTTGGAGGTGCCGCCGTCGAACGGCGCTCCGATGATCACCACGTCGGCGTCCGCGTACGTGGCGGGATCGCCGACGTCGCATCGCTCGACGCCGAGGAACGTGATGTCGGGACCGAACATCGGGCCGTATCGGGACACTGGTCACCTCACGTGGTCGTTGCCGTGTCCCCATCATCACACGGGCTTTTCGGTCACTCCCGCCGCGTCGAAGGTGGCCACGTCGTGCATCACCCGTACGGCGGCGCACACGAGCGGGTGGGCCAGCAGGCCGCCGGTGCCCTCGCCCAGGCGGAGCTCCAAGTCCACGAGGGGGCGCAGGCCCAGATGGTCGAGGGCGGCCGAATGGCCGGGCTCGGCCGAGCGGTGGCCCGCCACGCAGTGGTCGGTCGCGGCGGGGTCGAGCGCGGCGGCGGCCAGGGCGGCGGCGCCGGCGATCACGCCGTCGAGGATCACCGGGACCCGCAGGGCCGCGCCGCCCAGGATGAACCCGGCGATCGCGGCATGCTCGAACCCGCCGACGGCGGCGAGCACCCGCAACGCCTCGACCGCCTCGACCGGCTCGACCGCCTCCATGCCCTCTCCGGGAAGCCGCGCACCCGCGACGGGGACGGCGTTGGCGTGGAGGGCCTGGCGGACGGTGCGGACCTTGAGGGCGTGGGTCTCATCGGTGATGCCGGTGCCGCGCCCCGTGACGTCGGCCGGGTCGCGGCCGGTGAAGGCGGAGATGAGGGCGGCCGAGGCCGTGGTGTTGGCGATCCCCATGTCGCCGGTGATGAGGCAGCGGGCGCCCCGGGCGACGAGGTCGCGGGCGACGGCGATGCCGGTCTCCAGCGCCTGGACGGCCTGGTCAACGGTCATCGCGGGCCCCTGCGACAGGTCGGCCGTGCCGTACGCGACCTTGCGCCTGACCAGGCGGGGATCGTCCGGGAGGTCGGCGGCGACGCCGACGTCCACGACGGTGACGGTGGCGCCGGCCTGGGCGGCGAAGGCGTTGGCGACGGCGCCGCCGGCCAGGAAGTTGGCCACCATCTGGACCGTGACCTCCTGCGGCCACGGGCTGACGCCCTGGGCGTGGACGCCGTGGTCGGCGGCGAAGATGGCCAGGGCGGCGGGCTCGGGCATGGGCGGCGGGGTGACGCCTGCCGCGCCGGCGAGGCGTACGGCGACGTCCTCCAAGGCGCCGAGCGAGCCGCGGGGCTTGGTGAGGCGGTCCTGGTGGGCGCGGGCGTCGGCGAGGACGGCGGGGTCGGCGGGGCGGATGGCGGCGAGGACCCCGGAGAGGGGCGACTGGCCGGGCTCGGTGTCGGCGGGCACTGCACTACCTCCGGTCACGGGACGAGCTGGAGTGCTTCCTCGTAGCGGTCGATGACGACGTCGGCGAGGGTCTCGCAGTCGCCGATCACCTCGGCGCAGCGGATGTCGAGCTCGGGGTGCCCGGCTCCGTAGGCGAGGGCCTGCGCCCAGACGCGCTCCAGCGTGGCCCCGGCGAACAGCAGGTAGGGCACGACGATGACGCGCTTGGCGCCGAGGCGGCGGCAGCGCTCCAGGCCGCCGGGGACGCCGGGCGGGGTGAGCGACACGAACGCGGTCTCGACGGTCATGAAGTCGTAGGCGTGCGTCTCCCAGAACAGCCGCGACACCCGGTGGACCTCGGCGTTGGCGACGGGGTCGGTGGCGCCTTCGCCGACCAGGACGACGGCGGTCTCGCCGGGCTCGACGTGCGTCTGGAGGCCGTCGGCGGGGGGCGTGTCGACGGCGCGGAGGCGGGGCCGGGCGCCGACGAGCTCCAGCGGGCGCAGCCGGGGGATGTCGGTGGCGGCGTCGTTGAGCCGTTCGGCGAGCAGGGAGAGCACGCGGGGGTCGGGGCCGAGCGGCCTGCCGTAGTCGTACATGAGCGTGGGGTGGCGGCGCTGCTCCTGCTCCAGGGCGGCGGGCAGCTCCTCGCTCAGCCGGTTGAGGCTGAGCGGCATGGCGACGAGCCGGTGGTGGCCGCGGGCGACGAGGGAGGCGACGGACTCGCTGAGGCGGGGCGTGGCACGCTCCAGGTAGCCGCCCGAGACGTCGGCGGCCGTCTGGTCGAGCCGGCAACGGAGCCGGTGGACGAACCGGCCGAACTCCGCGGAGTCGGCGTCGTCGTTCGATCCCTGCCCGATGAGCAGGAGCGGGGGCTTCATGGGAAGGTGCTCCGGTGCGTAGAGGAAGACACGCGAGGATAACCGATGGGCGCCGGTGGGCGACAGGTCACGCTGTGTGCGCGGGTGTCGCGTGTACGACGAAGACGGGGTCGGCGGCGGCCAGGCTGTGGGAGCCGTCGGGTTCGAGGGCGATCCTGGCGGCCAGGATCTGGCTGCCTTCGGCGCGGTAGCCCTGCTCGCGCAGCAGGCCGAGCACGGTGGGGACGCGTTCGACGGAGTTGAGCGCGCACACGAGCGAGCGGGGGCGGCGGGCGGCGCAGGCGGCGACCACGTCGGGGCCGCCGCCGCCGACGAACACGGCGTCGGGGTCGGGCAGCGGTTCGAGGGCGGGCGGGGCCTGTCCCCTGGTCAGCGCGACCTTGACGCCGTAGTGGAGGACGTTGGCGCGCAGCCGGTCGCAGGAGGCGGCGTCGCGTTCGACGGCGACGACGGCCGCGCCGAGCCTGGCGCACTCGACGGCGATCTCGCCGCCGCCCGCGCCCACGTCCCAGACGAGGTCGCCGAGCCGGGGGCCGAGCTTGGCCAGCACGTACGCCCTGACCTCCGCGGGCAGCCTGGACTCCAGCGGCAGCGCCCATTCGGCGGGGCCGGGGCGGGCGCCCGCCACCCAGCTCGGCTCCTTGGGCCGGTGCAGCGGGTCGAGGACGAGCACCACGTCGGGGTCCTTCCAGGGGCGCGTGGTGGCCTCGCCCATGCGGCTGTGGGTGACGCGCTCGCCGGGGCCGCCGAGGTCCTCGCAGACGATGAGGGAGCGCGGCGTGGTCGGGGCGAGCTCGCGGGCGACGTCGCCGGGGCCGACGCCGGGCGCGACGACGAGGGCGACCTTGGGGTGCGCGCGGCAGGCGTTGACGACGCGGTTGAGCTGGTGCGCCCCGGCGGGGGCGACGACGAGGGCGTCCTCCCAGTTGAGGCCGGCGCGGGCGAAGGCCCGGCTGACGAGGGAGGTGGCGGGCAGCACGTCCGGCTTGAGCCCGTGGCCGCGCAGGGCGCGCACGGCGCCGAAGAAGCCGGGGTCGCCGGGGGCGAGCACCACGGCGGGGCCGGAGCCCTGTTCGAGGTGGAGGTCGAGGGTGTCGAGGAGGGCGTCGTCGGGGACGGTCACGGCGGTCAGCGTGAGCCTGCCGAGCAGCGCCGCGGGCCCGACGACGAGGGTCGCCTCGCGCAGCCGGTCGACCGCCTGGGCCGACAGCTCGGATCCGTCCCACCCGACCACTGTGATCATGCGCCTCACCGTCCCCTCGTACCCAGAGTGACGGTTCTCCCGGCTTTTCACCACAGGGAGGCGGGGCGCTTCAGGGCAGGTCGGCCGGGATGAGGCTGAACACCACCAGGTCCTGGCCGCCCAGCGCGGCACGTTCGACGCCTTCGCGGACGAACCCGGCTTTCTCCGCGACGCGGAGGGAGGCGGTGTTGGCGGGGGCGGCGCGCAGGCGGAGCCGCTGGAAGCCCCGCTCGGCGAAGAGCCAGCGGGCGACGGCGGCGACGGCCTCGGCGGTGTAGCCGTGGCCGCGGGCCCACGGCGCGGCCATGTAGCCGACCTCGCAGGTCCGGTTGATCCAGTCGACGTCCCTGACGTCCAGGCTGAGCAGGAACCGGCCGGTCGTCCGGTCCGTCGCCGCCCAGGCGGCGCCGTGGCCGCGCAGCCTCATCCGTTCGGAGGCGGTGACCCAGTCGCGGGCGTCGTCCTCGGTGTAGCCGCGCGGGACGCCGGTGCCGGCCTGGGTGAGCGGGTCCGCGCCGGTCGCGGCCAGATCCGGTACGTCCTGCTCGGCGAGCGGCCTGAGCAGGAGGCGCACGGTGCTCAGTTCGGCGCGGGGCAGGGTGTCCGAGGGCAGCCGGGAGTCGCCGCGCAGCAGCCCGAACATGACCAGGTCGTGCGGCCCGTCGTCCTCCAGCACGGCGGCGCGGAGCACGCCTTCCCAGGTGAAGCCCGCTTTCTGGGCGACGCGCAGCGAGGCCAGGTTGTCCAGGTTGGCGGTCAGGTCGATGCGGCGCAGGTCGGTGGTGCCGAACACCCAGCCGGTCAGGCCGCGCAGCGCCTCGGTGGCGTAGCCCCGGCGCCGGTGCAGGGGGTGGACGCCGTAGCCGACCTCGGTGGTGCCCGCGCCCCAGGAGGTCCTGAACAGGCTGATCGCGCCCACGATGCGGCCTTCGGCGTCGGTCATGGCCAGGTGCCTGCCCTGGCCGGAGCGGTGCAGCTCGTGCACGCCGTGGGTGAGCCACTGCCGCACGCCCGACAGGTGGCCGGGGGCGCCGGGCGGCAGGAAGGGGACCCGCGCCTCGACGATCGAGCGGATCCGGCGCTCGTCGTGGGGGCCGAACGACCGGAGCACCAGCCGTTCGGTGGCGATGTCGGCGTCAGCGTCGAACACGCTCGGCAGCGTACACACTGGTGATGTTTGTCCACCAAAGCGGGGGTAGGGGCGCTTTGGGGAGGAGTGACATCTATGGAACGCGGAAGCTCGAAGCACGGTCCTCGCATCGATGAGCATCAGAAGCAGGAGACCGAGGGCCTGGTCCGAGGTGGGGGCACCTCGCACGCCGAGGAGTGGAAGGAGCCCGAGCCCATGCCCGCGCCCGGCGAGGAGGAGTCCGTCCGCAGCTACGCGCCCGGACGCGAGCCGGGAACGGCGGAAGGCATCACCGCCGAAGGGGTGGATGTCCGCAGCGATCTGGCCAAATGGCTCAGTGACACCAATTTCCCGGCGAAGAAGGGCGATCTACTGCGGCACGCCCGTGAGATGGACGCCCCCGACAAGGTGACGGAGATGCTGCACGCCCTGCCGGAACGCCGCTTCGCCAACATCGCGGAGGTGGCGCGGGCGCTCGGGCTCGGCGTGGAGAAGCGGAGGTGGTGACCGGTGCGGCTCGACTTCATCCGTCCCCTCTATGAGCGCAGCGGGCCGTACGCGTCCGTGTACGTGGGCGCGATCACCGAGCGGGACAGGTCGACGCAGTGGACGAGCCTGCGCGACAAGCTGGAGCAGGCCGGGGTGAACCCGCCCGCGGCGCTGGAGGACGAGGTGCTGCGCCCGGCGCCCGGGCGGGCCGTGTTCTGCGCCGGGGGTGAGGTGGTGCTGGCCGAGACGTTCAGCGGGCAGCCGGTGCCGCTCGCGCACGTCTCGCCGCTGCCGCTGGTCACGCCCATGCTCATGCGGCGCGGCGAGAGCGTGCCGCACCTGCGCGTGATCATCGACCACGCGGGCGCCGAGGTGAGCGTGTACGCCAACGGCTCGCCGCGCACCGCGACCATCGAGGCCGAGTCCTGGCCGTTGCAGAAGACCGCGCAGGGCGGCTGGTCGCAGAAACGCTACGAGCGGGCCGTCGACGAGACCTGGGAGAAGAACGCCACGGCCGTCGCCCACGAGATCGACGAGCAGGTGCGGCGGATCGGCGCGGAGCTGGTCCTGGTCGCCGGCGAGCCGAAGTCGCGCTCGCTGCTCGGCGACCACCTCGGCACCAAGTCGGCCGACCGGATGCTCATGGTCGAGCACGGCCACCGCGGCGACCACGGCGGCTTCGAGCGCGACGTGCAGAGCGCGCTCGACAGCTGGCTGGACCGCAGGCGGGCCGAGCTGCTCAACCGACACCGCGAGCAGAACGGGCCCACCGGGCTCGCCAGGGTCGCCCAGGCCCTGCGCGACGGCCGGGTGCACGCCCTGCTCCTGCCGGGCGAGCTGCCCGGCCGCGTCTGGACGGGCGAGAGCGCCACGCAGATCTCCACCGACGCCGGCGAGGTGCGCGCCTGGGGCGTGGCCGAGCCGGTCGAGGAGCGCGCCGACTCGGCGCTGGCCAGGGCGGCGGCCATGACGGACGCCGAGCTCTGGTTCTGCGACGACGTGGCGGACGTCGCGGCGGTGCTCAGATACTGACGATCACTTCGAGCGTCCTGGGGCCGTGCACGCCCTCCACCCGGTTGAGCTCGATGTCGCTGGTGGCGGACGGGCCGCTGATCCAGGTGAGCGGGCGGACCGGGTCGAGCCGGGCGACCGCCTCCGGGACGCTCGCCACGACCTGGTCCGCCCGCACCACGCACAGGTGGTAGTCGGGCACCAGCGTCTGGGCGCGGGTGCCCTGGCCGGGTCCCGCGTCCAGCACGATCGTGCCGGTCTCGGCGATCGCCACCGCGCAGCCGGTGACCACGCCGTCGGCGCCGCTCAGCTCGGCCCCGCCCGCCGCGCCGCCCGTCCATTCGTCCGGCAGCCCGTCGGGGACGATCATCCGCCTGCCCCGCACCAGCTCCGCGACCTTGGCCGGCACCTCGGCCGCCGGCAGCACGTGCACCACGGCCCGGTAGTCGTCCACCCGCTCGGCGAACAGCCCCACCGGGTCGTCCACCGGGACGCTCGTCCGGTAGTCGCGCGGGATCTCCACCTCGGGCGCGTCACGGACGGCCCGCCTGATCCGGCCGAGGATCTCCTCACGGGCGCTCATGCCGCTCCCACCAGTCTCTGAACGATTCTTCCGGGATCTCGGGCAGATCCCTCGTGTCGGTCCAGGCCGACAGCGGGCCGGGCAGCCTGCGCGGCACCAGCCCGCGTACGCGCGCGGCCAGCCGCTGCGCCTTCGCCAGCCGCGCCTCGTCGCCGAGCACCCAGCCCGCCACCCGCATGCCCGCCCGCTCCGCGGCCCCGTGCGGGGCCTTGGCCCGCAGGTCGACCAGCACCTCGGGGATGTCGATCGCCACCGGGCACACGTCGAAGCACGCGCCGCACAGGCTGGAGGCGTACGGCAGCGAGGCGTCCAGCTCCGAGCCCATGCCGCGCAACTGCGGGGTGAGGATCGCGCCGATGGGCCCCGGATAGACCGACCCGTACGCGTGGCCGCCCGCACGCTCGTAGACCGGGCACACGTTCAGGCAGGCCGAGCAGCGGATGCAGCGCAGCGCCTGACGGCCCACCTCGTCGGCGAGCACGTCCGTGCGCCCGTTGTCGAGCAGCACCAGGTGGAACTCCTGGCCCTCGGTGGCTCCGGTCCACATGCTCGTGTACGGGTTCATCCGCTCGCCGGTCGAGCTGCGGGGCAGCAACTGCAGGAAGATCTCCAGATCGCGCCAGGAGGGCAGCAGCTTCTCGATGCCGACCACGCTGATCAGCGTCTCGGGCAGCGTCAGGCACATGCGGCCGTTGCCCTCGGACTCCAGCACGACCAGCGTGCCGGTCTCGGCGATCATGAAGTTGGCGCCGGAGATCGCGACCTTGCTCCTGAGGAAGCGTTCGCGCAGGTGAAGCCGGGCGGCCTCGGCCAGCGCGGCGGGCTCATCTGTCAGGCCGTCGGGCGTCTCGGGCATCCTCTCCAGGAAGATCTCGCGGATCTCGGCCCGGTTGCGGTGGATCGCCGGGACCAGGATGTGGCTCGGGAAGTCGTCGCCGAGCTGCACGATCAGCTCCGCCAGGTCCGTCTCGTACGCCGTGATGCCGTGCTCGGCCAGCGCCTCGTTGAGGCCGATCTCCTGGGTGGCCATCGACTTGACCTTGACGACCTCGCTCTCGCCGGTGGCCTGGACCAGGCCGGTGACGATGCGGTTGGCCTCGGCGGCGTCGCGGGCCCAGTGGACGTGGCCGCCCGCCCGGGTGACCGCCTCCTCCAGCTGGACGAGGTAGCGGTCGAGGTGGCGCAGGGTCTCGTCCTTGACGGCCTTGGCGGCGGCGCGGAGCTCCTTCCAGTCGGGCAGCTCGGCCACGACGCTCGCGCGCTTGCCCCGGATGGTGTGCGTGGCCTTGCGGAGGTTGAAGCGAAGTTGCGAGTTCTGGACCGCCTTTTCGGCATTTTTCGGGAAATTGCCTGGCATGCCGAGGAAAGTGCCGCTCATCCCGTCGCCTCCGTCGTGGCCAGGATCTCGGCGAGGTGCATGACCCGTACGCCCGCCTTCTGCCGCTCGAGCGTGCCGCCGAGGTGCATCAGGCAGGAGTTGTCCGCCGCGCACAGCACCTCGGCGCCGGTGCCGAGCACGTTGCGCACCTTGTCGGCGCCCATGGCGGCGGAGACGGCCGGGTTCTTCACCGCGAACGTGCCGCCGAAGCCGCAGCACTCGTCGGCGGCCGGGAGCGGGACCAGCTCCAGGCCGCGCACGCGGCTCAGGAGCCGGGCCGGGCGGTCGCCCAGGCGCAGGCCGCGGAGCGAGTGGCACGTCGGGTGATATGTCACCCGGTGCGGGAAATATGCGCCGACGTCCTCCACCTTCAGGACGTCCACCAGGAACTCCGACAGCTCGTACACCTTCGGCGCCACCTCCGCGACGGCCGCCGCTCCCCTGCTGCCGGGCCGCACCAGCTTCGGGTACTGCTCGCGGACCATCGCAGCACACGAACCGGAAGGCGCCACCACCGCGTCGTACCCCGAGAACACCTCGGTGAAGTGACGCGCCAGCCGTACGCCGTCCGCGCGGTAGCCGGTGTTGACGTGCATCTGCCCGCAGCAGGTCTGCGCGGCGGGGAAGTCGACCTCGCAGCCCAGCCTGCGCAGGAGCGACACGACGGCCTTGCCGGTGCCGGGGAAGAGCGTGTCGTTCACACACGTGATGAACAGGGCGACTCGCACGCCTCTCCTTCAGGTATGGTCGGACCACAGTATGGTCAGACCATATCCGATGGCATCGGCGGACCGCATCCCCGCCACGCTCCGAGGGGGCCTCGTTGACCGACACCCGCTGGCGTCCCGTCAAGCGGACCCGCACGTTCGAGGACGTGCTCGCGCAGATCGAGCACCGCATCTCCGAGGACGGCCTCACCGCCGGCGACCGGCTCCCCGCCGAGCGGCAGCTCGCCGAGCAGCTCGGGGTCAGCCGGTCGTCGGTACGCGAGGCGATGCGCGTGCTGGAGACGCTCGGCGTCGTGTCCTCCCAGGCCGGGCGGGGCCCCGACGCGGGCGCCGTGCTCGTCTCCCGTCCCGACACCGCGCTGACCGACCTGCTCCGGCTGCACCTCGGCCTGGCCGCCCTGGAGCTGCGCGAGGTCGTCGACACCCGGCTGATGATCGAACGCTGGGCCGCCGGCCACGCCGCCACCGCCCGCGCCGACACCTCGGCCCTCGCCGCCGCCTACGCAGGGATGGCGGCGGCGCGCACGCCGGAGGAGTTCGTGGAGCACGACACCGCCTTCCACTGCGCGCTCGCCGACGCCTCCGGCAACCGGCTGACCGGGGCCATCATGCGGTCGCTGCGCGACTCCATGCGGCGCTACGCGGTCGAGGCGGTGGAACGGCTGGGCGACACCGCGGCGCTCCAGGCCGACCACGCGCGCATCCTCGCCGCCATCACCGGCGGCGACCCCGGCGAGGCCGAACGGGCGGTCACGGACCACCTCGCCCGCGCCTACCCCTCGCTCTGACGGCGTAAATAGCTGGCGACGTCCGGAACGTCCTGGCTAGTCTCGCCCGGGTGATCCACGAGAACCCCCTGGCCTACCTGCTGGGCATCGAAGGGACCGCCCTGCTGCGGTCCTTCACCGGCGGGCACGACCGCGCGTTCGTCGAGGCCCGCATCGCCGAGATCCGCAGGCTGCTGGCCGACGAGGCGCTGGCCGACGCCGCCGTCGAGGTCGCGCGGGTCGAGTCGGCCGAGGGATACCGCATCTGGTCCGACACCTACGACGGGCCGAACGGGCTGTTCGACATCGACGAGCCCCTCGTGGCCGGGATCGTCGGCGAGCTGCCGCCGGGCGCCGCCCTGGACGCCGCCTGCGGCACCGGCCGGATGGCGGCGGCCCTCGCCGGGCGCGGCCACCGGGTCATCGGCGTGGACAGCTCGCCCGACATGCTCGCCCTGGCCCGCGAACGGGTGCCGCAGGGCGACTTCCGCCACGGCGAGCTGGACCGGCTGCCGGTGCCCGACGACGCCGTGGACCTCGTGACCTGCTCCCTGGCGCTGACGCACGTGCCGTCGCTCGGGCCCGCGATGGCGGAGTTCGCCCGGGTGCTGCGGCCCGGCGGCCACCTCGTGATCTCCGACATGCACCCCGAGGGGGTCGCGCGCGGCTTCGTCCCCACGGTGCGCCTGCCCGACGGACGACCCGGGCGGATCGCCACCTACCACCACCCGGTGGGCGACTACCTGCGCGCCGCCCTGGCCGCCGGCCTCCAGCTCCGCGCCTGCGAGGAACCCCGCCTCCCCCCGGCTCCCGCCCCGGACGAACCCCTCACCACCTCGGAGGCGGTCGCCCGGTGGGACGTCTGGCCCTGGATCCTCACCGCCGTGGTCCCCGAAGCCACCCAGGCCGCCAACACCGACCGCCCCACCATGATCATCTGGCACTTCACCCTCGCTGCCGAAACCCCCGCCTCCACCGACTGACGAGCACTACCGTTTCCGCCGGGGCGCACCCACGGATCGGAGGCCGGCCTCGATGCTCTTCAGCTTGGTGCGAGCGCAGCTTGCGGCATGCGCGATGGTCACGCTCATGACCGCGCCCGCCAGATGCGACGAGCAGGACCGCACCGGTGAGAGGGGGCGCGTGTCCGAGCCCCGGTGCTTCATGGAGGTGCTTCATCAGACCGTCAGCGTGTCCGCGGCGGGGATCGGCGCCACCCTGAAGTACTGGTGCGACCTTCCACCTGTCCGGCACCGGATCTCCCTTCGCCTGCAGACCCGGGACACCAACGGCCGTTGGGTGACAATGGACGAGAGGACCGACAGGAGGGTGCCCGTGCCGGAGCCGCAGACGCTGACGGTCGCAGTGCCGTGTTTTCCCGGGCTGTGGCGGGCCCGTGGGACGGCGGTGGGCGCCCTGCGGGCGGACGACGGGCGGGTGCAGGAGTTCGAGCCCGCCCAGAAGGACAGCGCGGAGAGGCTGGTGTCCGCTGATGAATGCGGGATCGGCTGACTCGTGGAGGCGGCGGCGGGAAGCGTTCGGGCACTTGGCCGGGGTGCTGCGGTGGTGTCTTTCCGGCCGTACCCGGTCCGGGGTGACCGGGTACGCTCCGGCGCCCGGGTCGCGGTGGGCGGCCCTTCCGGCGGCGGCCCGGCAGCTGGTCCGGCCGCGTCCGGTCCCGGCCCCGGCGGTCGAGCGGTGGGTGTTGAGCAGGGAGAGGGGCGGTTGGGTGGTGCGGCCCGCCGGTGGGGGGACGCCCGTCCACTTCACCGCCGCCATCCCCCAGGACGACCAGGAGGCCGCCTTCGACTGGGCCGGGGAGGTCGTTCCTCGGGCGGGACGTACGGCGATCAGTTACCGGTGAAGGCGGTCAGGTGGTCGGCGGCCCAGGTGGCGTAGGTGGCGGCGGGGCGGCCCAGGATGCGCGGGACCGTGTCGGTGACGCCCGGCGAGCCGCCGTCCCGGAGCATCGCCCAGCCCGAGGCGGCGAGGTCGGCCAGCACCGGGTCGGCGCCGGCGGCGACCATCTGGTCCCGGGCTGCGGCGGCCGGCACGTCGACGGTCTCCAGGGGGCGGCCGAGCAGCCGTGCCAGGGTCGCGACCTGGTCGGGGACGCTCACCATCGCGGGCCCGGTCAGGTCGTGGGAGCGCCCCTCGTGGCCTGGTGAGGTGAGCGCGGCGACGGCGACCGCCGCCACGTCGCGCGGGTCGACGACGGGGTGCGTGCCGCCGCCGGTGAAGTTCGGGATCGGCGCGCCCGTCCGTACGGCCTCGGCCCAGGCCAGCGAGTTGGACGCGAACCCGGCGGGCCGCAGCAGCGTCCAGGCCAGGCCGCCGGCCGCGACGGCGCGCTCGCCGGGCCGGTGCCAGGCGCCGGGGTCGGCGCCGCCGGTCGCGGCGACGGAGATGGTGGAGAGCTTCACCACCTTCTTGACGCCCGCCGCGCGGGCGGCCTCGACCAGGGCGAGGTCGTGGGCGGGCAGGGCGGGGCCGAACGCGGTGGCGAGGAACGCGGCGGTGACGCCGTCGAAGGCGGCGGCGAGCGAGCGGGGGTCGGCGTAGTCGGCGCGGACGACGCCGGCCCCGGCGGGGGCGCGTGCCGGGTCGCGGACCAGGACGCGGACCGGCTCGCCGCGGCCGGTGAGCAGGCGGGTCACGTGGCCGCCGATGGTGCCCGTGGCACCCGTGATCAGGATCATGGGTTCACCGTGCCGCCGCACCCGCCCGCGACTCTAGGAAGAATCGGCATATGAAGGACGCCGCCTCCGCTCACCTCTCGTTCCACGTCCGCGAGCCCGACACGGCGGCCACGGTGGCCTTCCGCACGGGCGCCGACGGTGCGGGCGAGCTGTACGCGCTGGGCCCCCGCACCCGGGCCTCGTACCTGGAGCCCAAGCTGGTGCCGCACTGCGTGACGGTACGGCTGCGGCCGGGGCGGGCCCGGCCGCTGCTCGGGGTGGCGCTGGACGAGCTCGCCGACCGGGTCGTGCCGCTGCGGGAGCTGTGGGGTGGACGGGCCGACCGGCTGGCGGACGAGCTGGCCGGGCAGGCGGGCGGCGACGGCTGGGAGCGGCGGGCTCGGGAGCGGATCGAGGCGGCGTTCCTGGAGCGGCTGGCCGGGCAGCCGCGCGCCGGCCTGGACCGCGCGCACCTGGTGGACGCGGCGGCGAGGCTGCTGTCTCGGGCCGGTGTGCGGGCGGTGGCGGGCGAGCTGGGGGTGAGCGAGCGGCATCTGCGTGACGTGTTCACGGCGGGCGTCGGGGTGGCTCCCAAGCGGTTCGCCAGGATCGACCGGGTACGTCGGGTGCTGGGCGAGGTGTGCCGCCGGCCGGCCGCGGCGCTGGCCGCCGACGCGGGCTACTACGACCAGTCGCACATGACCGCCGAGTTCCGCGCGGTGATGGGGGTGCCGCCGAGCGCCTACCGGGCGGGCCGGCTGCCCGCGCCGGCTCCGTGCTCAGCCGCGTGAGTCGGCCACCCGGCACGACGCCCCGGAGCACGCGCGCATCCCGTCGAGCCGGGCGCGCAGCCGCGCCACCAGCCTCGGGTCGGCGTCCGCGGCCAGGTTGTGGAGCTGGTACGGGTCCGTCCGCAGGTCGTACAGCTGCTCCTCCCCCGTCGCATATCTGACGTACGTGTGGCGTTCGGTGCGCAACGCCTGGTAGGGCGGCACCGGGGTCTGCGCGGCCGAGGACCGCTTGGCCGGGCGGGCGAACTCGACTAGCACGTTCCTGCGCCGCGTGGCGGGCCGCTCGCCGCGCAGCAGCGGCGCCAGCGAGCGCCCCTCGGCGAACGGCGGCACCTCGGCCCCGCCGAGCTCGGCGAACGTCGGCGCCAGGTCCACGGTCGCGCCCAGCTCGCTGATCGTCGTCCCGGGGCGCACCCCGGGCCCGCGTACGGCCAGCGGCACCCTGATGGCCTCGTCGAACGGCGTGGTCTTGCCCTGCGCGAGCCTGTGCGTGCCCTGGTGGAAGCCGTTGTCGGAGCCGAAGAACAGGTACGTGTTGTCCAGTTTGCCGCTCTCCTCCAGGGCGGCGACCACGGCGCCGACGAGGTCGTCGACGCCGAGCATGGCGCGCATCCGGTTGCGGTGGCGCCGGTCGACGGCGGCGAGCTCGCGTTCGTCCAGCGGCGGCCGGGAGCGCAGCCAGAGGGGTTCGCGGCTCACGTCCTCCTGGTTGAACGACGGCGGCCGGGGCGCCCTGGCCCAGGCGAAGGCGTCGGTGTGGCGCAGCGCCGGGTTGGCCGGCAGGTGCGGCGCGATGGGGTTGAGGAACAGGAAGAACGGCCCCCGGGAGCCGGTGATGAAGTCGCGCGCCTTGTCGGCCAGCACGTCGGCGAGGTAGTCCTGCTCGCCCCAGCCGTACTCGGCCAGGTCGCCGTTGGCGTTGAGCCGGTAGCCGTACTCGTCGTACAGGTTGCGCACCGGGACATGCCATTCGTCCCAGCCCGGCGGCACGTAGTCGTCGGGGGCCGCCTTGTCCGGGTAGTGGTTGAGGTACTTGCCCATGAGCGCGGTGCGATATCCGGCATCGCGCATCCAGGTGCCGACAGTGGAGCGTTCCCGGCCGAGCTCGTGAAAGCGCTCGAATCCGCCCTCGGGTGGCGTGTTCGTCCAGACGCCGTGGCTGTGGACGTACTGGGATCTGAGGATCGAGGCGCGTGACGGGCAGCACCAGGAGTTCGTCACGAAGAACCGGTCGAACGACGCGCCCTGCTGCACGATATGGCGCGAAATATTGGGAAATTGCGCCAGATTTCCCGCTTCGAGGTCGTCCGCCATGACGAACACGATGTTCGGCTGCGACCCGCCGGAAACGACCACCGGCTCGGCTCCAGGCACCAGGAGAAGCAGGACGCACACCACATGCCGCAGACCCTTGAGCACGAAAGCACTCGTCCCCGGATGATCCCGCATTGACACCCGCCCCCGCGCCACCCGTAAATGGAACTTGATTCGGGAGGCGCCTCATGAAGCTCGGCCTGAACCTCGGCTACTGGCAACGCCACGCCGACGACGCGACCGACTCGGTGCTCGCCGCCGAGCGGCTCGGCTACGACTCGGTGTGGACCGCCGAGGCGTACGGCAGCGACGTGTTCACCCCGCTGGCCTGGTACGGCGCGCGCACCACGCGCATCAAACTGGGCACCTCGATCGCCCAGATGTCGGCCCGGCCGCCGGTCACCACCGCCATGACCGCGATGACGCTCGACCACCTCACCGGCGGACGCCTGCTGCTCGGCATCGGCGCCTCCGGCCCCCAGGTCGTCGAGGGCTGGTACGGCCAGCCGTTCGCCAAGCCGCTGGCCAGGACCCGCGAGTACGTCGACATCATGCGCCAGGTGTGGCGCCGCGAGCACCCGGTCACCTCCGGCGGCCCCCACTACCCGCTCCCCCTGCCGGGCGGCCTCGGCAAACCGCTCAAACCCATCACCCACCCGCTGCGCCCCGACATCCCCGTCTACCTGGGCGCCGAAGGCCCCAAGAACGTCGCCCTGGCCGCCGAACTCGGCCAGGGCTGGCTCCCGCTGTTCGCCCTGCCCGGCAAGATCGAGGAGATGTACGGCCCGGCCCTCGCCGGCCGCGACCCGGGCTTCGACATCGCCGCCATGGTCATGGTCGTCATCTCCGACGACGTCCGGTCCGCCCTGGACGGGGTCAAAATGATGCTCACCCTCTACATCGGCGGCATGGGCGCCAAACAGCGCAACTTCCACGCCGACATCATCGGCCGCATGGGCTACGCCGAGGCCGCCGAGCGCATCCAGGCGCTCTACCTCGCCGGGCGCAAGGACGAGGCGTTCCGCGCCATTCCCGACGAACTCGCCGACGGCATCTCCCTGGTCGGGCCGCCGGGCCGCATCAAGGAACGCCTGGAACCCTGGCACAAGTCCCCCGTCACGACCCTGCTGGTCATGGGCCCCCGCGACGAGCCCTCCCTCCGCCTCACCCGCGACCTCGTCCTGAGCTGACCCCGCCACGCCGAGCCCTCCCCACACGGAGGCCCGCCCACCCACCGCAGGCCGGCCCCGGGAGGCGCCGTCCCACGACAGGCACGGACCCGGAAGGCGCCGTTCTACGGCAGGCGCCCACCCGTAAAGCGCCGGCCCGGGAGGGACGTCAGCCGAGGGCGGCCAGGAGTTCCTGTTCGCGGGCGGCGCTGAGACCGGCTCGGCGCTCGCGGTCGAGGCCCTGCTCACGCTCCCAGCGCAGGGTGTCGGCCAGCAGCTCGGCGCGCGGCCGGTGGCTGAGCCCGGCGGCGCGCGCGGCCGCCCCCGTGCGGGCCGACCAGCCCTCCCAGCCCGGCTCCGGCAGCCACATCGGCAGCGACTCGGGCCCCATATACTGGCCCACGCCGTTGGCCACCAGCCAGTCGGAGCTCGCGGTGACGACCGGACCGGTGTGGCCGCCGACCGTACGGGCCAGCTCGATCCACTCTCCGAACGGCACCGTCGGCCCCACGGCGTCGAACGTGCCCGTACCGCCCTTCTCGGCCGAGTCCAGCAGCCACGCGCTCAGGTCACGCACGTCCACGGCCTGCGTCGGGCTGTCCGGTTCGTCCGGGACCAGCATCGGGCCGAGCGGGTCGCGGGCCGCCCGCGCCACCCAGTAGCCGGAACGCCCGCTGTGGTCGCCCGGCCCGCCGATGAGCCCCGCGCGGGCGACCAGCAGCCGGTCCCCGGCCGCCGCCGCCGACGCCTGCTCGCAGGCGACCTTCGCCTCGCCGTAGAGCTCACGGTCCACCTCGTCCCGGTCGGTGGGCGCGAGCAGCTCCGCCGACTCGTCCGCGCCCGGGGTGGCGTGGGAGGCGTACGCGTTGACGGAGGAGACGTACGTCCAGTGCCGCGCCCGCCCCGCCAGCGCGTCCAGCGCCCCGCGCACGAAGCCCGGCTGCCACGACACCTCGACCACCGCGTCCCAGTCACGCCCGGCCAGCCGCTCGTACGCCGCGGGGTCACGCCGGTCGGCGGCCACCAGCGTCGCCCCGTCGGCCACCTGCCCGCTCTCGCCGCGCGCCAGGCACGTCACCCGGTGCCCGCGTTCGATCGCCTGCCGCGACAGCTCCCGCCCCACCCAGGCGGTCCCGCCCAATACCAAGATCTCCATTCCGCCATCCAAACACCCCACCCACCCCAAACCCACCCAGATTCGCCCACAGCGCACCCACCCACCGCCCCGGCCCGGCGAAGGGGACGCTCTCGACGGCACCCCCTCCCCGGATGAGCCTGGGCGGGACCGACGGGGCGGGTGGTTGGCGGGCGCTTGTGGAGCAGCCCCTTACAGAGCCGGCGGCGACCTCGTGGCGCCGAGTGGCCCACACCGCGAGCGGCCGGCCCGCTACCCCCGGGGCCGGCCGGGTGGGGCACCCGGGGGCGCGCTACTCTCCGGCGGCCGAAGACCGGGGATGGCGGAGGAGCCGCCCGCTCGCTCGCTGGCCGGAGCGGGGTGGAGCCGCCCGCCCGTTCGGCAGTCGGGAGCGGGTGGAGCCGCCGATCTGCTCGGCGGCCGGGGGCGGCGGTCCTTCCCAAGGGGCAACCCCGGTCCGACGTCCCGGGAAGGTCAGTCGGGGCGGGGGGTGGGGTCGGTGGTGACGGCGCGGAGGAGGGGGCGGCTGAGGGCGCCGGCGGCGAGGACGCCGGCGAAGCCGAGCCCGACGCACACCAGCAGCATGATCAGCCCGTTGGCGTTCGGGGCGCCGAACATGAACGGCGTGGCGCAGAAGGCGCCGACCAGGATGGAGCCGCCGCCCATGACGGTGAGCGGGATGAGCGTCTCGGCCCGCCGGGCCCGGTCGAGCACGGTGAGGGGGGTGCCCGCGAGCCTGAGCAGCCCGTACGTCTGCCGCCGGTCCAGGATGGAGGAGGCGGCGGTGATGCCGGCGCTGGCGATGGCGACGAGGAAGGACACCGACAGCACGACGACGGTGCCGACGCCGATGTCGGCGAGGAGCTGGGTGCCGGTGTGGTCGTCGTCGGCGCCGGTGGTGGCGGTGCGGCCGGGGACGAGGCCGGCGAGCGCGGTGCGGCCGCGGTCGAGGGTGGCGGGGTCGTCGCGGTCGGCCACGGTGACGGCGACGACGTCGTCGGACTGTTTGACGGTGGCGGTGACGCCGGCTTCGCGGAGCCGGTCGCGGGCGTGTTCGGCGACGGTGGCGGACGAGCCTTCGGGGACGAGGACGCGGAGCTGCCCGGGGGCTGCGTCGCTGGTGAGCGCGCCGGGGCTGAGCAGGGCGAGGAACCCGGCGACGAACCCGGTGAGCGCGACGCCGCTGACGGTGCGCCAGGCCGAGCGGGGGTCGTCGACGAGCCGCCGTCCGGCCAGCAGCCGGGCGGGCCCGCGGGCGCCGCGGGCGGTGATGCGGCCGATGAGGGCGACGACCCACGGCCCGACCAGGTTGACGGACAGGAACGCGAGCCCGATCGCCGCCACGATGATCGCGATGCCGGTGTCGCGCCCCATCAGCGGGAACGCGGCGAGCGCGGCGAGCAGGACGAGGACGCGCAGGAAGCGCATGGCGGGCGGCGTCTCGCGTTTGGCGACGCCGAGCGGGCTGACCACGACGCGGCGCAGCCCGGCGACGGCGGACAGGCCGACCAGCAGGGGCACGGCGACGACGGTGGCGGCGAGCACGGGCGGGTCGGGCCACAGGTCGGCGGCGAACCAGGGGCCGCCGCTCATGCGGATGCCGGTCAGCAGCGGCAGGGCGAGGGCGTAGGCGACGGTGCCGGTGAGCACGCCGGCGAACGCGACGATGACGGCTTCGGCGACGGTCATGCCGACGACCTGGCCGGGGGTCGCGCCGACGAGCCGGAGGGCGGCGAGCCGCTGGTCGCGTCTGGCGACGGTCAGCCGGGCGGCGGCCCCGCCGAAGACGAGCAGCGGCACCACCATGAGCACGCTGCCGATGAGCGCGAGGATGCGGTAGCCCTGGGAGTCCATGGAGGGCTCCCCGGCGAGGTCGGCGACGCGTACGGGGGCGTCGTCGGCGCCGCGTGGCGCGGTCATGACGGGCGCGTCTGGGCGCTGGCCGACGACGGCGACCAGCTCTTCGGGGTGGACGAGGGCTTCCTCGCCGAGCACGCCGGTCATGGCGGGGAAGCGCCCGGCGAGCTGCGCGGTGGGCAGTTGCTTGGCGAGGGCGGCGAGCGCGGGTGAGAAGTACGCCTCGCCGGGCGCGGGGAAGCGCGGCATGCCGGGCGGGATGGGCGGGGAGCTGCCGAGGGCGGCGAGGTCGACGATGACGATCTGCCGGTCGCGTACGTAGTCGAGCCGGGTGCCTTCGACGGCGACGGCCCGCTGCCCTTGGGCGGCGGGGACCGGGTTGCGCCAGGCGCCGCGCTCGCCCCTGTCCTCGAAGGCGAAGTTGGCGGTGACGGCGAACAGCAGCAGCGTCGTGGAGACCGCCACGGCGCCGAGGGTGAGCCAGGTGCCGAGCAGGCCGCGGCGGCCGCCGCCTTTGAGCAGCCGCCAGGTGAGTTCGAGGTTCACGCCGGGACCCCGCCCGCGAGGAGCTTGCCGTCGCGGACCTCGACGGTGCGGTCGCACCAGGCGGCCACGTTGGGGTCGTGGGTGACGACGATCAGGGAGGCGCCGTTGGCGCGGGTCGCCTCGACGAGCAGGCGCATCGTGTCGTGGCCGGTGCTCTGGTCGAGCGCGCCGGTGGGCTCGTCGGCGAACACGACGGCGGGCTTGGTGACGAGGGCGCGGGCGATCGCCACGCGCTGGGCCTGGCCGCCGGACAGCTCGCCGGGCCGCCGCGTCTCCATGCCCTGGAGGCCGAGGGGGCCGAACCATTCGCGTGCCTGGCGGACGGCCTGGGCCCTGGCGACGCCGCCGAGCATGAGCGGGAGCGCGACGTTCTCCTCGGCGGGCAGCTCCGGCAGGAGCTGGCCGAACTGGAACACGAACCCGAACCGGGTGCGGCGCAGGGCGCTGCGCTCGCGCTCGCCCATGGCGTCGATGCGCTGCCCGAGCAGGTGCACCTCGCCGTCGTCCGGCTTCATGATCCCGGCCAGGCAGTGGAGCAGAGTGGACTTGCCGGAGCCGCTCGGCCCCATGATCGCCACCGCTTCGGCGGCCCGTACGGTGATGTCCACGCCACCGAGGGCCACCGTCTGCCCGAACCTCTTGGTCAGGGCCAATCCCGCAAGCACGTCGTTCATGCGGGCAAGCCTCCCGCCAGGGCGGGGTGCGGCGGATCGGCCTTGTGACCGGTTGCGCCTCGGCCGAACGGCTGATCCTAGAGTTGGGCCGTGACTATTCGGGTACTCATCGCCGACGACCAGCAGCTCGTGCGCACCGGCTTCCAGATGATCCTGGACGCCCAACCGGACATGGAGGTCGTCGCCGCGGTGGCCGACGGCGCCGACGCGGTCGCGGAGGCCAGGCGGCTCAGGCCGGACGTGTGCCTGCTCGACATTCGGATGCCGAGGCTCGACGGGCTGGAGGCGACCCGGGCGCTGGCGGGTCCGGGGGTGGAGAGCCCGCTGCGGGTGGTCATCGTCACCACGTTCGACCTGGACGAGTACGTGTACGGGGCGCTGCGGGCGGGGGCGACCGGGTTCCTGCTGAAGGACAGCGGGCCGACGCTGCTGGTGGAGGCGGTCAGGGCGGCGGCGAGCGGGGAGTCGCTGGTGTCGCCGTCGGTGACCGTGCGGCTGCTGCGGCATCTGGCGCAGCCGCAGCGCCGGGCCGCGCCGCTGCCCGAGCCGCTGACCGACCGGGAGCTCGACGTGGTGCGGCTGATCGCGCGGGGGCGGACCAACCAGGAGGTGGCCGCCGAGCTGTTCGTGTCGCTGTCGACGGTCAAGACGCACCTGGGCAGCATCTTCGCCAAACTCGGCGCTCGGAACCGGGTGGAAATCGCGGCTTGGGCGTGGGAATCGGGGGTCGTGAGCTGATTAACCGAGGTGCCCGCGGGATAGAAGTGAAGGCAGAACCTCAGCGCATGGCCCGGGGGGAGAACATCGTGCGCTTTGCCCAGGCACCGCCCGTCAAAGCGGCCAATGCCGTCTACCTCACGCTTGCCGCGCAGGTCGTCTCCTTGAGCGCTCTGGTCGTCTTCGAGCAGGTGCGCGGGCGCAGCCTCGCCGCCCAGCTCGCCGCGTACGGTGGCCGCCCGCAGGGGGCCGACGCCGAGGCCGTGGTCGGGGCGGTGACGGCGTTCGCGGTGCTGATGATGCTGGCCACGGGCGCGACCGTGGCGGCCGGGGCCGCCTACGTCACCTGGCTGGTGCGCGCCCGGCAGGTCAACGACCCGGCGGCGACGACCGGGCCGGTGGCCGCCGCGTGGCTGATCCCCGGCGTCAACCTGCTGGCCCCGGCGATGCTGGTGCACGAGGTGTGGCAGGGCGCCCGCCCGCCCGAGGGCGAGCGGTGGCGCTGGCTGGCGCTCGTGTCGGGCTGGTGGCTGAGCTGGCTGACGGCGCTGGCCCTGATCACGATCGTGCTGCCGCTGGACGCCGCCGAGGGCGACCTGACCGGCCTCGGCGTCCCGCAGCTCGCCTGCGCCGCGCTGGCCGCCCTGCTGTGCGCGGCCACCGTACGGCGGATCACCCGGGTTCAGCAGTCGGCCTGCGCGGAGCGTGAGGCTCCCGAGCCGGTGGCGGCGCTGGCGCCGTTCACGCCGCCGGGGCTCGGCAGCGCCACCTAGGACCCTTCGGCGATCTTCTGCAGCTTGTCGAGGGTCGCGCGCGGGTCGCCGGTGGGGGCGAGGGCGTTGCCCAGGTCGGCCGCCATGGTGCCGCGCAGCTCGGCCCAGACCGGCTGCGAGGTCGGGTCGAAGCGGGCCTTGGCCACCATGTCGACGTAGGGGCTGACCTTGGGGTCCTTCCGCATGGCCTCGGTGGCGGAGGCGGTGGTCGGCAGCAGGCCCTCGACCTTCAGATATTTGGTGTAGTTGTCGACCTGGTAGAAGTAGTCGAGGAACTCGCGGACGAGCTGCTGGTTGCCGTCCTTCTTGAAGGCCATCAGATAGTCCTGGATGCCGTGCGTGGCGGGCTCGGCGCCGTGGTTGGTGGGGTGCGTGGTGGCGCCGTAGTCGATCTTTGCCTGGTCGACCTGCTCCAGGAAGGCGCGGGTGCCGAAGGAGGCGTAGACCATGCCGACCTTGCCCTGGGCGAACAGCGGCCAGGTGCCGTCGGGCCGGTTGGTCTGGCCGGGGTTCGGCTGGGTGTAGCCCTCCTGCGCGAGCGACTTGAGGAACTGCAGCGCCTCGACGCTGCGCTCGCCGTTGACGGTCCACTTGCCGTCGGTGCGCCAGTCGCCGCCGTTGGCGCGCACCCAGGTGCCGAGCTCGTAGTCGCCGGCCTCGGCGCCGAGCGCCAGCGCGTAGGGCACGTAGCCGCCGGGCAGCGCCTTGATCGCCTTCGCGGCGGCGCGGAACTCGTCCCAGGTGGCCGGGGGCTTGTCGTAGCCGGCCTCCTTGAGGATCTTCTTGTTGTAGTACATGCCGTTGACGGTGGCGACGAACGGCAGGCCGTACTGGGCGCCGTCGTAGGAGGCGTTCTCGGCGAAGGACGGCAGGAAGTCCGACAGCACCTCCTTGGAGACGACCTCGTCGGCGCGGTAGAGCAGCCCGGCCTCGGCGTAGTCGGCGAAGACGTTGATGTTGAGCACGTCGGGGAACTGCTTGGTCTGCACCATGGTGTTGACCTGGCTCTGCAGGTTGCCCCAGTCGATGACCTGGAGGTCGACGTTCTTGCCGGGGTGCGCGGTCTCGAAGGACTTGATCAGCTCGTCCCAGTAGGGCCGGGTGCCCTCGGTGTACTGCGCGACGACCAGTTTGATCGACTGCTGGTCGCCGCCGCCACCGCCCGAGCCGCCGCCGCACGCCGCCGCCGTGAGGACGAGGCCGGCCAGCGCGGCCAGGGCGCCAAGTCGTGATCTTCTTCTGGTCATGTCACGCCAGTCCTTCTCTAGTCACTTGGTGCTGCCTGCGGTCAGGCCGCTCACCAGATGCTTCTCGATGAGCGCGAAGAGGATCACCGCGGGCACGATCGCCATGAGGGCCGCGGCGAACAGGTACTGATAGTTGGTCTCGTACAGGCCGATGAACTGCTGGACGCCGACGGTGAGCGGCACGCGGCCGGTGGCCGGGTCGTTGAAGAGGGTCAGCGCGATGACGAACTCGTTCCACACCTGGATGAACGTGAAGATCATCACGGTGACGAGGCCGGGGGCGGCCAACGGGAGGATCATCCGCACCATGATCCGGAACCGGCCGAGGCCGTCCATCATCGCCGCCTCGTCGATCTCCACGGGGATCGAGCTGAAGTGCGCGTGCAGGATCCACACGGCGAAGGCCAGGTTGAAGGCGGAGTTGATGGCGATGATCACGCCGTAGCTGTTGATCCCGTCGACGAACAGCGCCTGCTGGTAGAGGCCGATGAGCAGCGCGACCGCGGGGAACATCTGCGTCACGAGGATCACGCCGAGGAACGCCGTACGCCCCCGGAACCTGGAGCGGGCCAGCACGTACGCGGCGGGCGCGGCGACCACGAGCACGAGCGCGGTGGAGACGAGCGCGACGGTCAGGCTGACGCGGAAGTAGTCGGCCAGCGGGATCTTGTTCCACACGTCGGCGTAGTTGGACCAGGCCCAGGTCCCGGGCAGGTAGTCGGCGGGGACGGCGAACAGCTCGGCGTCGGTCTTGAGCGAGCCCGACAGCATCGCGGCGTAGGGCGCGAGGAAGAACAGCGCCACGGCGAACCCCGCGACCGGCAGGACGACGGGCCGCACGCGCCGCCAGGCCCGGCCCGCCTTGACCAGCGCGGGCCTGCTCCGCCTGATCCGCACGGGACGCGCCACGGCGACGGCCGCCCCAGTGGACGCAGCTGTGGACGCAGCTGTGGACGGAGCTGCGACCTTCGTGGAGCGCTCCTCGGTCGTCGCGGGGTTGCGGTGGGGCCGCAGCACCAGCACGAAGAGCAGGATGAGCAGCAGCAGGAAGACGACGTTGAGCACGCCGAGCGCCGCCGCCTCGCCGGAGTCGAGCTGGGCGGTGAACGCGATCTTGTACAGCCAGGTGACGGTGGTGTCGGCGTGGTTGCCCGACGTCTTGCCCATGATCACCCAGATCACGGTTAACGCGTTGAAGACGTGCAGCATGTTGAGGATCAGCGCGATCATCAGCGACGGCCGCAGGATCGGCAGCGTCACCCGGCGCCAGGTCGCCCACGCCCCGGCCCCGTCGATCTTCGCGGCCTCCAGCACGTCGTGCGGCACCGTCTGCAGTCCCGACAGCAGCACGTACGTGGTGAACGGCATCGAGGTGATGATGCCGACCGCCATGACGGAGTAGAGGGCGGTGGCGGGGTCCTTGTACCAGTCGACCGGGGCGGAGATGATCGACAGGTCCATGAGCAGCCGGTTGAGCAGCCCGTTGCCGCCCTCGTAGATGAAGCGCCACACGGTCGCGGTCATCACCAGCGAGGTCGCCCAGGGCACCAGCAGCGCGAGCCGGACGAACCTGCGGCCGAAGAACTCCTTGGACAGGAACTGCGCCAGCCCGAGCGAGAGCAGCACGGTCAGGCCGACGACGATGACCAGCCACAGCAGCGTGTTGCCGACGACGGTGCCGAGCGCGTCCTCGGCCAGGAGCCTGGCGTAGTTGTCGAACCCGGCGAAGCCCCTGACCAGCCCGATCCGGCTGATGTCCAGGAAGGACATGTAGACCATGTAGAGGGCCGGGAAGAGCACGACGCACGCGATGAGGACCGTGCTCGGGGTGAGCCAGCGCCAGGGGACGGTGCGATGCCACAGGTCGGCCGTTCGCTGCATCAGGCCGGCGCCCTCGGTGCGGCTCCTCATCTCAACAGGACCTTTCGTCGACAGTGGGCGCAATGGTGTTCCACCATTTTGAGCAATGTCAAGCGATTGGCCGCAAATTCAAGCATCTTCAAGCAACGCCGCGCATGTACCGCTCACTGCCGCGAATCGGGTGCCAGGCATCGAACATGCCTGGTCAGCCCGCTCGTCAGGTCGTCAGGCCGAACGTCTGCCGGTGCAGCCGCTCCAGGGCGATGACCACGGCGCCGCGCAGCACCGGGTCGCCCTCCACGGTGCCGGCGGCGACCTGGGTGGGCAGCGGGGTGGCCTCCCGGAGCCGCTCCTCGACCCGGGCGGCCAGCTCGGGCCCGCCCGCCCGGCCGATCTCGCCGGCCAGCACCACGAAGCCGGGGTCGAGGACGGCGCAGACGCCCTGGGCGGCGACCGTGACCCGCTCGGCCAGCTCGTCCAGGAACCGCGGGGTGGCCTGCCGCACGGCCTCGACCGCGTCGCCGGCGGGCAGCCCGTGCCGCGCGGCCAGCGCGCGGACGGCGGGCCCGTCGACGAGCTGGTTCAGCCTGCCGCCGCCGACGCCGGTCGGGGCGTAGGCGAGCTCGCCCGCCCCGCCGGACCTGCCCCGGTGCAGGCGGCCGTCCAGGATCACCGCCCCGCCCAGCCCCTCGCCGAGCGACAGCAGCGCGAACGTGTCGTGCCCGCGGGCCGCGCCCAGCCGGTGCTCGGCCAGGCCGACCAGGTTGACCTCGTTCTCCACCAGGACGGGCACGCCGAGCCGGGCGCGCAGGCCGGGCAGCAGATTGGAGTGCCAGGTGGGCAGCGCCTGGATGTAGGCGACGTCGCCGCTGACCGGGTCCACCACGCCGAGCGTGCCGATGACGACGCCGTCGAGGCCGCCGATCCGGGCGTCGGCCAGCGCCTCCGTGATGGCGTCGTAGACGAGCCTGTCGGGCTCGGCGGCCGGGTCCTGGGGCAGCTCGGCGGTGCCGAGCTGGTGTCCGGTGACGTCGTTGACCGAGACGAGGATGCGGTCGGGGCGCACCTCCACGCCCGCCACGTGCGCCCGGTCGGCGACCACGCCGTAGAGCAGCGCGTTGGGGCCGCGCCTGCGGGTCTGCGCCTGACCGGCCTGGGAGATCAGGCCCGACTCCACCATGCGGTCGACCAGCTCGGCGACCGTCGCCCTGGACAGGCCCGTGCGCTGCTGCAGCTCCGCCCGGGACAGCGGGCCGTGGGACAGCAGCACCTCGTACGCCATCCGGTCGTTGATCAGTCGCGCGGTGTGCGGGGAGGCGGTGTGCATGGCGACTGTGTATCACACGGCCTCTTTCTTTCTGGATCCCATCCTGTTAATTTGCGGGGTATGCCCCTGTCGCTGTTCTTCTTCCTGGACGGCGTCGTCTTCGCCACCTGGGTGGTGCGCATCCCCTCCATCAAGGACCACCTGGGCGTCACCACCGGCGGCCTCGGCGTCGCGCTCATGTGCATGTCCATCGGCACCGGCCTGGCCATGACCGTGAGCGGGCGGCTGTGCGCGCGCTTCGGCACCCGGCCGGTCGTCCTGGCCGCGATCACCATGCTCAGCCTGGCCGTGCCGCTGATCGCGCTCCCCGGCACGATCGTGGCGCTGTGCGTGACGCTCGCGGGCACCGGGCTCTGCTACGGGGTGCTCAACATCGGGCTGAACAGCGCGGCCGTCGAGGCCGAGCAGGCCACCGAACGGCCGATCATGTCGATGCTGCACGGGCTGTGGAGCGCGGGCGGCCTCGCGGGGGCGCTGCTCGGCGGCCTGCTGGCCACCCTGCTCACCACCCTGCAGCACTTCCTGCTGGTGTCGGCCCTCGTCCTCGCCTGCACCGCCGTGCTCGCCCGGCCGCTGCTGCGGGGGCGGCTGCCCGCCGTGCGGCCCGCGCGGCCCGCACGGGGCGGGCGCGGCGGGTTCGGCCTGGCCCTGGCCCTGTGCGGGGCGCTGGCCGGGTGCGCGGCCTTCGGCGAGGGCGCCGTGGCCGACTGGAGCGTGCTCCACCTGCGCGACGACCTGCACGCGGAGGCGAGCCTGGCGGCCTTCGGCTTCTCGGCCTACTCCGTGGCGATCGCGTTCGCCCGGCTGACGGGCAGCCACCTGGTGCGCCGGCACGGCCCGACGGCCGTGCTCATCACCGGCGCGCTGCTGGCGCTGGGCGGCATCCTCGCCGCCTCCTGGACGGGCTCGGTCGCGGTGGCGTTCGCCGGGTTCGTCGCGGTCGGGCTCGGGCTGGCGAACGTGTTCCCGCTGGCCATCGCGCAGGCCGGGGCGCTCGGCGGGCCCTCAGGCGTGAGCCTGGCCTCCACCATCGGGCACACGGGGATGCTCGGCGGGCCGCCGCTGATCGGCTTCCTCGCCGAGCAGATCGGGCTGGCGGGCGCGCTCAGCGCCGTCGCCGTCACCTCGGCCGCCATCGTGCCCCTCGCTCTCTATTTCCGCACCGGAAGCTCACGAAAGGCACTCACATGACCGATCCCTACCGGACATTGCTGCCCGCTCCCCGTCGTGCGGCCGGCTCCGGGGGCACGTTCGCCCTCGGCGCCGTGCACGGCGAGCCCGCCCTGGTCGAGGCGGTCCAGTCTCTGCTCGGGCCGCTGCCCGTGGCCGCCGGGCCCGAGGGCGCGCTGTCCGTGCGCCTGGAGGCGGGCCGGCCCGAGTCCTACCGGCTGCGCGTCTCGGCCGGCGGCGCCGAGATCGTGGCCGCGGACCTCGCCGGGGTACGGCACGCCGTACAGACGCTCAGGCAGTTGCGCGGCCCTGACGCGTACCGGGTCGCCGGGCGGGCGGGCGGCGTGGTGCCGTGCGGCGAGGTCGAGGACGAGCCCGCGCTGGGCTGGCGCGGCGGCATGCTGGACGTCGCCCGGCATTTCATGACCAAGCACACGTTGCTGCGCTATGTCGACCTGCTGGCCATGCACCGGATGAACCGCCTCCATCTGCACCTGACCGACGACCAGGGCTGGCGCATCGAGAGCATGAAATATCCGGAGATCAACAGGCTGGCCACGCACCGCCCCGAGACCATGTCCGGCCACCACCACGGGCCGACGACCTTCGACGGCACCCCGCACGGCGGCTACTACACCCTCGACGACCTGGCCGAGGTGTCCGCCTACGCCGCCCAGCGCGGGATCGTCGTCGTCCCCGAGATCGACCTGCCCGGCCACGCCTCCGCGCTGCTGACCGCCTTCCCCGAGCTGGGCACCGGCACCCGCGAGGTGCTGCGCGGCTGGGGCATCTCGGCCGGGGTCCTCAAGCCGGTCCCCGCCGCGGTCAAGCTGGTGTGCGAGCTCCTCGACGAGCTGCTCACCGCCATCGACACCCCGTACGTGCACCTGGGCGGCGACGAGTGCGTCACCTCCGACTGGCCGGGCGACCCTGAGGTGGCCGCGCACATGGCGGCGATCGGCGCCAGGACGCCGGGCGACCTGCACGGCTGGTTCCTGCGCGAGGTCGGCGCGTACCTGGCCGGGCGCGGCAAGCGCATGGTGGTGTGGGACGAGGCGTTCCAGACGGGCGGCGTGCTGCCCGACACGATCGTGATGTGCTGGCGCGGCGACGCCATCTCCCGGGAGGCCGCCGCCGCCGGGCACGACGTGGTCCGCGCGTCCACGTACCCGACCTACCTCGACTACGACCAGTCCGACCGGCCCGACGAGCCGCTGGCCATCGGCGGGCCGATCACGCTGGAGGACGCGGCGGCGTTCGCGCCGCTGCCCGCGTCGTGGACGGACGAGGAGCGGGCCAGGGTGCTCGGCGGGCAGTTCCAGGCGTGGAGCGAGTACATCCCGCACGAGCGGCACCTGGACTACATGGTGTTCCCCCGGGCCTGCGCCATCGCCGAGGCGGTCTGGTCGGGCGCGCCGGTCGGCTACGCGTCGCTGGTCGAGCGGCTGAGCGGGGGGCATCTGGCCCGGCTGGACGCGGCGGGCTGCGAGTACCGGCCGCTGGAGGGGCCGCGGCCCTGGCAGATGGGCGGCACCGGGGCGCGCGCCCACTCCTCGGAGGTGCGCACCACCCGGGAGCACTGGCAGGAGTGGGCCGCCCGGCTGCCCGACTCCGGCGTGGTCGCGGAGCCCACCGCCCACAGCGCCTGAGCACCACCTGAGCACCTTTCGCGCTTGAACGCGACGCCGCCCACCCCGGAGGAGACCGGGGTGGGCGGCGGGGGCGCGGTTATCGGAGCCAGGGAGTGCGGCGCACGACCGGCAGCCCGCCCAGGCCGAACGTGGTCCCGGCGTCGGCCAGCGCCAGCCCGGCCAGCACGACGGCGTAGATCAGGTGGTCGTCCAGGAAGGGGTTGGTGGCCAGCGGCAGCGCCGCCGCCCACATCAGCACGAGCAGCAGGCCGCCGGTGACCGCGGCGACCCGCAGCCCGACGCCCAGCACGAGCGCGCCGCCGAGCCCGAGCAGACCGGCCATGAACAGCCAGTCGACCCACGCCTGACCGGCGAGGCCGGCGAAGAAGCCGCCGAGCGCGTTCTCCCCGGCCCCCTTCAGGAACCCGGTCGTCGGGCTCCCGCCCGCGATCCACGCCTTGTCCGCCGGGGTGGCGAGCCCCCAGCCGAACGTCTTGTCCAGGAAGGCCCAGAGGAAGATCCAGCCGAGCGCGATCCGGGCGGCCGCCCAGACGTAGTCGGCCGGGCGGCGGGCGCCGGCGGTGACGGTGTGACGCCTGACGGGCTGCTGCACATGGACGGCCATGACGGGCACCTCTCTGCGTGGATCGCTGTCGTCACGTCCCATCCCATCGGCTCCGGCCCGCGCCCGGCAGTGCCGCAAGGCCCGCCGTCGAAGGACTTCGGTCCCTGTTCACGCCGCCGTGGGCCCGGAGCTGCCCGGGCTGGCGTGCCAGAGGCGGCGCGGCGGCTCGGTGATCGCCGGGCCGAGGTCGGAGTAGGGCGACAGCCTGAACCCGTTGGCGTACTCGATCGCCCGCCCGCCGACGCCGCCCCGCTCCTCCGGGGTCTCGGCGATGACCGCCCGGACCGCGTCGAGCCCGCGCGAGCGCCAGACGGCGTCGAGGTCCACCAGGTTCCAGCAGTCGACCGCGCGCATGGAGACGGCCCGGGCGCCGGTGCGCCTGACCACCCCCCGCACGACCATGAGCCACGACCCGAACACCGTCGAGGCGCACCTGCCCTGCACCGACTCGAAGAAGGTCAGGTCGACCGGCCCCGTCGAGTCGTCCAGCGTGACGAAGACGATGCGCTGGCCGGAGCGGATGGCGGGCGTCTGGGTGGCGACCTTGACCCCCGCCACCAGCACCTCGGCGCCGTTGCGCAGCGTGAGCAGGTCCTTGGCGCGCACCACGCCGAGGCCGTCGAGCAGCTCGTCGTGAAAGCTGATGACGTGGCGGCTGACGTCCATGCCGAGGATCTCCAGCTCGGCCTCGACCATCTCCGTCTCGGTCATCTCGGGCAGTTCGCCGGGCGGGATGTGCTCGGCGAACCCGAGCGGGAGCTGCACGGCGGCCAGGTGGCGTTCGGGGGCGGCCTGGCGGGGCGTGTAGCGCTTGGTGGCGCGCGGCCCGGACCGCACGCCGTGGGCCGAGGTCCGCTCCAGCACGCCGACCTGGGCGATCAGGTCGCGCCTGGTGAGCTCGCCGGGCTTCCAGCGGGGGCCGCCGGGGCGCAGGCCGTGCAGCGCGTCCAGGCCGCCGACCTGGACGATCCGCTCCAGCGTCGGCCTGGACGGGCGCGCCCGGTCCCAGAAGTCGGCGAGCGAGGTGTACGGCTGGCCCTCGACCATGCGCGCCACCTCGGCCTCGCTCACCCCCTTGACCGCCGAGAACGGCACGCGCAGCGCGTAGCCCTTGCCGATCTCCTCGATCCTGAAGTCGCGCCGCCGCCGGGGCGGCTCGTCGCTCCCGGCCAGGTCGGCGGGGTCGACGCGGAGCTGGAGCCGTTCGACCCGCCAGTCCTTGGCCGACTTGTTCACGTCCAGCGGCAGGATCCGCACCCCGCACTGGCGGGCCTCGTCGATGAGGACGCGCGGCGGGTACATGCCGGGGTCATGCGTCAGCACCCCGGCGAAGAACGCGGCGGCGTGGTGCCGTTTGAGCCAGGCCGACTGGTAGGTGGGCAGCGCGAACGCCGCCGCGTGCGCCTTGCAGAACCCGAACCCGCCGAACGCGTCGAGCACCTTCCAGGCGCGTTCCACGGCGCCGTCGTCGAACCCGTTCGCCTTGGCCAGCGGCACGAAGTGGCGGCGCACCCGGTCGCGGCCCTCGGGCGTGCCGAGCGTGCGCCGCAGCGCCTCGGCGTAGGACAGGTCCCTGCCCGTCATCACCTGGATGATCTTCAGCACCTGCTCGTGGAAGACCACCACGCCGTGCGTCTCCTTCAGCGCCTCGCGCAGCTTCTCGTGCGGATAGTACGGTCTGCGCCATCCGTGCCTGGCCTCCAGGTACGGGGTGACCATGTCGGAGTTGACCGGTCCCGGCCTGAACAGGGAGATGTCCACGATCAGGTCGTGCATCCTGCGCGGCTCCAGCTTGGCGACCAGCTCGCGCTGTCCCGGCGACTCGATCTGGAAGCAGCCGAGGGTCCGGCCCGCGCAGATCATGTCGTACGTCTCCTGGTCGTCGTGGGGGACGTACTGGACGCCGGGCTCGTCGCCGCTCTGCGTGTCGAGCTCGACGACGACGTCGTCCACCCGCTTGATCTCGCCGAGCGCGTACGCGAGCGCCGACTGCATCCGCACGCCGAGCACGTCGAGCTTGAGCAGCCCGGCCTCCTCCACGTCGTCCTTGTCGAACTGCGACATGGGGAACTCCAGCAGGCTGCGCTCCACGGGGGTGCGGTCGCGCAGGCCGGAGTTGCCGACGAGCACCCCGCACGGGTGCAGCGCGATGTGCCGGGGCAGCCCGTCGAGCTTCTCGGCCAGCCGGAACACCCGGTCCAGGCCGGCCTCGCCGAGGCGGCTGTCGCGCAGCTCCGGCAGGTCGCGCAGGGAGGCGGTGATCTGCATGGCCCTGATGTGCGGGAACGCCTTGGCGATGGCGTCGATCTCGTGCGGCGGCAGCCCCATGGCCCCGGCCACGTCGCGGATCGCGCTGCGCGCCCGGTAGGTCTCCATCATGGACACGCAGGCCACCCGCGACTCGCCGTAGCGGTCGAAGATCGCCTTGTAGCAGTCGAGGCGGCGGGCGGACTCGACGTCCACGTCGATGTCGGGCAGCCCGACGCGGCCCTCCGACAGGAAGCGCTCCATGAGCAGGCCGTGGTCGAGCGGGTTCACCTCACCGATGCCGATGAGGTAGTTGACCAGGCTGCCGGCGCCGGAGCCGCGGATGGCGCAGCGCACGCCCATCCCGCGGATCATGTCGGTGATGCCGGCGACCGCGATGAAGTATCCGGACAGGCGCTTCTTCTCGATGATGTGCAGCTCGGCCGCCAGCCGCTCCCGCGCCTCCCTCGACCTGTCCAGCCCGCGCTCGGCCAGCCCGTCCTCCACCCGGTGGCGCAGCAGCGGCACCGGGTCGCGGCCGATCTCCGGCAGGTGCAGGTCCGGCGGGCTCTTGCGGAGCGCGAGCAGCTCGGCCGCCTCCATCGCGCACGCCTCGGCGACCTGCCGGGTGGCGCGCAGCAGCCGGGTGACGCGCTCCTGGTCGCCGCCGCAGATCTTGGCGGCCACCTGCAGCATCTCCTTGCTGCTCTTGAGATAGGCGTGCGAGGTGGTGCGTTCCAGGTGGCGCGGGTGCAGCGGGACGAGCTGGCGGGCCGCGTCGAGCACGTCGCCCACCTGGTGGTCGGCCGGGTCCAGGTAGCGCGCCGCGTTGCTCAGCACCGCGGGCACCCCGGCCGACTCGGCCAGCGCGAGCATCCGCAGCGCCGTCGTGGCGTCGCCGAACCCGTACTGGTCGACCACCTCGACCACCACGCCGGGCAGCGCGTCGCGCCAGAGCGCGAGCAGCGCGCGGGCGCGGTCGTCGCGCCGCTCTGCCACCGCCCGGCCCACGTCGGAGCGCGGCCCGAGCAGCACCACCAGCCCGCCGTCGGCGCCGTCGTGCTCGCCGATCAGCTCCCGGCTCACCCGGGGGTCGCCGCGCTCGCCCGTGTAGTGGGCGGCCGTGACCAGCCGCGCCAGCCGCGACCAGCCGTGCGAGCGCGCCAGCACGGTCACCCGGTCCTGCGCCCCCGGGCCGGTCCGCGGCCGCCGCTCCCCCGTCGGGGCGAGCGCCAGGTTCGCCCCGAAGACCGGGGAGATCCCGGCGTCCGCGCACGCCTGCGCGTGCTTGACCGCCCCGTACAGCCCGTCTCGGTCGGTCAGCGCGAGGATGTCCATCCCGTGCTCGGCGGCCCGCGCCACCAGCGCCTTCGGGAACGCGGTGCCGTAGCGCATCGAGTACGCGGAGCTCACGTTGAGGTGCGGGAACGGCGCCATCAGTCCCACGCCCGCAGCAGCAGCCAGCCGTTGCTGGCGGTGTCGAACCTCAGCTCGTACGAGCCGACCTCGCGGCCGGGGCTGGCCTCGACCCGCCAGAACCGGCGCTCGCCGGGGTCGCCCTCGCCGGTCTTCCACCACTCGCGCGCCACGACCCAGTGGTCGAGCACGCGCCTGACGAGATAGAGACGATCGCGCCAGACGAACTGGGTCGGCTCCCCGTCCCTGGTCCACACCTCTATCGGATCGCCATAGAGTCTGCTCAAGACGCTTCTCCCCGCGGCTCTCGTTCTTCCTGCTGAGCCACCCGGGGGAAGGCGGGCGCTTACGAATCGAACATATGTTCTCACGCCCCCTCAACGCAAGTCGGCGGCGGCGTTCTCCCCCGCGCGGGGGACGCGTCTGGCCCCGGGCGGGGATCCGCGGGCCGCGCCGCCGGAGCAGGATCGGCGTCATGGACAGCACACGACCCGACCGGCTCACCGCGTTCGCGCTGGCGCTGGCGCTCCTGTACGGGGCGCTGCGCACGTACTGGCAGCTGGGGAACATGCCGGAGCGGCTCTCGCCGGTCGGCCCCGACCTGGTGGTGTTCACCGGGTGGTGGGCCGTCGCGCTGTGCGCGGCGGCGGCGCTGCTCCTGGCCGCCATGCTCGCGGCCGACCCGCCGAGGCCGGTGCGGGCGGCGCTGCCGGTGGCGGCGTGGGCCGTGGGGGCCGCGCTGATCGTGGCGGGGGCGCTGCTGCTGCTCGACGTCGTCGGCGGCGTCCTGCCCGGCCTCGGCATCTCCTTCCACCCGCTGGGCGCGCTGAGCAAGGCCGCCTGCGTGACCACGGGGGCGCTGCTGCTGCGGGCCGCGTTCCGCTACCGGCGGCGGACCGGCCGGCACACCCTGCCCGCGCTGGCCTCGACGCCCCGGTGGGCCTACGCGGCCGCCTACACCGCCGTGGCAGGCTGCGCGATCAGGGTCGCGGCGCAGGCCGTCGTCGGGTTCGGGGAGACGCCTCATGAGGACGGCTGGATGATGCTGGTGTTCGAGGCCGCATTCCTGCTGGGCGGAACGCTGCTGCCGCTGGCGCTGGTGCACCGGTGGGGGCGGATCTGGCCGCGCTGGGTCCCCGGGCTGGCCGGGCGGCGGGTGCCCAGGCCGCTGGTGCTGTGGCCGGGCGCGGGCGTGTCGGCCGGGCTGGTGGCCTACTTCGGCGCGGGGCTCGGGCAGATGGTGTCCGAGCGGCTGAACGGGCGCAACCCCTTCCCGCCTCAGGACGGGCTCGCGCTGCCCGAGGCGTTCTTCTGGGTGTCGGTCCCCGCATACCTGGTGTGGGGCGCCGGGATGGCGGTGGCGGCGATCTCGTACGCGCTCCGTACCCGCGACACTGCGCGTGAGGGTCACCTGTCGGTAAGCTGACCCGCCGTGAGCGGTGATTCCTCCCACATCGGGCGCTACAGACTGCTGAACGTGCTGGGCAGGGGTGGGATGGGCACGGTCCATCTCGCCGAGGACCCCTCCGGGCAACAGGTCGCCATCAAGGTGATCAACCCGGAGTTCAGCCAGCACGAGCAGTTCCGCATGCGCTTCCGCAGGGAGGCGGACGCGGCGCAGCGGGTGCGCCGCTTCTGTACCGCGGCGGTGCTGGAGGCGGCGCTCGACGGCGGCCAGCTCTACGTCGTCACCGAGTACGTGCCCGGCCCCAACCTGGAGCAGGCCGTCCAGCAGTCCGGCCCGCTGCGCGGCTCCAGCCTCGACGCGCTGGCCGTCAGCGTCGCCACCGCGCTCACCGCCATCCACGCGGCCGGGGTGGTGCACCGCGACCTCAAGCCGTCCAACGTGCTGCTCTCCCCCGTCGGCCCGCGCGTGATCGACTTCGGCATCGCGCGGGCGCTCGACACCCTCGGCGGCGTCACCGGCACCGGCGAGCTGATCGGCACCCCCCGCTACATGGCGCCCGAGGTCCTGCGCGGCGACCCCGTCTCGCCGGCGTGCGACGTGTTCTCCTGGGGCTGCCTGATCGCGTACGCGGCGAGCGGCCGCTCACCGTTCGGCGGCGAGACGCTGCCGGCCATCGTCTATCAGGTGCTCAACACCGAGCCGAACCTCGACGACGTCGAGCCCGGCCTGCGCGAGCTCGTGCGGGCCGCCCTGCACAAGGACCCCGCCCAGCGGCCGACCGCCCAGCAGCTCCTCGACCACCTCGTCGGCCGGGCCGCCGGGCCCGAGCAGGTGGCCCAGACCGTCCAGGTCGCCTGGCAGCGCGCCACCACGCCGCTGACCGCCGCCGGCGGCCCTCCGCCGGGCCCGCCGCGGCGGGGCCGCCTCTACGCCGGGATCGCGGCGGCCGTGGCCGTCGCCGCCGGGCTCGGGATCGCCGGCTGGGTCGCCCTCTCCTCCGGCGGGCCGCCCGAGCTGGGTGTCCTGCACCGCGAGGACTTCACGCAGACCTCCGGCGGCTGGTCCGGCACCTACGACGCCGAGGACGAGGCCAGCTTCGGCTACCGCACCGACGGCACTTATGGGCTCGACGTCGAGCAGGGCGACGAGGAGAACTGGGCCGAGGCCGCCGTCCCCTTCCTGACCGAGACGCCCACCGCCGCCCCCGAGCCGTCCGCCACGCCCACCCCGATGCTGCCCGAGACCGTCCTCGTGGCCGTCAGCGCCGAGGTCGAGCACATCACCGGGAGCGGCGTCTACGGCGTCTACTGCCACGCGGCCGAGGACGGCACCTACTACGAGTTCGGCCTCGACACCGCAGGCACCGCCCGGATCAGACGCATCTGGGACGGCTCGGGCGGCACCCTCGCCCAGGGCGAGGCCGGCAAGCCGGAGGGCAAGGTCCGCATCGAGGCCGCCTGCGAGCAGACGGGCAAGACGGTGCGGCTGTCCATGTGGGTGAACGGCGACCGCGTCGTGCAGGCCGACGACCCCAACGGCATCGCCAACGGCCCGGTCGGGCTGTTCGCCCGCGTGCCCAAGGACGGCGAGTCCCTGCTGAAGACCACCTGGGACGACTTCGAGCTGCGGGGCGCCCGGCAGCAGCCGTGACCCGCGCTCAGAGCACCCCCGCGCGGGCCGCCGCCAGGGCGGCGTCGGCGGCGCGGTCGGCGTCGTCCCGCGTCACCGGCTCGTGGGCGACGAACAGCCGGTAGTAGATCGGCGCGACCGCCACCCTGATCACCTCGCGTACGTCCACCGTGTCCGGCAGCTCGCCGCGCTCGACCGCCCGCCGCACCACCTGGGACGACTGCTCGTGGCGCGACTCGAAGAAGTCGTGCAGGGCACGGGCCGCCTCGGGGCTCTGCATGGCCGCCGCCACGAACGCCGACGACACCGGCCCCAGCTCCGGGTCGTCGAACCCGCTCTGCACCAGCCTGGCGACGCCGCGCAGGTCGCCCTCCACGCTGCCGGTGTCGGGGATGGGCCACGGCTCGGTGCGGGCCAGCTCCAGCGCGTCGGAGACCAGCCCTTCGACGCTGCCCCAGCGCCGGTAGACGGTCGTCTTGTGCACGCCCGAGCGCTCGGCGACGTTCTCCACGGTGAGGCCGCGGAAGCCGTGCTCGGCGAGCTCGGCGAGGGTGGCCTGGCGCACGGCGTCGCGCACCCTGGCGCTCCGCCCTCCCGGACGTTTGCTCGTCTCCAAAAACTACTCCAGTTGCGTTTGGCGGGCGGGCTGTGGCAAGCTAAAGCTACCTCAGTTGCGATTGGAGCTCCATCCTGACCATCCTCCGAGACGTTTCCAAGACGTACGGCCTGCACCGGGTGCTGGCCGGCGTGTCGATGTCCGTGCGGCCGGGCGAGCGCCTGGGCATCGTCGGCGAGAACGGATCCGGCAAGTCCACGCTGCTCCGCCTCCTGGCGGGGGTCGAGCGGCCCGACGAGGGCGAGGCCGTCCCGCCCGCCGACGCGGGCCACCTCGGCCAGACGCTCGACCTGCCGCCCGGCCACACGGTGCGGCAGGCGATCGACGCCGCCCTGGCCGGCCTGCGGGCCATCGAGCGCCGGATGCGCGAGCTGGAGTCCGACCTCACCCCCGACCGGATGGAGGAGTACGGGGAGCTCGCGACCGCGTTCGAGACCCGGGGCGGCTACGAGGCCGACGCCCGGGTGGACAAGTCGCTGCACGGGCTCGGCCTGACCCATGTCGGGCGCGACCGGGTGCTGTCCAGCCTGTCGGGCGGGGAGCAGGCCCGGCTCGGCCTGGCCTGCCTGCTGGCCGCCTCCCCCGAGACGCTGCTGCTCGACGAGCCGACCAACCACCTCGACGAGTCGGCGCTGACCTGGCTCGAAGAGCGGCTGCGCGACCACCGCGGCACCGTCGTCGCCGTCTCGCACGACCGGGCCTTCCTCGACCGGGTGGCGACCTCGGTGCTGGAGGTCGAGTCGGGCGGCGTGACGCGCTTCGGCGGCGGCTACTCGGGCTTCCTGGAGGCCAAGGCCGCCGCCCGCGCCCGGCAGGAGCAGGCCCACGCGGCCTGGCGTGACGAGGTCCGCCAGGTGCGCGAGCACGCCGCCACCACCGCCCACCGCGTCGCCGCCGGGCGGGCGATGCGCGACAACAACAAGATGGCCTACGACCGCAACTCCGGCCGCGTGCAGAGCTCGATCGCCAGCCGCGTGCGCAACGCGCAGGAGCGCCTGCGCAGGCTGGAGGCCGACCCGGTGCCGCCGCCGCCCCGGCCGCTCCGCTTCCGCGGCTCCTTCGCCCAGTCCCACCGCTCCGGCCAGGCGCCGGAGGAGGGCGGGCGCGTGCTCGCCGAGGTGCGTGACGTACGGGTGGGCGACCGGCTGGTCGTCGAGCGGTTCAGCGTCGCGGCCGGTGACCGGGTGCTGATCCGCGGGGCCAACGGCGCGGGCAAGTCCACGCTGCTCCACGCCGTCGCCGAGCAGGCGCGCGGGTCCGTCGGCCTGCTCCCGCAGGAGGTCGCCTACGATCCGGCGCTGCCGGTGCTGGACGCCTACGGGCACGGCCCCCGCCACGAGCGCCGGGCGGCGCTGCTGGCCACCGGGCTGTTCCGGCCCGAGACGCTCGACCTGCGGGTGGGAGCGCTGTCCGTCGGGCAGCGGCGCCGGCTCGCGCTGGCGACGCTGCTGGCCGGCGAGCACGACCTGCTGCTGCTCGACGAGCCCACCAACCACCTGTCGCTGACGCTGGTGGAAGAGCTGGAGCAGGCACTCGACCACTACCGGGGCGCGCTCGTCGTCGTGTCCCACGACCGCACGCTGTGCCGCCGCTGGCGGGGCGCCACGCTGGAGATATCGGGGGAACTCGCATGCACGTAACCAAGATCACCGCAGGTGCCCCCTACGGCATCGCGACCGGGGCCGACGGCGCGCTGTGGTTCACGCTCGTCCACGAGGGCCGCATCGGCAGGCTGCTCCCCGGCGGCGAGCCGGTGATCCACCAGCTCACCCCGGCCGACGGCGGGCCCACCGTCATCACGCCCGGACCGGGCGGGGAGGCGATGTGGTTCACCGAATTCCAGGGCGGCCGCGTCGGGCGGATCTCCGCGACCGGCGAGGTCACCTCGTACGAGGCCGACTCGCCCTACGGCATCGTGGCCGGGCCCGACGGGGCCATGTGGTTCACCTCGATGCGCTCCGACACGATCGGCCGGATCGCGCCCACCGGTGAGATCACCGAGTTCCCGGTCCCGGTGCCGGGAGGCATGCCCTCGGGCATCACCGCCGGTGCCGACGGCGCGCTCTGGTTCACCCTCAACCAGGGCAACGCCGTCGGCCGGATCACCACCGGGGGCGAGGTGACCGTCCACGCCCTGCCCACGGAGGGCGCCGCCCCGGTCCACATCACCCCCGGCCCCGACGGGGCGCTCTGGTTCGCCGAGATCGGCGCCGGCCAGATCGGGCGCATCGACGTCACGGGCAAGATCGACGAGTTCCCGCTCCCCGACCGCGCCTCCCGCCCGCACGCCATCGTCACCGGTCCCGACGGGGCGCTCTGGTTCACCCTCTGGGCGACCGGCCGCCTGGGCCGCATCACCACCACCGGGGCGGTGGACGAGCACCCCCTCCCCGCCACCCCCGACACCCCCGCCGAGCCGCACGGCCTCACCCTGGGGCCCGACGGCGCCATCTGGACCGCCCTCGAATCCGGCACCCTCGCCCGCATGAAACCTCCGGCCTGACGACGCCCCGGGGCACCGGTGCGCCGGGGGCACCGGTGTGCGGGTACGGCGTGTGCACAACCGGGCACCCGCCGTACCGGCCATCCCATGACCGGCGCACGCGAGGCCCGACCTCCGCGACCGAGCTCCCACTCTCCAATCCGGCCGCTCAGCCACTTGGCCACACCCACGAACCCCGCCACACTAGCAGCCGCACCAGCGAAAGCCGAGATGGTGGATCTTCAGTGAGGATCCGGCCGGACCTCGGTCAGTCGAGGCCTTCGATGATGCGGAAGTCGCGCTCGAAGCCGTCGGGGAGTTCGGCCAGCGCCTTCTGGTAGGCCGCGCTCGCGCGTGCGGCGACCGCCTGTTCGAAGCTGTCGAACTCGATCAGGACGACGCGCTCGGCGATTCCAGCTTCGTATGCGTCGACTGGGCGCGGGGGGTTGGGCAGGTTCTGGGGGGCGGATTCGCTGGATGGGTGGGGCGGTGCGGGGGGAAGGGCGTGGGCGGGGTTGACTAGGGGCATGCGTGCCATCGTGATCGCCGCCCAGGGCGGCCCAGAGGTTCTCGAGTACGTCGAGCGTCCGGATCCGGAGCCCGGTGCCGGGGAGGTGGTGGTGGATGTCGCCGCGAGCGGCGTGAACTTCATCGACATCTACCACCGCTCCGGCCTGTACCCGCTTCAGCTGCCCAGCGGGATCGGGTCGGAGGGCGCGGGGGTGGTGTCGGCCGTCGGGTCCGGGGTGGACGGCGTGGCCGTGGGCGACACCGTGGCGTGGGCCGGGGTGATGGGGTCCTACGCGGAGAAGGCCGTGGTCGCGGCGGACCGGGTGGTGCCGGTGCCGGACGGAGTGCCGGCCGAGCAGGCGGCGGCCGTGATGCTCCAGGGCATGACGGCTCACTACCTGACGCACTCGACGCACGAGGTGAAGCCGGGCGACACGGTGCTGGTGCACGCGGCGGCCGGCGGGGTGGGGCTGCTGCTGACGCAGCTGGCGAAGCTGCGGGGAGCGCGGGTGCTGGCGACGGCGTCGACGGAGGCGAAGGCGAAACTGGCCCGCGAGGCGGGGGCGGACGAGGTCCGGCAGTACGACGACTTCGCGCAGGCGTGGCGCGGCGAGGTCGACGTGGTCTACGACGGGGTGGGCGCCGCGACGTTCGACGCGGGGCTGGAGGTGCTGCGGAGGCGCGGGCTGATGGTGCTGTACGGGGCGGCGAGCGGGCCGGTGCCGCCGGTGGATCCGCAGCGGCTCAACCGGGCGGGTTCGGTGTTCCTGACGCGGCCGACGATGGTGGATTACGTGGCGGAGCGGGAGGAACTGCTGTGGCGGGCGCGTGACCTGTTCGGCTGGATCGCCTCGGGTGAGCTGAAGGTGACGGTGTCGGGGCGTTATCCGCTGGCGGAGGCGGGGCGGGCGCAGGAGGATCTGGCGGCCCGCCGCACCACGGGGAAGCTGCTCCTCATCCCCTGACGCGACCGGCCTTCGCCTCCATCTCTTCAGGGGAAATCTCCCCACACGAAATCCCTTACTGTGACCCGCATGGACATAGCGGGATTCGCCTTAGTTGTCGCGCTGTTGACCGTCACGCCGGGGCTGGACACGGCGCTCATCCTGCGGACGTCGCTGCTGGCCGGGCGGCGTCCGGCATGGGGGGTGGCGCTGGGGGTCCAGCTCGGGGTGCTGGTGTGGGGGCTGGTGTCGGTCGCCGGGCTGTCCACGCTGCTGGCGGCCTCGCAGTTCGCCTACGACGTGCTGCGCTGGGCGGGGGCGGCGTACCTGGTGTGGATGGGGTTGCGCCTGCTGTTCGTCAGGAAGGACGCGCACGTGGAGGCGCCGGCCGAGCGGGAGGTGAGGTTCCGCACCGGGTTCCGGCGCGGGCTGGTCACGAACCTGCTCAATCCCAAGGTGGGCGCCTTCTACGTGGCGATGCTGCCGCAGTTCCTGCCGTCGGACCAGGCGGACGCGGCGTCGGGCCTGCTGCTGGCGGGGGTGCACGTGGCGGAGGGGCTGGTGTGGAGCGGGGTGCTGATCGCGTTCGCGGCCGTGATGGGCGGGCTGCTGCGCGCCCCGGCCGTGCGCCGGCTGCTGGACCGCGTCACGGGGGTGGTCATCGTGGGGTTCGGCGTACGGCTCGCGGTGGAGTGATCACATCAGGTACGCGGTGGTCCAGAAGTCGCGGTGCAGCCGGGGCGTCGTGGCGGAGTCCATCGCGGCCTGGGTGAGCCGCCTCCCTCGAACACGGGCGGCCTGCTGTACTTGCCGCCTTCGGCCTCGTACCAGACAACGAGCTCGCCGGTGACGGGGTCGTGCGCGTAGCTGGCCGGCAGCCTGCGCCCGGCGGACGAGGAGGCCGTACGGGAGCACCCGCGGCTGCGGGAGGTCGACGCAGGAGGCGAGCGGACGGACCCGGCCCGGCTGCGCGACGAGAACTTCGCCTACGGCCTGGACCGCTTCCTCGACGGCCTGCAGACCAGGCTCGTCACTCCCACGGCCAGTCCAGCAGGCGGGCGCCGAGAACGGCGGTCTCCAGCGTGAAGCGCTGGGTGGGGTCGTCGGGCGAGAAGCCGGTCAGGCGGCGGATGCGCTGCAGCCGGTAGGTGACGGCGCGGGCGCTGAGCCCGAGCCTGCGGGCGGCGGCCGTCTGGTTGCCCTGGGCGGCGAAGACGGCCTCCAGGGTCTCCAGGAGCGGCGCGTGACCGCCGCGCGCCTCCAGCAGCGGGCTCAGCACGCTGGTCACCAGGTCCTCCATGGCGCTCCTGTCGCGCAGCAGCACGGGGAAGACGAGCAGGTCGGCGGCCCTGACGACGTCGTGATTGAGCCCGAGCCGGTCGGCCAGGTCCAGCGCTCCGGCGGCCTCGCGGTAGGAGGCGACGATGCCGCCGGGGCCGCGCTGCGGACGTCCGACGCCGACGCGCCAGCCTGCCGGGAAGCGGGCGCGTACGTGATGGGTGAACTCGCCGACGGCGGCGGGCAGCGTGGCGGGGGCGACGCACACGAGCAGGCCGTCGCGGACGGCGAGCAGGATGTTGTGGGAGCCGAAGCGGGCGATGAGGTCGCGTTCGATGCGTTCGGGCTGGGCGGCGTCCGACGGGTCGGCGAGGCCGCGGGCGGCGGCCACGACGTACGACTCGGCCAGGCGCAGGCCGAAGTGCTCGGCGCGTTCGGCGAGGCGTTCGGCGCGGCCCAGCAGCAGGTCGTCGACGAACTGCCGGCGCTCGGCCGAGGCGCCGCGCAGGGCGTCGAGCTGGGCCTGCTCGTACCCGGCGAGGAGCGCGGCGATGGCCCTGCGCAGGGCCGGCAGCACGCCGGGGAGCCCGTCGGCGGCGGCGAGCGCGGCGTCGACCAGCGCCGGGAGCGGGACGCCCAGCTCGGCGGCGCGGGCTCCGGCGGCGCGGTTGGCGTCGAGCGCGGCCCGGTCGGGCAGCCGGCCGCTGCGGGCGGCCAGCCGGAGCGCGTGAAGGTGCCCGCCGAGCAGCTCAGCGGGCACCTCGGGGGTCACGGTCAGACTCCTACGTCGCGTCTGTCGAAGGCGAGCACGGCGGTGAGCACGAGCACGGCGCTCGCGCCCGCCAGCACAAGGTAGTCCCCCACGGGAAGCCCCTGGTAGAGGGGGCGTCCGGCGGCGTAGTAGTGGAACGGCGAGATCCACTTGAGCCAGGCGACCGCCTCGACGTTCTGGCCGACGGTGACGACCACGTAGCCGAGCACGGCCCACACGCCGGCCAGGGCCAGCGAGGGGGCCCGGCGGCCGGAGGCGGCGCCTGCGGCGAGCGTGAGGCTGCCGAAGAAGAGCCCGACCAGGTAGACGCCGGTGTGGGCGGCGATCAGCCGGTCGGCGCCGACGCCGAGCGCGACGCTCTCGGCCAGCGCCCAGGTGACCAGCAGCGTGACGACGGCCACGGCCAGCAGGCCGAGCGCGAAGGCGGCGAAGCGCTCCAGGAGCAGCCGCCGCCGGTCCACCGGCAGCGTGACGACGAGCTCCAGCGTGCCGGCCTCCTCGGGCTGGGCCAGGGCGCGGTTGGCGACGAGCATCGCGCACACCGCGAACAGCATGGGCACGAACAGCTGGTAGACGACCGACTGCAGGTAGCCGGCGCCGCTGGTCATGTCCTGCAGCCCGCCCATGAGGTCACGCAGCGCGCCGGGGAACTTGGCCAACGCCTGCGCCCCATAAAGATCGGGATTCTCCCGAATACTGGGATAAATCCCTAAATACATGGTCATGAAGGCGCTGATCCCTATCGCCCACCAGATCAGCGACCGCCTGAAGTCACGCAGGCTCTTGGCGATCATCGTCTCGCCCCTCCTCGCTGTAGTAGGTGAGGAAGATCTCCTCCAGATCCGGCTCCTCGCTGACCAGGTGCACCACGGTGAACCGGGCCGCCGCCTTGACCAGCGCGTCCGGCCGCCCGTCGATCGTGCAGCTCAGCGCCGCCCCCTCCACGCGCAGCTCCCGCACCCCGGGCAGCCCGGCGAACGCCTCGGCCGGGACCGGCGCGTCGAAGTGCAGCTCCACCCGGCGCACCGCCTTCTCCCGCAGCGCCGCCACGTTCTCGACCGCGACCAGCCGTCCGGCCCGTACGATGCCGACCCGGTCGGAGACGTGCTCCACCTCGGCCAGCACGTGCGAGGACATGAGCACGGTCCGGCCGGAGGCGCGCACCTCGCGCACCATGGCCAGGAACTCCTGCTGTACCAGCGGGTCGAGCCCGCCGGTCGGCTCGTCGAGGACGAGCAGCTCCGGCTCGTGCATGAACGCCTGGATGAGCCCGACCTTCTGCTTGTTGCCCTTGGAGAGCTTGCGCATTGGCACGGACAGGTCGGCGTCCAGCCGTTCGGCCAGCGCCCGGATCCGGGCGGGCGGCACGCCGCCGCGCACCCGGGCGAGGAAGGCCAGGTAGTCCCGGGCCCGCTCCCTGCCCTCCAGCGCCAGCTCGCCCGGCAGGTAGCCGATCCTGGCGCGCACGGCGGCCTCCCGCGAGCCGGCGCCGAGGACGGTGACGTGGCCGCGGGTGGGCCTGATCACGTCGAGGAGCAGCCGGATCGTGGTGGTCTTGCCCGCGCCGTTCGGTCCCAGGTAGCCGAAGACCTCTCCCGGCCGGATCTCCAGCGTGAGATCCTCCAGGCCCCGGCGCCTGCCGTAGTACTTCGTCAGCCCTTCGGCCCGCACCACCGCTGTCATGCCGGAATGATCCCGCCCGGTCCCCGTCCGCGTCACCGGCCGGATCCGGCAGCGAGGGAGGCGGTTCGCTTCCGGCACCCGGCAACACCGTTTATCCGGAATTCCTGAGTACAGTGCTGGCGTGGACATCGAGGAACGGGTGCGCGCCCTGGAGGCCCGCGTCGCCGCCCTGGAAGGCGGGCAGGCCGTCGCGGCCCCCGCCGACGACGACACCGGCCGCGTCGTCTACGGCGGCGAGGCCAGGCTGGGCGGCTACCGGTGGCGGTGGGAGTCGGCCCGCTCCCCCGGCTGGCTCGTCGAGCGCCCGGCCGCGCCGATGGCCGCCGTGCTCGCCGCCGCCGGCCACCCCGCCAGGCTGCGCATCCTGCAACTGCTGCTCAGCGGCCCCCGCCCGATCGCCGACCTCCAGAGCGAGCTGGCGCTGGCCTCGCAGGGGCAGCTCTACCACCACCTCAAGACGCTCGCCTCGGCCGGCCTGGTCGAGCAGCCCGAACGCGGCGTCTACCGGGTGCCGCCGCAGGCCGTGTTCCCGGTGCTGGCCCTGGCGGCCGCGGCCACGGACGTCGCCGGCCGGGAGTGAGCGGGGTGGAGACCGCGCTGGAGGTCATCGGCGCCTGGGTCGCGGAGCGCCGGGCGGCAGCGCCGGCGCCCCGGGCGGGCCGTCCGTGATGAGGTCGAGCAGCGCGCCGGTGTCGAGGTGCCGCTCGACGAGGTCGCCGAGCGCGTCCAGGCGCTCCTCACGCAGCCGGGCGAAGTCGGTGGCGGGGTCGGGGACGAAGTCGCGCCCGGCGCGGGCCGCCACGTCGGCCAGGAAGGCGCGCCTGAACCCGTCGTTCTCCAGCGCGCCGTGCCAGGTGGTGCCCTGCACGGCGCCCACCCGGCAGCCGTCCAGGAACGGCTCGCCGCCCTCGACCGTGGCCCGGCCGTGGTGGATCTCGTAGCCGCGCACCGGCTGCCCGTACGCCTCGCCGTACGGCCTGCCCAGGATCTTGCCGGCGGCGAACTCGACGCGCACGGGCAGCAGCCCGAGGCCGTCGACGCGGCCCGCGCCCGACTCCACCTCGTCGACGATCTCGCGCCCGAGCATCTGGAAGCCGCCGCAGATGCCGAGGATCGGCCCGGTACGTGACACGAGCGCGTCGGCCAGGCCGGTGCGGCGCAGCCAGGCCAGGTCGGACACGGTGGCGCGGCTGCCGGGCAGCACCACGAGGTCGGCGTCCTCCAGCCCGGCGGGGTCGGTGACGAAGCGCACCACCACGCCCGGCTCGGCGGCCAGGGCGTCCACGTCGGTGAAGTTGGAGATGCGGGGCAGCCGCACGACCGCCACGCGCAGCGTCCGCCTGCCGTACGGGGGGCGCGCCGCGACCGTGCGGCCGTCCAGGGCCAGCGAGTCCTCCACGTCCATCCACAGCCCGTCGAGCCAGGGCAGCACCCCGTACACGCGCCGCCCGGTCAGCTCCCTGAGCTGGTCGAGGCCCGGTTCGAGCAGCTCACGGGCGCCGCGGAACTTGTTGACCACGAACCCGGCGACGAGCGCCTGGTCGGCGGCCTCCAGCAGGCCGACGGTGCCGTAGAAGGCGGCGAACACCCCGCCCCTGTCGATGTCGCCGACCACGATCACCGGCAGGTTCGCGGCCCTGGCCAGGCCCATGTTGGCGATGTCGCCGGGGCGCAGGTTGATCTCGGCGGGGCTGCCCGCGCCCTCGCAGACGACCACGTCGTAGCTGTCGCGTAGCCGCGCCAGCGACTCCAGCGCGGTGGCGCGCAGCAGGTCGCGCAGCTCGCCGTACTCCATCGCGTCGACGTCGGCGACGGGGCGGCCCATGAGCACGACCTGGCTGCGCCGGTCGCTGCCGGGCTTGAGCAGGATCGGGTTCATGTCGGCGACCGGCTCCAGGCCCGCGGCCTGCGCCTGCATCGCCTGCGCCCGGCCGATCTCCGCGCCGTCGGCGGTGACGTACGAGTTGAGCGACATGTTCTGCGCCTTGTACGGCGCGACGCGCACGCCCTGGCGGGCCAGCCAGCGGCAGATGCCCGCGGTGACCACGCTCTTGCCGGCGTCGGAGGTGGTGCCCGCGACCAGGAGTGCGCCCTTCACCTGGAGCAGGTTAGTGGGAAATCGTGAGGAACCACCCATTTACGAATCCTGTGACTTCTGCCACTCTAACTAGAACGTTCGCCTAGAACAGAATTCTAGATTTTCCTCCTGGAAGGTGAGGCATGGTCGGAACGCTGGGTTCGCCCCGGACCGGCAGGATCGACGCGGCCGCCCGGGCGCCGTTCGGCTGGGCGCCGCTGGTGGTGCTCTTCATCGTCGGACTCGTCGACCGCATGGAAGCCAACCTGCTGTCGGGCGTGCTCCCCCTGGTGCAGCGGGAATGGGGCTTCAGCGACACCGCGGCCGGCTCCATCCCCACGGCGGCGGCGCTGGCGGGGGCGATCGTGGCCATCCCGGCCGGCTACTTCGCCGACCGGTACAACCGCACGCGGATCATCGCCGTCGTGGTCTTCATCTGGGCCGTCGCCACGCTCGGCACCGGCCTGGCGACCGGGTTCGTGATGTTCTACCTGATGCGGGTGCTGCTCGCCGCCGCCGAGAACATCGACAACCCCGCCTCCGGCAGCCTGCTCGCCGACTACTACCCGCCCGTCACCCGGGCCAAGGCGTACGGCCTGACCCGCGTGACGACCTACCTGGGCGGCGTCGGCACCCTGCTCGGCGGGGTGCTCGGCGAGGCGTACGGGTGGCGGAACGCGTTCATGATCATGGTGATCCCGGGCCTGCTCACCGCCGTGCTCGTCTGGATGCTCAAGGAGCCGCGCCGGGGCGAGCTGGACCGGATCGTCGCCCGCTCCGCCGCCGGCGCCAACACCGCCACCGTCGCCGCCGAGCCGGTGCCCGCCCCGACGCCCGACACCGTCCCCACCACGGAGAAGGTGCCGTTCGGCAGGCAGATGCGGCAGGTGCTCACCATCCCGTCGCTGGTGTTCGTCTGCGTGGGGCTCGGGCTGCTCACGCTGGGCCTGGCCGGGGTGTTCTTCTGGCTGCCGACGCTCATGGTCCGCACCTTCGGCGTCGCGGCCGGCACCGCGGGCTCGGTGTCCGGCCTGATCACCATCGCGGGCACGCTGACCGGCACGCTGATCGGCTCCTGGCTGGGCCGCACCTGGCACGGCACCCGCAAGGGCGGCCGGCTGCTGGCCGGAGGCGGCGGCATCACGATCGGCGCGCTCGTCCTGGCCGTCGCGCTGTCGATGGACTCGCTGTGGCCGATGGCGATCCTCACCCTCATCGCCTGCACGTCCATGTCGGTCGCCATCCCCAACATGACCGCCTGCCTGGCGGACGTGGTGCCGGCCAGCGCCCGGGGGCTCGGCTTCGCCGCGCTCCAGCTCCTCATCACCGGCTGCGGCGCGTTCGGCTCGCTCATCGTCGGCATCGCCTCGGACCAGCTCGGCTCGCTGGTCGGCGGCATGTACATCCTGATCGTCCCGATGGTGATCGGCGGCCTGCTCACGCTCGGCGCCCGCGCCTCCTTCGAGCGCGACGCCGCGAAGGTCCTCGACGCCGCCCGCCACTCCTGACCCACCCCCGGCCCCCGTACACCCGGGGGCCGGGCCTCAGGATGCTGAGATGCGAAAGAAAAGTTGCGCAATTTTTGTTGTGCATCTACGCTCGGGTCATGGCACGGGATGAGAACCGCCGCATCACCGATCTCGGCACGCTCAAGGCGCTGGCCCACCCGCTGCGCCTGAAGCTCTACCGGGCGCTGTCCCACGCGGGCACGGCCACCGCCTCCCACCTGGCCGACCAGGTCGACGAGGCGGTCTCCCTCGTGAGCTACCACCTGCGCAAGCTCGCCGCCCACGGCCTCATCCTGGAGGCCGAGCCGCAGAGCGCCGACGGCCGCGAGCGCTGGTGGCAGATCGACCGCGGCCTGCAGATCCAGGACCGCGACTTCCGCGACGCCCCCGAACGGGCCGCCGCCTACGCGTCCTTCACCAGGCTGGCCTTCCGCGAGCACAACGAGCTCTACGAGCGCTACCTCGACGAGCAGTCCGCCTGGGACCCGGAGTGGCGCGCCGCCGCCTTCAGCTCCCAGTATCTGCCCCGGCTCACCGCCGACGAGCTGACCCGGCTCAACGACGAGCTCGCCGAGGTGCTGCGGCGCTGGGAGGCGCACGCCACGTCAGCCGCCGAGGCGGGCGACGTCGAAGGCCGCGAGAACGTCGTCCTGCACCTCTACGGATTCCCCACGCGCCCCTGACCGGCGCAAGGAGGTCACCCCCATGCACCCCGACATCCACCTACGCCTCGACCGCATCCGCGCCGCCGAGCTGCGTGCGGACGCCCGGCGGTGGCGGCGGGCCCGCCATCACCGGCCCGCCCGCACCGCCTGGGCGGGTGCGCTCGGCTGGGCCATGATCGAGGCGGGTCTGAGGCTGGTGCAACACAGCGCGACCAGGCGGGCAGCAGTGACTGAAATTTCAGGAGATTTGATCTGAACTTATGGTGTATCAAGGTGCACGGCCCGTACTCCTTCTGGGTGTCAGAGGAGGCTTTCGTGAATTCTTCAGATGGCCGCGTCATCCTGTTCCTGATCATCGCCGTCACCGTGTTCGTCGCCGGACGCCGCTACCAGTCGCTGATCTCGTCACGTCAGGTGTGGCGCGACACCATGAAGGCGGCCTCGGCGCGCAAGCTCGTCGCGTCCAACGCCGCCAGGTCCATGCTGTGGGTGGGCGTCGTGACCCTGTTCGTCTTCTGGCTGGTCGCCAACCTCAACCGCATCATGTGAGCCTCGCCGCCGGGCGCGCCCAGGCACGCCGCCGGGCCACGCGCCCGGCGGCGGCCAGCACGGCGGCGCCGGCGGCAGCCCAGCACACGGCCCGCGTCAGCCGCACGGCCCGCCGGATGTCGGCCACCTCCGGCTTGCGCCCGTCGCCCATCGTGGGCCGGTGCTCCGTACGCCCCCCGTACACGTTGGCCCCGCCCAGCGTCACGTCCAGCGCCCCCGCGAACGCCGCCTCGCACCGCCCGGAGTTGGGGCTGGGGTGCCGCCCGCCGTCGCGCAGCAGCACGGCGAGCGTCCGCGCCGGCGCGGGCCCGGCCAGTACGGTGATCAGCCCGGTCAGCCGGGCCGGCGCGTAGTTGGCCACGTCGTCCAGCCGCGCCGCCGCCCACCCGAAGCGCCGGTAGCGCGGCGAACGGTGCCCGACCATCGCGTCCAGCGTGTTGATCGCCCGGTAGGCCAGCAGCCCCGGAATCCCCGCCACCGCCCCCCAGAACAGCGGCGCCACCGCCGCGTCCGAGGCGTTCTCGGCCAGCGACTCCACCGTGGCCCTGGCCAGCTCGGGAGCCTCCAGCCCGGACGGGTCGCGCCCGCACAGGTGCGGCAGCCGGGCCCGGGCCGCCGCCAGGTCGCCGGCCTCCAGCGCCGCCGCCATGTGGGCGCCCTCGCGGGCCAGCGTGGTGCCGCCGAGCACGGCCCACGTCGCCGCCGCGGTCAGCGCGACGCGGGCCGGGCGGTTCGGCACCCGCTCGGCCAGCACGCCGAGCGCCGCCGCGCTCCCCACGCAGATGGCCACGTGGAGCACGCCGTTGGCCTTCGCGTCCGCGTACAGCCTGGACTCCAGCTTGGCGGCGGCGCTGCCGAACAGTGCGACGGGATGCCCCCGGCGCGGATCGCCGACGACCGCGTCGAGCATCACTCCCAGCGCGAGCCCGGCGGCACGATCACCCTGAATACGCATGAAGCACATCAGATCAGATGCGCGTACAGCTCATCCTCGTGGGAGTCCAGCCAGGCCGACGCCCGGCGGATCCGCTCCCCCGCGCCGTCCGCCCACATCCGCGCCCAGTTCCCGCCGCCGTCCGCGCGGGTGCGCATGACCTCGTACGACCGGTGGAAACGCAGTCTGGCCAGCTCCAGCAGCCGGCGCCGATCCCGGGGCGGAACCCCGTACACGTCGCAGAACACCCGCAACCGCTCCCCCACCTCGACGCCGCGCAGCAGCGGATGCCGGTCGACGGGGTCGGCGATGGGCGCCCAGTGCCGCAGCGTGGTCACGACGTCGAACAGCCGCGTGGTCGGCCGGGCCAGGTCGAAGTCGATCATCCCCACCGGCACCTGATCACGAAAAATCACGTTGTCCGGCCGTAAGTCACAATGCCCGATGATCTGCGGTGGCGCGTCGTCGTTCGACCCGCCCTCCCACCGGTGCCCGCTCAACGGGAACCCGGCCGTCGCGTCGTGGAACTCGCGCAGCAGCCCCGCCACCCCCGCGAGCGCCTCCTCACCGGCGCTCGCCGCGCTCAGCCCGCTCACGCCCGGCAGAAAACTGAGCACCTCACGCCCGAGCCCGTCGACCCCCAGCACCCTCGGCGCCCCCTCGAACCCGGCCGCCTCCAGGTGCCTGAGCAGGGCGTGCACAGCGGGCGTGGCCGGACTGACGGGCCTGCGCACGGTGTCACCGACGCGCACCACCCCGTCGGTCACATCCCCGCCCTGCAGGGGTATTTCATGCAGGAGCGTCGCGAACATGCCAAGAGATCCTAGACCGAAACCGCCGTTCCGATGGAGAAAATCATGCACGCCGCCTACATCACCGCGCCCGGCCCGCCGGAGGCCATCACCTGGGGCGAGCTCCCCGTCCCCGGCCGCGGCCCCACGGACGTGCTGGTACGCGTGCGCGCCGTGGCGGCCGACCCGGTGGACACGTTCGTACGCTCCGGCGCCTACCCCGTCCCCATGCCCCTCCCCTTCGTCATCGGCCGCGACCTCGTCGGCCACGTCGAAGCGTCCGAAACCACCGCCTTCCCGCCCGGCCTGCCCGTCTGGTGCAACAGCCTCGGCCACGGCGGCAGGCAGGGCTCCTTCGCCGAGTACGTCACGGTCCCCGCCGACCGCCTCTACCCCGCCCCCGACGACCTCGATCCGCTCGACCTGGTCGCCGCCGCGCACCCCGCCGCCACCGCCTGGCTCGCCCTCGTCCGCCACGGCCGCCTGCGCCCCGGCCACCGCGTCTTCATCGGCGGCGCGGCCGGGAACGTCGGCTCCGCCGCCGTCGCCCTCGCCGCCGCCTCCGGCGCCACCGTCATCGCCACGGCCCACCCGCGCGACCACGCCCACGTCCGCGCCCTCGGCGCCACCGACGTCCGCGACTACCGCACCGACCCCCCAGCCGCCCACCCAGCCGCCCACCTGGTCCGCGACCCCGGCGACCCGGGCGACTCCGGCGACTCCGGCGACTCCGGCGACTCCGGCGACCAGACACCCGACCACCCGGACATCCGCGACTCCATCGACCTGTACGTGGACACCTCCGGCCAGGGCGACCCCGCCACGGCCATCGACCGCCTCGCCCACCGCGGCCGCCTCGTCATCATGTCCGGCCTCCGCCAGACCCCCGCCCTCCCCCTCGGCCGCCTCTACACCAAGGACGCCACCGTCACCGGCTTCGCCATCAGCAACGCCACCGTCCCCGAACTCGCCGACGCGGCCGCCGGCGTCATCCACCTCCTCCGCACCACCGCCTGGCGCCCCCGCATCACCACCCGTCTGCCCTTGTCACAGGCGGCCGAAGCCCACCGCATGCTGGAGGACGGCCGAGCCCGCGGCAGGGTGGTCCTGGAGGCGTCCGGGGGCGGCGGGAGCTGACACGGAGAAAACGTGTGCATGACAAGTCGCCGGATCATGCACAATAAGGCAGGAGCGCCCTTAGCTCAGCTGGATAGAGCACCGGACTTCTAATCCGACGGTCGCAGGTTCGAATCCTGCAGGGCGCGCTTCCGAGACCAGCTCAAACACCGTCTGAGCTGGTCTTTTGCATGATCGACCCAGTTGCACCGTACGCAGCAGGAGGCCGCCGAAAGCAGCCCTGTGCCACTGCTCGCGGAACATACGCGGAATGCTCGCCGCCACGTTTCCCCAGGTCGGCACGGCTGTTTGGGTGACCGGAACGGCGAAAGGACCCCGAGGTGTCCCGGGGTCCTGCCGTAGCTCCTGCGTCACGCCGCGAGTGCTTCCAAGATGCGCCGGTTGGCGATCTCCTGTTGGCCGTCGATGCACTTGGCGTAGACACGCAGCATCACGTCCACGCCATGTCCCGCTCTCTCGGCCGCTTCCGGGGCGTGGACGCCCGCGTTGAGCCAGAGTGACACGGCCGCGTGCCGGAGATCGTACGGTCGGCCCGCCAGAGGAGAGGCGACCTGGTCAGGGGTGAAGGCGTACGTCCGAGCCTCCTGCCATACCTTCGCGTAAGCCGAACCGGAGATCACACCACCCGTGCGAGTACGGAAGAGCCGGCCGTCCTCGCCGACTCCGAACACCGCGATGTGATCCCGCAGGATGGCCACCAGTTCGGGCGGGATAGGCACGGTACGCGTGTCCTTCGCGTCCCGGTGCTTCAGCCCGCGCTCCTCGTGCGCCTGTCCAGAGTCGGTGTACCGGCTGTTGCTCTGTGGCCTGGTCTTCTCCAGGGTCAGCAGCCCCCAGCCCCTCTCTGGGAGTCGGCAGTCCTTCTGCCTCAGTCCCGCCGCCTCTGCCGGGCGAAGACCGCCGAAGTACATGCAGGCGAACATGGCGGCCAGCATCGGCCCGCGCGACCGCCCCACGTAGGTCACTGCGGTGAGCAGTTCACGCGCCTAGCTGGGGCTGACCACCGAGCGCCGATCGACCTCGCCGCTCACCTTGGCCTTGCGGAACTTGACCTTGTGCAGCGGATTCGCCGAAAGCTCCTCCAACTCCACGGCGTATTCGAGCGCGTGATGGAAGACCGCCCGCTTGCGGCGGTACGTCGAGGTCGCCGCAGGCTTGCCGTCCAGGCACAGAGCCAGGGCTTCCAACGCCGCACGGGCGTGCTTGGTCTCTTCCAGAGCGCTCAGCGGAAGCGAAGCACCTTCCAGCCAGCGGACAGCGCGGACGATCTCCGCTGTCGGCTCTTGCCTGCGCTCGTCGGGCAGGAAGGAGTACTCGCGCAGTGCCCGCCGGATGATCTCGTCGGATGGACGGCCGGGTGCGTCGCCGGCCAAGACGCGGGTAACGGTGGCCAGCGTGTCGGTCATGCCCTCTCGGGACTTCGCCGCCGCATGAGGCCACCACGCACGGACGTACGCGACGGCGAAGGCGTACCAGGTCCGCGCATTCTTGGCCTTGACCATCGAAGCGGGAAGACCGTTATTCAGATCGAAGGCTTCGCCCTTCTTGGCCGCCTGCCGCAGGTCAGACAGGAAGCTTTCGGCCAGGCCCTTGGTCTTGAAGGTCTGCGACTTCTCGCGGCTGCCGACCGTCCACCGCACGGTGTGGGAGACGATTCGGGGCTTCGTGCCGGGCTTGTCTGCTCTGGTGTTGGTACGGATGTCCCAGAATTTGACCTTGTAGGAGGTGGTCATGCGGCGCTCCTGAGGGATTCGAGCCAGGCTTCGAGATCGCTGCGGTAGATGCGGAGTTCGCCGTTGGGCAGGCGGATGCCGTTCGGTGCCTTGCCGATCTCGCGCCAGCGGTAGAAGGTGCGGCGGGAGACGCCGCCGAGTTCGTCGAGGACCTGGGCGACGGTCAGCAGCTCATCTCGTCTGCTCACGCGGCCCTCCCCATGTCCTCGGTTGCCGAAAGATCTTGTCCGGCTGCTCTCGCTTCCAGCTCCCTGAGGTGGGCTCGCCAGCGTTGGCGTTCGGCCACGGTGCGCAGGAGGCGCACGGCGAGGGGAGGCACGTTGGCGTCTCCGGCCGGTACGGGGCGCCAGATGTAGCGGTGCGGGTCGGTCGGTTCGCTGGCCTGGCCGAGGGCTTCCAGGACCCAGGTGCGGCGGTCCTGCCGGTGTTCGGCGAGGGTCTTGTTGGACCACTTGCGGGACACCAGGACGCGACGCCCGGCGTAGCCGAGGTGTTCGGGCTTGTGCGCCTTGGACCGGCACCGGCCGGGCTGCATGCCGGGCTTGGCGTTCTTGGGCTGGACGCCGTAGCGGAGCCAGTTCGGGCAGGTGGGCGAGCAGGGTTCGTAGCGGAGGGCGTCGACCATGCGGGCGGTGTGCTCGCGTTGGGCCTGGCCGCCGTCGAGGGTGTCGCCGATGGACTTGGTCAGGTACTTGGACAGATACCGGATGCACTGGTCAGCGTCCGGCGTACCGGCAAGAACACCTTGCACGTCCACCTGATCGCCGAAGCGGATCACGTGGAGAGGTTCGGCGTCCTCGTCGAGGGAGTCGAGGGCCTCGTCCCAGGTGGCCAGGACCTCACCGGTGATCGGGTCGAGATAGCCGGCCTCCTCGTCCCACACCGGTAGTTGATCACCGTCGAAACGCACTTCGTCGGCTTGAGGCCACCACACCTGGTGATAGGTGGCCGCCACGATCTGCTTGATCTCCGTGCGCGGCAGGGTGCCCCGGATGGCCATGTGCAGGTGCGGAGCGAGCCGCTTCTGAGGCTCGACAGCCGCGAAGTACTGCACGTCATAGCCCGCGACCCGGCGAAGGTTCTGCACGAAGCGGTCTACGAGCTTGGAGAAGTGCAGCGCGTCCCGAGCAGCTCGCCGGTAGTCGTAGGTGTCGGGATCGATCGGGACGCCGTCGCGGACCTTGCCGTAGCTGGGCAGGGTGAGCGTGACGAACAGCGACGGCCGGTAGGTCTTGCCGTCCGTGCTGGTGAAGGTGCGCCCAAGAGTGGTGTTGGTCATCTTCCGCTTGGGCAGGTCTGGAGCATCTTGCCGCCGCCGGGTCGAGCGGGTGCGCTTGGGCACCGCGGATCCGGTGATGCTGCCGCGCATGCCAGCGGCGTTGATCTCGGCATCGAGGCCGGACAGGACGGCGTCCAGATCGGTCGTGTCGTCGCCGGCCTGCTCAGCGGCATCACGCTTGGCCTGCATGTCAGCGCGGAACTCGACCAACCAGCGCTGTTCCTCGTTCGGCTCATCCGGTGTGATGGCCGGTTCGGTGTCGAGGTGCCAACCCTCGCGGCATTGCGCCATGCGGAGCTGCCGGTTGCGCTTGGCGCACGGCGGGCACTTGCTGTCGAGGACGGCCCCACACGGAACGTCAATGATCTCGGACTTGCCGGTGACCATGTCGAGTCGCCGCAGCGGGACGGGCCTGATGCAGACCCCGTGAAGCTTGGCGACCTCTTCGAGTACGTCACGGGCCATCGGCATGGCCTGGCGGACGGCCCGAGGTAGAGCGCGGTCGTGCACATGGGTCATGCGGCCCTCCCTTCGTCGGCGGCGGCCATGGAGCAGATGTCGTGATCGGAGACGTAGGTGGCGCGGACCCGGACGGGTTCGGGGCTGGCTTCCAAGCGGACGTAGCCGACGCCCGCGCCCAGCTCCGGAACGGGTGAGATGTGGTCAGCGAGGGCGCCCCGGTCGCGTGCGCCGTCGCCGAGGACCATGTCCACCTGTTCCGACTCGTCCAGCCGCAGGGCGATCTTGTCGGGGAACAGGTTGCGGATGTTCATGACCTCTTTGCGTGGGTCCTGGAGCGCGGCCAGGACGCCGACGCCGACCGCGCGGCCCTGCGTGGTGAGCGTGGCCAGCGCGGCGGAGATGCGTTGCCGGAGTTGCCGGTCGGACTGGTAGGCGGTCAGGAACGCCACCTCGTCGACCACGACCAGGACGAACGGGTCATCGATAGTGGGGGTGTGAGAGCGCTGGAGACCGGCGAACCGGGTGGCCCGCTTCTGCATGACGCTCACGGCCTCGTCCAGCAGGTCGGCGCACTCTTCCGGACTGGCCGCGTACCTGGAGCCGAAGAGAGCGCGTCCGTAGGAGAGCTCCATCAGCTTGGGGTCCAGAGCCCACAACTCGACCAGGCCCGCTCTGGCGGCGGGGAGCAGGGCGCGGATGACAGACCAGATGATCGACCCCTTGCCAGCCCCGGTCGCGCCAGCGACGAGGACATGGGTGCCATGTACCTTCAACCGCCACGGTCGCCCGTCTTCCCGTCTGCCGATCTCGACCGGTCCCACGGTCGGTTCTTCTCGCAGGGGAAGGGCTGGTAGAGGCGAGGCGAGTGGGTCCTCACGTGGGAAGGTCAGTGTCAGCCGACCGGCCTGAGACAGAGCGACTCGGCACGACTTCGCGCCGAACCCCTGGGCCAGGTGATCGCTACGGTCGGTCCAGTCCTTGACCGCCTGGCCTTTGAGCATGCGCACGGTGACCAGGTCTGCCCACGATGAACACGTGACCTTGCACAGCCGAGGGAGGTAGTCACGGCCCCGGAGGTGACGGCCGAGACCTGAGACGACCATGACGGGCTGCCAGTGCCGCCGGTAGATCCAGACGAGGCGCCACCAGGCCAGCAGCCGGTAGCCGACCAGGTGGGCGAAGGACGGCCGGTCAATGTACCCCCATGAGGCCAGGGCCAGGGCGACTGTGCCGAGCAGGGACGCCGCCATGGGCCAGCCGTAGAGGTACCAGGTGGCGCCGAGGACAGCCGGGACGGCGGTGGCCATGGGGTGGCGGCAGATCGTACGGACGAGCCCGGTGAACAGACGCCAGGCGAGGATGATGATGGTGAGGATGGCGGGAGTGGTGACGACGGCCGGGCGGAAGACAACGGCCGTGTCGGGCGTGGTGGAGACGAGGTTGCGCGCCTCGTCGCCAGGCAGCCGCTTGAACATAAGCTGGGAACCTCTCGTGATGTGGAGTCAGGGGAGAACCGAGGGGCCGCCGGAAGTTGCCGCTTCCAGCGGCCCCGCCTCATGTCAGGTCGCCGGGTCGGTGGCGTCCTTGTCGGCCTGTTCGGCGTGCAACTGCTCGCAGTCGGCCAGGTAGCGGGCAGCGGCGGTGAAGATCTCGCGGGCGGTGGCCAGGTCGGCATCGGTGACCGGGCCGGCTCCGGTGGTGGAGATGTGCACGTTCGCCTCCGGGGAGCTGAACTTCAGGTACGGTCGCGGCTCGTTGAGCAGCAGCCCGGCGCAGACCGTCAGGCGCGGTGTGTAGAAGGAGACGTCGACCTGAGGCGTGGACTCCGGTCGTATGAACAAGGTGACGTAGGTGTACGAGCCGAGAGTCACGCCGCCACCCCCTTGCCATCGGGCAGTCCGTAGAAGCTGCGCTCCAGGGATCGGACAAAGCGGTGGGCCTCGCGAGCGAGCTGGCGTGCGAACTCCAGGTCCTCCGCCGTCACGGGTCCATCCGTGGTGACCAGGACGGAGGTCGCGCCGAAGTCGAGCGCCAGGACGGGCTGACGGCGCGGGAACGGGTGGTTGAGCGTGCGAGCGGCATGCCCGGTGGTCAACCGGATCACGCTGTTTCGCGGGGTACGGCGACGAGTCATCTAGGCGGCGTCCTTTCCGGCCGAAGCCTTGCCCGCTGCCTGCGCGGGCTGGGTGAGTGCGTGCATCTCACGGACCTTGATCGAGTACGCGAGACGGCCCGTGGCGTTGACGTACGGCGTAACCGTGATGCCGTCGAAGGCGACCGGGGTGAACGGCAGGCCTGGCATCGGCTGAGGCGGGACCGGATGAACCGGCGCCAGGATCTTGACCGCGACCGTCTTCTGGGCGGGCTTGAGAGTCGGGTCACCGTCCATGACCGCGACCTGCCAGACCAGCTCTCCGGTCTGCTTGTCGCGGGCCTGCACGAATCGGCCGTTGGACGAGGCGTCGAAGTCCTTGACCGGCTCGACCTCGCCGACGACGTAGTAGCCGTGCGGGAAGACCATGGCGAAGGTGACGGGAATGGGGCCTTGCAGAGCCATAACGGCTCTCCTCTCTTACCTGTCTGACGTTTGAACTCGCGGTGCTTCCGCAAGCACCGCTACGTGCTTCTGGAAAGCGCCCGCAGACGCGTCTGGGCAGTGCTCCAGGACGTCCGCCACGGCGTGAAGCGAAATGATCACTATCAGCAGCACCGTGGTGGCCAGCACCGTGGAAGCCAGGCCATCCGCGCAGTTGTCCATCAACTCGGCCACGATGCGGATAGTCATGACCAAACGGGAGCGTTTGGCATCTTCGAGACCGAACACCATTGATCACTCCAATCCCTCATCGTTGGCCGCAGCAGCCGTTTCCCCTGACAGGGCCCCGTGTAGGGGGGGCTGCACGAATGAACGTACAGGGGGCCCTACACGTCCGTCAAGGGGGGGCTACACGTGTTGCGGTATAGCCCCCTCTGAACGGAGCGCGTACGCTGCCCCCATGGCGAAGGAAGACGTGAGCGAGGCGGTTCAGACCGCGCTTGCATCCCTCGAACACGCCTTCGATGCCGCGCTTGCAGTGATCAATGCAGAGCCTGACCCGAGTCAGGCGTATGCGGGTGCGACGGAACTGGTCGAGACGCTCAGGCGGCTTGTCGAGACCTCAGGCGATCAACGAGCCCTGTCCGCAGCCCGCATTTTTGAGCATGAGCAGATGTCGTTGGCCGGCCTGGCTGACCGCATCGGGGTATCGAAAGCTCGCGCAGCCCAACTGATGAAAACCGCCAAAGATGTCGGTGGGCGAAGCGGAAATTCAGCGGAGGGAAGCTAATAATGAGCAAGCCGACAGAGGTGATCGTTGAGGTCTGGCCCGTTTCGGCCGACGACGTTGGCCTATGGCTCATCAGCGGCATCGATGCCTGGCGCTCGGGTCCAGTACAGCAGGACAGCGATCCTCACAGCGCCGTAATCGGCCTCCTGGCGAAGAACGACGCGGAAGACGGCGTAAAGCTCCTCCACTCGACATCCTGGCGCGCAGATGGAACCGCCGTCATTCTCACTTACGTAGCCGTACTCGGATGCGGCGCTTTCGTACGCGATAAGTGGGAGCAGGCTGCCCCGATCAGTCCCGCCCTCCCCGATGCGGTCGGAAAGCCGATTCCCGTCGAGGCCACTGACGCACCGATCCCGAGGTATATCGACGTCCTCATGCATGGCTTGCGACATCTGCAATTCCTACTGCAAACAGACTCTGCCGCGCGTACGGCCTTGTGTGGGAGGTGGCCGGATCACCTAGCAGCCTTTCGCCCAGCGCTGGCCGGTATGTACGACCACGAGCACGGACAAGAGCCGATCACTCTTCCCGAAGGGCTGGAGGCGCGCTAGTCGGGGAGACCTATGCACGATGACATGGAAACGATCGGCGAGAACGGGGAGCGTTTCGTGCAGGAGCGGGAACAGACAAGAAGCGCCGAACTGGATCAGCTACATGTCCAGCAGCGCGCCATGGAGGCACTTCGGGACCTTCTTTCACGTACCAAGAATGAAGGCCTTCCAGTACTCACCTGGACTATCGCAAGCAGCCCATCAACATCAGCCCTCGTCGCGGTCTGTGACACAGGTGATGCAGGCGAACGCCGCAGAGGATTCGAAGAATGGTGCGACGCTCTCGGGGCTACCCGACTAGCCGACGAGGTTAGTGGCCAAGGGAGTACCAGGCTGCGGGCACGAGTGGTGGACACCTATCTTGACCTGTCCGTCGATCTTGTTGCTGACGTGTGAGCTCCGTCCAGGCAGGACAGCGTGCCGAAGGCTGCCAAGCCCTCGGACATGGCAGCTAGGACGCGGCCCTGCGACGGGCGGCCCTGATTAGCTGATCTGCGCGTGCCTTCGAGATGCCCAGCTTGTCCGCCAACCTTCTTCGCGAGAGATTCTCGGCGTCAGAAATCTTTGCAGCACACCTGGCCCGAGCCAGCGCAGCATCATCGGCGAGCTTTCGCATACAATCCGCTAAACAGGTGGCAATGTGGTACGCCGCATCGAGGTCAGCCATTCCCTGGAGGCTCGCGTTGATCTGCTCGTATGCATGCTTGATCGGTTCGAGGGCGGCAGAATCATTCGACGTACGAGAGATGTCTTCTCCAGGGGAGTTCATTCGGCAGCCTCGCTCGTCGTATCCTTAACTCTCCCTCTTTTCTGCGCGCCAACCTTCCGAACCATCGGCAGATGCGTTTTGCGGTGTTCTTCCAGCAGGTGATCCCATTTTTGGCGTGCGAACCTATATTGTCCTCTGGCTGTTTCTAGAAGGCCGTCGGCGGTACGCTGGAGCACGAAGAAGAGTCCGCCCTGAGACGCCCATTCGTATATGCCGCAGCAGGATGTCTCACGGATTCGGACTGTGCCCGCCGGCACGAATGGTATCCAGGTTGTCTCAGCACTATGTGACATCTTTGGCACTCCGTACTGACTCAGTATCTCGTGATGTTGCTCATGTGCCAGCACTAGAATGTCCCAGACGGGGCGAGCCTCTTCCCATGCGCCTCTTGCTGCCATTTCCGGGCCGTCTTTCGTTTTCCGCAGGACGACGTATGTGTCATTATCGATTGCCCATACATACGTATTGCAGCACGCAATGACTTCGATGATGGACGGCTCCTCTGAAGAGTTGAAAGGCTCCCATGAGATGCCTGCCGCATGTTTGATCGCCGCGAACCTGGCCGCCCTACCCTTCCTGCCCATTGGCCGACTCCAATCAGAAAAAGCCGACGGTTGCACGGCGGTTCCTGCGCCAAATGCACAGAATGGCCAGCGAGATCACAGAGTCCGCCGTCAATTCGGAAGCGCTACAACGGGAGCCCTCAAACGCAGTCACCTTTGGCATTGGTCTCGCATGCCACAGGCCCGAGGTGTCGCGCCAGACATAGAAGCGCCGGAAGGCCGCACGCAAGCTCGGGTCAAGCAACTGACCCGAGCGCGCGTCTTCGGCCGGGCGGTGTCGCGGCAGGTTAGGGCCCTCTCGATCTCCATGGCGAGTCACGCAAGAAGCATACCTCTATAGGTATAGCCCCCTCTAGTACTTGTACACACTCCTACATCTACGGGTAGCGCACTGATAGTGCAGGTAGGCGCTTGCTTAGTGTTCGAGCGTGCTCGACCGTGAGGGGCCTGTACTCCTATATGTGCAGATTGCAGACCAGATCAGGCAGCGCGTCGCTTCCGGCGATCTCGCGCCCGGATCTGCCGTGCCCTCCGAGGTAGAGATGGTGAGGACCTACGGTGTGACACGACAGACGGTCCGTCGAGCGATCCAGCTCCTCAAGGAGGAGGGCGCCGTCTACACCGAGCAAGGACGTGGCACCTTCGTCGGGCCGAGGAGCGCACCCCAGAGTCCTCGCAAGGTCCCGGTCTATCAGCAGATCGCCAACGAGATCATCGAGGAGATCAAGGCAGGGGTCTACGCCCCGAACCGCCTCATCCCCAGCGAGAAGACGCTCGGGCAGCGATTCGACAGAGCACCAGGGACGATCAGGCAGGCGATCGCCTACATGCGTGAGCTTGGTTGGGTCTTCACCGTGCCGCAGAAGGGCACGTACGTCTCCAAGCGCGAGGACTGGCCCGAGAGATAGGCCAGGGCTGCCAACGCCCGCACGACGCCGGCCGTCCTCAGCTCAGAAGAGCTGGCACAGCTCGCGGTGCGCTGCCGAATTGTTCTCTTAGGTATCAAGCGGCGGCGCGGCGCGCCGCCGTACCCCCGGCCCTCCGCCCGCCCGCCGTCCGGGCGTGCGGCCTGGGGGCCGGTCCCGAACGGCGGCGGGACACCGGGCCGGCCACCGCACGCATGCCCCGCCGTACCAAGCGAACGCACCGGCCGGGGTTGCCACGCCGCCACACAGATGCAGCACTCACGATCGCCCCTGTGTGGCCGGTCGCCGCACGTGCTGGGGGCGATCGACGATCCAGGGTTCGTTCCTCACCCTGGCTCACCGACAAACGTGGCGCTCGCCAAGAAACGTGGTGAAGCGAGGTGGTCAGCAATGCAGACAAGCCTGAACTGCACATCCATCCTTGCATGACCACTCCAAGTTAGGTCCGAACAGAGTTCGCACTGACCCTTATGAGACTGTGCTCATTCCTGAGCAAACCAGCTATCTCGCTCTGCGATCTTCAATACTCCTTGGGCGCGAGGCATACGTCTTGAAAGTTGACGATAGGCTCTGCCTACCCATTCATCGGGCATGTCCCACACCCTGTCGGAGACAGCTTCAGCCCACTCGCGATCCTTCTTCTCCGCGGCACTAAAGAACAACCCCAACACTCGATACGGTGAGGTAATTACACCTGTCGCGTGACACCTAGCAACAAGGTCGATCTCGTCCGCGAGCATTAAGCCATCATCTTCAGATGAAGAATTCATTGCAAAACGAAGGCAGGCAAGCGCAACGGGAGGTATGGAGACGCTAGGGAGCAATCTAGCTAGCGCAATCTTTTTTTGTGCTTTGGGAAGCCTGCCTAGAAGTAGCGCAGTCGTAGCGTCGCTAAGATCTTCTAGCGCCACATTCGCTATTTCCAAGCGCGCATTGGACGAATATTCCTCAGTCCTGCTGGCAGCCATGAAGACAGCATCACGCATGGACAGCGGTAGCGCCATCAGGTTCTCATCCAACTCCTTGACAAGTCCAGCAACGACCTCAGGACTTGCCCATGCCCACAAGGAGAGAATCCAAAGGCATCTATCGATGTCATCTGCGATACCAAGCAGCTGCTGCTTCCACCATGACAGCTTCTTGCCGCGCCTCCTGGCATTCCTGACTCGGCTAGCTATCGGGTGTTTGTCAGATAGGAGCTGATCAGCTCCCTGACCACGTTCTGTGGTCGATCTGATAGAGGCGGCCATGACCGCTAGCTCTACTTCTAGGAGCGTTTTCCCAAACGCGGACCGCAATATGCGGTTTACTTCATTCCATGTGTGCAGACTTCTATTAATAGGGTAGGGGGGAGACTTAAGCACTTCAATGATGCTGTAGACGACTTCGGCAAAAGGTACGCTCTGCAACTCTTCCGGTTTCTTGTTCCAGTGTTCGAAAGTGCCCACATACCGGAAGATGTTACCCTGCTTGATGCCGAATATTAGCCAGTAAGTAGGATGCAGGTAGAACGGTATGGCACTGAGATACCCCTCATACGCAGGCGCTCCGAAGCTCGAGGAACCTGTGTTTAGGCTACTCCTAATGGCCATGAATACCACGTTCTTAGGAAGCGTATCTACGAGACCGCCACTGGTCAGGAATGCTTCGAGTCGTTCTTCTAGACCTTCCGAGGATCCCACATTCAGAACTGCGAGTGATTCTGCCGGCGATAGGTCACCGAGAACTCCAAGGGCACCGCCTACCTGAATCCACTCTACTCTCCGGGCACCAACATAGTTATCTAGCTCAGACTTCCAGAGCGCAATAAGTTGATGCCCATAATCCTGAATAGAGAGAAGGCGGCACAGTGCGTATCGGCGTTCGGTCAGTGACTCCGACAAAATCAAAGGCCACACCACTTCAAGCAGTTCATGCATGCCCGCATTTTCGGAAAGACGGTAACTTACTGCTCCGCTCTGCAGAGTTTCGCCCATGACAGCTGCAGCCCAGCGGAGACCCCTTCGATCAAATATGCCTTCCACAAGTCTTTTAGTAGCCCGCGGCGATTGCGCGAAAACCCAGTCCTGGAGAAGGGCAACTGCGAGGTTCCGCGGGTAAAGAGAGTGCTTGAACCGATCAGATTTGATCAGATCGCAGATGCGTTCAGCTAGATCAAGCAGCTCACCTTTGCTGAAACAGCCAGCGAAGAAGCGAGTGACATTAAGCCAGTACGGATTTGGGGCCAGAGCCTCAAAGCGATCCGGCTTCGTGCCACTTTTCTCGCGCCCTTGAGGAGAATAAGGAGCCGTATTGTACAAGTAGCGTGCCGCAAAGTATTCCCGCAATGGTTGTACTTCAAATTCGTATGTTCCTTCAACGCGTGACACTAAAGCAACGATACGTTCAAGGACGCCGGTAAGTAGCTCATTGACAATAGCGGTAGGCTGCTTCTCGCTTTTTAGATAACGAAGCAGAACCTCTTGAAGATGGTCGGTCGAAATCCTTCCTGTATTCTTGCTTCCTTCTGCCTGAGCGTGCAAGTAGAAGCCTAGGTACAGGTGTATGTCCAACAATATATCGCGATTGTTTCGAACGAACTGGTTCTTTTCTGATTCGCGGCTAAAGAAGACGTCAATGTAGGTGTCGTATAGCTCCGTACGCTTATCTGGAAGACTTGAGCCACGGAGATATATAAGACTAAGAAGGATCGACAGCTGCATCGTATTTTTGGCAAGTTCGGCCATGTGAGGTGCAGCCAGCTTCTGGCGGAGTGTTATTCGCAATGCGCGCGTGTCTTTTGCGTCGAGATGCCTTACTAGCGCCCACTTTTCAGCATACTTCAGTGCGATATCATCACCGATCGGTGCCAGCGTATACTGGCTAAACTTGTCCTGAGGCAGTGTGGGTGAGCCTGCAATCGCAGTAGGCCTACTTGTAACAAGGACCCGCAGCATATGCGCCTGCTGTTCAAGACGAAGGACGGCTGAATGAACCTCGTCCACTACGTGCCGGCGATCGTCGAGGTCCGCGACTTCGTCTAGAGCATCCAAGATCAACAAAACAGGTGAGGACTTAATCACCTTAAGCAGGTCGCCTACATCGAATGGTACTCCACCTGAGAACGTCTCAACATGTGCCGCGAGTGCTCCCTCTAGTGTTCGAGGTTTTTCGTGTGTAACGTCTCCACCCGTTGCAGTCCATGGATCTATTCCTCTCAGCCAAGCTGCTAGATCTCGTAGCTCGAGTTTGAAAGGCAGCATGATAGGACTAGAGGTATGAGATGCAGGAACCGATCGAAGACTAGCGCCTCGATCGAGAAGGCGAGCCCGTTGTATCTGAGCCAAGTACTGCGAGAGGGTTGATTTTCCCTGCCCCGGAGCGCCTTCCAGAACGACCCGGGGGGTTTTAGTCATAAACTCGTTATCCAACAGCAGATCGCCGGCGCCCACGCTAAGCGTATAGGTAGACGATCCGACTCTAACTCTAGCGTCAGAGTGTTGAAATGCGCGCCCCAAAACGTGGACCGGATTCCCGGCGTGGTCTAGCTGGAGTTGTGCAATCTTTGTGTCAAGTATGCGTTGTACGGCCTCGAAATATTCTGATGAAAAATCGATGCTCTTTCGGCGCATGAGGGCTGGCTGCATCGGGACATCGATATAAAGATCAAACAATGGCGTCGGCAGCAGCTCTGCTTGCTTGAATCTAATCTTGGCATCTTCATCGAACTGGTCAGCAAAGTATGCACTTAATGCACTCTGGCGACGCTCGCGATCTTCGCCTACCCCAGTCGCTTCCCAGATGAGACGAAGCAGATCCACGCCATCAAGAAGCGTAGGATACCGTAGCTTTAGGGAGTAATTGTTATCCAGGCGCCTATCTAAATCTTCTCTCCACCAGCATTGTGCCGGTATGGAAATTGTGGCATTAAGATGATCCTGTACTCTATCTATACGGCCAGTGTCCAGATGTGAAGTAGATCTCACATTCGTTATGAGAATGTACTTTGTCGCTCCACGTTCAACTAGGCGCTCAATTTTTCCCCGCTCCCCGTCAATGGCATCCGTCACCCATTTAACGGGGTCTTTCAGCTCTTCGGGATGTCTTGAGAACTTAATCTGAAATACTACTGCATTTACGCCTAGACGATCAGAAGCGGTCGCGTCACGCCCTCCGTCAGGCATTCCTACAGGAAAACATTGGACGCCCTCATATTCTTGGACGAGGAGGCTTTGACATAGCATCTGGAATCTCTCGTCCAGTAGCTTCTCGTATCTGTAGTCCAAGAGGGGTCCTTGAGTTCATTCGTCCGGCTGCGCCTTCAATGTAGAGCTGATGACCATGTGACGCAAGATGTCCACGCAGCCGCTCTGTGTTGTTTAGACATGCCCTAAATGCGCTTTTTGGTATATCTGGGCACGGCCCGCCTGCCTGCGTGCGTGCCCGTACAGTCGGCTATCAGTGGTGAGTCGCGGTGACTCACGGAGAATCGACCGCCGTACGTACAGGTCCGCGTTCCCCCGGTTCAGCTGAGGTGATCAGGAAAGCTTCCCACGCTGATGGTGCCTTGGCCGTACAGCCACGAGTACAGCCAAGTGGGCGAACGACGCCGGATCCCAGCGGACGGTCACGGACATCACATCTCCAGGCCAGCGCCCCGCACCTTGATGAAGGCGTCTGCTTTTAATCCGCAGGTTGCGGGGGTGATCGTGGCTGGCTCTGCCTCGCGGGATATACGCGGGATGATCTTCCCTGGTGCGGGAGAGGTGAGAGCCGTAGCCGGAGGTCAGATGCCTGATGCAGTCAGGAACGTCGGCCCGCTGTAAAGCCGTGACCAGTTGGGCTGCTGCCAGCTTCCGCGCCGACCCAAGATCGCTTAAGGGTTGCAGTTTGTGTTGCAGTTCCGCGCCGTACCATCCTGTCCCAGGATGAGCGTCCAGTAGTGGTGTCGGTCCAGGTTGAACGCCCTGGGACGGTCGTCCTCCGAGCTGCTAATGCGGTTTGGTCCAGGCTTTGAGGCCGCAGTAGAGGTTCTGGACTCCCGATCGCCCGGTTGGGGCTGGCCGCCGTACGGGGTTGGGGGCGATCGACGGTCCAGGGGTTTCGTTCCTCAGCCCCGGCCCACTGGGTATCCAGGCACAGGTCTGACGAGAACTCTCTGACCATGTACAGCGGCAGCATGATCCGGAACATGCGCGGAACGCTCCCCGTCTCCCAGGAGGAACCAGCGACATCGTCGCAGGTCGGCGTGCTGCCTGATGAAAAGCATCGCTCCACTTCTAATCCGACGGTCGCAGGTTCGAATCCTGCAGGGCGCGCTTGGGATGATCAGGGAAACCCTCGACTGACCTGCGCTTACAGCAGCGATGCGGGGATGATGTGTGTCCGGCTGTCTACGGCTGACGCTGATCGTTTGCGGCCATCCCTGCCCAATGCTTGCCCCCGTTCATCCGCCTCCGAGCGCACGACCACCCCACGCTTCCGGCGCCACAAGCCCCACTTTGAGACCCCCAACACGACGGCTTCGCCTCCCAGAGAGACAGGCCGCGGATGTCACGCTCAGGCGTCAGCGGGCTCAACCCGACGAATGGAGGGCTTTCCCTCCTCCCGCCGGCGATGCCGTCTACGCCAACCTGCGATCGCAGGATGTGACGATCACCTCGTCCGTGGGTCAGTGATTCTCATCTTCGCATTCCGGGAGCGGCCCGAGATCGTCGGGGACAGTACGAAAATCCTGGAGGATCTGGTCGGCAACGTCGGGGCGTCCAGCGCTCGCGATGTACGTGGCGAACCGGTGGGCGAGCTGGTCGCGGACACTCTCCTCCAGATCGAGGCCGTCTATGACCTCTTTGAAATGGTCGAGGAGCGTCATCGCGGGTGCCGCATGGGAACCGTTGTGCAGTGCCGCGAAGGATGCCTCCGGTTGAGCAGGAGGGGGGAATGGGATCATGTGGAGGAAAGTCGAGGTGACATCCTCGTTGTTGGCTGCTGCGGAGAGCTGAGCGAGCGGTCCGATCAGGTTGACCGCACTGTCCACCTGTTCCTCGTGTCTGGCCAGCCACCACACCACCGCGCTGCCGGGAGTCTTGAGCACGTCCGCGCCTAGGTATTCACGCTTGTTCTTCTCCTGTCTCCGTTCCTGCTCCCAGATCACTTCCTCTTTGCGCATGTCGGACAGCCGAGCCAACCGGCTCGCGTCTGCCTCCGACACGGAGAGGGTGACATCGCTTGCTCCCGTTTCCACGGTCCCCGCCGGGTCCATGAATGGCTGACCCAGCAGGCGGGTGAGCTGATGCTGCACCAGGACGAACCTTTCTGGCGGTTCTTGCTTGGCGACCCACCGCGCCTTCGTCAGCACGGCATCCACTGCGAGGCCCGGCAGGCTCTCCCCGATGAGGCCGGTGGCAGGTCCTGCGGGTCGCCACCAGACCGTGGCCGACAGATGAAAGTCGTAGTCGGGCACCGAGCTGGGCAATGGGATCGAGGTGATTGCCCGCTTCTCGTATGGGACCTCGGCCGGGGCCGAGTCATGTTCCGGTTTCCCAGTGAGGCGGTTGGCTATGGTCGGGGAACTGCGCAAGGCCAAGAAGGCAGCCAGCAGTAGGAGAAGGCCGACTACCACCCATAGCCACTGAGGTCCGTCGAAGACCAGGCACAAAACAGCGATCAGCCCGTCGGCCACCAGGAGCATCGCTATCGTCCGTATCTTGGGGCTGATGTTCACGAAGCCCTCCTAGCGAGGCCTTGGGCAGAGTCGATCTTCTGGCAGAGTCGCCTGGGGGCCGTGGACCAGTGCACGTCCACCATGTAGAGGCGACCAAGCACCACGGTGTCGTCGTTTCCTGCGGTGACGAGCACGTCCAGCAGACGCTCATCGTTCGCCGCGAGCCAGTCGTGCGCCTGTGTCAGCCAGCGCTCGCGGGGAAGGTTGGTGACTACCTTGTGCCATCCCCGTGCCAGCGCCTGAATGACCCCGCTGTTTGCCAGCAGCGTCCCCCCGTCACGAAGCAGCAGCTTCGTGTCTACCAGTTGCAGGAACAGGCTGAAGTCGGCTGGTCGCTGCCTTGTCTCGAAGGCCACGGCTATTCGGTCTAGTAGAAGCCGGAACAGCCGGATGTCCTTAACAACCAGCCGGCGTAACGCCTCCTGCGCGGAGGCAGCAGTCTCTGGGGCCGACTGCCGCGCGAGGTGATGGAGTCTGACCAGTGCTCGGTCCGGGTGGGTGCGCGCCAGGACTTCGGAGCAGATGCCGACCAGGAGCGTTCCCAGTTGAAGGGAGAGCTGAGGATCCTTGGACCAGTCGTAGATTCTTTGGCGGAACACGCTGCCGAAGCTTTCGTGGGTGAGCCCCAACTCCAGTGCCTTGGCGGCGTCTGGTAGGAGCTTCCCCGCAGTTCCATGGTTTGCCCACCGCTCGGCGAGCCATGCAAGGTCTAGTGGGCGGCCAATCCGCAAGCATTGCTCCGCGAAGCGAATGACAAGTTGCTCGTGATCTGCGCTACCTAGCTTAACGAGTTCGTCGATCCATGTACGGAAAGCCGCTCTGAGGCCTGGATAGTAAGTCCAGAAGTAGGCGCGGACAGCCATGTCGTAGGCCAATTGCTCGAATCTGACGTGGCCGCTCTCCTCAATCAGCACCGGGAATGCGGTGAAGCGCTCGGCAAGGCTCCGCTGTTGGAGCAGTGGGCGGATTTCCGGCGGATGGTCAATGATTTTCAATAGCCTGTTAGCTGCGTCGTCCAATGTATCCACTCGGGCGCCGTTCAACATCGCTGTAGCCAGAAGGAGAGCCCTTTGGCGCCCTTTCCGAATGCCCCGCACATCATTGACGACTTGTTTGCTCCGATCAGTTATCGCAGCGATGGCCTCCTTGGTCCAACTGCTAAGGTCACCCGCATAGCTCTCGCTGGCGATACGAATGAGTCGAGCGAGTTCGAAGACATCACGCATTGGCGCTGATGTCAAAAGCTCTGCTATCCTTGGCCTGACGGAATCCGCTTCGGTGAGGTCGAGCCCGTCTTCCCTCAAATGTGCCCACAGCGCCGCAAGCCGATTTGGCGGACCGATCGGAACCACCAGATGGAGCAATTCCGGCTGAAGATAAAATTCTAGGCCTTGCGGCATGACTACGACCAGATATGCCTGTCTTTCCGCGATAGTGGCGCAGTAGTAGGATAGCTTTCCCTGGATCGACTGATGTGAGGAACTCTCGATCCGCGATAGGTCGAGTAGAAGCTGGTCGCCTGGCTGGATAAAGTCGTTGAACTGGTCGCCCAAATCGTCCTTGTCAGTGGGGGCCATTTCGACGAACTGGCCGGGGAGGCTCCCGGCCCAATGTAGCAACATCATCGCGGCGCTGCGCTTCCCCGCTCCGGGTGGGCCGGTCAGCAGTACGATCTTGGAAGCGCTTAATCGGTTGCTGGCTGTTGCGAAGTTTTCTGATCTAATGAAGCGGGGACTGAGCCAGTGAAGGTGATCGGCTATAGCCTTTCGAGGATTCCGCTCCACCCGCCTTGAGTCAGGATCATAGGTGAACGTGGTGTTGTACTGTGGGCCATCGCCTGTATGGAACGGCGCCGACGATCCCTTGATAAGCGTCCGGAAGTGATCCTCAACCATCATCGCCCGATATGGTGCGGGTCGTCGGGGTGGAATGTGTTGTACTGGCTGCCGCTGCCTGTGTGGAACGGGGCATGGGAATCATTTACCACCGTGCCAACATTGCCCATAATCCGGCCATGCTCTGTGTGAGGCTGGAGGGATTCGGTCGATTGAGAAATCTCCGACAGGCTAGGGATATATTTCATCAGTATGTCACCGAGGCGCGTGAGATCTGCGGAGGCGTATCGGTGGTTGAACCTCTCGTATTGGCACTCCGCGAGTGCTTCGAGCTCAGTGGGTAGCTCTCCCTTCTTGGGCAATTTGGCGGCGCCGACGAGAACGGGAATAAGCCGAACTCCGTAGGTGAACGCCTCGATGATCTCCTTCCTGGTCCAGTCGTCCTCATTGAATAGAGGGCTTCTGCCGTTCTCCGCACGGGCTGTGAGCCAACGGGGACCGATTACAGCCAGCAGTACTGTGCTACGGCGAACTGCGGTGATCAGCGCTTCCGGATAACGCTGACCCGATTCGATGGACTGACTGGCGCGGAAGATCTGTTCTCTTCCGAACCTAGCTGCGAGCGTTGCGTCGATGTGCGTGGCGGCGCTCTCCTCGTCTCCGGTCCGATAATTGATGAAAACGGCAGCAGGCATGACGGTTCCCCATTCGACGTGGGTTTGCAAGTCAGGAGTCCTAATAGATAGAGGCGATGAGACTCGGGTACAGCGCGCGCACGGATGAGTTGGTGCGGAAACGGCAGAGTGTGCGAATGAGCCGGCGAAGATCGGTTCTCACGGTGGCTGACTGGACGGAGTTGAGCGGGTCGAGCAGACCCTGAGTCAGAGCGCAAGCGTGCTCAATCTCGCCGTTGGCGGCGTGCGCGCGGGCCCTGCGGATGCCGTAGCGTGCCTGGTTGCGCCAGGCGTGTGCCCTCAACCTGCCGCACTGCACGTCGAGCACCTCGGCGGCCTCGCGGGGGCGGCCGAGGTCGTACAGGCACCAGCCGGTGACCATGGCGACGGAGTCGGGAAGATTCGCGGAACCCAGCATGGGCTTTGACCCGTCATCGATGGCGAGCAGGTCGCGGGCCCGGTCGAGAGCGCGTGAACAGGCATAATGATCTCCTGCGAGCGCATGGCCCTGAGCCTCGCGCAGGCCGGCCAGTCCGCGGATCCTTCGGGTCGTATCGCTGGTCAGGGCCCGGTGGGCCAGCGTGATGGTCTGGGCGGCGTCGCCGCGATAGAAGGCGACGAGCGCGCGACGGACCAGCGCATACGATTCCACTTCGTGGTCCTGTCCCGCCGCGGCCAGGTCCACAGCCTGGCCCGTCCACCACAAGGCTGCCCGGTCGTCACCCAACTCCTGCGCCATCCATCCGGCGTACTCCGCGAAGCGCGCGCATAGGCTCAGCAACTTCACGCGAGCGGGTTCGCTGACCTGCTGCGTGATCTCTCTCAGTGTATTTGTCTGCGTTATTATCAGTGGAAGAACGAGGTCGGGCGGTGCAGTCTGGCCGAGTAGCCGGAGATTCTGTAGAGACGATTGAAAGAAGGTGAGCATCGCAGGGTCGACATGATTGGAGGTATTGCTGAACAGTGAGCTCGCCTCAGCCCCTAAAGTTTGTCTGCAGCTTACCTGCCATGAGCTGTCTTTCGTTTCGATAGTCGGTGGAGTGGTTAAGGCGGTCAGTGCGCCGTTGGCATTTAATAAGATATCGCATTGGCGGGCAAGCTCGATAGAAGGCTGTTTAAGTCCGTGCTCTATCTTGCTTAAGTATCCCTTGCTGTAATGCACTTGGCGTGCGAGCTGGGACAATGTCAGGCCTTCCGCGATGCGCAACCGGTGCAGCGTGGGGCCGAAACCGTCCGTTTGCCTCAATGAGTGCTCCATTTTCTGGCAGCCGAGAGGTTCAACATGCCGAGTCTCGCACAGTGAGCTGAAATGACAAGAAGTTTCCCGTTTCCCTTTTCATGATCGTTACCTATGAAGTGTCAGTGATTGCTGGGGATGGCGGGGGCAGTGTGGTGGGGTCTCGGGCGCGCTAAGATCACCTGAGGACTTTGGACTCCAACACATGTCGTCCACTCTGTCGGGGCGGGACAACAATATGGGAGATCCCGTATTTCGGGATCTCCCGGCGGAAGCCGACTATTCGCTCAATGCTTCGGCAATGCGTCGTTTCGCATGCTCGTCCTGACCGACGATGCACTTGGCATAGATCCTCAGCAGGACTTCGACGCTGTGACCTGCCCACTCGGCTACTTGGGTGGCGGGAACGCCTGCGTTGAGCCAGGTGGAGACGCAGGCGTGGCGGAGGTCGTAGACGCGCTTGGCCAGCGGTGAGCGTGCCTCACGCGGCGTCAGGGCCTTCTCGCGGGCTCTGCGCCAGGCTCGGCAGTAGGTGATACTCGGCAACGCTCCTCCTCGCACGCCGGTGAAGAGCCGTCCTTCGGGACCGGTGCCGAACTCGGCGAGGTGGTCGCGGAGAAGCTTGGTAAGGGCGGGCGGGCACGGAATGGTCCGCGTCTGGCCTTCGGTGCGGTGCTTGAGCGCGCGTTCCTCGCGCAGGCTGCCGTCATCGGTCCACTCGCGGCCGGCGAACGGTGCGGCGTTGGCGAAGTGCAGTTCCCCCCAATCGTCGGCGGGTTCCTCCATCTCGCCTGTCGCCTCATCTCTGATGAGATCGGGAATGAGCACGTTGTCCTCTCTGAGGTTGACGGCTTCCTCTGGGCGTAGAGCGGCGTAATACATCACCGCGAAGAACGCCACCAGCCGCTTCCCGCTCGGTTGCTGCTTTCCGACCTCGGCGAGCAAGCAGCGCGCCTGTGCATGATTGATCACGCCGCGCTTGTCCACCTCGTACGTGACCTTGGGCGGCTTCCACTTCAGCGACTTGATCGGGTTGGTGGTGAGGAGCTTCAGCTCTACGGCGTAGTCCAGGGCGTTCTGCAGGATGGTCTTGTTCCTGCGGATCGTGCTGGTGGCGGCGGGCTTGCCATCCAACCGGGTGTTGGCGACTTCGAGAACGGCGCGCAGCGTGGCGGGCTCTGTCAGTGCGGAAACGGGCATGGTGTTCTTGGCGAGCCAGGCAAGGACCTGAGCGGTTTCCTCGGAAGCCTCGGCACGCTGTTTCGTGTTGAATGCCCATCGGCGGATGGCGGTGCGGAGCGCGAGGTCGCTGGGCTTGCCTCTACTGCTGGAGAGCATGGCGGGTGTGGCGGCGGTGAGCGCGCGGGCTATGTCCTGGCGGTACTTCGCTGAGGCCGCCTTCCACTTGAAATCGGCGAACTTGCAGGCGAACTCGTACCAGGTCATTTCCGGTTGTTGAGTGCGTCCCCACTTCGCGGGCTCGCCCGTGGTCAGGTCGAACGGTTCACCTTCGCGGGCGGCGGTGACGAGGTTGCTGCGGTAGGCGTCTGCCTGGGCGCTTTTCTGGAAGGTCTTCTTCCATTCCTTCCCGGCGGTGGACCAGCGGACGCGGTAGGACGTGACCTTGCCCAGCGTGTTCTTGCGCACCTCGGTCTTGTAGAAGCGCACGTCGTAAGTGGTGTTCTTCATCAGGCGGCGTCCTCTCGCGAGTTGAGCCAGTTGTCCAGGTCAGCGAGCCGGATGCGGAGTGAGCCGTTCGGCAAGGTGACGCAGCGTGGGGCACGGCCCTTCTGCCGCCAGTCGTAGAAGGTGGAGCGGGAAATCTGGAGTTCGGCGCAGACCTCCGGGACAGTGAGCATCGCTCGGAGGCGGGTGACGGTGGCCATGAGGCGCGTTCCTTCCGGCATGTGATCGGTGCTGGGTGATGCCTCGGCGGTTGTGCTTGGCGGCTGGTCGCCGAGGGTGCTTGTGAGCGGTTCCGGAGGGGTGAGCCGTCCCAGCCGTCCCAGGGTCATTTCCGCAGGTCAAGCCTGGGACGGCTTGATTGGGTGGGACGGGTCATGCCGTCCCAGAGATGAGAGCCGTCCCGCTCTGACCTGCGGTGACGAGGCTGGGACGGCTGGGACGGGTCTCCCTGTCGATCGGGACGACGTCGGCCTCTGGGATGGGTCCGAGGGCTGGGCAGTAGCGGGCCCATGAGTCGGCGAAGTCGGCCCGCTGGTAGCCCTTGGCCTGCTGGCCGTTGGGGAAGCGGATGTTGGCTGAGCGGATGTCGTATTCGCGCAGCATCGTGCCGAGCTTCATCGCGGTCAGTCCGGCCGGGCCATGGTCGGCCCATTCGCTCTCGGGGTCGCTCTTGAGCCGTTCCAGCAAGACGGCGGTGGGCAGGGCGGTGTCCGGGCCGAAGGCGGTGCGGCAAGCGGTCAGTAGGCGTACGCGGGCCGAGGTCTGGCCGTTGTCGTCAGCTTCGGCGGTGAGCTGCAACGTGGCGGCGCGCGCCCGATCAGGCCAGCCACCCCCAGCGTGGTCAGCAACGATAATCAGAGGTTCCCAAGTGTCGGCGGCGCGGTCTTCGACCGGCATGCTCGGCTCAGCCTCCTCCAGAGCGGACAGGTCGGCGCGAAGCCACTGATGCAGATCGGCCGCCAGCTCGCGCAGCGGGGCGCGGTCGCGGCGGTGGCGGTAGGGGGCGGCGTTCTCTCCGGGAGCTCGGCGGCGCATGCGGACGACGACCGCGCGGTCCTCGATGGTGTCGGGCATCGCACCTATGCCGGCGAGTGCGGCCATGGCGAAGGTCGGGATGCTTTCCACGCGGTTGGTGGCGGCGTCGTAGCGCTTGGCCGGGCGGTTGCGCTGGTGCCCGGCATTCAGCAGGCCGCGCAGGTCCTCGTTGCCGTCGGCCTTGGGGCCGAAGATGGTGTCGGCCTCATCCACGAGCATGGTCGGCGGGTCCTCCGTGATAGAGCGGTAGACGGCGGCGCTGGAGGAGTTGACGGTGATGAACGGCTCGTGGCAGGTGGCCTCGACCACGTCCAGGAGCCGGGACTTGCCGCACCGCTTCTCCGGTCCGCGGATGACCAGTCGGGGCGCGTGGGCCCAGGCTGGTTGCGCGTGGGTGGCGGCGATCCACAGCGTGACGGCGTCGGCCGCCTCAGAGCTCGGCAGGATGACGTAGCGGACGAGTGCGGCGCGTAGTCGGTCGAGCAGGGCGGCGCCGGTGGGTATGCGGTCGTTCATGGCAGGTGCTCCTCGGTTGATGTTCATGCGGCCTGGCTACGGCGTGGCTGGGCTTTCATGCCTGCGGACAGGCCCGAGGCGATGACGGCAGCGATCTCGCGGGGCGGGTTCGGATCGCCTTCGGCGTTCGCGGCCTCGGCTGCGGACTGGAGGGCGGTGATGACGACCTCGGCGGGCAGCGCGCGGCGTGTGACGAGCTGGCCGAGGTTGAAGGCAGCGGTGTTGAGCGCGCGGTTGCGGGTGCCGCGTGGGGCAGTGGCCACGCGTTCGACCTCACCGCGTAGCGCGGCCTGGCCGTACTTGGTCAGCCGGTGATCAGGCAGGCTAGCCAGCAGATCGGCGGCGCTCAGCGAAGGCGGTGCGGCTGGTGCGAGCGCCTCGGCGAGCCAGGCCGGGAGCGGCGCGAGTGGTAGGTCGCGAATGATCTCGTACGGGCCGGTGCCGTCCGGCTGGGTGACGTGGCTGCCAGGACCGACGACGTAACCGCCGCAGGCGCGGGTGTCGATCAGCCAGCCGAGCCCACCCTTGTGGCCTGCGCTGTTGCGCAGCCGCAGCCCCTCGGGCGGGGCGAAGTAGAGGTGCGTGCCGCCGCGCCGGGTGCGGACGGTGAAGGTGTTGTCGGGGTAGGGCTGGGCGTGCTCAGCGCACAGCAGACGGAAAACCTGCTCTCCGTTCTGCGGGTGGTGCTGGGCGAGGCCTGCGGGCGGGTGCTCGCCGGGCTTGGGCTGGTCGAGGTCGATGACGACCAGGCGGGACGGGCCGCAGGCGATGCCGATGTTGTACGGCTGGCGCGGCCAGAAGGCGGCGATGCGGTCGGTGTCGGTGGTGGCGTGCCACTCCCAGTCGGTGAAGCCGCGCAACGGCTTCTTGCCACGCGGAGTGAGCGGGAAGACGTACCAGCCACGAGCAGCGGCTTGAAGGGCGGCGCGGGTCAAGTCAGGCCACCCCATTGGACGCCTCCTTGGCCGCAAGGAACCGCAGGCGGTAGCCCTCGGCAGGGACGTGCATGAGTGCGTCCAATGGGGTGGCGGCATGCGCGTCGAGCGTGAGCCGCTCCCGGCCGAGGCGGTTGAGGTCGTGCAGGTGTGGGCGCTGTGTGATCGTTTGGGTGTAGTGGTGGGAACGGGTGCTGGTCGGTGTCATGCTGGCAGTGCCTTTCCTCGTGATCGGGGTGGGTGGCCTCGGCGGTTGTGCTTGGCGGCTGGTCGCCGAGGCCGTATCCCGGTGGTGCGTGAGCGTGGCTAGAACGGCGGTTTGTCGCCCGTCGTGGCGGTGGTGGCCCATGCGTTGGGCGCGTCGCTGTTGTGGCTGGAAGTGGCCTTGCGGGTCGCTCTGGCGGGCTTGGCGGTGGCGAAGCGGAGAGACGGGCCGATCTCGTCCACGGTCATCTCGAAGACAGTGCGGTGTTCGCCCTCGTCTGTCTCGTAGGTGCGCATCCGGAGCTGTCCGGAGGCGATGACGCGGGTGCCTCGGGTGAGGGACTCGCAGATGTGCTCGCCGAGGTCGCGCCAGGCCGAGCAGCGCATGAACAGGGCCTCGCCGTCCTCCCACTGCTCAAGCTGCTTGTTGTAGACGCGCGGGCTTGAGGCGATCGTGAACGTGGCGACGGCCGTTCCGGTCTGGGTGAAGCGCAGTTCGGGGTCGTTGGTCAGGTTGCCGATGATCGTGATGGTGGTCTCGCCGGACATGGCGGGCTTCCTTCCTTCAGGCCGGAGTTAGTGGGTGCCGTCGCGGTACAGGCGGCGGAGGTAGACGTAGAGCTGCCAGCCGAGGCGGGGCCGCATGCCGGTGCCGTCGCAGGTGCGACAGGTGCGGTTCTTGCCGCCGGGGCGGCAGCGGATGCAGCGGCGCCAGGGCCACGTCAGGCAGACGATGATGTAACCGAGAGTGATTGACGGTAGGCAGACTGCTAGCAGGGTGAGGGCAGTGGCCATGTGGGCCTCCAGGGCCGATTTCCAGGGTTTCCGCAGGTCAGGGTCTAGGTGCTAGATCGCAGGTCGAGTGCGGTTTTGAGCTCTAGGCGGGCCTCTAGACCTAGAGGGGTCTGCCTCTAGGTCTAGAGGCAATCGGCTGAGCTATGAGGCCCTGCCTCTGTCACGCTGGGTGACGGCGGTGACGATGTCGTCACGGGTAATGCCGATGCGGTTCGCGCCCTTGCCGCAGCCCTCGGGTGTGCCCCACACCTGCATGGTCTTGATGCCGTACGGCTTGAGCGCCGTGGTGAGCTGGGCGGTCTTCGCGCCGCCCTCCAGGCGTGCCCACGCGCCGTAGACGTCGGGCCGCAGCTCGGCGAGGCGATCCACGATCGTCTCGTTCCACACCTTGGCCTCGGACGGCGGGACCAGGGCCAGGATGTCGGCGAGCAGATCGAACGTAGGCACGTTCTGCTCGGGCGTCTCGCCGAGGGCGTGCCCGCTTAGCGCTCCCGTGCTCGCCCGCAGCGCGTGAGCACGATCGGCGATGCGTTGGGTGGCGGGCGTGTCCAGATAGGCCGTGCGTACGACCTTGGGCATCGGGGTCGCGCCGAGTAGGTAACCGATACCGGCGTCCATCTTGGGTTGGAAGACGGTGGCGCGGATGCCGTTCTTGTAGGCGGACGTGCCGAGGATCATGTCGTTTTCGAGCTGGCCGGCGACTCGCAGGCAGAACCGGATGGTGACGTTCGCGCTGATGCCGGTGGGCAGGCTGTCCTTGTCCGGGCGCTGGGTGGCCAGCACCAGGATCACGCCGAGGGCGCGGCCGAGCTTGATGATGAACTCGGCGTCATCGCCCGCCTTGTCGCCGTACTCGGCGTGAGCGAACAGGTTCTGGCACTCGTCGAAGATGGCGACCAAAGGGTGCAGGCCCAGTGAGCGTTTGTCGGCGATCTGCCGGGTGACCTTCTTGTCCGGGCACAGATCGGGTGGCAGGGCCTTGAGCGCGGCGGCGCGGCGCATCACCTCCTTGCGGAGCAGGGCCAATGAGTCGGCGGCGTAGCCGATGGCCTCGTCCTCGATGCCGGAGACGTAGCGGTGGCAGTTCTGTTCGTGCGGGTCGAGGTCGCCGGTGCCCTTGAGTTCGTGGATCCACAGTTCGGCGCTCGGGTCGAGGGCCGCGCCGGAGGCGAGAACCCGCACGGAGGCGGTCTTGCCCTGGCCGGGCTGGGATCCGATCAGGATGTTCTGCTCAATGAGCGGTACGACGATGGTGCGGCCTCGCGGGTCGCAGCCGAACGGGATGCCCTTGAAGACGTCGTGCGAGCTGGTCTTGAGCAGCGGGGACTTGATGACGGTCTTGGACAGGTCCTTGTCCCCCACCCACAGGATCAGCCGTCCCTCGTGGATGGTCGAGTCGCCCTCGGGCCAGATGCAGCCCAGCGGGCGGCGTAGCGCCGAGGCCATGCGGTCGCGCTTGTCCATCACGTCGGCCACGGTCACGCCGTACGGCAGATCGATATCCGCGCGCCAACCGGGACCGTCCCGAGTAATGGGGGCGACGAACCGGATGGCGTCCTTCGGGTTCTTGGCGATGGCCTGGTTGATGCCCGCGATGCCGAGCACGGTCAGGGACCGGACGACGATGTCGCTGGTGAGCTTCTCCACCGTGGACGGCACGACCGCGCGGTTGATCAGCGGGCGGTCGGCGGGCTTGCCAAGGATGCCAAGCGTGACGATGGCGACCGCGAGCGCCATCCATTGCATGGCGGTCGGCTGCTTGGCCACCATGATGGCCACGATCAGCAGCGTCACCAGCGCAGCAGCGGAGACCAGTGCCCGCAGCCGCACACGCCGGTCTCGTTGCCTGCTGAGCTTGAGGTACGCCTCCGGGTCGGCCTTCTGGACGGCGGCCAGTCGCACCGGCTCGCCCTCCAGATCGAACGTCCACTTGAGGCTTCCGCCGACCAGCCGAAGCAGACCGCGGGGAGCGCGGGCGGTCAGCCGTCCGCCGTACAGCGGCACGCGGCAGACCTGGTATCCGGCCACGTGCAGGTAGTGGAGACCGACCCACTTGACGGTCTCGACCGCCTCACTCCGGGAGCGCAGCCACAGCGGGACGATCGGCTGTCGGCTGCGGGCCTTCGCCTCCAGCGCGGTCCGCCAGTCGGCGGCGGTCGGACCGGGTTGGTCGACGCGGACGACCGCGCCTTCGAGGACCGGTCCGTCCGCGCTCGCGGGGCTGTCCTCGTTGTCCTGCTCGGACCGGTCAGCGGGATTCTGTGGCTGACGTCCAGCGCGGGCGGCGTCCAGGTGGACGATGTCCGCGTCCTTGCCGTTCTCCTGGTCCGGAGTGGCGGACCGGTCCGGGTCCTTGTCGTCCTCGTGGTTGGGATTGTCCTGCTGGTGGGTCATGATGTGTGCACCTCGTTTGACTTGCTGGTCGCGGGGTCCTGGGGCGCGGTCGTTGTCTTGGCGGATGAGGCCGCGCCCCATGTGGCGGTCAGGGACGATAGGCGGTCGGACCGCTTCTCGTCCGGTCGGTCTGCGGGCGTTTCGGCAGCGGTCGGGGTGTGCGGTCCGTCCGCTTCGGTGAGGCCGAGTTCGGCGCGCCAGGTGGCGGCGAGCAGCTCGGTACGGTCCTCCGGGAACTGACGCTGGGCCAGTAGTTCGGCCAGCAGCATGGCGGTGATGGCCTGGTTGCGATCGAAGGTGCGTCCGGGGTAGCCGGTGACGCTCCAGAGGCGGTCGCGAAGTTCGGCCATGTTCGGGCAGTCGTCCGAGGTCATGTGCGTGTCGGTAATGGTCAGGGTCATCAGGCGGCCTCGTCTTCGCGTACGGGCGTCGCCTGTTTCGCGGAGCCCTCGCTCTTCAGCCGAGACAGAAGCGCTCCGGCCCGATCGGTAGAGATGCTCTGTCCTTGGCGGCGGAAGGCGTCTCGAAGGCGGTCACGGGTCAGAGGCTCGCCTTGTGCCCGGAGGTCTGCGGCGACGCGTCGTCCGAGGGGGACGAGGTCACCCACGTTCGGCGTTCGCGACGGGGACTTCTTGGCACGGGTGCTCTTCGGGGCTGGGCGCTTGCGCGGCGCGGGTGGCAGGGCTGGGGGGACGTTCTCCTGATCGACACGTACGGCTTCCGCCTGCAGCGGGATGTTTTTCGGTGTGAGTTCGCCGAGGTAGTACAAGGCTCGCTCTCGACGGGTGGCCTTCCAACGCCAGAGCAGGCCGTACCGGTCCTGCAGCTCTGTCTTGGCCAGGATGCGTTCGCGCTCGCGGCCGAGAGCCTCGGGGTAGCTGCAAATCTCCCAGAGCACCATGCGGCGCCAGAGCGCGACGGTCGCCATTGGGGCAAGCAGCCAGCGCGAGCGGCGAATCCCGTCCATGTGGTCGGGCTTGGCCAGGTCGGCGCGCTTGCGGATGACGTGGGCACCGACCTCGATGGCGATGACCCACAGCAGCGGGAGCAGGGCGTGGGCAACGACCGCGAACCAGTCGGTGCTACCCGGTGCGCTGAGGTAGGTGGCCACATTGAGGTAGACCGTCGCGCCGGTCAGCGCCCACGGCATGAACCGGAGCCAGCTCACCCGCATGCCGAGGCGGGCCAGCACGATGTCGAGCGCTGAGAACACGGCGATGCCCAGGTCAATGCCGAGCGGGACCGTCCACGCGAACCAGCCGAACGACGGGCCGGCGGCGTGTGCGACGCGCTCGAAGCTGTTGATGAACCCGATCAGTCCGAGCGCGCCGGTTACGGCGGCCGTGACGGCTACGGCTGTCCGCTCACCCTCGGTAAGGGGGCGGGGTGCGGTGTGGCAGACGTTCATGCGGCGATCTCCTCCGCGCAGTCGAGGCAGGTGCCGAGGTGGCGCGGCAGCACGTAGCCGACATCCAGCAGGCGCTCCGGGCAAGTACGCCGAGCCGCGTTCGCCTTCGACAAGGCGGCGCGCTGGCGAAGGGTCGCGGTGCGCTTGGGCAGAGCGAACCGGACGTCGTACAGGTAGGCGGTGCGGACGCCGGGCGCACCGTAGCGGCGGGAGCACCACAGCACTTGAGCCTGTACGCCCTGGCCGCCAGGCCGCAGCCCTTCGGCGGTGAGCTGGCGAAGGGTGCGCAGGTGCGGCGGAGCCATCTTCCACGGGTAGGTGGGGATGCTGTACCGGTCGCCGGTCGGGTCCCAGAAGCGGGCGCGGACGCGGCTTGCCATCAGGCCACCTCCAGGTCTTCCATCTCGGCGGTGTGCTCGGCCACCTCGGCGGGCGTCCGGCCCGCCCAGATGCCCGTGGTCGGGCGCGTCTCCAGCGCGTAGACGTCGCAGAACAGCCGCGCCGGGCAGGTTGCGCAGACCTCCCGGGCGACGGCCTCGCGGGCGGCGCGTTCCTCGGTGGTCTCGATCGTGAGCCGAGGGCCGGTGTGCAGCTCGGGGTCGTAGGTGCATTCGGGGAGCGGCGTTTCACCGTCCACGCGCCAGGTCGCTTCGACTTCGGCGAGCGACATGCGCGCCGGATGGATCGGACGGTTGATGTTGTGTCCCACTGGTGGGTCTCTCTTCCTGCGGTTAGTTGCTGACGGTCTGGACGAACCGCGCGAACGACTCGGACGCGCTCATGACCAGGTGCGCCGCCGCCTTGACGATGGTCGCCGCGCCCTCCGGGTCCTTCAGGGCGTAGAGGACGGCGCAGATCATGAGGACGGTCGGGAGCACCTTTCGCGGACGGACAAGCATGGTGAGCCCTCTCGGTTCGAGAACCTGCGAGCAGGTTCTAAGAGACATAGAACATGTACAGTCACTGAGAGTCAAGTCCACAGCACCGGTCGCGTTGGGTTGCTGCGGGTCTTGCCTCGCTCGTTCCTGCTGACTCAAGGATTCCTCGCCGCACGCTGCGGCAACACTGTGATCACCCCCGGGACTGAATGCACAGGGGGTGCTTTTTAGGGGTGATCTGGCCCTTGACCAGGAGAAACATCCAGACCAAATTTGTGGAGTTCGAGCCGCGGAAGCCTTGTCCGCGCCATGATGCGAAGGCGCGGATATATGGAGGTGAACGTGTCTCGAATGCCCAATGTTGCGCTCGCGCAGGCTATGCGACGTGCGGATTGCTCAAATTCGGGACTTGCTTCACGAGTGCGGCAAATTGCCCAGAAAGACGGCATAAGTCTGAGCTGCACCCATGTGGACGTCAAGCGCTGGCTTGATGGCGTGAAGCCTCGGTCGGCGACGGCACGGTACATCGCAGAAGCCCTCTCTCAGAAGGCCGGCGTGACGTTCTCGTTGGATGACGTCGGCTTGGGGAGCGTCGTCACTCCCGAGACGCTTGAAGCCACCCTCGCCCACGGCGGCGGGATATCCGACGTCGGAAGCCTGCTGCTGGGCCTTACCCGGCGCGACCTCGCCGATGATCCCGTAGCCCTGGAGTCCGTGATCGTGCCGGACGCCTGGAACGAGGCCCTGATCGCGTGGCTGCTGTCACGGCCTGAGCCGCATCAAGCCAGGGCGAACGCCCGGCCATCTGTAGGTGTGTGGGACGTCCATGCGATCCGGGTGACAACCGAGATCTTCGCCAACATGGGATTCCAGTTCGGCGGGGGTCACGCGCGTTCTGCGCTTATTCAGTATTACAACCGCGAAGTCGTCCCGATGCTCAACGGAAAATTCACCGAGCCGGTTGGGCGATCGTTGTACGCGGCGGCTGCGGAAATCACCGAGCTGGTTGCCTGGACGGCTTACGACCTGGGCAGACACGGGCTCGCTCAGCGGTATTTCCTGCAAGGGCTACGCCTCGCGCAGGCGTCGGGTGACCGCATGATGGGCGGTCTCCTGCTCGCCGATATGAGCCATCAGGCCAACTACCTCGGTCGCTACAACCAGGCGATACAGCTTGCGCGAGCAGCGCAGGAAGGCTGCAAGGACGTCTCCACTGCCACGCCCATGGCCCTGTTCCACGCCATGGAAGCGCGAGCCCACGCAGGAAACGGCGATGAGGCCCAGTGCGCACGCGCCTTGCTCCAGGCCGAGACGTATTTCAGCAAGCGCAAGGTGGACGATGACCCGCCATGGTCACGCTATTTCGACGCCGCCGAGCTGGCGAGTGAGGGCGCGCACTGCTACCGCGACCTCAGAATCCCTTCACAGGCCATGGATTTCGTCGGCCAGGCCGTCGATCTCTGCGACCCGATGTACGTGCGGACGCTCGCCTTCGACCGCCTCGTACAGGCAGCCAGCTACGTCCACATGGGGCAACCCGCGAAAGCCGCCTTGGTTGCGCTAGAAGCCATCAACCTGGCCGGGCCACTCAAGTCCGCGCGTTATCTCCGGTACGTTCGAGATCTGAAAGCCGACCTCGCAGGCTTCGACTGCGAAGATTCGGTCAGGGCCTTCAACACCCTCATCGCAGAGAAATATCCGTCCCTCGGTGGCTAGAAAGCCCGCCACTGACGAGGCGCGTCCGGATTCTGCAGGCAGAAAAGGCGGTTGCGAAACTCCCGAGCGATGTCCTCATCTTCATTGACGTTCTGCATCAGCCATGTCGTCATCTTCAACTCGTTGATGTCTCTGAGCACGGGATAGCCCTCCCATGCCACGACGTCAAACCCGTAGCGCTCCGCGAACTGGTCATATTCGGCACGGGTACCCCAGCCCAGGGAGTGTTCGATGGCTGTGACGGCGAGATCGGTCTCAGGAGGGCCGAAGGCGAAACGCTCGAAGTCGATCAGCACGACGGCGCCTTCGGTGGTCTTGATGAGGTTGTCCGAGTGCGCGTCACCATGCAAGGCGCAGGCGGCCAGGGGGAAGTGCAGGGCCTCGTAGGCTGTCTGGAGCTGCTGGTACCTCGTGAGCAGGAACTGGCGTTCCTGGTCGGTGAGGACACTGGCCGCGGAGATGCGTTCCGAGACGCGCCCAAGGATGTCGAGCTGTGGCAGCGCCAGATCTTCCGGAACCGGCATCCGATGCAGAGCCCGCAGAACCTCGGCTAGGTCAGTCAAGGTCGCGGCACCACCGCCGCTGTCGATGAAGCGCCACAGCGTGACGGGCCTCTCCCTGACAACGAGAGGTTGGGGGTGATGCGTTGTCCGCGCCGCTGGCAGTCCCGCTTCATGAAGCCAGGCAGACACAGCCACTTCCTTGCGAGCGTCGTCAAGAACGTCCAGGCTCCGCGCGATGCGTATGACGACCTGTTCGGCCGCAAGAACGAAGAGGGCATTCTCGCCGAGGCGAATCAGCCGCGCGTCCTCGCTCGCGAGGCCGGCGACCTTGCATGCCTCTTGAAGAGTCGCCTGTGCTTCCTGAGAGGTGAACGGGGCTGCGGCTGGCTGGAACACGGTCACTATGAACCCTTTGGTTGTGTCTTGACCACGCGGCCTTTACCGGCCCGCTTCTCGACTATCCCCTCTGCTTCTAGCAGCGCGAACGCTCGTCTGACAGTGATACGGCCAACGCCTCGCTCTTGGGCCAGTGCAGTCTCTCCAGGGAGCACGGCACCTATGGCGAACTGACCACTGGCTATCTCTCGTCGTAGGGCAGCGGCGACGTCGTCAGCGCGTGTATGCGCATGGTCGGGCCCGCCGACGAACCATCCCCTCCCGTGGATGGAGGTGATCGTCTGTTCAGAGGCAAGCAACTGGAACGCCTGTCGGACAGTGCCCTTCGAGACGCCATACTCCTCCGCGGTCGCGGCTTCACCCGGTAGCTGTTGGCCGGCCGCGAGTTCGCCGCTCTCGATCCGCTTGCGCATCGCCTCGGCGATCGTCTCGTACTGCGTCGAGGCCGCACGGCGGTCTCCTGACGGCGCTTCTCCAACCACCCGACGTCCACGGCCTGCCTCGCTGGCCACCAGGCCCGCCCGCTCCAACTCGGCGACGGCTTGGCGTACGGTTCCTCGTGCCACGCCATACGTGCGGGCAAGGATCGCCTCAGAAGGCAGCATGCCGCCGGCGGGGGGATCTCCGTCACGGATACGACGGCGGATATCCTCGGCTATCCGAACGTAGGTGGGCCCATCTGTCGCCTTGCTCATCGCGCTCCCTCGCCGAGGCACATCGTCTCTAGGGTAGGGCGGACAGGGCAGGACCTGCGGAGTAACGCGGCTCCACGTCTTCTCTCGAAGTCTTCCCCTCCGTGGGGCCACAGACGCGATGCGGCGCCAGATTGAGCCAACAAGTCTTACCGAGGTCTCCGAGCTCGGATTATGAGGGCTCCGGCGCTCTACGCATCTTTTGACGCAGCGCTTACGGCAGATGCCGGTGACCGCTCAAGCCGCGGACTCTTGCCCAGCCTCGCGCCACCGCGCCACCCGGCGTCGATGTCAGCAGCGTACGGATCTCTACAAACATGGTCCTTCTCGAACTCCACGATGAGCATCATCCAAAGCTCACGCGCGTGCTTGTAGCGTCCCCTACCAGCCTCCTTATAGCCCCCGGCCTCTGCAGCACGGAGAATCAAGAACTGCCCACCCTGGCTTGCCCACTCGTACACGCCGCAGCACGACGTCTCAGTGATCCGAAGGTGGTCCTTTTGAGGGCGCACATAGGGTTCCCACCGCAGTACCGGCAGGTCAGGGGCCGACATGGCCGCTCGGTACTTCTTCGGCGTACTCCTGGAGGTAGCGGAAGACGTTGCGGCGGCATCGCTGCCATGCACAGGCGAAGGCGAGTTCTAGCAGCGTGTCGGCTTCGAGCTGCAGCTTGACGCCATAGGCGATCTCGTCGGCGGTCAGCTTGGGCAGCGGCCTCGCCCGCCAGACGCCGAGCTGGTCGCGCCACACGTAGAAGCGTCTGAACGCGCCGCGCAGGTCGTGGGGCGAGACGCCGAATACGGAAGTCATGCGGGATTGATCTCCCCGTGTTGCCTTGGGCAGGGACGTCAGCCAAAAATCCTCTCAGGCTGACGTTTGCCCACGTTAACTCTAGGGCCTCATGGCTACAAGGCTCATGGCAACATAGCCGCGTGACACTTGTGTGCTGTGATCGACTACAGCTCTGGGGTGCCGGTGTATCGGCAGGTCGCCAACGCGATCCGCGACGACATCACCGCCGGCCGCTACCGCCCAGGGGCGTGGTTGCCCTCAGAGGCCCAGCTCGCGCAGATGTACGAGGTGGGGCGCGACACCGTCCGAGAGGCGCTGGCCTATCTCAGGGCGGAAGGCAGGATCACAACGGTTCGAAAGCGTGGCTCAATGGTGGCCACTGAACCGACGCGTGAGGCATATGAGGTCCTACCTGGAGCCCGCGTCATCGCTCGCATGCCGACACCAGACGAACGGGCTGAACTGGCCACACCGGCAGAACTGCGCGAGTTTGGTGGAGTACCTGAGGGTGTGCCGGTCTTGGAGATCATTCCGGGGGCGCGGAAGCATCGACGAGTGCTGCGCAGTGATCAAGTGGAACTTTTTGTGGCTGAACCATTCTCCAAGGAGTAATGTTCGCTGAACGAGGACGGGCCTCGCCCTCTGTAATAATCAAGTTTCCTTGTGTTTAGAGCTCGATGCAGCCGTAGCCGCCCCCTATATAGGCGAGCGGCTGCATCCACGTTGATACGCGGGAGGAACAGTGGCACGGCGAACCTTTTTCAGCTTCCACTACGGGCTCGACGTCTGGCGGGCCGCCCAAGTTCGCAACAGCTACGTAGTTGGGAACGAGACTGGACCTAAATTTATCGAGGCGGGACTTTGGGAGGAATCTAAACTCAAAGGTGATGCTGCGCTCATGAAACTGATCAACGACGGCCTATATAATACGACAGTGACGGTCGTGCTCATCGGCAGTCAAACTTCGCAACGGCGATGGGTGCAGTACGAGATTCAGCAGAGTATCGCGCGCGGCAACGGGCTTCTCGGGGTGTACGTCCATAACATCAAAGATCAGTATCAGAGAACCGCCCCAATGGGGGCCAATCCGCTTCCGGCGGGATATGCTACATACGATTGGGTGCTGCATAGCGGGTATGTGAACATCGGCACTTGGATAGATAAAGCATACTCTGAGCGCTGAATAAGTTAGGGTGATTGTGAGCCAGGAAGAGTGTGAGTTCTGCGAGATAGCGCAGGGTAGGCAGGCGGCAGAGGTTATCTATCGTAGTAGAAGCACTCTGGCGTTCTTTCCCCTCAGCCCGGCCACTCCTGGCCATACCTTGCTTATCCCAGTAGAGCACTTCGAGGATTTCTTTGCTCTCAGGCCGGAGATTGCACAAGAACTCACCCATGCTGCGCTGCTCGTTGCGAAGGCGCTCCGTGGCGCGCTTGAGCCTGCAGGTATGAACATCATCACTTCTGCCGGGCAGGCGGCGACGCAATCAGTCTTCCATCTACATATTCACCTTGTTCCGCGCTGGCTAGGTGACCGTATGGGAAGTATTTGGCCGCCACCTGGCCAGCGGGTGGAGGATCAGACTGAACGGCGGCAACTAGCGGAACGGATTAAGGACATGTTGCCGGGCAAGCTGTGAGCGGCTCACTTAAGCAGGCTCCAAGCGAGTAGGCCTATTCCAACGCTTAATATCGTCCCATAGAAGGGAAGGATAGTCTTAGACAAGAGTACTTTGCGGGTGGAGTGCTTTTTGGCGTACGGCTGTATGTTCATCGAGAAGGGCTCGGTCTCGATATCGGCTTTGCGGACATCGTCGTAAAGGCAACGAAATAGACGCTCTTGCCGAAGGAAAAATGAATCTAGATACCAAAAGGCGATCGCTGGAATGAGGGAGGTTGCGGCGACGCGCCAGTTGAGATTATTGGCTGTATATGTGTAAAAAGCAGCGGCAGCGGTAATGGTCCAACCCTTTATAACAAAAGAGTTAGCAGAGAATCTTGTCACGATATTTTGGATGAACTCTAGATGTTTGATTCTTTCGCTGCTAAGGCTCTCGTCCCGTTGCTGCTTACCTGACACATTCTTAGCCATCCACTTCCGCATGTTGAGATACTAGTCGATCATGGGGACGTGTCATAGGGCCGCTTTGCTTCAACGGCAGCAACCACTAGTTGCTCGGGGGCGCTGGGTTGTGCGGGGCCTTCTAGAAGGTCCCGCGCTCTGAACTGGAGCCCACTTGGACCCGTGGAACTGGGTGGCTGCACCAACGCTTTGATTACTCACGGTGACAGTTCGATACGCGCTGATGTCGAGACCGATGGGCGGCATAACCAAGCTGCGGTCGTTGCGACGACTAATGTTGATCTACATGCACGAGCGGAGGCAGATGAGCCTCACCTGCGAAATGTGCGTCCCGGTGCACCGCGGCTGGTGCTTTCGGCCACGGGCGCTGTTCTCATCCGCTCAGCGTGCTGAACCACACTCATTTGCTCGACCCCTGCGCCTCGGGGAGTGGTAAAGACAGGCAGGCTGTACACAACTTGGGAGAGCGGTCGTATCATTGGCCTGTGGAACTGGATGCCTCCTCGGCTTCTCACGAGTATGACGTATGCCTGTCCTTTGCTGGCGAAGAACGCGGGTACGTTCAAGAAGTGGCGCAGGAGTTACGCCAAAGAGGAGTGCGGCTCTTCTACGACGATTATGAGAAGGCCACTCTATGGGGAAAAGATCTCTATGAGCACCTAGATTGGATCTATCGCAAATCTGCACATTACTGCATCCTATTCGCCTCTGCAAACTATGCCGAGAAGGTGTGGACGTCGCATGAAAGGAAGAGCGCACAGGCGAGAGCGCTGCAAGAGAGTTCTGAGTACGTCCTGCCCGTCAAGTTCGACGATACTGATATTCCCGGTCTCCGGCCTACGGTGGCTTACATTGATGCAAGGACGACGTCTCCTGGAGAGCTTGCTGAGCTGATTTGCTTGAAGCTTGGACCGCGCATTAAGCGGAACTATGTGCCAGTGGATCTAACGGGCTTGTACACGGCGCTTGAGGTGTTCGACGAGGATGAGGAGCACTACGTTAGTAAGATCGTGCACTCTTTCTTCAGGGATCTGCTCAGGATGACCATCGATGAACGTCGGTTGATTGGTCATATATTTCTCGTTGGGTGCAAGGAAGAGTTGCCGGATAATGTCCATATGAGTCTGGATTTGATTCGAAGAGACATCTCCATCCCGCCTGTTCAAGCACTGGAAATCCTGCGCGGCCTCAGTCCTTTGGGCTTCACTCACAAACTTCGAGAGCCAGAAGATGCTCATGAGGAAGCTGACATTGTCGAAGTTGGGTGGATGGATACAATGCTGCATGAAGATGAAGATGTGATGGATTACTCGGCTGATAATGCGACCTTGGTGGCATGTCAAATGATTAACGTTGGCGTGGGAGATCAGTGCATCGAGTGCGCCCGTAATTGCATCGAGCATCTAGATTTCTCCAATCTGGAGATTGTCTCGAACTGATCGGTCAATACTTCCTCTTGTCCCATTTGACGGGCACGCGTGGAGCAGGGCATGTGTATCAGGCGTGACGTCGATGCAGCGCATGAAGATCTAAGCGGTCGCGCGGGCTGTGAGCGGTAGTAGCGTCCGACATGATCATTTGCCCAATGTTCGCCCAAGCGAATCTTCACCAGAAGGGCGTGCTGAGAGAGCGCCAGGTCAAAGACCCTTAAGGTCTGTCAGAACCTGCTGCCTTCTAATCCGACGGTCGCAGGTTCGAATCCTGCAGGGCGCGCTATCTTGACCAGGCGATCCCTTGATCGCCTCGTGAGCCAAGATCGCATATGTAGCAACGCGTGTAGCAACGCGCTCACGACACCACCTCCCTCGCCTTGACCTGGGGCTCGTCAGGCTCGACAGCACTCCGTCCATCGTGTCGGCCGCGCCGCGCTTCACCTCGTCGAGCACGTGCGTGTAGATGTCCTCCGTCGTCGACTTCCTGGCATGGCGCAGCACCGACTGGATCACCTTGATGTCGGCCCCCTCGGCGAACAGGAACGTGGCACAGGCGTGCCGGAGGTCGTGAATGCGGATCCGATCCTCTTCGCCCTGGCGGATGTCCGCCCGTTTACACAGCGCATACCACGACCGGTTGACGTTCCTCGGCTCCAGCGGCGTGCCGAGGCCCGTCGTGAACACCAGGTCGGGATCGCGCCACACCTCGGCCGCCAGCCGGTCGGCGGCCTGCGCCTTGTGATGCTCCTTCAACGCCTGCAGAGCCGTCTTCGGGATGGCCACCGTCCCCATGCTCGCCGACGTCTTCAGCTTCTTCTCCACCAGCTTGCCGCGCCGGCGGCCGGTCGCCTCGTCGACCTCGCCCCGCAGCCGCTGAACCGACTTCGCCAGCTTGACCGTCCCGGCCTCGAAGTCGACGTGCGACCACCGCATCCCGAGGCCCTCGCCGCGGCGTAGGCCGAACGCCAGCAGCACGATCCAGTAGCACCAGAGCCGATCCTCGGCGGCCTCGGCCAGCAGCCGCGCGGCCTCCTCCTTCGTCAGCGGCTTGAACTCCATCCGCTCGACGCTCGGCGCGTCCACCAGCAGGCACACGTTCCGGCCGATCAGCTCGTCGTCCACCGCGTCCGCCAGCGCCTTGCGCAGAACAGCGTGGCAGTACGCGATCGTCCGGGCGGACAACACCTTCCTCTGGGCCGAGCGCACCTACCTCAAGGCCGAACTCACCGACGCCCGCACTGACCGCGACCACGCCAACAAGCGCAGTCGCGAACTCCTCCAGCAGCGCATCGACGATGCTAATGCCGCCGCCGACCGAGTCAACCGCATCAGCGCCAAGGTCCGCGCCGCCAACGACGCACTCGAACGCCACGCCCCGTGGACAGCACAAAGGCCGCCCCTGCCGGTAACAGGGGCGGCCACCCCCACACCCTCCCACGACGTCCCCAGCAGCACACCTCCAGGGAGGTACAGATGGCCCGCATCGCCTGCCCCATCGCATGGTGCGCCCGCCCCATGCCCGCCGCGCACCGCGTCTGCGCCGCCTGCACCAGCGAACTCGAACGCGACCTCGGCGACACGCCCAGCCTCGCCCACCACCTCGAACTCGCCCTCGCCCGCCAAGTCCGCATCGGAGACGGCGGCGGCCCCCGCGGCACCGAGCGCCCGCTCCCCTACGACCAGCACGCCACCGACGCCGCCACCCTGCTGCACACCACGCTCGCCGCATGGACCGGGCACCTGCACGACACCGCGCCCATCGTGGCCGGCCCCGTCTGCGCACCCGCCTGCCGACACCACACCTGCCTGCACATCACCCTGTCCACCACGCCCGGCCCGTCCACGGCCGGGCACGCCCGGTGGCTGCTGCGGCACCTGCCCGTGCTCCTCGCCGGGCAGCACGCCACCGAGGCCGTCGAGCAGCTCACCGACGCCATCCGCAACGCGCGCCGCACCATCGACTGGCCCGCCGACAAGGTGTACGCCGGACCCTGCGACCACTGCGGCACCGACATGTACGCCCGCCCGAGCGCCTCCCTCGTCACCTGCCCCGTCTGCCTTGACGACGAGGGACACCGCATCTCGTACGGCGTGCAGGCCCGACGCAAATGGATGCTCGCCGAGATAGAGGAACTACGCCTCCCGGCCGCCGACATCGCCCGAGCACTGACCAGTCTCGTGGGATCCATCACCCCGACCCTGATCCGCACTTGGGTACACCGGCAGCGCCTGACGCCGGTCGGCCTCGACGCGCACGGGCACACGCTGTTCAGGGTGGGTGATGTGCTCGACCTGATGGACAGACCGCAGATAGTTGCGTAGTCAACGATCAGGTGACATGCTTCGACCATCTAACCTGCGAGACGTATCGGAAGGGCCTGGCCAACGCCGGGCCCTTCCGCATGTCTGCCTATGGAAGACCGGCAGCCAGCTTCTTCCACTCGCTGAGCAGTTCCTTGGTTTGCTCCGTCACTTCCTTGAGCTCACGGGTCATTCGAGCTTGGTGCAGCGTCGCCCAGACCTGTGCCTCATCCACCTTCCCTTCCCCAAGCGCCTCGTACGCCTTCAGTTCGTAGTCGAACCCGGTCTCCATCACTCGCCCTTCACCGCTTTGGTCAAGTCCTCGATCTTCCCTTGTAGGAGCCGCAGTTCCCTCGCTACGGCCATCAGTGCTGCCACGTGAGCCTTGTCCAGCTCGCCGTCCGCGAAAGCCTGTGCGGCGTCCACGTCCCAATCCACCATGCCGACTCCCCTCGCCCGAACGTTCCGATCCTTCGACGATGCGGCAGTTGAGGCAGCAGAGCTAGCCCTTGACCTGAGGCGGTAGCCATGCGCAACAACAAGCACCGCACCGGCCGCCCCTACCGCACAGCACGCACCAAGATGTTCGAGACGTACGGCACCGTCTGCCACATCTGCGGGCACGACGGCGCAGGCGAAGCCGACCACCTCATCCCCATCAGCATCGACGCAGACCAGCCCGTCGACCCGCACATGATGAGGCCAGCACATGGAGCGAACACCCCATGCCTGGTGTGCGGCAGAAAGTGCAACACCGAACGAGGCAACCGGCCTGTGCAGCAGGGGGTTCGCACGTCGCGCGACTGGTACGCAGGCCCGTGACGTTTCCGCAGGTTAGAGCCTTTTGATCAGAGGGCTGGACGACCCCGCGCCTAGCCTCCCTTTTTCTCCCCGAGCGCCGATCACCAACGGACGATCATGGAGGTGGTCATGGGGCCGGTCGAGAAGGCCGTGCGTGACGACGTCGAGCAACTCGGCGACCTGGTGGGCGTCGAGCCGTCGCTATCGGAGATGGCCTACCGGCTCGCGCACGAGATCGACGCGGGCGGCGGCGAGGAGGGCAAGTCCCTGCCCCAGCTCAATCGGGAACTGCGAGCGACGCTCGCGCAACTGCTGGCCGCTCGGGCTCCAGGGGAGGACGATGACGACCTCGACGACCTGGGCACCCCCTACGGAGTTCGCCTCGCAGTGCCTGGAGCTGTACGGGCTGGAGTGCCCGCCGATGTGGGGCACGCCGCGCCGGCCGGAGTTCCCCTCGCTGGGGCCGAAGGCGTGGAAGGTGATGGAGCGGCTCGGCTACCCGCCGATGCCGTGGCAGCGCTACGTGCTGGACGTCGCGCTGGAGATCGACCCCGCCACGGGCCTGTGCGCGCACCGCGAGGTCGGGCTGTCGGTGCCGCGCCAGCAGGGCAAGACGCAGCAGATCCTCGGGCTGATGTTGCACCGGATCGCGGCCTGGCAGCGGCAGCGGGTGGAGTACGCGGCGCAGACGCGCGGCATGGCCCGGGAGCGGTTCGAGGACGAGTTCCTGGTCACCATGGACGGCTCGTCGCTGGCCAGCAAGTACCGCACCCGGATGTCGAACGGCAACGAGGCCATCATCTGGTCGCGCACTCGTTCCAAGCTGGGCATCACCGCGAACACGGAGAAGGCCGGCCACGGGCCGCCGCTCGACCTGGGCGTGATCGACGAGGCGTTCGCGCATGAGGATGACCGGCTGGAGCAGGCGTTCTCTCCGGCAATGCTGACCCGCGACATGGTCCGGCCTGCGAGAAATCACGGGCGCCAACTCGCGAACCGTACTCTCAGCCCGGCGGGTATCTGCGGCAATCGGACGGCGTAGAGGCTTCTCCTTTCGCTCAGCCATTCACGGTCGATGAAGCGGCCGCTCATGCGCCCGGCGAGGAAGAGATAGGTCTCCAGGCAGGCCTGATTGTGGTCCTCGGGTTCGGTGATTTCAGATCCGGAGCGTACGGCCTCCGGGATGTTCGTGGGCGGCCCGGCTTCCCGGAGGTACGGTTCGACCATAGACCCGGGTTCGGTGATGACCTCGCCGTACCAGCGTTGAGTCGCCCAGGCGGTCGTGACGCCGTCGCCGTAAAGAAGATCGTAGACGTAGGCGCCCAGGGTGCGGATCTGGAGGAAACGCAGGCCCGCTTCCGTCAGGCCCGTGGTCACCGGGGGTGGGCCGCTGATGGTGAGGGCGTGCGTCCAGCCGTCGGCGTGCGGGCCGGTCCATATGCGTTCGGTGAAAGCCATCGGCCGGTAGTGGGTCATGGCGGTGGCCAGGTCGCAGTCCTGGCAGGAGGCGAGATCCGCGCCGAGCAGGGCGGCCACAGCCTCGGCATCGCCCGACTCGACCCAGGTGCCGATGAAGCCGCGGCCCAGTCCCGCGCCGAGCAGGTACTTCCACTGGTCAGTCACTGGGGCCAGGTCCCTTTCGGGATGCGGCAGAGCAGCCCTGGTGTGGTGAACCAGGTGTCGTCGATGAACCGGCCGGTCGCGTACGCCAGCGCGGCGAGGTAGAAGTTCATCTCCCGGCCGATGACAGGGGAGCCGACGAGATCTGCTCCCTCTTGTCTGGGACGGTCCCAGTGATCGTCGGGGATGGTGTCCTCCCACTCGTCCCCGTTGAAATAGACCGGTTCGGTGATTTCGCCCGCGTAATAGGCCAGATGGTAGGCCCGCCCGCCCGGCTGCGGGAGCGAATCGAGGGCGCGCCACGGGGATAGTCCGGACACGGCGAACATCTTGACCCAGCCGGGGCTCTGCTCGGCCACCCAGACGAGGTCCTCTTCCGAGTAGGTGCGATACCACCGCCGCGCCTGGTCCAGGTCACAGGCGAGTGTCTCCTCCTCCGCCCGCAGCGCGGCGACCACCGCGCGGTAGTCGGGCGCCTCGACCCACGAACACTCGAACCTCTCCGCCAGGCCTCGCTCCTCGAAATACGACCATTGGTCTAATTTGTTGCGACTCGTCACGATGCTCCGATTCGGGGTATCGGATGGCGAGGTGGCCGCCGGCGAAGCCGACGGCCACCTATTGGAACGTATCTTTAAGGAATGATCTCATACCAGAAGCTGTCGCCTGGTATCACCCGTCGTTTCGTATACCACCCCCCCAACGTGCCGCCGTGGGACGTGTTGTGTGCCGCCGATATGGCCTTGATGGAGAAATGCCCGTTCGCATTCGCAGCGCCTTGCGTTGTTTTGGCTCCAGGGGAATTCATCACATCAGCGGGTCTCCGATTTGTCTTCTCGTCGTCAGGTCCCATATCCGTACCGCGGCGCCCAATCCGCCAGAGACGACGATCGGCCGTCCGTCTACCTGGCCGGTTGCGATGGATATGACGGCGTCGCCGTGACTGACAGGACCGGGGCCGACGTTGACGGAGTGATGCATCACGGCAAGGGTTACGACCACTGCGCAGGCCACTATCAGCACGCTCCGGCGGCGAAGCTGTGGCGGTTGATATCGCTGAAGCCCGCAGGGTGTGCTCCGATGGCGTAACCGGGAATCGCCGGTCGGCATCGGTCACTGTTCTGTTCTCCTTGACCTAGTGCCGTATCCGCCGCCTTCTATGGGCGATCGCGGTTGAGGTTGGAGGCGGCGGGGATGTTGACGATCACTCTGCCATGTTCAACCGTTGCACACCATTGGATAGTTCAAGCCCCCGGGTTTGTTCGGCTTGGAGCCGCTCTATGTCGAAGTCGGATGTGCAGCATCAGCAGTCGGCCCGGAATGGAATACATCTCCCGTAAACTTTGCCAGGGCGGGAGAGGGTGCCCTGGGCGGCGTTTTCGACAGGTGCACTTCCTTATCGAGGGCGAGGCGGCATGAGTTCCGAGGATCTCGTACGGCGCCATATGGTCGGCCTGGGGGTGATCGTTGTGGCGCTTTTGATCGTGGTCGCCCCGTTGATGGTGTTCAGCGCGATGCTCGAATCCCAGATCGAGGATCGCGCCGAACGGGCTCTCAGCAGCCGGGCAGAGCTGGTCAGCCAGGCGCTCCGGCGGGATCCGGCGGGGAGTTCGTGGCAGGCCGCGGCCGGCGGGTGGGCGTCCAAGGCGGCGCGCCCCGACGGGCGGACCCTGGTCATCTCGACGTCCGTTCCGGTTGAGGCGGGGATGATGCTCGGCACGGAGTGGTACGAGCGGTGCTACAGGATCGTGTTCACCGCGATCGGCACTCCGGAGCAAGGTTATGAGCTGGAGAAGGTTCCCGGGTGCGCGGAGGAGCAGTGCAGGGGACGTCGGCCGTGTCCGGCGCTTTCGCCCAGTTGACCGGTCCGCGCGGGGTGTAGGCGCGAGGGTTCAGCAACGACGACTTCCCGGCCACCGCCCGGGCGATCCGGGTTGACAAATGCATACATGTACATGCAACATCTTCTTGCACAGACAAAACATGTACGTACATGCAAGGAGATGTCATGAAGCGCGAACGCATCAGCACCACCCCCGACTGGTACGAGCCCTACGCCATCTCACAAGCCATCAAAGTCGGCGACCTCGTCTACACCTCCGGCCAAGCCGGCTTCGACCACAACGGCGTCACCGTCAGCCACGACTTCGAAACCCAGGCCCGACAGGCCTTCACCAACCTCGACCGCGTCCTCAAAGAAGCCGGATCCAGCCTCGCCGACGCCGTCAAGGTCACCATCCTCGTCACCGACCTCGAACCCAACCTCGACACCATCATCAAACTGCGCAAAGAGTTCTTCACCGAGCCCTACCCCGCCGACACCCTGATCCAGATCTCCCGCCTCGCCCAGGCCGACTGGCAGATCGAGGTCGACGCGACCGCCGTGGCACGGTCATGAAGATCCAGATCTGGTCCGACTACGTCTGCCCGTTCTGCCTGCTGGCCAAGGGGCCGATCCAGGAGGCCGTCGCCGGGCGTGACGTCGAGATCGAGTGGATGCCGTTCGAGCTGCGTCCCGAGCCCGTTCCGACGCTGGAGCCCGAGGGCGACTACCTCCAGAACATCTGGAAGCAGACGATCTACCCGATGGCCGAACGGATGGGTGTCGGCATCCACCTGCCCGACGTCTCGCCTCAGCCGTACACGCGACTGGCCTTCGAGGGCTACCAGTACGCCAGGGAGCACGGCGACGCCGAGGCGTACAACGACCGGCTGCTGCGGGCGTTCTTCGAGGACGGCCTCGACATCGGCGACCTGGACGTGCTGGCGGACCTGGCCGCGGAGCTGGGCCTCGACGCGGAGGAGTTCCGTGCCGCGCTCCTCGACGGCCGGTACGGCGAGGCGCATCGGGCCGCGCTTCAGCAGGCGCAGGATCTGCAGATCCGCTCGGTCCCGACGATCATCGTCGACGGCACGTACCGGATCGAGGGGGTTCCCCGGCCTGACGCGCTCCGCGAGGTCCTGGACAGACTCGAAGCGATCAAGGCGGTGGAGGCTTCCGGGAAGACCTCCTGCGGCGTGGAGGGTTGCTGAGGAAGGCGGCCGCGGTGCTCACGACGGAGGGGTTGCTGAGGAAGGCGGCCGTGGTGCTCGCGGCCTCTCAGCTGTGCTTCCCGAGCAGCCTTCGCCGGGGCGGGGTGGTGCCGGTGAAGGAAGAGCAGGCGGTGGCTTCAGACGAAGAAGCTGTCATGGCGGACGAAGAACTCCGCGCGCTCTTCTTCGCTGAGGCCGCCCAGCTCGGTGACGCCTTCGAAGTATCCCTCTCGCGGTGCGCCGGGGGCGAAGAGCATGAGCATGGAGGCGGGTTCGCCGGATTCGTTGCGGAAGGCGTGCAGCCCGCCCACCGGCACGTACAGGTAGTCGCCGGAGGTGGCGTCGATCCACTGCCGGCCGTCGAACAGCCGCATGGTGCCGGACAGGATGAAGAACGACTCCGACATCGCCTTGTGGAAGTGGGTGCTGGGTCCGCTGACTTCGGGGCCCATGTCCACCCGGTACAGGCCGTACTCACCGCTGGTGGAGACGGTGGTGGACAGGTAGTGGTAGGCGGTGCCCCGCGCGACGGTGGGGCTGTCGGTGGCGACGGGCGGGGAGATGAAGTCGGGCGCGCTGGTCGCGGGACGGAAGGTGGCGTTGATCTCGCCGTGTTCGCCGAAGTAGCGAGGATCGGGGTAGGACATGCGCACTCCTTGCACGAGGGCAGATTAGGTGAGTGCTAAGATAACCAGCACTTACGTGAGTGTCAATTAAATGAGCGCTCAGCTATTCTGAGAGTGGAGGATGCGTGGCGGACGCGGTGGAGTCGGTGCTGGAGCAGTGGAGGCGCGAACGGCCGGACCTCGACGTCTCGCCGATCGGCATCGTGGGGCGGCTCATGCGGCTGTCGCGGCTCTGGGACAAGGAGATCAAGGACTTCCTGGGCGAGCACGGCCTGGAGCCCGGCGAGTTCGACGTCCTGTCCACGCTGCGGCGCTCAGGAGAGCCGTACGAGCTGACCGCGAAGGCCTTCCTCAAGGCGTCCCTCGTCACCACCGGGGCGATCACGCTGCGGGTCGACCGGATGGCCGCGAAGGGCCTGGTCACCCGGACGCCCGACGCCAACGACCGGCGCTCGGTCAGGATCCGCCTCACACCGCACGGGCTTGAGCTGATCGACCGGGTCCTCCCCCTCCACCTGGCCAACGAGGCCCGCCTCGTGGAGAGCCTCGACGCCGGCGAACGCCGGCGCCTGGAGGCCACGCTCGCCGGGCTGCTGGAGTCTCACGGCGACACACCCGCCGACACCGGCCCGCCCGCCGATCAGCAGTAACCGGCCAGGCCGTCCGCCAGCTCTTCCTCGTCGCCGTCCCGGTGGGCGGACAGGGCCTGCTGCAGGGCGAAGGTGGCGCGGATGACGGCGATGCGGGCGGTCATCGTGCTGTCCGGCCGGGCGTCCAGGGTGAGAACCCGGTTCAGGAAGCTCGCGCCGTAACTGGCCGCGACGGCCGCCAGGTCCTCGGCGGGGTCGCCGATCGTGACCTCGTCCCAGTCGATCACGCCGCTGAGCACCGGCAGGCCGTCCTTGCGCTCCCACAGCACGTTCTCCGCGCCGAGATCGCCGTGCACGACCGCGTCAGTGAGATGGGGAAGGCCGTCGAGCGCGGCGAGCTCCCGCTCGGCCCGCTGACGCCCGCCGTCGGACATGAGCCCGAACAGCTCGGCGCGGACGTCCGCCGCGAACCGCCGCCAGCGGTCTCGTGGCGCCGGCAGAGCCGCTCGCGCCTTGTCCGAGGCGCCGTTCCTGGCCAGTGCGGTCAGCAGCGTGACGTACTGCGTCGCCGCGGCCTCGGCCACCTGGGGATCTTCGAGCGCCTCGGCCTCCAGCGGGGCCCCGGGAACGCGGCTGAGAACGAGATAGGGCAGCCCGTCGGCGCTGCCTTCCTCCAGCGGCCGAGGCGTGGCGAAGCCGAGATCGAGCGCGGCGAGCAGGCGCAGAATGGCGGCCCGATGCGGCAGCCGGGCGGCCGCGGCGTCGGTGCGCGGCAGGCACACGACACGGTCCGCGCCGATCACCACCTGGTGGAACTGTCCTTGACGGACGGTGAGGTCCTCCGGCGTGACGCCCGGCAGCAGGCGGCTCAGCAGAGCGCGATGCGACGGCGGGAGCTGCATGAGACGCGGGCCGTCCTTTCCGTCACCGGCTGTCCACCGGCTCCTCGCCCTCTCGCGACCAGGACGCACTTGCGACATTAGAGCATATAGGTTGGCGGAATGATCTACGCCAAGACGCCGCTGACCCGCGAGATCCGCGAAGCCGTGGCCCTGGCCTGGGGGGTCGAGGGAGAGGGTGAGCGGTTGCACGGCGGTGAGGAGTCCGCCGCGTACCGCCTCGACGGTCACGTCATCCGCGTCGGCCCCGTAGGGCGCTCCGCCGCCGAGTCGGAGTGGTGCCACGCGATCGCCCGGCACGCCGCCGCCGGCCTCCCCGAGGCCGTCGCCCCGCTGCCGGCCGCCGACGGGACGGCGACGGTCGTCGTCGTGGCCGGCCGGCCGATCTCCTGCTGGCCGTATGTCGAGGGCTCCTGGGCGGATTCCGACGTGCCGGCCCAGCGCGAGGCGGGTGCGCGGCTGCTGGCCCGGCTCCACCGGTCACTCGCCGGCTTCCGCCCCGGCCCCCGCCCGGTGCCCGCCTTCCAGGAGTCCGGCCTGTACGGCCCCCCGCCCCGGCCCGAAGCCGAGCCGAAAGAGCCCGGCCTGGAGCGCCAGACAAAGGACCCCGGTCTGGAGAAGCCCGAGCCGAAGAACCCCAGCCTGGAGCCCCAGTCAGGGGACCCCGACCTCCAGGATCCCGAGCTGGACCGGTGGCTGGTCGCCTGCCATGCCGCGCACCCCGTGCGCCACCCCCTGCACGGCGACTACTACACCGGCAACACCCTCGTCAGGGACGGCCGGATCGTGGCGGTCTACGACTGGGACGAGTCCTTCGTCGGCGCCCCCGAGCTGGAGCTGGCCGCCGCCGCACTGGAATGGGGTGACGACCTGACCGGGCCGAGCAAGGAGTTCGTGGCCGCGTACCACGAGGCGGGCGGCACGGCCGGCCACCTGGACGAGGAGTCGCTGGCCCAGCTCGTCAGGCACAAGCTCCGCAGGGAGCACGCCTACTTCGCCAAGGCCGTGCGCTCGGGGGTGAAGCACGACGAGGAGGACATCGCGTACGCCCGCGCCCGGGTGGAGCTGTTCCACCGGCTACGCCCCTGACGGCGCCGGCCGGGTGGTCAGGCGTCCGGGATCCAGTTGCCGTGGAAGCCGAGCGGCACGCGTACGGGCAGGTGGACGCGGGCCACGGGCGGTCCGGTGAAGTCCTGCGCGGACAGGATCACCAGGTCGGAGGCGCCGCGCTCGGGGTCGGCGACGTAGGCCATCAGGTATCCGGCGTCCTCGGCGCCCTGGGTGTCGCCCGGGTCCGGGGCGAAGGCGGCCTCGCCGACGGCGGCGTCCCGCGCGAACCCGTGCACCTCCGTCGTGCCCCGTACCAGGTCGTGCTTGACGAGCGCGTTGGTGAACGCGTCGTCGGGGTGGGGGCCGCCGGGGGTGAACCGCATGCCGTACACGGGGGTGACGGCGGAGTAGCCGTAGCGGTGCTGCCGGGAGGCGTAGGCGTCGTTCACGCGCGGGAAGTCCTGGGGCCGGTCGTCCACGCACCGCTGTTCCAGCCGCCCGGTGCGCAGGTCGATGCGCCAGCGGTCGAGCCTGGGGCTGATGCCGCCGGGGTCGGCGACGTCCACGGGGCCGTCGGCGGCGATCAGGTCGACGGTGATCGTCGAGCCGTCGTCGTAGGCGTTGAGGACGTGGCTGACGTAGAAGGGCTCGGCGGGCAGCCAGCGGACCTGCCCGCCGGTCCGGGGCAGGACGCCGACGTGGGCCTGGTGCGCGGGGTTCCAGCGGAAGCGCATCGCGTCCAGGTCGAAGGTCAGCGGGATGTCGAAGACGACCACGAAGTTCTCCGACAGCGCGAAGTCGTGGAGGAACGGCAGGTCGCCGGGCAGCGGGAGGTCGGCGACGTGGGTGACCGTCCCGGCCGGGTCGGTGACGACGTGCTGGGCGAACGGGCGTCCCGGCAGGTACGCGAGCGAGTGCAGGTCGCCGGTGCGCGGGTCGACCTTGGAGTGCGCGTTGGCGCTGGAGCCCTCGCGGGTGGCGGCCAGGGGGCATGTGCCGATGGTGTCGAGCTCGTAGCCGAGTTCGTGGGGCGGCCCGCCCGCCTCCGACAGGGCGAGGGTGCGTCCGGCGTGGCGGAGCACGTGGATGTTCGGGGAGGGCGGCAGGAAGGCGGGCGGTTCCAGGCCGCGTTCCATCCGGTCGAGCGCGTCGGCGACCTCCGCCGAGCGGACCCAGCGGTTGCGGTACCACTCGGCCCGGCCGTCGCGGATCCGCACGCCGTGCACCATGCCCGCGCCGAAGGCCCAGAAGTGCGTGACGGGGTCCTCCACGCCGAGCGGGTTCGGGCCCAGGCGCAGGTAGCGGCCGTTCAGCTCGGCGGGCAGCCGCCCGGTCACGGGCAGGTCGTAAGCGGTGACCTCCTCCTTGACGGGGGCGAAGGGCCCGTCAAGGTAACGGTCGTAGCGGTCCATGCTCACCTCGTCGATCGGCTGTACGGTGTACGAAGCGAGACGGTACAGCCGGGCGGCGCGCGGCGACCGAGGCCGGCGGGATGCGCTAGGCCAGGGAGCGAGCGGTTCACCAGGCGGAATCCGGCCGCTGCGGCAGGCGCACAACTGCCCTAGTACAGGAGAGGATCGGCCATGCGGCGGACCGGGAGCGGCTCCGCGCCGCCGCCCTACCTGCGGATCGTGCGGGAGATCCAGCGGCGCATCGACACGGGCGCGCTGCGGCCGGGCGACCGCGTCCCGTCCATCAGACAGGCCGCCGCGGAGTGGGGCGTGGCCACCGCGACCGCCACCAAGGCGCTCGACACCCTGCGCCGGCAGGGCCGGGTGGTGGCCGTCCCCCGCGTCGGCACCGTCGTGGCCGACCCCGCGCCGGGCGCGCCCCGGCCCGGGGAGGGCCGGGCGCGCCGGTCGCGACCTGCGGCGACCGGCCCCGACGGGGAGCGCGACCGGGTCGTACGCGCCGCGATCGCCCTCGCCGACGCGGAGGGCTTCGAATCGGTGTCGATGCGCGCCATCGCGGCGAAGCTCGGCATGCCCACCATGTCGCTGTACGGACTGCTGCGCGGCAAGGAGGAGCTGGCCGTGCTCATGGCCGACACCGCGTTCGGCGAGCTGGAGCTGCCCGAGGAGCCGCCCCCGGGCTGGCGGGCCCACCTGGAGCTCGCGGCGCGGCTGCAGTGGCGTCTCTACCTGCGGCATCCCTGGCTGCCCCGGCTCATGTCGCTCACCCATCCGCAGCCGCTGCCCCACCTGCTCAGGTTCGGCGCCTGGGGCATGAGCGCCGTGCTGAAGCTCGGGCTCGACCCCGAGGCGGCCCGCCTGGTGTGGTGGGCCGTGGCCAACCACGTCAGGGGGACGGCCACGAACCTCGAGGCGCAACGCGACGCGGAGCGGCACACCGGGCTGTCACCCGACCAGTGGTACGTCGCCCACCTGCCGTCCCTGCGCGCCGCGCTCTCGACGGGTGCGGCGCCGATCGACGACCGGCTGGGCTTCGACCTGACCGCGTTCTTCGAGGCCGGGCTCCAGCTCCTGCTCGACGGGGCCGCGGTCCAGATCGGGCGGCAGCACCGGCGCGCTGATCCTCCGCGTTGACGAGCCGCTTCATCCGGTGCGGAAGGTCACTTCCGGGTAGGCCGCGGACGGGCCGTTCAGCAGGGTGGCGGGGCGCTCGCGCAGGTGGACGTCGAAGAAGTCGCGCACGTACGCCCGGGTGATCGCGGCGGCCCGCGCCCCGGTCAGGCTGCCGGCGGGCAGGCCGAGCTGCTCGGCGAGCACCGGGAAGTCGGTGAAGGAGTCGTGCTCGGACCCGGCCACCTCGGCCCACCGCTTCCAGCCGGTCAGCAGCGGCCAGTTCTCCGCCCAGGTGGGCACGTCCGGGGTGCCGAACAGCAGGAGCGGCCGGGCGAGGCCGCCGGGCGGCGGCGGGACGACGAACGCCCCGTCGAGGACGGCGCCCGCGTCGATGCGGGGGTCGGCGGTCATGGCGTGGGCGGCGCTGTTGCCGCCGATGGAGTGCCCGGCCATGCCGATCCGGCGCGGGTCGACGGGCAGGCGCCGGTCCCGGACCAGGCGGTCGAGGACGAACGACACGTCAGCGGCGCGGATGTCCGGGACGAGCCCGGGCGCGTCCTCGATCTCGCAGGCCAGGCAGGTGGTGGTGCGCCCGCCGGGGAAGGTGGTGGCGGCCGACTCGTAGGTGTGGTCGACGGCGGCGACGGCGTACCCGTGGCTGGCCAGGTCCTCGGCGAGGACGGTCAGCGACGAGCGGGGCAGGCCGAAGCCGGGCGAGAGGACGACGAGCGGGCGCTTGCCGGGCACGGGCGGGGCGCCGGTGCGGGCGTGGCCGCGGATCCGGCTCAGCAGGTCGCCGGGCGGCAGGCCCTGGGCGGCCAGGAGCAGCGCGGACTCCTCGGGGGTGACGTACCGGGCGCGGACGCCGGAGCGGCGGGTGGCCGGGTACCACACGGTCACCATGAGGCGGCGGCGTTCGGCGGCCACCCAGGGGTCGGGGCGGGAGGCGTCGAGCAGGTCCCGGGAGACGGTGCCGACGGGGTACGTCCCGGTCGGCGCGGGCAGCACCGGGACACCCGTGGACACGGACTCGGGGGCGGAGGCGGACGCCGCGGTGGGGACCTGCAGCGTGGCCGCCAGCAAGGTGATGAGCAGGGCTCGGATCATGCGGTGGAAACTAGGCGGCGAACCCCGCGCGGTCGTCGGACTTCTGGCCAAATATCCGCCCGCGCGCGTGGTCGCGCACGCCAACGGGCGGCCGGGCTCCGCTGGCCATACTGTCGGGCATGAATCTCGAACTGGTCAAGAAAGAGGTGTCCTCGCTCGTCACCCCCGGCACCCCGGGGCTGGCCGTCGCCGTCTACTCCGGCGGCGAGGCGGTCGCCACGGCCGCGGCGGGCACGGCGTGCGTCGAGTTCGGCGTGCCGATCGACGCCGACACCCGCTTCGACATCGCGAGCGCGAGCAAGCAGTTCACCGCCGCGTGCGTGCTGCTGCTGGCCCGTGACGGCGCGCTCGGCCTCGACGACGACGTGCGGCGGCACGTGCCGGAGCTGAGCCTGGAGGTTCCCGTCACGCTGCGGCAGTGCCTCCAGCACACGGGCGGCCTGCCGGAGTGGTACACGGTCATGGCGCTGACCGGGCACCCGCTCGCCGAGATGACCGAGGAGCGCCTGCTGGAGGTCATCGCCCGGTTCCGCGGGACGACGTTCGAGCCCGGCACGGACTTCACCTACTCCAACACCGGGTACGTGCTGGCCTCGGTCGTCGTGCGCCGGGTCAGCGGCAGGTCGCTGGCGGAGTTCGCCCGGGAGCGGTTGTTCGGGCCGCTCGGCATGGACGACTCGATCTTCCGCGACGACGCGACGCTGCCCGTGGAGCGGATGGCGTACGGCTACGCCAACGTCGACGGGCCGACGCGCCGGGCCGACACGCAGGAGAGCGCGGTCGGCGACGGCGGCATGGTCACCAGCGTGCGCGACCTCGCCCCGTGGTTCGGCTTCCTGACCGACGGCCGGGTGCTCGGCGCGGACCTGCGCGACGCGCTGCTGGAGCGTGCCGTGCTGGCCGACGGCACCACGCTGCCGTACGCGTTCGGCGTCTACCACTACGAGGTCGCCGGGCGGCCGGCGTTCGGGCACGCGGGCGGCATGCACGGCTACCTGTCGGACCTGCTCGTGCTGCCGGACGAGGGCGTGGGCGTGGCGGTGCTGTCGAACCAGCGCGCGATCGACCCGCTCGCGCTGACCGAGCGCCTGGCCAAGCTGCTGCTCGGCGAGCCTCTCGCGGACCCGGGCCGGGAGCCGGGCACGCTGCCGCCGCCCGCGCACGAGCACTGGCACGACCCGGTCACCGGCCTGACGCTGACGCTCAAGCACGGCGACGACGGGGTGGAGGTGTCCGGCGTGGGCACGTTCGTCCCGGGCGCCGACGGCCGCTGGCACGGGCAGGGCGAGGAGGACCGGGAGTGGCTGGAGTGCTCCGGCGACACGCTCGTCCTGGGCTCGATGCTGGCGGCCCGGCCGCCGACCACGTTCCGGCCCGCCGCCGCGCCGACCGGCGAGGCGGCGCCCGAGGGCGAGTGGTGGAGCGGCGAGCTGGAGGCGCGGGCGAGCGTGCGCGACGGCGTGCTGCGCGTCGGCCGCACCCTCGAACTGCCGGTCGAGCCCGCCCCCGCGGGGCTGTGGCAGGCCGGGCCGTTCACGCTCCGGGAGGCCGACGGGGCCCTGCTGATCAGCGGCGGCGGCCTGCGCGGGTTCCGGTTCGCCTGAGCGCGCTCGTTGGCCTGCGCAACCAGGCGGGGGTCGCGGGTTTTGGCGGCCCGGTCAGTGAACGGGGACGGTCCGGCTTCTAGCGTCCGACTGTCCCCGCCACTCAGCTTCCGAGGTGGTCACATGACTCCTGCGAAGACCGCCGCCGCGACAGCCGTGCTGCTGCTCCTCACCGCCTGCTCGGCAGGCGGCGCCACCCCGCCGCCTGCCGACACGCTGGTCTGGGCCACGGCCTCGCCGCCCAGCAGCCTCGACATCGCGCACGGCTTCAACAGCCCGTCGACCCTGGTCCAGACAGCCGTCCTCGACACCATGGTCACCCTCGACGAACGAGGGCGGCCGGCGCCCCACCTGGCGACCGGGTGGACCCAGCCCGACCCGGCCACCTACCTGTTCACGCTGCGCAAGGGGGTGCGCTTCACGGACGGCAGCCCGCTGACCGCCGACGACGCCGCGTTCTCGCTGCGCCGCCACCTCGACCCGAAGGTGGCCTCCCAGGCGGCCTCCTACTTCACCATGGTCAAGAAGGTCGAGCCGGTCGGCGACGACCAGGTCAAGGTGACGCTGAGCCGCCCGGCCCCGGCGTTCCTGGCCGTCTCGGCCATCGCCTGGCAGGTCGTCCCCCGCAAGCTGGCCGAACCGCATCCCAAGGACCTGGGCAGCCCCGAGGTCGGCACGCTCGGCACCGGCCCGTACAAGGTGAGCCGGTTCTCCCTCACCTCCGGCGTGCTGCTGGAGCGCAACGAGGACTACTGGGGGCCGAAGCCCGCGCTGCGCCGGGTCGAGGTCAAGAGCATCGGCGACCCCGAGACGCTGCGGCTGGCCGTACGGTCGGGCGAGATCGACGGCACCGCCGACCTCAACACCCGCGACGCGCGCAAGTGGACCGGGCTGCCCGGCGTCAAGACGATCTTCTACCCGGGCAACAACATCAGCTACCTGTCGCTCGCGGTCAAGAACGGGCCGCTGGCCGACGTGCACGTCCGGCGGGCCATCGCGCACGCGGTCAACCGCAAGGCGATCTCCGACCTGATGACGGCCGGGCACGGCGGCCCCGCCGACGCGCTGCTGCCCGAGCCGATCCTCACCGCCGTCTACGGCGACGCCCCTCCCCCGGTGCCCGTCCACGCCTACGACCCGGCCAAGGCCAAGGAGGAGCTGGCCAAGTCGGGCCATCCGGACGGGTTCACGCTCGCCGCGCCCTACGCCAGCGGCGGCGACACCGGCACCGTCATGCAGGCCGTCGCCGCCGACCTCGCCAAGATCGGCATCACGCTCAAGCTGGAGCCCGCCCCGTCCGACCAGTACGCGGCCCGGATGATGGAGCACGACCGGCTCGGCGTCCACTACGTGGCCCTGGCCTACGGCACGCCCGAGCCGATCGAAGTGCTGCCCGACATGGTCAGCCGCGCCTCCGCCGAGCCGCAGGGCTTCAACTTCTCCGGCTACGGCTCGGCCGCCACCGACGAGAAGCTCGACGCGCTCGTCTCGGCCACCGGCGAGGCCCGCACGGCCCAGGTCACCGAGCTGCTGAAGGAGATCGCCGACCAGGTGCCGTACGTGCCGCTGTTCCACACCGACAACGCGGCGGCGCTGAACGAGAAGTACACCGCCTCGCTCCACACGTGGACCATGAACCTGTTCGCGGCGATCCGCCCGGCGGGCCGTTGACATGGCGCTGCTCAAGCTCCTCGGCCGCCGGCTCGGCGCCGCCGTCCTGCTGCTGGGCGTGCTGTCGATGCTCACGTACGGGCTGCTGCTGGCCTCGCCGGGCGGGCCGGAACAGGTGCTGCTCGGCGGGCGGCCGTCCACGCCGGAGACCCGGGCGGCCATCCGCGAGCAGTATCACCTGGACGACCCGTTCCCGGTCCGGTACGCGCGCTGGCTGGGCGACGCCCTCCAGGGCGACTTCGGCACGTCGATCTACTCCCGGGAGCCGGTGGTGAGCGTCATCGCCGACCGGCTGCCGGTCACCGCGAGCCTGGCCGCCTACGCGCTGGCGCTCACCGTCGCCGTCGGCGTCCCGGCCGGGCTGCTGGCCGCGATGCGCCGCGGCGGGCGGCTCGACCAGGGCATCACGCTCGGCGCGCTGGCCGCGCTGTCGATCCCGTCGTTCGCGCTGAGCATCCTGCTGCTGTACGGGTTCGCCGTCCAGCTCGGCTGGTTCCCGGTGTTCGGCGTGGGCGACACGTTCGCCGAGCGGATCACGCATCTCACGCTGCCCGCGATCGCGCTGGCGGCGGCGCAGGCCGCGCTGGTGGTCCGGCAGATGCGGGCGGCGGCGCTGGACCTGGCCGCCTCCGACTTCCTCACCTTCGCCCGCGCCCGCGGCCTGCCCAGGCGGCGCGTGTGGACGAGTTACGCGCTGCGCAACGCCGCCCTGCCGGTGCTGACCGTGGGCGGGCTGCTGCTGGCGGCCAACCTGACCGGGTCGGTCTTCGTGGAGCAGGCGTTCGGCCTGCACGGGCTGGGGTCGCTGCTGATCGGCGCCGTCGGCCAGAAGGACATCCCGGTGGTGCAGGCGCTGGTGCTGCTCGGCGGCGTCATCGTGGTCGTCGTCAACCTGCTGATCGACCTGGCCTACCTGGTGGTCGACCCGCGCGTGCGGCAGGGGGCAGCGTCATGAGGGCCGTGCTGGTGACGATTCTCGGCCTGGCGGCGGTGGCCGCGCTGGCCGGGCCCTGGCTGGCGCCGTACGACCCGGCCGCGCAGGACCTGGCGCTGAGCGCGGCCGGGCCGAGCGCCGCCCACTGGCTGGGCACCGACGACCTGGGCCGTGACGTGCTGTCGCGGCTGCTGACCGGGGCCCGCTCGGCGCTGTTCTGGCCGGTGCTGGTCGCGCTGTTCACCACCGTGCTCGGCACCGCGCTCGGGCTGGTGAGCGGCTACCACCGGGGCTGGGTGGACGCGGTGCTCATGCGGGTCGTGGACCTGGCGATCGCCATGCCGGGCCTGCTCGTGCTGATCGTGCTCGTGGGCGTGCTCGGCGGCGGCTACGGGTGGGCGGTGCTGGCCATGGCCGTGCTGTTCACGCCGGGCGACATCCGGGTGGTGCGCAGCCTGACGCTGGCCCAGCGGGAGCTGGCCTACGCCGAGGCGGCGCGCACGCTCGGACTGCGGCCGGGCCGGATCATGTTCCGCCACCTGCTGCCCAACCTGGCGCCGACCGTGGTGGCCAACGCGCTGCTCAGCTTCACCGGGGCGCTGGTCGCGCTGGCCGGGCTGTCGTTCCTGGGCATCGGCCTGCCGGCCGGCACCCCGGACTGGGGGCTCATGGTCGAGGAGAACCGGCAGCTCCTGGACCTCAACCCGTGGGCCTCGATCGCCCCGGCCGCGCTCATCACCGTGGTCGCCTGCGCGGCGACGCTGCTGGGCGACCGGGCGTTCGAGTCGATGTCGAAAGGAGCCGGCCGATGAAGGTGACCGGCCTGCGCGTCTCCGGGACCGGGCTGATCGTCGACGGGGTGGACCTGGAGGTCTCGCCGGGCGAGACCGTGGGCCTGGTCGGCGAGTCCGGGAGCGGCAAGTCGCTGACCGCCCGCGCGATGGCCGGGCTGCTGCCCCGGGGCCTGCGGGCGACGGGCTCCATCACGCTCGACGGCAGGGAGCTGATCGGCGCGCCCGAGCGGGTATGGCGCACCGTGCGCGGGCGGCGGCTGTCGCTGCTCATGCAGGACCCGTTCGCCATGCTCAACCCGCTGCTGACGGCGGGCGCGCACATCGCCGAGTCGTCGCGCTCGCGCGTGCCGATCGCCGAACGGCTGGCCGAGGTCGGCATCGACGACCCGTCGGTGGCGCGGCGGCACCCGTTCCAGCTGTCGGGCGGCATGCGGCAGCGGGTGGCGCTGGCCGCCGCGCTGGCCGGCGACCCGGAGCTGCTGATCGCCGACGAGCCGACGACCGCGCTCGACGCCACCACCCAGCACGAGATCCTGCAGCTCGTCCGGCGGGTGCAGCGGGCGCGTGACATGGGCGTGCTGCTCATCACGCACGACCTGCGGGTGGCGTTCGAGCTGTGCGACCGGGTGGCCGTCATGTACGCCGGCCGCATCGTCGAGCACGGCCCGGCCGCCGAGCTGGGCCGGGCCGCGGCGCACCCGTACACGGCGCGGCTGCTGGCGGCGGTGCCGACGGTGGAGCGGCGGCTGGCCCGGCTGGAGGGCATCCCCGGCGGCGTGCCCCCGGCCGGGGAGGTGACCGGGGCGTGCGCGTTCGCCGCCCGGTGCGACCAGGCGGAGGCCGCCTGCGTGGAGGCCAGGCCGCCGCTGCGCGCGCTGCCGTCGGGGCGGCTGACCGCCTGCGTCACGCAGGTGCGCCCCCGGCCGGCCCCGCCCGGTACGGGTGCCCGCCGCCAGGCGTCCGGCCCGCCGGTGCTGCGGGTGTCCGGCCTGCGCAAGGCGTACGGCTCCCACGTGGCGCTCGGCGGCGTGGGCCTGGAGGTGCGCCAGGGCGAGACGGTCGGCGTCGTGGGCGGTTCGGGGTCGGGCAAGACCACGCTGGCGCGCTGCGTGCTGGGGCTGGTCACGCCCGACTCCGGCACGGTCGAGCTGGCCGGGGACGGGCCGCGCCACCGGCTGGTGCAGTGCGTGTTCCAGGACCCGTCCACGTCGCTGAACCCGGCGATGACCGTGGGCGCGGCGCTGGCCGAGGCGGCGGGGCAGGGCGCGCCGGAGACCCGGCCGACCGTGGCCGAGCTGCTGGAGGAGGTCGGGCTGCCCGCCTCCTACGCCGGGCGGCGGCCGGCGGCGCTGTCGGGCGGCGAGCGGCAGCGGGTGGCCATCGCCCGCGCGCTGGCCGTGCGCCCGTCGCTGCTGATCTGCGACGAGCCCGTGGCGTCGCTGGACGTGTCGGTGCAGGCGCACGTGCTGGAGCTGCTGCGCCGGATCGGCACGGCCATGCTGTTCATCACCCACGACCTGGCCGTGGTGCGGCAGATGGCCGACCGGCTGGTGGTGCTGTCGCGGGGCGAGGTGGTGGAGGCCGGGGAGGCGGACGCGGTGCTGGACGCGCCCGCGCACGACTACACGCGCCGGCTTCTGCGATCGGTGCCCGTTCTTACGGATTCTCATACTTCGGTAGCTAGCGCCAGCGATGGTGGATAAGGGAGCCTTCGATCATGCATGACCTGCTGCTTCGCCACGGAACGGTCCACGACGGGCTCGGTGGCCGCGCCAGGACGGCGGACGTCGCCATCCACGACGGCCGCGTGGTCGCCGTCGGCACCGGCCTCGGGCCCGCCCGGCGGGAGCTCGACGTGACCGGGCTCGTCGTGGCCCCCGGCTTCGTCGACCCGCACAGCCACTCCGACACGGTGCCCTTCCTGTCCGAGCCGCAGCCGTTCAAGCTGCTGCAAGGGGTCACCACGGAGATCATCGGCAACTGCGGGTTCTCCTGCGCCCCGGTGCGCGGCGACGCGAGCGGCTTCACCCCGTCCGTGCTGGCCGGCGCGGCGTTCTCCACCATGCGCGAATACCTGGACGCCGCCGAGGCCGCCGGGACGGCCAACAACCTCGCCGTGCTGACCGGCCACAACACGCTGCGGCTGGCCGCCGCCGGCATGTCCGCCGAGATCACCGCGACGCAGCTCGACCGGATGCGCGCGATGGCGGCCGAGGCGTTCGAGGCGGGCGCGTACGGCCTGTCGAGCGGCCTGGAGTACGTGCCCGGGGCTTACGCCGGGGTGGACGAGCTGGTCGCGCTCGCGCTGGTGGCCAAGCGGTGGGAGCTGACCTACGCCACGCACATGCGCAGCGAGAGCGAGGGGCTGGCCGACGCGCTCGACGAGGCGATCGCCGTGGCCGCCGGGGCGCGCATCCGGCTGCACGTCTCGCACTGCAAGGCGTCGGGCCGGGCCGTGCACGGCGCGTCCGCGCTGGTGCTGGAGAAGCTCACCCGGGCCCGCGCCGCCGGGGTGGACGTGCGCGCCGACGTCTACCCGTACCTGGCGTTCGGCACCGGGCTGGTGGCCGTGCTGCCGCCGGTCGCCTGCGAGGGCGGCGAGGACGCGCTGCTGGCGCGGCTGGCCGACCCGGGCGAGCGGGTCCGGCTGCGTGCGCTGGCCGAGAGCCCCGGCACCGGGATCGGCGTCGGTCTCTGGCGCGAGCTGCACCCGGCCGACGTGCAGATCCTCACCCACCGCGACCCGCGCGTGGCCGGGAAGCGGCTGGCCGACCTCGGCGGCGATCCGTGGAACGCGCTGTGCGACCTGCTGGCGGCCGACCCGGCGGCGGCCGGGGTCTTCCACACGATGCACGAGGGTGACCTGCGTGCCTTCCTGGCCGACCCGCTGGTGTCGATCGGCTCCGACGGCGGGCCGCCCGTCGGCCCGAACCATCCGCGCACGTTCGGCACGTTCCCCACCTTCCTCGGCCGCTACGTCCGCGAGGAGAAGGTCGTCCCCATGGAGACCGCCGTGCGCAAGGTGACCTCCGCCGCGGCGGCGCAGTTCGGCCTGGTGGGACGCGGCTGGCTGGGCCCCGGCGCCGTCGCCGACGTGTGCGTGTTCGACCCGGAGACGATCGGCCACGCCGGCACCTACGAGCAGCCGGACGTGCGCCCCACCGGCGTCGTCCACGTGTTCCTGGCCGGGCGCCAGGCCGTCGCCGACGGCGAGCCGACCGGCGGCCGGCACGGCCGCGTGCTTCGGCGGGGCCGGCCGTGACCGCCCGCGGCCGGGTCACCCTCGGCGTGCTGATCGACAGCCTCGGCCCGGACGTGATCCGGCCGCTCGTCCTGCCGAACGGGCGGCGGCCCCTGGCCGGGGCCCCGGTCATCTACGAGCCGGAGGAGCAGATGGCCGGCCTGGACGGGGCCGTCCTGCTGGTGACGGGCCGCCCGACGGCCGAGACGGTGGCCCGCGCGGGCGAGAGCCGCGTGGCAGCCGTCGTCGTCAAGCCCGGCGGCGCCGACCTGGAGGCGCTGACCGCCGCCGCCTCCGCCTCGGGCGCCGCGCTGCTGGCCGCGCCGCCCGAGCTGTCGTGGGGGCAGCTCTACACGCTGGTCGACGCGCTGCTGGCCGTCGTCGCCCCGGCCGGCGACCCCGGCGGCGCGCGGGCCGGTGACCTGTTCGCGCTGGCCAACGAGGTGGCGATCCGGGTCGGCGGCGCGGTCGCCATCGAGGACGTGGCCATGCGCGTGCTCGCCTACTCCGCCGTCGAGGGCCAGCCGATCGACGAGCTGCGCCGCGAGGGCATCCTCGGCCGCCGGGTGCCCGAGCACCCCACCAACACCGAGGAGTACGCCGCCGTCATGCGCGCCGACGGCGCCGTCTGGAGTTACGAGCCGCGCGAGTTCTACCCCCGCCTGGCCATCGCGGTCCGCTCCCACGGCGAGGCGCTCGGCACGATCTGGGCCGTCCAGGCGGAGGAGCCGCTGACCTCCGACGCGGCGGCGGTGCTCGCCGAGGCCGCCGCCGCCGCGGCCCCCCACCTGGCGCGCATCAACCTGGCCGCCGACGAGGCGCGGCGGCGGCGCGACGAGTGCCTGGGCTGGCTGCTGCGCGGCATGGGCGCGGTGGACGAGCTGGCCGCCTCCTTCGGGCTGTCGCCGGGCGAGCCGCTGACCGTGGTGTCGCTCGGCCCCGCCAACGGCACCGCCGACGTGTTCGCCGCCTCGCACGCCGCCGACCTGCTGCGCACCACGTATCTGGCGTACCGGATCCGGGCCGTCACCGGCGTCGTGGACGGGCGGGCGCACGCGGTGGTGGCCGCCGAGGCGTGCACGCCGCTGCTGCGCCGCATCACCGCCGACACGCTCGCCCGCGTCGGCGAGCGGCTGGGCGGCGGCTGGAAGGCCGGCATCGGCCGCACCTCCGACGGCGTCGCCACGCTGCGGACCAGCGCCCGCCAGGCCGAGGAGGCGCTGCGCGCGCTGTGCGGGCGCTTCGCCGACGAGCCGGTCGGCACCCACGAGGAGCTGTCGGCGGCGCTGTTCCTCACCGACCTCGACGGCGCGCTGCGCGCCAACGGCAGCCTGCGCGGCGAGCCCCTGGCGCTGATCGCCGCGCACGACGCCCGGCACGGCACCCGGTTCGTGCACAGCCTGTCGGTGTGGATCGCCGCCCACTACGACGTGCCCCGCGCGGCCGAGCTGCTGTCGGTGCACCCCAACACGCTGCGGTACCGGCTGCGCCGCATCGGCGAGCTGGTCCCGCTCGACGAGCCCGACACCCGCCTGGTCCTGGCCCTGCAACTCCGGCTGAACGGCGACACAAAACCGGTGCCGTGAAGTTCGGCGTCAGCGCCAACGCCGCGCGCCCCGGCGGGCGCGATGCTGTGGGCCATGGCCGAACTTCTGACCACCGCCCCCACCGGGGTGCGGGTCCGCACCCTGCACGGCACCCCCGAGCTCCAGCGCGCCGCCAGCCTGCTGCGCGGCGTCTGGGAGACCCGGCCCGGCGACGACCCGCCGATCGCCCTCGACCTGCTGTGCGCCTTCTCCCACGCCGGCTGCTACGTGGGCGGCGCCTACCTCGACGGCGAGCTCGTGGGGGTGGCGGCCGGGTTCCTGGCCGCCGGGAGCAGCCTGCACTCCCACGTCGCCGGAGTGGCGGCCCCGGCGCGCGGGCACGGCGTCGGCCGGGCGCTCAAGGAGCACCAGCGCGCCTGGGCCGCCGACCGCGGCCTAACCACCGTCTCATGGACCTTCGACCCGCTCGTGCGCCGCAACGCCTTCTTCAACCTGGCCCGGCTCGGCGCCCGCGTGACCGCGTACCTGCCCGACTTCTACGGCCCGATGAGCGACGGGCTCAACGACGGCGGCCCGTCCCACCGGCTGTTCGTCACCTGGCCCGTCAGCGGGGGCGCGCCGCACGAGCAGTCCGGCGCGACGTTCCGGACGATCGTCGACGAGACGGGCGCCGTGCGCGAGCCCGCCGGGGCGCCGCTGCTGCGCTGCGCGACGCCGCCCGACGTCGAACGGCTGCGCGCCGACGACCCGGCCGGGGCGCGGCGCTGGCGCGAGGCCCTGCACGCGGGCCTCGGCGGCGCCCTCGACCTGGGCTACCGGGTCACCGGCTTCACCCGCACCGGCTGGTACCTGCTGGCGGAGGGGGAGACGCGATGAGGCTCGACGGCATCGAACTGCGCCAGGTCGCGCTGCCGCTCGTCACCCCGTTCCGCACCTCGCTCGGCACGCAGACCACCCGCAACGCGCTGGTGCTGCGGGTGGTGAGCGACGAGGGCGAGGGCTGGGGCGAGTGCGTGGCCGAGGACGACCCCACCTACTCCGCCGAACACCTGCACGGCGCGGCCGGCTTCGTCCGGCGCTTCGTCGTCCCCGCCCTGGCCGGGGGCGACCTGCGACCGGCGGACGTGGCCGAGGCGCTCGCCCACCTGCGCGGCCACCCGATGGCCAAGTCCGCCGTGGAGATGGCGGTGCTCGACTGCTGGCTGCGCGCCCGGAACACCGCGCTCGCCGACCACCTGGGCGGGGTGCGCTCCCGGGTCGCCGTCGGCGTCTCCGTGGGCATCGTGGACGGCCTCGACACCCTGCTCGAAACCGTGGACAAGCACCTGACCAGCGGCTACGCCCGGATCAAGCTGAAGATCGAGCCCGGCTGGGACCTGGAGCCGGTCCGCGCGGTCCGCGAGACGTTCGGCCCGGCCACCATGCTCACGGTCGACGCCAACACCGCCTACTCCCCCGCCGACCTGCGGCACCTGGCCCGGCTGGACGCCTTCGGGCTCGCGCTCATCGAGCAGCCGTTCGCGCCCGGCGACCTGCGCAGCCACGCCGCGCTCGCCGCCCGCGTGGACACCCCGATCTGCCTGGACGAGAGCATCACCAGCGCCGCCGAGGCGGCCGAGGCCATCCGGCAGGGCGCCTGCTCGATCATCAACATCAAGCCCGGCCGGGTCGGCGGCTACCTGGAGGCGCGGCGGATCCACGACGTGGCCCGCGCCAGCGGGGTGCCCGTGTGGTGCGGCGGCATGCTGGAGACGGGGCTGGGCCGGGCGGGGAACCTGGCGCTGGCCGGCCTGCCGGGGTTCACGCTGCCGGGCGACATCTCGGCGACCGAGCGCTACTACCGGCGCGACATCACCGCGCCGTTCACGCTCGGCGACGACGGGACGATGGCGGTGCCGACCGGCCCCGGCCTGGGCGTCACGCCCGACCCGGACGACCTCGGCGCCGCCACCACGGCCTCGGAGTGGATCCCGGTCCCCGCCTGACTCACCCGGACGGCCCGCGCCGCCCGTTCACCACGTCACCGGCAGCGCGTTCAGCCCGTACACGATGCTGAACGCCCGGAAGGACACCCCGTCGTACGGCCCGGCCAGGGCGAGGCCGGGGAAGCGACGCAGCAGGGCCGGGAAGGCGATGCGCATCTCCATCCGCGCCAGCGGCGCCCCGAGGCAGTGGTGCACGCCGTGCCCGAAGGCGACGTGCCCGGCGGCCCCCCGGGTGACGTCGAGGGCGCCGGGGTCGCCGGCGAAGGCGGGGTCGCGGTTGGCGGCGGGCAGCGAGCAGATCACCAGCGAGCCCGCCGGGACGACCTGCCCGGCGATCTCCACGTCCGTCGTGGTCGTGCGCGGCGGCAGCGCCTGCACGATGGACAGCCAGCGCAGCAGCTCCTCGACGGCGGGCTCGACGTGCGCGGGATCGTCGCGGACCAGGGCGAGCTGGTCCGGGTGCCGCAGCAGGGCGAGGGCGCCCAGGGCGAGCATGTTCGAGGTCGTCTCGTGCCCGGCGACCAGCAGCAGCGAGGCGATGCCGACCAGCTCGTCGGTGCCGAGGTCGCCGCCGTGCTCGCGCACCAGCATGCCGAGCATGTCCTCGCCCGGGTCCGCCTGCGCGCGGGCCACCAGGGAGGCCATGTACGCGCGGTCCTCGCGCTGCGCCGCGACGCGCTCCTCCATCGGCAGGGAGGTGTCCAGCATGCGCACGGACCGCTCCTGGAAGTCGGTCCGATCGGCGTACGGCACGCCCAGCAGCTCGCAGATCACCAGCGACGGCACCGGCAGCGCGAAGTGCGCCACCAGGTCGGCCGGTTTGCCGGCGTTCTCCAGGTCGTCCAGGGCCGCCTGGACGATCTCGGTGATCCGCGGCTCCAGCCTGCGCATGCGGCGCACCGTGAACTCCGGGGTGAGCATCCGCCGCAGCCGCGTGTGCTCCGGCGGGTCGAAACCGATGAGCTGCCCGGCCCGCATCCTGGCCAGCTCGTCGGCGTCCAGCTGCCCGGCGCCCGGGAACGGCGTCAGGGCGCTGCTGAACCGGGCCGGGTCCGACAGCACCCGGCGGACGTCGTCGTAACGGCAGACCAGGTACGCGGGCGGGCCGAACGGCGTCTCGACCAGCGTCACGCCCTCGTCGCGGGCCTTGGCCAGCTCCTCGGCCGGGTCGAACCCGTTCCGCCGCATGTGCGGCGGCAGTTGTGGTGCTTGCGTCATCGTGTGTCCCTTCTTCGGATGATCGCCTGGCGGCTCAGGGCTGGGCGCCGAGCCATTCCTGGAAGCTGGGCCCGGCGAGCTTGGCGTGCGGGCCGGGCAGGAACGCGCCCTCGGCGGCGATCTCCGCGTCGGGCATGCCCGCGCCGTCGACGCCGACGACCTTGACGCCCCGGCGGGCGCCGAGGAGCGCGGCCGCCTCCGCCAGGATCTCCCTGCGAGGCCCGGCGATCTCGGGGATCGGCGCGCCCGGGTCCGGCTCGGGGCCGAGGGCCAGGCCGGCCAGCTCCTCGGCCACGGCGCGGCAGGCCACGAGCTGGGTGGGCAGGGCCGGGACGTAGGCGACGTCGCCCTGCTGCCAGTCCAGGAGCTGGCCGACGAACTCGTGGAACTGCGCCGCGCGCAGGATCCGGACGGGAAGCGGGCCGGACAGCAGCAGCTCCTCGTGCGTCTTCTTGGCGGCGAGGAATCCGGCGGTGGCCCTGTCGACGCCGATGATGGACGCCACGGCGATCCGGGCGACCCCCGCCTGCCGCCCGTACTCGTGCAGGTTGCGGGCCGAGGCGCGGAAGAACTCCGTCGCCGCCTCCTCGTCGGAGGCGTGCCACGAGGCGACGTCGACGACGACCTCCACCCCGGTGAGCGCGTCGGCCAGACCGGCGCCGGTGATCACGTCGACGCCGGTGGCCCGGGACATCGGCACGACCTCGTGCCCCCGTTCGGTGAGCACGTCGACGACGTGGCGGCCCAGCCGCCCGGTCGCCCCCGCCACCGCGATCCTGGTGATGCTCATGCTGTACGCCTCTCTCACACGTGGTAGTTCTGGCCGGGGGGCATGCCGGGGATCGGCTTGGCGATCAGGGCGGCGGGGGTGAAGAAGCCGATGTGGGCGATCGCCATGACGAGCGTCCACAGCGCCTTGTCGTCATAGAGGGCCGCCGCCCTGGCGTACAGCTCGTCGGGGACGCGCTCGCCCGACGGGTTCGGCGTGAGCACGGCCTCGACCAGCTCCAGCGCGACCCGCTCGGCGTCGGTGAAGCAGGTGGCGTCCCGCCAGGTGGCCACGGCGGTGATGCGCTCCTCCGGCTCCCCCTCCCGGCGGAGGTTCCCGGTCTCCCTGATCGTGAAGTACGTGCTGCCGAGCAGCTGCCCGGCGCGCAGTTGCAGCAGGTGGACGGTGACCTGCGGGATCGACCCGTTCTTGATGACCTTGTGCAGGGCTCCGCCGACCTCCGCCAGCTCGGGGACGAACGGCAGCGGGTTGGGCATGCGCGACCGGAGATCGGTCGTCGTGGGTCCGGACATGGTGAGGCTTTCCCTTCGCGGACTCGGCTCGCGTACCGCACGGCTCGTCCGTACGGCGTCCTGACGACCACGAGACGCCGGCCGCCCGGGCTCCGTAACAGCCCTGGCCTGTGACCTGGACCACCGCCCGCGGGTGTTACGGAACGGCCTTCGGCAGCGTCCTGTGCGTGTGGTAGAGCTGAGTGCGGACAGGCAGGGGCCAGGCATGAGCGGACGGACGGCAGCAGGGCGGCCCGGCGGGCCCGACCGGGTGGAGCCCGCCACCGAGGTGTTCGTCGCCCACCGCAACCTGCTGTTCACGGTCGCGTACGAGATGCTGGGCTCGGCCGCCGACGCCGAGGACGTCCTCCAGGAGACCTGGCTGCGCTGGGTGGACGTCGACCTTGACAGCGTGCGGGAGCAGCGCGCCTACCTGGTGCGGATCGTCACCCGGCAGGCGCTGGACCGGCTGCGCGCGCTCGGGCGGCGCAAGGAGTCCTACGTCGGGCCGTGGCTGCCCGAGCCGTTGCTGACCGCGCCCGACGTGGCCGAGGACGTCGAGCTGGCCGACAGCGTCTCGATGGCGATGCTGCTGGTGCTGGAGACGCTGCAGCCGGTCGAACGGGCGGTGTTCGTGCTGCGCGAGGTGTTCGACCTGGACTACGACGAGATCGCCGAGGCCGTCGGCAAGAGCCCGGCCGCGGTCCGGCAGCTCGCCTACCGGGCGCGGGCGCACGTCGCCGCGCGGCGACCCCGGGGCACCGGCTCCCCCGCCGAGCACCGGGCCGCGCTCCGGGCCTTCCAGCGGGCGGTCGAGACCGGCGAGCTGCAGAGCCTGCTCGACATCCTCGCGCCGGACGTCGTCGCGCTGAGCGACGGCGGCGGCGTCAGGCACGCCCTGCTGCGCCCCGTCGTGGGGGCCGGCAAGGTGGCCCGCCTGCTGGCCGGCGGCTGGTGGCGGCGCGACGCGGACAGGACGGCCGAGCTGGTGCAGATCAACGGCGGCCCGGGGCTGCTCATCCGGCTCAACGGCGAGATCGACGGCGTGGTGGCGGTGCGGCTGGAGAACGGCTACGTCACCGGCGCCTACCACGTGCGCAACCCGGAGAAGCTGTCCCGGATCGAGCGGCAGACGATCGTGAGCCGCTGAGCCGGGAGGCGCGCGTCAGACGCCCTTCAGGACGCGATCGAGTGCCGCCCGGCCCGCGGGTCCCCAGTGCGGCTTGCCGCCGGGCAGGCCCCGGTCCCCGTTCTGCCCCATGAGCATCAGGAAGAGGCTCTTCCCGGCGGCCAGCCCGCGGGCGCGCCGGATCGCCGCCTCGTCGGCGCGCCCGTAGCTGTCGAAGAAGCGTGCGGCGGCGCCCGAGGGCAGCAGCACCCACGCGGCGGCGAGGTCCCAGGCCGGATCGCCGGCGAACAGGTCACCGAAGTCGATGACGCCCGAGAGCGTGCCGTCCGTGACGACGACGTTCGCGGGATGCAGGTCGCCGTGCACCCACACCGGCGGGCCCGCCCACTCCGGGGCCGCGACGGCGTCGGCCCAGACGTCCCGCACGGCGCTCGCGTCACCGACGGCATCGGGGTCGAGGGCCTGCAGGAACTCCTCGAAGCCGGCCGTGCGGTCCCGGGGGTGGCCGCGGCGGTCCGTGGCCATCGGCGCGTCGGCGGGGGCCTCCACGTGCAGCGCCCGCAGGAAGCCCGCCAGCGCGTCGGCCGCGTGGGCGCCGCGGCTGATCGTGCCGTGGTCCAGCGGCTCGCCGGGAACCCACGTCATCACGGTCCAGTGCTTGGGGAAACGCTCGGACGGCTCGCCGGACCGCACCGGGGCCGGCACCGGGAGCGGCAGGCGCGGGGCCAGCACGGGCAGCCATCGCCGCTCCTTGAGCTGGAGCTCCGGAGTGGGGTCCATCCGCTGCATGCGCACGGCCAGCTCGTCCCCGAGACGCCACATCTGGTTGCCCCAGCCGCCCGCCACCTCGCGCACGGCCAGCCCCGCCAGGTCCGGATGCTGCTCCCGCAGCAGGTCGCGGACCAGGTCCGCGGTGATCTCGATCTCCGTTTCCGTCATGCGCAGCCACAGTACTCAAACACCGCATCGGTTCCGCCGTCGCGCCGCCGTTCCCGGCGGCTCCGAACCGCTCCAGGCGGTGCGCCCGGCCGGGCCGTGACATCAGCGGCCGGGGGCACCGGTGTCACCGGCGGCTGAACGCGGTCCAGCCGTGCCAGGCGAGCACGTAACAGGCGAGGGCCAGCACCACGCCGTCGGCGCCGCCCAGGATCGTGCTCCGTACCAGGTCGTAGTCGCTCACCGCGGCACGCTCCGACGTCGCGCCGGCCACGGCGCCGACGGCCGTGGCGAGAACGGCCGCGGCCAGCACCGCGCCGCGCGCCCGGCCCGTGACCCGCGGCCCCCGGTCGGCGTGCTCGTCCTGGGCGACCGGGGCCCGCCGGTACCACCGCAGGAGCCAGCCGCCCAGGACGAGCAGGCCGCCCGCCGAGCTGACGTACATCAGCACGTTGAACACCCGGTGCGCGCCCGCGACCGGCTGCCGCAACGCCTGCCAGTGCGCCACGGCGTAGCCGCCGACCTGCGTGAACGCGTCCCAGACCAGGTGCGTGGCCATCCCGGCGAGCAACGCGGCCACCACGGCCACCGGCGCCGGCCGCACCGCGCCGGGCAGCCGGGCCCGAAGCGCGGCGGGCGCCAGTGCGGTCAGCGGCTTGCGCAGCCCCAGGTGGAACAGCAGGAGCAGCGCCACCCCCACCGGCACGCCCAGCAGCAGCGCCCCCCACCAGGTATGCGTGTTCGCCGACGAGAAGGGCAGAGGCAGGTAGTAGGGCGCATCAGGCACCACCGCCCCGATCGCCAGCGCCGACGCGGGTAACCACCGCCGCACCGGCAGGATCGCCACCATGTGGCTCAACGTGAAGGGCACCCGCCATTATCGACACACGCCCCCCGCCCGCCGACCACGGCGGCGCTCCCCCGGCTTGCGCACAACGTGTTTGTCAACCCCCGGCTCTTCTGGGTAGTGGCCGGGGCATGAACGAGGGCAGGAGTGCCGGTCACGCGGCCGCCGGAGACGGCGGGCCGTCCGTGACGGTGGACGGCGCGCGCCGCCGCCACCTGGGCGATCTGTCCGACGCGGGCGCGCTCGTGGTCGACGCCCAGGGCCGGATCGTCGAGGTCAACCGGCGGGCCGCGAACCTGCTGCGCCGCCCCGCCGAGGAGCTGCTCGGCCGTGACGCCCACGACCTGCTGCACCGAGGGAGGAGCGGCGAGACGCTGCCTCCGAGCGTGTGCGTGATGCGGGAGCCGTTCGTCGCGGGCCGCACCGCGCAGGGCGAGGAGGAGTGGTTCGAACGCGGGGACGGCTCGCTGATGCCGATCTCCTGGGTGGTGACCGCCTGCCGGACCGGCACCGAACGGCGGGGCGCGCTGGTGCTCTTCCACGAGGTCACCGCGTGCCCGCCCGCCGAGCCCGCGCACCCGTCCCCGGCCATGTCGGAGCTGGACCGCCTGGCCCTGCTGGCGGAGACCACCACGCGGCTCACCTCCACGCTGGACGCCGACGAGACGCTGCGCCAGCTGATCCGCCTGGTGGTGCCGCTGCTGGCCGACTGGGTGGTGATCGACCTGCTCACCGAGGAGGGCGGCGTGACCCGCGCCGCCGTCGTCCACCACGAGAACGGCGTGCTGCGGCACCGCAGGGACCTCGAAGTCCCGATGCCGCCGGTGCCGCAGGAGTCGTCCATGCCGCTGTCGCGGGCGCTGCGCGGGGTCACGGCCGCGCTCATCGGACCGAGCACCTACCAGGGCGAGCCCGACTCCGACGTCGCGGTCATGCAGCGGAAGCTCTTCCAGGCCACGGGCATGCACTCGGCGTGCATCGCCCCGATGCGCACCGTACGTGAAGTCGTCGGCGCCATGACGCTGGGCCGCTCCGAGCGGCCCGTCCCGTTCACCGGCGCCGACCTGGTCCTGCTGGAGGACATCGCCCGCCGCGCCGGCATCGCGCTGGACAACGCCCGCCTGTACGAGCGGCAGCGCCGCGTCGCCGAGACCATGCAGCGCCACCTGCTGCCGCAGTTGCCCCGGGTGCCCGGTCTGGAGCTGGACGCCTGCTACCTGCCGGCCCCGCACGCCTCCGACGTGGGCGGCGACTGGTACGACGCGTTCGCCCTGCCCGGCGGGGCGATCGGCCTGGTGATCGGCGACGTGGTCGGCCACGACCTGGACGCCGCGGCGGGCATGGCGCAGGTCTGCAACATGCTGCGCGCCTACGCCGCCGACCTGGAGGAGCGGCCCAGCAAGATCCTGAACCGGCTCGACCAGGCGGTGAGCCGCATCACCGAGACCACGATGGCCACCGTCATCTTCGCCCGGGTCGAGCCCCTGGACGGCGGCTGGCGCCTGCGCTGGTCCAGCGCCGGGCACCCGCCGCCCCTGCTGATCGAGTCCGACGGCCACTCCCGCTATCTGGAGGAGGCGGGCGGCCTGCTGCTCGGCACCGGCATCGGCACCGAGCGCCAGGACGCCGTCCTCGACCTGCCGCCCCGCGCCACCCTGCTGTTCTACACCGACGGCCTGATCGAGTCGCCCGGCCACACTCTCGACGAGGGCATGGCCCGCCTACGGCAGCACGCCGTCTCCCTCTCCCACCACCCGCTGCCCGGCCTGTGCGACCTGCTCCTGGCCGCCGTGCGCCCCGCCAACAACGAGGACGACGTCGCCATGCTGGCCCTGCGCACGCCGGGCTGAATACCGGCCGGCACGTGTCGCAACCCAGGTGGGGGCCCCGGCGAAGTTACCTTCGAACCGAGAAGGCACCGGGGGAAACGGGGAAGCACATGACGCAGACGGATGACTTCGTACTGGATGTCACCAGAATTCGTGACCAGGTACGCCAGAAGATGGACGAGGGGCCGATCACGCAGACGTTCGGCCATGACCCGAGCAAGGTCGTCGAGGTCCTCAACGACGTGATCGCCACCGAGGTGGTGTGCTGGCTCCGCTACACCAGGCATGCCATCTCCGCCAAGGGCATCGACCGCGCGCAGGTGGCGGAGGAGTTCACCGAGCACGCCAAGGAGGAGCTCAACCACGCCCTGCGCGCGGCCGAGCGCGTGAGCCAGCTCGGCGGCGAGCCCGATCTCGACCCGGCCAAGCTGGTCCAGCGCTCGCACACCGACTACCAGGTCCCGGAGGACACCGACCTGCGGGCCCTGCTGCAGGCCAATCTCTGGGCCGAGCGCATCGTCATCTCCACCTACCAGGAGATCATCCGCTGGCTCGGCGACGGCGACCCGACCACGCGCCGGCTCATGGAGTCGATCCTCGAAGAGGAGGAGGAGCACGCCGACGACCTCACGGACCTGCTCGGGGTCTAGCCGCGCCCCCTCATTCGGGGCGGGCGCGCAGGTGGCCGTACAGGAAGGCGCGGACGCCGGCGGTGACGGTCCGGGTGATCTCGGTGTCGGTGGGCTCGGCCCCCCGGTAGGACGGATCGTGGACGGAGATCAGGAGCAGCAGGTGGACGGCCGCCCGGTCGGGGTCCTCGGCGTGCAGGAGCCCCTGCTCGTTCCAGCGCCGCAGGTGGGCGGCCAGCGCCCGGCGCACCCGTAGCGGCCCGGTCTCCTGCCAGGCGTCGATCGCGGCCTGGGGGATGTGCCCGGCTTCGGCGTTGATCTGCCGGACCAGGGCGAAGTGCCCGGCCTGCCCGTCGCCGGTGGGCGCGGTGAGCTCGCGGCCGAAGTCGACGAGGTCGGCCTCCAGGTCGGTGATCTTGCGCAGGTGGCGGTCGATGACGGCGATCTGGGCGTCGGCCGCCCGGGCGGCGCTGTCCTGGATGACGGCCTGGAACAGCTCGGCCTTGTCGGTGAAGTGGTTGTAGATCGTGCGCGTGGACACCCCGGCCGCGCGGGCGATCGTGTCGATGCCGGCGCGGGTGTAGCCGTCGCGGGCGAACACTGTCAGCGCACCGGCCAGGATCGCCCTGCGCTTGTCTTCCCGGGTCATCCGGAACCCTTCCCAAAGTGCAATACACGTTTTACTTTTTGCCATGCCCGTTGTACTTTACCGGAGGTCCGGCCACCGGACCGCCGTACCGGAGCATGAGGAGACAGACGTGATCAGGATCGCCGTCGTCGTCGGCAGCACCCGCCCCCACCGCCGCACCGCCGTCGCCGCCCGCTGGGTCGCCGAGGCCGCCGCCCGCCACCCCGCCGTCGCGGCGGGCGAGGCCGCCTTCGAGGTCGTGGACCTCGCCGAGTACGACCTGCCGGTGCTGGACGAGCCGGCGCCCGCCCTGTTCGGCGACTACCGACACCCGCACACGCACCGCTGGGCCGAGACCGTCGCCTCCTTCGACGGGTTCGTGTTCGTCACCCCGGAGTACAACCACTCCGTCCCCGCCGCGCTGAAGAACGCCATCGACTTCCTGTACGCCGAATGGGCCGACAAGGCGGCCGGCTTCGTCAGCCACGGCGTGCACGGCGGCGTACGCGCGGTCGAGCACCTGCGGCAGGTCATGACCGAGCTCGGCGCGGCCAACGTGCGCACCCAAGTGGCACTGTCGGCGTTCACCGACTTCGAGACCACCGCCCCCACCGACCCCGGCGTGATCACCCCCGGCCCGCACCAGGAGTCCACGCTGATGGAGCTGCTGGACGAGGTCATCGCCTGGTCCGGAGCGCTCAGGACCCTGCGCGCACCGGCCACGGCGGCCTGACCTGCTCCCCGGCCGGCTCCCTGACCGGTTCCCCGGCCGCGCGTCCTCCGGGAAGCGGGCGCGGGGCGGGGCTAGGATCCCGGCTGAGATCATCGTCGCCGCGGAAGGCGGGCCGTCCGATGCGCTGGGGGCTGTACCTGCCGCCCTTCGGGGAACTGGCCGATCCGCGGGTGCTGGCCGAGCTGGGGGCCCAGGCGGAGGCGGCCGGGTTCGACGGGGTGTTCCTCTGGGATCACGTGGTGCGGCCCGAGCGTCCCGGGCTGGAGGTGGGCGACGCGTGGATCGGGCTGGCGGCGATCGCGGCGGCGACCCGGCGGGTGATCATCGGGACCAGGATCACGCCGCTGTCGCGGCGCAGGCCGCAGGTCGTGGCGCGGCAGGGGGTGGCGCTCGACCAGCTCAGCGGCGGGCGGTTCGTGCTGGGGGTGGGCCTCGGGTCGGACCGTTCGGGCGAGCTGTCCAGGCTCGGGGAGGAGACCGATCCCCGGGTACGGGCCGCGATGCTGGACGAGGGCCTGGAGGTGATCCGCAGGTGCTGGTCCGGAGAGCCGGTCTCGTACGAGGGAAGGCACTACAAGGTCGACGGCCTGACGTTCCGGCCGGCGCCTCGGCCGCGGGTGCCGATCTGGGTGGCCGCCCAGTCGGTACGGCGCGGGCCGCTGCGACGGGCGGCGCGGTTCGACGGGTTGTGCCCGGAGACCGGTCCGGACGGGCTGGTGGAGATGCTCGGCGTCGTCCGGGAGCATCGGGAGAGCCTGGAGGGGTTCGAGGTGGCGGTGAGCGCGCCGCCGGGCGCCGACCCTGACCCGTATCGGCGGGCCGGGGCCACGTGGTGGCTGGTCCAGGCGCCGGCGGTCAGCACCGCGGACGAGGTGGCGGCGATCATCGAGGCGGGCCGGCCGTAAATGTCGGTGCCCGTTGATAGCTATGGCTCGTCACGCTGACCGACCCACGACGGAGCCCCCCATGACCCTCCCCACAGCCGCGAGCGCCTGACATGGGCGTCCTCGACGACTTCCCCCGGTCCCACAGCTACATGATCGACCACCACCTCAGGATGCCGCGTGACCTGTTCGCCCGCTACGACGCGGGCGGGCGGCCCGGCGCCGACGAGGCCGGGCTCAGGGCGTACGGGATCTGGGCGCAGCTGCGGCTCAGCCTGGGCGACACGGGCGGCCACGCGCACCCGGAAGAGGTGCGCCGGGTGGTGCGCGAGGTGGCCGACGGGGACATCCCCTGGACGGTCGAGGACACGCGCGCCCTGTGGGACATCGCCGACACGCTGTCGTCCTGCGGTCACACCGATCACGCCGAGCTCTACCGGATTCCGCTGGCCGCCATCGCGACGCTGGGCCACCCGGAGCGCCGCCGGATCCTCGGCGACCCGCCGCCGTGGCACCCGGCCCGCCGCGGCCCCGGCCGGGCGGCGTTGCGCAAGGAGCTGAAGCGCGTCCTGACCGAGCCCCCGGAGCACGGGGCGGCCGGGGTCGTGCGCAGCCTGGTGTGGGACGGCGACCCGCTCGCCCGGGCGATGGCGGGCCGATACGCCGACCGGCTGACGCACCCCGCCGTGCTGCCCCTGCTGAAACACTGGTGCAAGGCCACGGCCAACAGGCCGAGCGAGCCCTGGCTGGCCAAGGTCAGGACGCTGCTCACCGACGAGGGCGTGGCGGTGCTGCGCGACCTCCTCTCCCGCCTGGCCACCCACCGCGAGAGCCGCGAGCCCGACGGCCGGGTCTTCCTCGCCCGCCGCACCGCGCTCCCGCTGCGCGGCATGCTGTGGACCTGCGAGGTGATCGACGCGCCCTGGGTGCCCACGCTGCTCGGCGACGTCGCCATCAATTGCGGCATCGGGCGCAACGGCACCGGCGGCACCGCCGTCTGCCGTGACGAGAGGCTGGCCAACGCCGCGCTCAACGCGCTGGCCAAGCGGGGCGGCCTCGACACGGTGGGCGCGCTCGCGCGGGTGCGCGCCAGGGTGCGCAGACCGGCCCTGCTCGCCAAGGCGTCGCACGCCCTCGACGCGGTGGTCGCGCAGGAGGGGCTGAGCCACGAACAGCTCGTCGACCGGACGGTCCCGGCCTTCGGGCTCGGCCCGGACGGGGTGCGGGAGGAGCGGGCCGGCGGCTGCGTCGTCCGGCTCGACGGCGACGGGCCGGTGCTGCGGTTCGTCAACGCCTCCGGGCGGGTGGTCAAGTCGGCGCCCCGGGCCGTCCGCGAGGAGCCGGTGCTCGCCGAGCTCAAGGCGACGCTGAAGGACCTCAGGCGCACGCAGGCCGCCGAGCGGCTGCGCCTGGAGCAGATGCTCATCGTCCAGCGTGAGCTGCCCTGGCAGGAGGCCGAGCGTTACTTCTTCGACCATCCGGTCACAGGCCCCTGCACCCGCGCCCTCATCTGGCGGCTCCCCGACGGGTTCGCCGGGCTGCCGGTCCGGAGCGGCGACGGCTGGGCGCTGGCCGGCGTGAGCGGCGCGGCCGTGCGTCCGGACGCCGCCACGCCGATCCGGTTGTGGCATCCCGTCCAGGAGAGCGCCGAGGGCGTCGGCGACTGGCGCGGCCACCTGCTGGAGCGGGGCGTCAGGCAGCCGTTCAAGCAGGCGTTCCGTGAGGTCTACCTGCTCACTCCGGCCGAGGAGCGCACCCGCACCCACTCCGACCGGTTCACGGGTCACTTCGTGCGCTACGGGCAGGCCAAGGCGCTGCTGGAGCAGCGCGGCTGGAGCGGGCTGTCGATCGGCCACTGGGACTACGAGTGCGGCGGCGACATCGGGGCGGCCGTCAAGACGCTGGCCGGCTGGCAGGCGAGCTGGGGCATGCACGTCGCCTCCGACCCCGAGCAGGACGGGTGGGGCACGGCCTCCTGCGCCGCCACCGAGGCGATCCGGTTCCGCCACGCGGGCCCTCCCGGCGACGCGCCGCTCACGGACGTGCCGCTCACCGACGTGCCGCCGCTGGTGTTCTCCGAGCTGCTGCGTGACGCCGACCTCGCCGTGGGCGTCGGATCCTACGGGCTCGACCAGCGGCCGGCGGCCGGGCACGACCGCTACTGGCGCACCTACGGGTTCGGCGAGCTGAACGAGGCCGCCCGCACCCGCCATGACGTGCTGGCCCGGCTGCTGCCCCGGCTGAAGATCGCCGACCGGGTGGAGCTGACCGGCCGGTTCCTGCGCGTACGCGGGCGCCTGCGGGCGTACCGGATCCATCTGGGGTCGGGCAACATCCTGATGGAGCCGAACGACGCCTACCTGTGCATCGTCCCGGGCCCCGGCCACGCCGCCCCGCCGGTGTTCCTGCCGTTCGAGGAGGACGGCGGAATGCTGTCGGTCATCCTGTCGAAGGCGTTCCTGCTGGCGGACGACACCGCGATCAGCGATCCGAGCATCACCCGCCAGCTCGCCCCCGTGTAGGCCCGCCGCCCGTGCCGTCAGGTCAGCAGCCCACCCTCCGGCTGCTCAGCGCGATGTCGTCGAGCCACACGTCGTAGCCGGAGGGGTCCGGGTCCGCCTGGTAGAGCTGCCAGCCCAGCTTGACCGTGTCGAAGCGGGGGAAGACGAAGTCCACCGGGTTGCCGCCGTGCTCCCGGGTGGACACGGTGAGCTCCGGCTTGGCCACCCCGTCGAACCAGAGCGAGACGCGGTTGTCGCCGGCGTCCAGGTGCCACTCGACGCACGTCCACCTCCCGGCGACGGAGGGCGCGGTGGTCCGCCAGTTCGTCCAGTCCCCGGTGGGGCCGCCGTCCGCGCCGACACCCCAGTACGCGGCTCCCCCGTGGGGCGGCGGCGCGTACTGGCCGCCGAGCGGGCGGACGATCTCCGGCCCGTCGCCGGTCGCCTCGACCAGCGTGTAGTGCGCCCAGTCGGGCGCGACCGGGAACGCGCCGACCCGCAGCCGCACGCGCCCGTAGAAGCTGTTGCCCGGCGCGGCGAAGTCGTCCACCTTCAGGAACGCCCGGCCGTTGCCCTCGGTGTGCACCCGCAGCACCTTCTGCCCCCGCCGCCCGGCGCGCTCGACGGTGAGCGTGCCGTGCCTGGTGTCGATCCCCCAGCGGAGACTGCTCGCGCCGCCGACGGGCATGGCCTGGAAGTCCTCGCAGAACAGCAGGTCCGCCTTCGCGCACGTCCGCGCGTCCGGGTGGGCCGAGGCGGAGGAGGCCACCAGGGCGGCCGTCAGCGGCACCATCGACAAGGACACAACGGCGCGGGCCGGCCAGCTACGCACGAGGACTCCCTTTGACGCGGATGTGGGGCGAGCGGGAGTAAAGTACGCCATCCGGCGCCCCGAAGCGGGCGCCGAGCAGCCTCCCCGGGCAACGGCCCTGGTGACGAGGCCGCAGCCGGAGAAACTTTCAGCGGCCGGGCAGAGTGGGACGCTCCTGGCGGATCCACTCCTGATCCAGTCGCACCCCGCTCTCCGACTCGATGACCGCCAGGCAGACCGCGTGGCGGTACCGGGCATCCTGGGCGTCGTCGTCGAGGTCGTAGGCGTGGAACAGCCCGGCGTACGGGGCCATCGGCCCCAGCCCGGCGGTCCAGCCCTCCCGGGACTCGTACGGGTCCCAGCCGCCGATCACCTCGCCGTCGGCCCAGAGCAGCATCGTGAAGCCGGCGTTGACGTCCCAGCTGACCACCCAGACGCGGGCACCGGCGCTGAGCGGCTCCATCAGCTCAGGCAGCAGGCCGGCGAAGCCTCCGATCTGGAGGATCGCGACACAGTCCGCCGCCTGGCCGAGCGACAGGGCCTCGTCGGCCGCGTCCAGCGCAGGCATCCGGCGCAGCTCCTCGGGGCGGCCACCGAGCCTGGTGACCGCCTCCTCCACGGTGAGCGTTCCGGTCAGGGGCTGGACCACGATCCAGCAGACGTCGTCGGGCAGGACGGTTTCGGCGATCTCGGTGTAAAGAGCGATGAGCTCCGCGGCCATGGTCTCTCCTGTCCCTCTGACGGTCTCCGGTGAGGCGGGTTAGCCGCGGATCGTGACGCGGTCGCCCTTGGGGGCGCGGACCGGTGAGTGGTCGGCGAAGTACGACGCCAGCGCGCCCCGGTCGTCGGGGCCGTTGTGGGCGACGCTGTTGTCGGGCCACTTCCACTGCGGGAAGCCCTCCCAGCCGCCGGCCAGGATGTAGTTGGCGGCGACCTTGATCACCTGCGTGTCGGTCACCGGCGCGCCGTTCAGCGTGAGCGCCGTGACCTCCCCGTTCGCCAGCGTGTAGCGCAGCCCGGCGGACGGGGTCAGCACGCCGCGCTCCTTGTTCGCGTGGCCCAGGAGCCACTTGAGCTGGGAGCCGTTCATGGACCAGGTGTCGACGTGGAGGCCGTTCGGCTGCGTGGCGTACAGCTGCTCGTACGTGACGGGCCCCTTCTTGATCTCGGCGCCGGGTGAGCGGACGGCGTACTTGCTGACCAGGGCGATCTGCGCGCCGGACACGGGCTGGACCGCTTCGAGCATGGCGTCGGCCACCAGCTCGGCCACCGGGCCGCCGCCCCAGCTGTCGCGCTTGATGTCGTCGGCGGCGACGCCGATCTGCTTGCTGCCCTTCGGCCCGGCGCACTCGAAGTAGTAGATGATGTTCGTCCTGAGCCGGTCGGCCTGGTTGAACTCGATCTGCAGCGAGTACGTGGTCGACTCCTGATCCAGGCTCAGCGTCTCCAGCACGGCGTTGTGGACCGGGCCGTGGTCGGCCGGGACGTCGAGCTTCTTCCACTCCTTGGCGCCGACGAGGCGGTACTGGATCGACTGCGCGCCCGCGGGAATGCCTTCGAGCCGCCCGTGGAGCTTGAAGGTCAGCGGGCACTTGGACGCGGTGGTGCGCTCGAAGGCGATGCGGGCCTTGCCCACCAGGTTCGGGAGCGGGCTCTCGGTGCCGGTCGGGGTGGGGGCCGGGGTCGGGGCGGGGCTCGACGTGGGCGCAGGGGTGGCCGTGGGGGTCGGCGCCGGCGTGGCCGTCTCGTACTCGGCGGAGGTCTTCACGCTGTGCCAGACGTCGCCGGTGTAGGTGTCGCCGCCGGTGCAGGTGACGGCGAACGGCGCCTTCCCGGAGGTCTTCCTCGCCGGGCCGAGCACCCGGACGGCGCCCCAGCCGGAGGCGTCGCCGGTGACCTTGAGCGACGTGGACAGCCGGACGGTCTTGATCCCCTTGCCGCCGACCCGGTACGTCCTGACCTTGCTCCTGTCGCCGTCGCTGAAGGTCCACTGATACTTCAGCGCGACGGGGGCTTTCACTTTCACCGTGGTGGACATCGTCACGGTCACCGGGCAGGCGCCGGTCTGCGTTTTCGGCGTCGCGGAAACGGGCCCGAACACTATCGATTTCGGCGCGGCCGGCGCACTGGTGGCGAACACTCCGGAAGCCAGGGTGACCACGGCCGCGACCGCGCCGATCCGGCGTCCGGCTCTGGTTAAGAGTTTCACAGGATTCCTCTCATTGATCATGACTGGAGAATCCTGACAGAGGTTTATCACTGCGAAATAACAATGGCGTTCGGCCGAAATTGAGTCTTGTATGGTTTAACAATTCCGGAGCCAATCACGTGCGATAGCGGGCCGCGAGCCAGGGCGGCTCGGTCACCTTTGCCGCGCGCCGTCCGTCATGCCGGGGACTGAACACCTACGAAAGGTTCTGGCATGAGCAACACGGACGTTCACGGAACGGTCGCCGACGGCTTCGAGCAGGTGCGGGAGACGTTCGCCCGGGTCGTGGCCGAGCATGACATCCCCGCGCAGCTCGCCGCGTACGCGCACGGCCGGCAGGTGGTGGATCTGTGGGCCGGGGACGACGAGGCGGGCGGCGACGCGCTGACCGCGGTCTACTCCTCCACCAAGGGAGCCGCGTCGCTGGTGGCGGCGCTGCTGGTGCAGGAGGGGGTCCTGGACCTGGACGAGCCGGTGGCCGCGCGGTGGCCGGAGTTCGCCGCCGCCGGGAAGGGCGGGATCACGCTGCGGGACGTGCTGACGCACCGTTCCGGCGTGATCGGCGTGGACGGCGGGCTGTCGGCGGCCGAGCTGGCCGACGACGCGGTGATCGCGCAACGCCTGGCCGGGCAGCGCCCGTACTGGCGGCCGGGCTCGGCCTACGGCTACGGCGGGTTCGTCACGTTCGCGCTGGTGAACGAGGTGATCCGGCGGGCGACCGGCCGGTCGTTGCAGCAGGTCTACGAGGAGCGCGTGCGGGCCCCGTACGGGCTGGACCTCTACCTGGGGCTGCCCGAGGAGCAGGAGAGCCGGTTCCGGCCGATCGAGTGGTGGACCGCCACGCCCGAGCAGGAGGCCGCGTTCTGGTCGAACGTGCCGGGGCCGCACAGCATCCTCGGCATCGGGTACGGACTCAACAGCACGCCGCCGCTGGACCAGGCCGCCTTCGTCAACACCCGCGCGGTGCGCGCGAACGGCCAGGCGTCGGCCGGCGGGGTGGGCAGCGCCCGCGGCCTGGCCGGGCTGTACGCGGCGGCGATGTGGGGGCTGAACGGCCGGCCGCCGCTGCTCAAGCCGGACACGATCGGCGCATTCGCCCAGCTCCACTCCGTCGGCGCCGACCTGGTCCGCGGCGACCAGGGCAACTACGCGGTCGGCTTCCAGGCCAAGGGCCTGCGGTACGGGTTCCTCAGCGCGAACGCGTTCGGCCACGACGGCTCGGCGGGCTCGGAGTCCTTCGCCGACCCGATGAACGGCATCGCCTTCGGCTACACGCGCCGCCGCTTCGGCTTCGGCTGGTCCTACCCCGAACATGATCTGCTCGCCGCCGCGCTTCACCGCGCCGTCACCGCCTGAGGTCCCCGAGAAATGACTACGCGAACCGCCCCCCGGACCGAGACGCGCGGCCTGGCCCTGCTGGTCATCGCCGCCGCGCAACTGCTGATGGTGATGGACGGCACCATCGTGACCGTGGGCCTGCCCGTCATCGGGGCCGGGCTCGGCATCGCCGAGACGGACCTCGACTGGGTGCTCACCTCCTACGCCCTGGCCTTCGGCGGCCTGCTGCTGGCCGGCGGGCGCGCCGGCGACCTGTTCGGGCGGCGCAGGCTGTTCCGCGCCGGACTGGTCGTGTTCCTGGCCGCCTCCCTGCTGGGCGGCCTGGCCGGCAACGCCGCCGTGCTGATCGCCGCCCGGGTGCTGCAGGGCGTCGGCGCGGCGATCGTCGCCCCGGCGGCGCTGTCCCTGCTCACCGACACCTTCCCCGCCGGGCCGGAGCGCAACAAGGCGCTCGGCGTCTACGGCGCGATGGGCGGCCTGGGCTCCGTCGCCGGCCTGCTGCTCGGCGGCGCGCTGACGGAGTATCTGGGCTGGCGCTGGATCATGTTCGTCAACGTGCCCATAGCGCTGCTGGTCCTGGCCGGCACGTTCGCCCTGATGCCGGGCACCCGCGAGCGCGGCGGCCTCGACCTGCCCGGCGCGGCCACCGTGACGCTCGCCCTCGGCTCCCTGGTGTACGCGATCAACCGGGCCGGTTCCCACGGCGTCGGCGACGGGCTCACCCTCGTCTTCGCCGCGGCCACCGCCGCGCTGCTGGCCGCGTTCGTGCTCATCCAGCGCAAGGCCCGAACCCCGATGCTGCCCCCGGGCATGCTCGCCGACCGGGGCAGGCTCGGCGCCAACCTGGTCATGCTGCTCATGGGCGCCGGCCAGCTGGCCACGTTCTACTTCCTCACCCTCTACATGCAGGCGATCAACCAGTACTCGCCCATGATCACCGGGCTGGCGTACCTGCCCTTCGCGATCGGCATCGGCCTCGGCTCCGGCGTCGCCGGGCCCCGGCTGCAGGCCCGTGCGTCCACGCGGACGGTCCTGATCACCGGGATGGCGGTGGCCGCCGTGGCGATGGGCTGGTTCAGCCTGCTGACCCCGGGCCAGAACCCGCTCCTGGTGCTCCTGCCCGCCCAGCTCGTCGCCGGGATCGGCCTGGGCATCGGCTTCGTCGCCGCCACCATCGGCGGCGTCCACGGCGTCACCGCGAGCCATTCGGGCATCGCCTCCGGCCTGGTCAACACCAGCCAGCAGATCGGCGGCGCCCTCGGCCTGGCCGTCCTGGCCGGCGTCGCCGTCGCCGCGACCGCTAGCCGGCCGGCGGGCACTCCCCTGCACGACGCGCTGACCAGCGGCTACACGGCCGGGATGCTCGGCGCGGGCGGCTTCTACCTGGCCGCCATCCTCACCGCCGCGCTCCTCCTCCGGCCCCGTACCGCGCCGGACTGAAGCGCCGTGCCGGAAGGCGCCGGGACGTCAGGACATCAGGGTGCAGTTGCCGGCGCCGAGCTGGCTGTTCCACAGGAACGTCCACCCGCAGTCGTACGCCCCGGCCGCCTCACCGAAGCGGATCGTGACGCTCGTGCCGCTGTGGCCGTCGCACCCGTATCCCGACACTTCGTAGTATCCGCCGCCGGTCGGCGTGCGGCCCCCCGAGAAGCAGACGGCGTCAGCGGCCGCCGCGTGGCCGGGGACGGCCCCCAGCGCCACGGCGAGGGCCGCCGCGCCCAGGGCGGCCGCCAGGCTGGCTGATCGCATGGTGGTGCCTCCTTTCCCTGTCCGCCATTCCTGTTCCGCCAGGAACGGTAGTCAGCCGGGAGCGGCCCGCCCAGAGGCATCCGTCACCAGTGCGCGTGGATTCGTCACAGTCCGGGCGTGGCCCCGGTGAGCTGGGCGTGCAGGCGCCTGCACTCGTGAACGATGCGGGTCGTACGGCGGCTGCGCGCGTAGGCGCCGACGACCGGGATCTCCCCGCGCGCGCCGGTCCAGCGGGCCACGTCGGCGGCGAAGGCGACAAGCTCGGCGTGGGTCACGGAGGTGCGGCCCCCGCCGGGCAGCATCCCGGGCAGCAGGGTGGTCAGGATGCGCCACACCTCGTGGTGGCCGCCCGCCTCCGCCAGCTCGGTGAGGGCCGCGATGGCGGGGCGGGTCTCCTGCCAGGTGCGGCGCAGCACCAGCGCGAGCTGCCGGCCGATCGCCTCGGCGGGCAGCACGCCCCTCGCCGCCATGCGCAGGATCGACGGGATCAGGCCGGGCACGCCCTCGGCGAGGAGGAAGGCGAGGATCACCGCCGTGGACTCACCCGCCGGGCCGTCGGCGAGCTCCAGTCCGGTGACCTCCTCCGGAGTGATCCTCCTGCTCCAGCGGTCACGCAGCAGGAAGGGCAGCAGGTTGACGGCCACGATCTCGCGGTGCGAGGGCAGCATGGCGGGCCAGCCCCTCAGCGTGCCGCTGGACTCGTCGACGCTCCGGTCGTCCGGTGGGCGCAGCAGCACCTCGTCGATCAGCCGGTGCCCGGTCGGGGCCGTCACCCGCAGCACGGGCCGGAGTCTGACCTCGGTGAAGTGCCGAGGTTCGCCGTCGCCGAACTCGACCATGGATGCCCCGGCCAGATGGCGCCACACGTGGCCGCACGCGGGATCGGCCAGGCCGTCGCCGGCGAGCCAGCGGGCGGCCGAGCGGGCCGCCTCCGAGCCGGCCTTGGCGGCCCGCTCGGCCGCGGCCGGATGGCTGCCCCGGGGCAGCCGCAGCAGCGCCTGGGCCAGGTCGGCCGGCAGTGGCTCCACTCCGGCCGCGGCGCAGGTCTCCAGCCGGTCGACCAGCACGTCAGGGTCGAGGTGGCCGTTCATCCAGGTCGGCGTGGCCAGCAGCACCGGCGGGAGGGCGTCGTCACGGAGGGCCTCGGCGACCTCCACGTAACGGTGCAGCAGGAATTCGTGGAACGGGGAGACGCGACCGTAGGGCAGCCGGTTGCGCCGCCGCCACTCCTCCTCCTCGGACAGCTCAGGAGGCATGACCGAGCGCAGCCGGGGCGGGAAGAACTCGACGCTCACCCCCACGAGCGGCTCGTCCGGGCCCGGCGGGGGCACCTGCTCACCTGCCCGCATCGCCGCGATCCGGGCGGGGTCCACGCCGAGCTCGGCCATGCGCTCGTAGGCGTCGTCGAGCACGAAGGACGGCATGGCCTCGCCGGAGTCGTCGTACAGGACGCCGGGTCTCCCCCGCACCGACCGCGAGCGGCCGGACGGTCCCTCGAAGCTCTCCTCGCCGACGCGGGTGGGCGGGTCGTTCAGGCGGACGCGGCCGTCGGCGAACGGGATCGGCCGGCCGTCCTCGTGGGCCACGGCCTTGCCGGGGCCGTCGTCGCTGGTCCAGGTGATGGTGAAGACGCGCGGCGGAGCGTCGTCCGCGAGGTGGCGGCCGGGCCGGTAGATGCCCATGGACATCCTCATGGACGGCGGCTCCGGTTCGGGCTCCTCGCCACGGGTGAGGACGCGTACCTCCACGGAGAAGCCGGCGCTGTCCCAGTATTTCTCCGGCCCGATCGGGGGCGGCTCCGGCACGCTGCCGGGGCTGACGAGCTCGGCGGACAGCACCCAACGCCAGTCGCCGGGGTTGAGGCGTACGTCCTTGGAGCGCCAGTGGCCCTGGTGCCTCACGACATGGGGCTGGAGCTCACGGCGCAGTTTCGCCCGGTCCGCGGCGGCGCCCGCGACGAAGGCCGCCAGCCAGCGCTCCTCGTCGATCCACCCCTCGTGCCGACCGGGAAAGATCGACGGCTCGGGGAACGGCCGCGCCTCCGGCGGCTCGGGCAGCGGCGGGAACTCCTTGCGCGCCTGCGGCTCCTCGGCCGGGATCTCCCCGCCGAACCGCTCGACCACCCTCACGGCCAGATCGGCGGACAGGTCGGCGGGCAGGTGGCGGACGGCGTCGAGGATCGTCTCGGCATGGGCGGCGAACAGGCCGGCGTGCTTCAGCGTCAGCTCGGCCGCGCGGTTGCGCACGTCGAAGGAGGCGTGCGCGTAGGCCGTGGTCAGCGCGGTGACGAAGCCGGCGGCGGACTCGGGCTCGGCCAGGAGCGCCTGGTCGAGCCAGCGCAGGCCGGTGGTGGCGAGCTTGGCCTCGGCCCGGAACGTGAGCGCGTCGACCGCCTCCGCCAGGTCGGCGCGGTCGAGCGGCATCGCCCGCCGCACCTGAGCCACGGCCAGCTCGGCGACCGTGCCCGGGGCCGACGGCAGCAAGCGCAGGTAGTCGCGCAGGCGGGGCGCGGTCTCGGCGGGCGTGGGGTCGAGAAGCGTGTGCAGCCGGACGAAGAACCGCAGGTCCTGCCCATCGCCGCCGCGCAGGAAGCGGCTCACGCAACCGTCGAGCGCCTGGTCCCGGGGCAGTTCGCGGGCGGCGGCGGCCAGCCAGCGGGTCGGCCGGGGCTCCAGCCGCTCCTCCCGCAGGGCACGGCCCGCGCCCTCGGCGGTGAAGATGCGGGGCAGCAGCGCGGGGGTCAGCGGGTCGCCGGTCACGCCCGGCGCGGTCAGCCAGGCGGCCACCAGCGGGTCGTGGCCGGGCGGCGCGGCACCGGAGTCGCGCAGCAGCGCCACGGCCAGCGGCGCGATGCGGTCGGCGGGGCGGCGGATCCGCTGGGCCAGCCGGACCGCGACCTCGCTCCGCCACGGCGCGGGGCGGCAGGCCGCCAGCCGGCACACGCCGGCGACGTCGAGGGCGTCGGCCCAGCGGCGGTTGACGTCGCGGCTGGTCATCCACGCGACGGCGGCCGCCGGGCCGGTGATGAGGCCGACGCCGGCCAGCAGCAGCGCCCCGGCCAGCCGGTCGAGCATGTCGCCGACCTCCCAGGAGATCATCTCCTCGAGGTCGCCGGAATGGCGGGCGCGCAGCCGTTCGGTGCGGGCGGCGCGCAGTTCCTTGACCAGACCGGGCAGCCGCCCGGCCGGCTCGGCGCGCTCCTCCTCGGTGAGCGCGGCCAGCCGGTCGGCCAGGCGGGTGACGTCGTTGCGCGTGATCAGGTCACGGATCTCCGTCCAGACGGTCATCGGGAGCCGCCCGGGGTGCGTCCCTGGCCGGTCCGCGCCCGCCGCCGGCCGCAGCGGCGGGCCGAGGCCACGTCGGCGGTCGTAGCGGGGGCCGTCTGAGTCACCGGGCCGCCGTGGAAGCGGGGGGAGGGCGCGGCGTTGGGGTACGCCCGCGTCGCTGCAGTCATGGCCGGGACGGTAGATCATCGCACCGACAAACCCGCGCGGCCTCGTTAAGATCATCCGCATTCGTACCTTCTCGCGCATCCGGCGCCACCGCTTCGGGCGTCCGGCCGCCGCCGCAGTCACGCTCTACCTGGCCGCCGTGGCCGCCGCCGCGGTGGTCTCGGTCGTGTCCGGCGACCACCGGGCGGTGTCGGTGGCCGCGACGGGCCTGCCGTGGCCGCCCGTCCCGCGGGAGTTCGGGCTGCCGCTGCTCCTGGGGAGCTGTGGGGTCAACGCGTGGATGCTGTGGCAGATCCTGCGCGGCCCCGCGCTGCCGGCCGCCGCGCAGCCGCCGGCCGGCGTGGTGTGGCCGCGGCGTCTGCTGTACGGGGGCGTCGCCGGTGACCTGGTGCTCTGGGAGCTCCTCGACGAGCTGCCCGGCCCCGTGGATCACGTGGCGAGCGGAGCCGTCTGGACGGCCACCGTGATCCTGCTGGTCCGGGTCATGCGAGGCGTCTCGCCGGGCTTCCGGGTGGCCGCCGTCACCCTCGGCCTGGCCGGGGGGCTGGCGCCGCCGCTGTGGCTCCTCCTGGACGCCGCCGATGCGCGGTCGGCGGGCCTGGCGGCAGCCGGCTGCTGCGTGGCGATGATCCTCGCCGGGCAGCGCCGCGACGGGCGGTGGAGCGGCCTCACGGTCGGCATCGGCTGGGTCGCCCTGCTCTTCTGGCCCGTCTCTCACCTGTCCGCGCTCGCTCTCCCGGGTGGCGAGCTGTTGTTCCGCTACCCGTGGCTCGGGTCGATCCCGCTCGGCGCGTGCCACACGGTGTGGCTGGCGCGCACGGCGCACGAGCTGGCCGCACCCGCCGTGGGGAGCGGGATCGCCACGGGCCGTGAGCGGATCGGGCCCTGCGCCGGCGGTCCCGGGCGCTGGCGGCTGCGCGTCCACGCGCGCACGCGGGAACGGGACGAGGACGATCCCGGCGCTCCGGTCGAGGATCACCTGCTCGTCGCCTTCCCGGACCGGTCACCGGGGAAGCTCGCCCGCTGACCGGTCAGGCGACGACGGCGCGGGCCAGAAGGCGTTGCAGGGCATCCTGCTCCTCGGCGGACAGCGGCGCCAGCGGGGACTCCTCGGCGAGCAGGCCCAGCAGGCGCTCGCGCAGCTCGGCGCCCGAGGGCGTCAGGACGAGCTGCTTGGCGCGGCGGTTGCCGGGGTGCGGATGGCGTTCGAGGTGGCCCTGTTCTTCGAGGCGGTCGGCGACGAACGTGGCGTTGGAGGGCTCGCAGCTCATGCGTTCGGCGAGCTCGCGCAGGGTCATGGGGCCGGTGAGCTCGCGCAGCGCGACGCCCTGCGAGGCGGTGAGGCCGAGGGTGGCCGCGCGGACCCGGACGTGCGCCTCGATCTGCTTGGCCAGGCCGCTGATCAGTCCGCACAGCTCGCGGTCGGCCTGGGCCTGCGTCTCGGGGTCGCCGGTCATGGCGCAACTCTACTACAACTCGAATGATTGCAATTAGAACCGTTCTAGTTGTAACTTTCTGTCGGCGCCGCCGTCCAGGGCGGCGTTCCCCCTGAGCACCGAGGCAGGAATCATGGTGACGACGACCGCTTTCGACCGCGCACGGCTGACCCGCGCGCCCCGCGTCCGCTCGCTCGACCTGGGTGGCCTGACGGTCACGTACGTCCCGGACGGGCTGGTCCGGCTCAAGCCGGGCGGCTGGCTGCCCGCCGCCACCGGCGCCGACTGGGCCCGCCACCGCGACCACCTCGACGGCGACGGCCTCCTCGTCGCGGGCATCGGCGCCCTGCTCGTCGAGCGCGGCGACCGCGCGATGCTCGTCGACGCCGGGTTCGGGCCCGAGTCCCGCCCCGACGACCCGGACAACCCGCTGCTGGGCAAGCTGTACGGCGGCGGCCTGCTGGACAGCCTGCGCGACCTGGGCCGCGACCCGGAACGGATCGAGGCCGTCGCCATCACCCACCTGCACAGCGACCATCTGGGCTGGGCCTGGAGCAACGCGCCCGGCCGGGACGCGCCTCCGTTCGCGCACGCCGCCCACCTGGTCGCGGCGCCGGAATGGGCGCGGCGCGACCTCGCCGGCGACCCCAGGCTCGCCGTCCTGGAACCCCGGGTGCGCCCGGTCGAGGACGGCGAGGAGATCTTCCCCGGCGTCCGCGCCTCGTTCGCCCCCGGGCACACCGTCGGGCACACCGCCTACACGATCACCGGGAGCGACCGGCGGCTCATCGCGTTCGGTGACGCCCTGCACGCGCCCGTCCAGGTCACCCATCCCGAATGGTCGTGCGGGATCGACCACGACCCCGTCGAGTCCGCCCGGCACCGCCGCCGCCTCGTCGAGGAGCTGAGCCGCCCCGGCACGATCGGCTACGGCGGCCACTTCGCCGACGTGGTCTTCGGCCGGGCCGAGCCGGGCCCCGGCGGCCGGTTCGGCTGGGTCCCCGTCGCCTGACCCGTCGCCTGACCCGCCGCCCGGGCGGGTCAGCCTCCGACGAGCGGGACAAGCTTGATGAACGACACCACCGGGTCGGCGGTGAGGTCGACGACCTCGGCCAGGTCCTCGATCTGGCGGTCCCCGACCAGCAGCACGAACCCGTTGCGCAGGAAGGCCCGCTCGGCGGCGTCCGCCTGCTTCTCCCAGTCGAGCCGGCGCGGCCCGTTCAGCTCCGCCTCGGCCGCCGACGGGCGGACCAGACCGGTGAAGCGGGCCTCCGGGCGGGCGTTGTGCCGGGCGACCTCCTCCCTGACGCGCAGCCGAAGCAGCTCCCGGGCCGGGATGCTCTCCGGCAGGCCGGGCAGCTCGAACTCGGCCAGCGGTCTCCCGGCTGCCGTCTCGTCGCGAAAGGTGACCGTCGCCATCCCGCAGCTCCATGCGTCGAGGGAACCTTGCGAGATCATCGATATCAGCCGGGGCCGACAGGAACGGGCCCGCTCACGTCCCGGGGTCCCGTGGCGGTGACGGGTTGCGCCACGGCCAGTGGCCCTCCAGCTCGACCTGGAGGGAGAGGCTGAGGAAGGTCCGCACGAGGACGACGGCGGCCAGGACGCCCACCGACTGGAACGTGGGCGCGATGGCCACGGTCTTGATGATGTCGGCGGCGACCAGCAGCTCCAGGCCGAGCAGGATGGTCCGCCCGACGGCACGCCGGTAGGCGGGGTAGGCGGTGGCGGCCCGCTGGCGTGCCGCACGCCGCCAGAAGGAGACGCTGGCGATGACCGTCCCGGCCACGATGACGAGCACGCCGAGCAGGTCGAGCAGCGTGCCGGACGCCTCGATGAACTGCTTGACCGGCTGCAGCTCCACGATCTCCCCCGTCGTTCACGCGCCATCGTACGGACGCGGAGGCGGCAGATCCGGGTGCCGTCGCGCCCTGGGGCGCAAATTCGCGGTCAAGCCGCGGCACCCCGGCTGACCTGCGACGATGCGGGCTAGAGTGGTGACGCATGAGCATCTGGTTGCCGCTGGGGGCCGTGCGCCGGCTCGCGGGCGCGGTGGTCATCGGGGTGGCGGCGGGCGTCGCCGTCGGGGTGCCGGCCGACGCCCCGCTGGGGATCCTGGCCGGCATCGCCGTGACGGAGCTGCTCTTCGTGCTGGCGGGCTGGGCGGTGATGTGGCCGATGGACGCGGCGGCCACGCACCGCAACGCGCGGCGCGAGGACTTCCTGCCCATCGTGGAGGAGATCGTCGTGGTCACGGTGGCGCTGTGCGGGCTGGTCGCGATCGTGCTGCTGCTCGTGCGCGGGGAGCCCGACGCCGGCCACGCCGCCGCCGCGACCGCGCTGTTCGGCGTCTTCCTGGCGTGGGCGGCGCTGCATCTGATGTACGCGGCGCGCTACGCGTACGTGTACTACACGGCGTCGGGCGGGATCGACTTCAACTCGGAGCAGCCGCCGGCCTACCGGGACTTCTTCTACTTCAGCTACAACCTCGGCATGACCTATCAGGTGTCGGACACCGACGTGTCGAGCTCGGCCATCCGCTCGATCGTGCTGCGGCACACGCTGCTGTCGTACGTGTTCGGCACCAGCATCCTGGCCACCGCGATCAACCTCGTCATGGGCATGGTGACAGGCTGAGAGTCAGGGTCAGGGGCGCAGGCCGTCGAGGACGAGCGCCAGGTAGCGGCGCCAGGGTTGCGTGCCGCCGGTGGACGGCAGGTCCATGACGGAGTCGATCATCGTCACGATGGGCGCGATGTCGTCCACCGTGAGGTCGGCGCGGATCGTGCCCTGCTCCCGGGCGCGGGCGATGAGCAGGCCGCAGGACTCCGCGATGCCCTCGCGGGCGCGGGCGATCTGCTCGCTGTCGCCGGCGCCCTGCCGCATCAGCTCACGCAGCCCCCGGTCGGTCGCGGCCAGCTCCAGCGCGTGTTCGAGGAACGCGGTGAGCGCCCGGCCGGCGTCCTGGCCGGTCAGGGCGTCGCGCGCCGTGGCGCGCAGCTCGTCGAGCTTGCCCGCGTAGACGGCCTCGGCCAGGACCTCCTTGTTGGGGAAGCGCCGGTAGACGGTGCCGACGCCGAGCCCCGCGTGGTGGGCGACGTCGTTGAGCGTGGCCTGCAGCCCGCGCGCGGCGAACACCTCCCGTGCCGCCGCCAGCGTGCGCCGCCGGTTGTGCTCGGCGTCGCGGCGCAGTGGCGGTGTCTCTTCGCTCATGGCATCCCGTCCGTCGGCTAACTGGATACAGTATATCCGCTTCGTGTTAGGCTGCCGAACATAAGCGGATATGTCATATCCACTTCCGAGCGGAAGCAGGTGAAGCATGCAGACCGTGGTCATCACCGGAGGCACCGACGGGCTCGGCAAGGGGCTGGCCCTCCACTACCTCCGGCAGGGCGCCCACGTGATCGCCGTCGGCAGCACCCCGGAGAAGGGCCGGGCCCTGCTCGCCGAGGCCGCGGCCCTGCCGGCCGGGCGGGCCGCCTTCGTCCGCGCCGACCTGACCTCGGTGGCCGCCACCCGGGACCTGGTGAGCCGGCTGACCGACGAGCACCCGGTCGTGGACAAGCTCGTCCTCTGCGCCCAGCGCTACCGGCTCTTCGGCGGCCGGGCGGTCACCCCGGAGGGCTTCGAGCACAGCTTCGCGCTCGCCTACCTCAGCCGTTACGTGCTGAGCCACGGCCTGCACGACGCGCTGCGGGCCGCCCCGCGTCCGGTGATCATGAACGTGGGCACGCCCGGGGTGCCGCTGGGCCGGATCCACTGGGACGACCTGCAACTCGCGCGCCGCTACAGCGGAGCCAGGGCGACCCTGCAGTCGTTCCGGGCCAACGACCTGCTCGGGGTCGCGTTCGGCGTCCGTCATGCCGGGGGCGGCGTCCCGTACGTCGGCTACAACCCCGGCGTGGTCTCCACCGGCATGCCCGCGAGCCTGCCGCAGCCGCTGCGGGCGGTGGCGAAGGCGCTCTTCACGCTGTTCGCCACCTCGGTGCCGAAGGCGATCGCGCCCATGACGGCGCTGCTGGACGACCCTCCGGGGGAGCCCTTCACCGCGCACTGGCAGAGGCGCCGGCTGTCGCCGGGCGGCCGCGCCTTCGACCGGCAGGACGCGCTGCGCCTGCACGACCTCACCCACGACCTGATCCCGGCCTGACGCCGCCCTGCCAAGGAGGACACCGATGGCACCGAACGACCTGACGGGGAAGACCGCGCTGATCACCGGCAGCACCGGCGGGATCGGCCTGGAGACGGCACGCGGCCTGGCAGCGCGGGGAGCGTCCGTCATCCTGGCCGGGCTCGACGAGGGCCGCGCCCGGCGGGCCGAGCGCGAGGTGCGCGCCGGGGCCGGGCACGACCGGGTGACCGCGCTCACCGCCGACGTCACGACCCTCGGCGGGCTGGTCCGGCTCTCGGCCGAGGTCGCCGAGCGCTGCGACTCACTGGACGTGCTGGTCAACAACGTCGGCGTGAACACGCCGCGCCGGGAGCTGACCGCCGACGGCGTGGAGAAGATGTTCGCCGCGCACGTCCTGGCCCCCTTCACCCTCACCCACCTGCTGCTGCCCCGGCTGCGGCGGGCCGGCCGGGCCCGGGTCGTCAACCTGACGGGCGGCATCCCCGGCGGCCCCGTCGACCACGGCAACCTCCAGGGCGAGCGCCGTCTCCTCGGGTGGACGTTCAGCCACTACAACCACACCAAGACGATGACGATGGCGCTGACGGCCCGGCTCGCCCGGGAGCTGGACGGGACGGGGGTGACGGCCAACGTGGTCTATCCGGGGCACGGCTACACGCCGATGAACCGGTCGACGCCGATCGCCGCCTTCCCGGTGCTCTACCGGCCGATCGCGCCGCTGGTGCTGAAGGTGATCGCGCCGCTGTTCCTGTCGGACCTGACCCGCTCGGCCCGCTCCAGCGTCCACGCCGCGGCGAGCCGGGAGGTCGAGGGCGTCACCGGCGCGTACTTCGACGACCGGTGCCGCCGCAAGCCGCTGCCGGCGAGCGCGCTCGACGAGCGCAACCAGCGCGCGGTGTGGGACCTGTGCGTCCGGCTGAGCGCGGACGCGCTCGCCCAGCCCTGACCGGCCCCGGCCCCCGTCGCCCCTGTCGCCCCCATCGCCGCCGTCACGGGCGGGTCGGCCGGTCGGCCTCCAGGCTGTCGAGGACCTTGGCGGCCAGGGCGGCGAACCGGTCGAGCTCCTCCGGCGTGAGACGGTCGACGAACAGGCGGCGGACCTCCTCGGCGTGCCCCGGCGCGGCCTTCCGGAGCGCGGCGAGCCCGTCCTCGGTGAGCACGGCCTCGATGCCGCGCGAGCCGCACGGCTCCCGGACGACCAGGCCGCGCCCGCTCATCCGGGTGAGCTGGTGGTGCATGCGGCTCTTCTCCCAGCCGGCCACGCGGGCGAGCTCGTAGGAGCGCATGCGCCTGCCGGGCGCCTCCGAGAGCAGCGCGAGCACGGTGTAGTCGGCGTTGGACAGGCCGCCAACGGCCTGGAGCTGCTGCTCGATGCGGGCCCGCAGCAGCTCCACCATCCGGAACGAGGTCCGCCACGCGCGGAGTTCGCGTTCGGTCAATCCCAGCTGCGCCATGACGTCCACCCTACCAGTGAGTTGACATGTCCACTCGATGACGTACGCTCCGGTTGATACATCAACTCACTGTTGGAGCAGCCTTATGACGAGCCGGAAGAACCACGTCGGGCGGCGCGCCTTCCTGAAGACCTCGGCCGCGGTGGCGGGCACGGGCCTGCTGGCCGCGTCCCCCGCCTCCGCCGCCGAGCCGCCGCCGCCGAAGGACAGCGGCCGCCGTGGGCGCCGCTATGTCGTCCGGGGCGGGGCCGTGATGTCGATGGACCCGGCGGTGGGCGACTTCGAGACCGCCGACGTCCTGGTCGAAGGCGAGAGGATCGCCGCGGTCGCGCCCCGTGTCGACGCGCCCGGCGCGGACGTGATCGACGCGCGCGGGCGCATCGTCATGCCGGGGTTCGTCGACACGCACCACCATCTGTTCGAGACGGCCGAGCGCGCGTTCCTGGCCAACGGCCTGTTGCTGGACGACGGCTCGGGCTCGCCGAGCGCCCGGCCCAACTACGGCGAGCACATCCTGCAAGGGTTCGCGCGCGTCTACCGGCCGCAGGACGTGTACGTCAACGCGCTGTTCGGCGGGCTCTCGCAGCTCGACGCGGGGGTCACCACGGTCCTCGACGTCTCGCAGATCCACCACTCCCCCGAGCACTCCGACGCGGCGGTCCAGGCGCTGATCGACACCGGGCGGCGGGCCGCGTTCGGCTACTTCGAGGGCGACGGCCGCCCCGGCGCCCGCTACCCGGAGGACGCCCGCCGCATCCGGGAGCGCTGGTTCCCCTCCGACGACCAGCTCGTGACCCTGGTCATGGGCGGCGAGCTGCACCTCGGCCGGGAGACGTACACCCGGTCCTGGGCGATCGCCCGCGAGCTCGGCGTGCGGATCGCCGCCCACTCGGTGGGCTCGTGGGGGATGCGGCCGGTCTTCGACGAGATCGCCGCGGGCACCGCCGGGGTGCGGGTCGGGCCGGACAACCTCTTCATCCACATGACCGGCATGTCCGACCGGACGTGGAAGACGTTCCGGGACGCGGGCGCGCAGGTCTCGCTCGCCTTCCCGATCGAGATGGTGATGCGGCACGGCACCCCGCCGATCCTCAAGATGCAGGAGCTCGGCATGGAGCCCTCGCTGAGCTCCGACGTCGAGACGACGATGGCCGCCGACCCGTTCACGCTCATGCGCTCGGCCATGATCATGCAGCGGATGGTCGTCAACCAGCTCGTCCTGGACCAGGGCGACCTCGTGCCGCCCGGCAACTGGCCGACCCCGGCCGAGGGCACGCCGGAGCTGCTCACGGTCCGCGACGTGCTGCGTTACGCCACCGTCAACGGCGCGGCGCACCTCGGGCTCGGCGCGCGCACGGGCACGCTCACGCCCGGCAAGCAGGCCGACCTCGTGCTGCTCGACGCCACGGCGCTCAACGTCGCCCCGCTCAACAGCGTGCCCGGCGCGGTCGTGTCGCTGATGGACCGCACCAACGTGGAGACCGTGATCGTCGCCGGCCGGGTCCGCAAGTGGCGGGGGCGGCTGCTCGGCGCGGACCTGGGCCGGCTGCGCCGCGAGCTCGAAGCGTCACGCGACCACCTCTTCCGGGCGGCCGGCGTACCGCAGGACCTGTTCGCATACAGCTGAGCCCGGCACGCACGGCCCGGAAGGCGGCGCCGGACACCAGGTGATCGAGGCTGATGTCAGGGCAGGGGAGGTCGCGGAGCCGGAAGGCCGCTCCCCTGTCGACATATGATCCTTTCGTTTGGTATTTGGCCCGATTGTCGGAAGGCGCCCATGTCCCACCCCCTCAGCCGGCGGGCCGCCCTGCTGGGCGCCGCGGCCGTGGCCGGAGTCGCCCTCTGGGACGAACCGGCCAGTGGGGCAGCCCGGCGGGCCGCGTTCGACGCCGCGCGCGAGCGGTGGGTGAGCCTGCTAGCCGGCGGGCGGTTCGACGCCGACTACGCCGCCGAGACGCGGGCCGTCGAGGGCTCGGCCAACGCGGTGCTGCGCAAGCTGAAGCCGTCGGGCGGCCGCCGCCCCAGCCTCTGGCCCGACCTGCCGCTGGACGACCCCCGCACGGGCAACTTCAACCGCGCCTACAACCGCATGCGCACGCTGGCGCTGGGCTGGGCCACGCCGGGCACCGCCATGCACCGGGACGAGCGGGTCGCCGAGACCGCGGTCAGGGCGCTGGACTTCCTGTACGAGCACGCCTACCACGAGGGGCTCGACCGGCGGGGCAGCAACTGGTTCTGGTGGGAGATCGGCGTGCCGCGCTCGCTGACCGACACCTGCGCCCTGCTGTACGACGGCCTGCCCGGCGACCGGCTGAGGCGCTGGCTGCGGCCGGTGCGGCGGTGGTGCCCCGATCCGGAGCGGCGCGTCAGCCATCCCGGCGTCGTCGAGACCGGCGCCAACCGGGCGGGCAAGGCGATGGCGGTGGCGATGCGCGGCCTGCTCACCCATGACGCGCGCCTGGTCAGGCGGGCCAAGGACGCGGTCTCCGACCTGTTGCGGACGACCCGGGGCCCGGGTGACGGCTTCTACCGTGACGGGTCGTTCATCCAGCACGACGTGTACCCGTACAACGGCAGCTACGGCGTGGACTACTTGGAGAGCGTGGCCAAGCTGATCGCCATGCTGGCCCGCTCCCCCTGGGAGATCCCCGACATCGGGAACGTCTACGACATCGTGGACCGCTCCTTCCTGCCGTTCGTCGTCGACGGGCTGATGATGGACTGCGTGCGCGGCCGGGCGATCTCGCGGCAGGGCCACCGCGACTACCACGCGGGCCAGAAGACCGTCGAGGCCGTCCTCACCCTGCTGGAGGCGGCCCCCGAACGCCACGCCCGGCGCTGGAAGCCGCTGGTGAAGGGCTGGCTGACGCGCAACCGGGCGATCCCGTACGAGTCGCTCGCGCCGCTGGCGAGCATCGCCAAGGCCCGCGCCCTGCTGGAGGACCCGTCGGTGCCGGTCGGCCCGCGCCTGACGGGCACGTACGTGTTCGCCGACATGGACCGGGTCGTGCACCACCGCCCCACCTGGGCGTTCGCGATCGCGATGAGCTCGGAGCGGATCGGCGCGGCCGAGGCCATGAACCGGGAGAACCTGCGCGGCTGGTACACCGGCGACGGCATGACGTACCTCTACACCGACGACCTCACGCACTGGAACGACGAGCTGTGGCCGACGATCGACCCGTACCGGCTGCCGGGCACGACGGTCGACAGGCGCAGGCGCGGCGAGCTGCGGCACGGCGAGCGCCGCCTGCCGCCCACGCCGTGGGCGGGCGGGGTGGCGCTCGACGGCGAGTACGGCGCGGCGGCGATGAAGCTGGTCGCCAAGGGCTCCTCGCTGCGGGCCAAGAAGGCGTGGTTCCTGCTGGACGACGCGGTCGTCGCGCTCGGCACGGGCATCGCCGCCTCCGACGGCCGCCGCGTCGAGACCGTCGTGGAGAACCGCAACACCCACGACCGCCATCCGCCGCTGACCCGGGGCGACGGCTGGGTGCACCTGGCCGGTGTGGCCGGTTACGCGCTGCTCGACGACGCGAAGCCGAAGGTGGTCCGGGAGAAGCGCACCGGCCGCTGGCGCGACATCGACAGGGGCGCCACCACGGGCGGCGACGGCACCCCGGTCACCCGGCACTACACGACGATCGTGATCGACCACGGCGAGGACCCGGACAAGGCGCGGTACGCCTACGCCGTGCTGCCCGGCGCCCGTGTCACGCAGACCGCGGCCTACCGGGGCCGGGTGGAGGTCCTGGCCAACTCCGGGTCGGTGCAGGCGATCGCCCGCGACGACCTGCTCGCCGCCGTCTTCTGGCGGGCGGCGACGGTCGAGACCCCGTACGGGCCGCTGAAGGCCGACGGTCCGTGCGCGCTGGTGCTCCGCCGCGACCACGACCGGCTGCGGCTCGCGGTCTCGGACCCGTCGCGGAGCGCCGACGAGGTGCGGATCACGCTGCCGTGGGAGGTGCGTTCGGTCGCGGAGGCCGACCGGGGCGTGCGCAGGGCCGGGAAGTCGGTCAAGGTGGAGCTGCGCGGCGCCCGAGGCCACACCCGTACGGCGGCGCTGCGGCTGCGCGTCGCCGGGCAGCACTTTCCCGCCTGACAAGTCCTGACAGATCACACATAACCAGGACGTACGCGGCGGCCCCTGTGCCATCCTTGATCGACAGTCGCGTCCCGGCCGGGAGCCACCATGACCACCGTGTCCCTGATCGTGCCCTGCTACAACGCCACCAAGACCCTGCGCCTGTGCCTGGAGGCCGTGCTCGCGCAGACCCGGCTGCCCGACGAGATCGTCGTCGTCGACGACGCCAGCACCGACGGCTCGGCCGAGCTGGCCGAGGAGCTCGGCTGCCGGGTCGTGCGGATACCCGTCAACCGCGGCGTGTCGGCCGCCCGCAACACCGGCGCCGACGCCACCACCGGCGACGTAATCTTCTACCTGGACTCCGACGTGGCGCTGCGGCCCGACGCCGTCGCCAACGCGCTGGCGATCCTCGACGGCGACCCGGACGTGGGCTGCGTGCACGGCGTGTACGACACCGAGCCGCTCATCGACGACGGCCCCGCCGAGTGGTACCGCATCCTGCACGCCGTCCACTGGCGGCGCCGCCACCTGGGCGAGGTCAACAGCGTCGTGTTCGCGCTGGCCGCCATCCGCCGCGACGTCCTGCTCGGCGCCGGCCGCTTCGACGAGAGCCTGCGCGACTGCGAGGACGTCGAGTACAGCAGCCGCCTGGCCGTCCGCAGCCGGATCGTGCTCACCGACACCGTGGTCGGCCGGCACGACGACGGCAGCGACCTGCTGCCGATCCTCGGCGAGCAGTGGCGGCGCGCGCTGCCGCTCATCCCGCTCGCGCTGGCCACCAACCGGCGCGGCGCCGCCAAGCCCGAGCACGCCAACCGGCCCACCGGCATCCTGGCCTGCGCGCTCGCGCTGGCGTGCCTGCCGCTCGGCCTGCTGTCGCCCGCGCTGCTCGCCGTGCCCGCCGCGCTGGTGGCCGGGTTCGTGCTGGCCGACGTGGAGCTGGTCCGGTTCGTGCACGGCAGGCGCGGCCCGGCGTTCACCGCGTACTTCATGGGCGTGCACCTGGCCGTGCACGTGGTGCTCGTGACCGGGCTGGCCGTCGGGTCGCTGCGGGTGCTGCCGGGGCTCAGGAAGAGGTACGCGTGAGCCGCCCGAGCGCGGCCTCGTAGCACGCCACGGTCTCGCGGGCGGCCCGCTCCCAGCTCAGGCCCTCGCTCACCAGCCGCCTGCCGCGCTCGGCCAGCTCCCCGGCGAGCCGCGCGTCGGTCATGACCGCCAGCACGCCGCGCGCGATGTCGGCCGGATCACCGGCACGGACGAACCGGCACGCCGGCCGGTCCGGGTCGCCGAGGAAGATCCGCGAGAACCCGTCGCCCAGCACCACCGGCCTGCCCAGCGCCATCGCCTCGGTCGCCACCAGCCCGAACGGCTCGAACAGCGACGGGAACACGCACGCGTCGGCCATCGCGTAGAACTCCAGCAGCTCCCGCCCGCCGACGAACCGGCCCGGGGCCAGCACGGTCAGCCCCGACGCGGCGGCGATCCGCTCGACGCCCGCCACGTCCCCCTCGCCCACCAGCACCAGCCGCACGCCCGGCAGCCCGGCGGCGATCTCCGGCAACGCCTCCAGGAGCTGGTAGACGCCCTTCTGCCGCTCGATCCGGCCGACGAACAGCAGCACCGGATCGCCCGCCGCGATCCCCAGCCGCACCCGCAGGCCCGCCGCCGCCTCGTCCAGGTCGGCCCGGTCGAAGCCCGGATCGGCGACCAGGTGCTCGAACGTGCCGCCCAGCGGCACCACGTCGATCGGCGTGCGGTCCCACCCGGCCGCCACGAGCTGGTCGCGCACCTCCGGCGTGGCCACCACCACCCGGCGGGAGATCCGCGCCAGCCACCGCTCCAGCGCCGCGAACAGGCCCAGCGGGTCCGGGATGCTGCGCTGCTCGGCGACCCCGTACTCGGTCGTGTGGACGTGCAGCACGACCGGCAGCCTCAGCGCGTAGTGGCACAGCAGCGCAGCCAGGAAGTTCGTCGAGTCGTGCACCGCGACCAGGTCGGGGCGCGCCGACCGGCGCAGCCGCAGGAAGTAGCGCCAGTTGCTCGCCACCACGGTCAGCGCCAGCAGCAGGAACTCCACGCCCTTGGTGCGGTTGAGCCGCCTGCGCCGGCCGATCGCGCCGAGGAGGCGGCCCAGCGGCCGGTGCACGGTGATGCCCGGCAGCCGCTCCTCGGCCGTCTGGCGGCCGTCGTTCAGCGTGAAGACGGCCAGCCGGTGCCCGCGCGCCAGGTACGGGGTGATCAGCTCGGCGTAGCGGCCCAGCCCGGCGGTGATGTTGGGCGGGAACTGGTTGACGATGTAGGCGATCCTCATCGTTCGGCCTCCGGGCGACGGTAGAGCCGCGCGGCCACGACGCCGACGACGGCCACGAGGATGACATTGGACAGCGCGAACGCCAGCAGCCCGCCGGTCAGCCCCCACCAGGCGATGCACGCCACCTGGACGGCCAGCGCCGCCGGCGACCCGGCCAGCAGGCAGCCGACGAGCACCCGCGCGCCGCGCACCCCGTCCATCTGCAGGGCGACGGCGTAGAGGTTGAACACCATGTGGGCGCCGATCCCGGCCGCCGACAGCGCCATGAGGCCGACGGCGTACGGGTACTCGGCCCCCATCAGCAGGAAGAACACCGTGCTCGCCGCGAACGCGAACACCGCCGTGGCGGCGCCGACCAGCGGGGCGATCCGGGCGATGCGCCGCATGACGGCGGGTTTGTCGCTGGTGGCGAGCGCGGGCAGCAGCACCAGGCCGATCCCGTCGGTGAACACCACGCCGAGCAGCCGCTTGGGGAAGCCGTTGTAGACGGAGTACACGCCGACGTCGGCCGGGGCCGACCAGTGGTTGAGGAAGATCACGTCCACGCCGAACAGCACCGAGGTGAGCGCGGCGATGGCCGTCACGTACGCGCCGTGCCGGTAGAGCGCCCTGGCCAGCGGCGCCGACCAGGCACGCGGCCGCACCCCGGCGGCGGCCACGGCGACGGCGGCCAGGAGCAGGTTGGTGGCGATCAGCGCCAGCAGGTACGGCTCGGCGTCGCGCACGCCGAGCACGAGCAGGCAGAAGCCGGCCGCCGCCAGGTAGGCGAGCGCCACGCCGAGCTTGAGCCAGGCCACGAACGCGTAGCGGGCCAGCCCGCGCAGCAGGCTCTCGGTGAGCTGGTTGAGCGTCATCGACAGCGCCAGCGCGAGCGCGAACCCGAGCGTGCGGACGTCGACCCCGAGCAGGCCCGTCAGCAGCGGCGCGGCCAGCAGGCCCGCCGCCGCCAGCGCGACGCTCAGCGCCAGCGTGGCCAGCAGCGCGGTGGTGACCAGCGCGGGCCGGTCGGCCGGGTCGGCGCGCGGCAACTCCTGCAGCATGACGTAGTGCAGGCTGGTGAGCATGGCGACGGTGACGATCAGCGCGATCGTCAGCACGACGGTGAAGTGGCCGAACGCGGCGGCCCCGGCGCCCCGGGCGATGACGAGCGTGGTGGCGGCGGCGGTGCCGCTGGCCACCGTGCTCACCAGCGTGGGACCCGCCGCCCACCGGTGCCGGTCGAGCAGTCCGGCCAGGCGGGCGCGCGGCGCGGTCAGGTCGCCCACCGCGCGTGGGCCCGGCGGGCGAACTCCAGGTCGGCGGGCGTGTTGATGCCCCGTGCCTCGTCCGGGTCGGCCACCGGCACCACCCGCACCGGCCAGTCCAGATCCTGGGCCAGGTGCGGCAGGAACGGCAGGAAGTTCACCTCGCCGGTCGCCGCGCCGCGCCCGGCCCCCGCCGCGTAGCGGGCCCACGCCTCCTCCAGCCCGGCGGTGGCCAGGCAGAACACGCCGATGTCGCTGAGCCCGCCCGGACGGCACCGGTCGCCCTCGCGTGACATCAGCACCCGGGTCAGCCCGGCGGGCCCGAACTCGTACTCCACGTACGGGTCGGCCATCGCCACCAGCGGGAGCGTCACCCCCGGCCCGGTGTGGGCGGCGGCCACGGCGCGGACGGTGACGGGCGACAGGTTCGCCTGGTCGCCCCAGACGACGAGGATCGCGTCGTGGCCGCGCCAGTGCGGAGCCGCGCCGAAGATCGCGTCGCCCATGCCGGTCGGCTCGCGCTGCACGCTCACCGACACAGCGCCGGTGGCGAGCTCGGCGGCGGCCAGCTCCCGGAACGGCCCCACCCCGTCCGGGGAGAGCACGACGTGGACGTGCGCCACGGACGGCCGCAGCCGCCGGTGGAGCAGGTGCCAGACGGTGACGCCGTCCGCGACCTCGATCATGATCTTGGGGATGGCCTGGCCCAGCCTGGTCCCCCGGCCGGCCGCCGGGATCACCGCACAGATCCGGTCACTCACCGGCACTCACCTCTCGTTCGACGGCCTGTTCTACGGCCTGTTCCACGACGGGCACGAGCTCGCGCAGATCGCGTACGGCCACCGCTCCCGGGGCCGGCGCGGCCGTGTGGACGTGCAGCGTGACCAGCCCCGCGCCGGTCGCGGACGCCACCCCGTGCGCCGAGTCCTCCACCGCCACCGCGTCGGCCGCCTCGACGCCCCACAGGCGGCAGGCGTGGGCGTAGAACTCCGGGTCGGGCTTGGCCGAGGCGACGTCGTCGGCGGTGAGCACGCCGGCGAAGTGGCGGCCCAGCCCGCTCGCCGCGAGGACGCGCTCGACGGAGCCCCGGCTGCCGCTGGTCACCAGGTAGGCGGCCAGGCCCGCGCGGGCGAGCGCGCCGAGGAGCCGGTGCGCGCCGGGGAAGACCGCGACCCGGCCCGCCGCCACCTGCTCGCGGTAGCGGAGCTGCTTGCGCCGGGCCAGCTCGGCGGCCACGTCCGGGTCGGCGACCAGCCGGGCGGCCACCTCGGCGGTGCTCGCCCCGGCGTGCGCGGCGTAGCGGAAGGAGGCCAGCGCGGCGGGCGCGAGCTCGGCGATCGCCTGCCGGAACGCGGCCTCGTGGGCGGGGCCGGAGTCCACCAGCGTCCCGTCGAGGTCGCACAGCCAGACCCGCCGCCCGGAGACGGCGGCTCGCAGAGGGGCGCTCATCCGGCCCGCGCCAGGCTCGTCCCGGCCCGCACCGCCGCCAGCGCCTCCACCGTGCGGGCGCCGCTGTGCGTGCCCGGCCTGCGCTCGTCCTCCAGGTCGGCCGCCACCCAGCGGGCCCCCGGCAGCCCGGCGCGGGGCGGCAGCGTCCGGCCGTGGCACAGCACGTGGGTGACGGTGCCGCGCTCGTTGCCCGGGTCGCGCAGGTACGTCAGCGTGCGGCCGACCAGGTCGGCGGCGGTCAGGCCCTGGCTGTCGTGGTCGTCGCGCAGGTTCACGACGAACACCTTGGCCGCCGCCCGGCTGCCCGCGATCGCCTCGGCGACGCCCGGCGTCAGGTAGCTCGGCAGCAGCGACGAGTGCGGCGTGCCCGGCCCGTACACGATGAGGTCGGTGTCGCGCAGCGCGGCCAGCGCGCGCGGGTTCGGCGTGATCGTGGCGGCCCGCCGGGCCAGCTCAGTGCCAGTGAGTGGGCCGGTGAGCGGGCCGGTGAGCGGGCCGGTGATCGGCTCTCTCAGGAGGAACAGCCCGGTGATCGGCTCGGCGCTCTGCGGGCCGACGATGTCGGCCTCGTCGGCCAGCAGCGTCCCGTCGGCCTTGACCGCCGCCAGGTAGGCGTTCTCGCCGCCGGTCACGTTCTCCAACGCGACGGGCGAGCCGAACATCTCGGCGCAGGCGCGCACGGCCGCGTTGAAGTCACGGTCCAGGCGCAGGTACGCCCCGGCGAGCACGAGGTTGCCGAGCGCGCAGTCGGCCAGGTCGAGCCCGTCCGGGCGGGCGGCCAGCCGGGCGGCGAACACCTTCAGGTCGCGCACGATCGGCTCCAGGCCGGGCCCGGCCGCCGCCAGCTCGTCGATCAGGCGGCCCAGGTCGGCCGGGGTGGCGCCGCCGGGCAGCCGGCGCTCCAGCAGGGCCAGGCGCGGGTCTCCGGCGTCGAGGTGGAGCAGCAGGTTCTTGCGGAAGTCCGACGGGCCGAGCATGCCCGGCAGGTAGCGGCGCAGCGCCCCGGTGGACAGCCCGTTGTCGTAGCCGTTGATCAGCAGGGTGAGCGCGGCGCCGGGCGTGGCGAGCAGCCGGCGGGCGATGCTGGCCGCGCCCCGGCCGCCGCCGAACATCGTGACCCGCCACGGGGCCTGCTGCTGCGGGGCCATCAGCGCTCCTCGGCGGGCAGCGGCGCGCGCAGCACCCCGCGGCGTAACAGCCGGTGCCGGAAGCCGAGGTAGGCGACGAACAGCGCGCGGTCGAGCGCGCCGCGCGCGAACCGCCAGCCTCGCCGGCCGCCGCCGCGTGCGCGGTGCCGGATGGGGATCTCCACCCAGGTGTGGCCGAGCTCGGTGACGCGGGCGGTGATCTCGGTGGAGCAGTTCATGCCGCCGGATTCGAGCGGCACCGAGCGCAGCAGCGGGCCGCGTACCAGCTTGAAGATGGAGTTGAAGTCGCGGAAGCGGGTGCCGTGCAGGGCGTTGCTGACGGCGCCGCTGGCGGCCGACCCCCACCGGTAGGGGAGGCTGTCGGCCTTCCTGAGCCGGGCGCCGGAGAACGCCACGCCGTCGCCCGCCAGCGCGCGGGGCAGGAAGCGGTCCAGCTCGGCGATCGGGAACTGGCCGTCGGAGTCGAGCAGCACCACCCAGTCCAGGCGGGTCGCGGCGATCGCCGCCGCGATCGCCGCCCCGGCGCCCCGGTTGCGGCCGAACGTGACGACGACCAGCTCCGGCACGTCCTCCCGCAGGTCGCGCAGGATGGCGCCGGTCCCGTCGGAGCTGCCGTCGTCGCACACGACGATCTCCCACGCGCCCACCGCCGGGTGGCCGCGCAGGTAGTCGCGCCACTCCCGGACGGAGGCCGCGATGTTGGCCGCCTCGTTGTAGGCGGGCGCCGCGACCGAGACGTCGATGGTGCGGGGCAAGGGTCACCTCCGTGAAGTCGTACGCCTGCCTCAGGGCCGGGGCGCGAGCAGGCGGCCGATCCAGCGGTCCAGGGGCAGCAGGTTGATCACCACGACGATCGGGACGTGCGCGAGCGTGAAGACGATCGCCGCGCCGAACGAGATGGGACCGCCGGTGAACAGGTTGATGTGCGGGGCGTCGATCAGCTCGGGGATCTCGACGGGGTTGACGACCTGCCACATGACGTCCAGGAACCCCGAGAACACGATGACGACGCCGCTGGCCATGATCTTCAGCGTGCGGCCGGGGCTGCCGCCGGCCAGCCGGTAGGCGGAGGCGACGGTGAGCACGATTCCCGGATAGAGCAGCAGATAGAGATGGGTGTAGAAGCTGTCGCCCTGGAGCCGTGCGCCGTCGCCGTAATAGAACCAGCTGACGCGCGGAATGAGATAGCCGGTGAAGAACAGGAACGGCACGCAGAGCAGCCAGTGCAGGCGCGGCGACACGTACGGGAAGAACGCGATCGCGACGCACAGGCAGACGAAGGCGGCGAGCCGGGCGACGAGGTCCCAGGTGTTGCCGATCTCGCGGGCGTGCGGGGTGGCGAGCCAGACGAACACGAAGCCGCCGGCGCCCACGGCCAGGGCGATCCACCACACGTGAGCTGCCCACCGGCGTGACGGGGGCCCGTCGTAGGCCGTCATTCGGATCGCGCGCCTCTCGTCAGACCTCCTCATGGGAGCGCTCCCACGAGCTTGCCAGTGCCCAGTATGGCACCGGCAAGCGGAATTCGGGGCGCAGATATCGGATATTAAGCATTCCGAAAATAGTCAGGCGTTGTCTGGAATTTCAGTAAACAGAGGAAATAGGAGGTAGTGGGGATATGGAACGGTCCGAGCGAGTCGTCACCCGGTCAGGTCGCGGCGTTGCCGCATGCGGCCCTCCGCGTCGAGCTCGACGACCGTCCCGGCGCCGATCCGCTCCAGGAACGCGACGTCGTGGCTGACGACGAGCAGCGCGCCCCGGTAGGCGTCGAGCGCCTCGGCGAGCTGCTCGACGCTGGCGAGGTCGAGGTTGTTCGTCGGCTCGTCCAGGATCAGGAGCTGGGCGGGCGGCTCCGCCAGCAGGAGCCGCGCGAGCGCGACGCGGAACCGCTCGCCGCCCGACAGCGTGCGCACCGGACGGTCGGCGCTGTCGCCCCGCAGCAGCAGCCGGGCGAGCTGGTTGCGGATCGTGCCCTGCGCCGCCCCGGGGGCGACCGCGCCCACGTTCGCCATCGCGCTCGCCTCGTCGTCGAGCCCGTCGAGCCGCTGCGGCAGGTAGCCGACGAGCTCGGTCAGCAGCCGCCCGTACGGCCTGCCGGGCACGGGCTCCGAGCCCCGGAGAAGCTGCTCGACCAGCGTCGACTTGCCGCTGCCGTTGGCCCCGACGAGCGCCACCCGCTCCGGCCCCTGGATCACCACGGTCAGGTCCCCGTCGTGCAGCTCGGCGATCCGCCGCCCGCGCGGCACGCCGGGATCGGGCAGCACCAGGCTGATGTGCTCCTCGTCGCGCACCCGCGCGTCGGCGGCGTCGGCCGCCGCCTGCGCGGCCTGCACCTTGTCGTCGAGCGTCGAGCGCAACGACCCGGCCGACGCCTGCGCCCGGCTGGCGCGGTTGCCCGCCAGGATGCGCGGGATGCCGCCGTCCTTCTGCGTCTTCTTCGCGGTGCGCTCCCTGCGCGCCAGCTTCGTCTCGGCCTCGATCCGCTGCCGCTTCTCGACCTTGAGCGCCTGCTGGGCCGACCGCGCCGCCTGGACCGCCGCCGCCTGCTCCTGCTCCCGGTGCTCGTTCCAGGCGCTGTACGGGCCGCCGAAGGTGTCGAGGGAGCCGGCGTGCAGCTCGGCGGTGTGGTCCATGCGCTCCAGCAGTTCGAGGTCGTGGCTGACCACGACGAGCGTGCCCGGCCACTGGTCGACGAAGCCGGCGAGCTTGGCGCGGGTCGGCCGGTCGAGGTTGTTGGTGGGCTCGTCGAGCAGCGTGATCGGGGTGCGGCGGACGCGCAGCCCGGTGATGGCGATGAGCATCGCCTCCCCGCCGGAGACCTCGGCCACGCGGCGGCCGAGATCCGCGGCGGTGAACCCGATCTGGTGCAGGGCCTCGTCGGCGCGGGACTCGATGTCCCAGTCGTCGCCGATCGTGTCGAAGTGGCGCTCGTCGACGTCGCCGGACTCGACGGCCCTGATCGCGGCGATGACCTCGTCGATGCCGAGCAGCTCGGCGATCGTCGTGTCGTGCCGGAGCGTGAGCGTCTGCGGCAGGTAGCCGACCTCGCCGGCGGTCTCGACGTGTCCCGAGGTCGGCTTCAGCAGGCCGGCGATCAGGCGCAGCAGCGTCGACTTCCCGGCGCCGTTGCGGCCGATCAGACCGGTGCGCCCGGCGCCGAACGTGCCGTTGACGCCCGAGAGCGCGACGGCGCCGTCCGGCCACTCGAAGGACAGGTCGCGGAAGGTGATGACAGACTTGGACATGGGTGAAGTGCTCTTCCCGTCAGCTACGGAGGGGATTCGCGCGTTCGCGGGCACGAATCGGGGACCGGAACCGGTGCGAGCGTGCCGGAGAGCCCGGACGCGGCGGGTCGACACCCCACAGGGCGGACACACGCTCCCGCGTCGGGAGAAACGGTCATGCACCGGCGCGGGCACCCGCCCTGCGCCGATGGAAGCCACCGGCAGCTCGGTGGCTAGATTCTGTCGACCTCGATCTCCATGACGGCCATGCTAACCCATGCGGTCACCCTGCCCGCCGGGGACCGTACGCGCCGAGCCCCGTCACCCCACCGAGGAGTTCCCCATGCATGACGACCGCGCGCTGGTCGAAGCCCGGCTCAAGCGGGTGCTCGACGAGCGCATCCGCCCCGCGGTGTACCCGGAGTCCGTGCCCCTGGACGTGGCCGTGTGGCACGCGCCCGGCGAGCCCGTGAGCGTGGCCGAGGGGCTGGCCGCCGTCCCCGGCCCGATCGCCGCCGGAGACGCCTGGGGCGCGCCGTGGGGCACGAGCTGGTTCACCGTCACCGGCACCGTCCCTTCGGCCTGGCGCGGCCGCATCGTGGAGGCCGTCCTCGACCTGGGCTTCGACGAGAACATGCCCGGCTTCCAGTGCGAGGGGCTCGTCCACCTGCCCGACGGCAGCCCGGTCAAGGGGCTCAACCCGCGCAACCAGTGGGTGCGCGTCGCCGCGCCCGCGCGGGGCGGCGAGAGCGTGCGGCTGCACGTCGAGGCCGCCTCCAACCCGGTCATCCTCGGCCATCCCCTGTTCCGGCCCACCGCGCTCGGCGACCGGGACACCGCCGGGACCGCGCCGCTGTACCGGCTGGGCCGCATGGACCTGGCGGTCTTCGACCGGACCGTGTGGGACCTCGTCCTCGACCTGGAGGTGCTGGGCGAGCTGATGGCGGAGCTGCCGGTGGACGGCGCCCGCCGCTGGGACGTGCTGCGCGCCGTGGGCCGCGCCCTGGACCGGATCGACCTCCAGGACGTCAACGCCACGGCCGCCGCCGCCCGCGCCGAGCTGGCCGGGGTGCTCGCCGTGCCGGCCGCGCCGTCGGCGCACCGGATCAGCGCCGTCGGGCACGCCCACATCGACTCGGCCTGGCTGTGGCCGCTGCGCGAGACCGTCCGCAAGGTGGCCCGCACCGCCGCGAACATGACCGCGCTGCTGGCCGACGAGCCCGGCTTCGTCTTCGCCATGTCGCAGGCCCAGCAGTGGGCCTGGATCAAGGAGCACCGGCCGCAGGTGTGGGCCCAGGTCGTCAAGGCCGTGGCCGAGGGGCGGTTCGTCCCGGCGGGCGGCATGTGGGTGGAGTCCGACACGAACATGCCCGGCTCGGAGGCGATGGCCCGGCAGTTCGTCCACGGCAAGCGCTTCTTCATCGACGAGTTCGGCATCGACAACGAGGAGGCCTGGCTGCCCGACACGTTCGGCTTCGCCGCCGGGCTCCCCCAGATCATCAAGGCCGCCGGGGCCAGGCGCCTGCTCACGCAGAAGATCTCGTGGAGCCGGGTCAACAGGTTCCCGCACCACACGTTCCTGTGGGAGGGCATCGACGGCACGCGGATCTTCACGCACTTCCCGCCGGTCGACACCTACAACTGCTCGATGAAGGGCGGCGAGCTGGCCCACGCCGCGCGCAACTTCCGCGAGAAGGGCGCGGCCCGCCACTCCCTGGCGCCCACCGGCTGGGGTGACGGCGGGGGCGGCACCACGCGCGAGATGGTCGGCAAGGCGGCCCGCCTGCGCGACCTGGAGGGCTCCCCCACCGTCACCTGGGAGACCCCGGCCGCGTTCTTCGCCAGGGCCGAGGCCGACTACCCGAACCCGCCCGTGTGGGTGGGCGAGCTCTACCTGGAGCTGCACCGCGCCACGCTGACCAGCCAGGCCGGGACCAAGCAGGGCAACCGGCTGTGCGAGGCGCTGCTGCGCGAGGCCGAGCTGTGGGCGGCCACCGCCGCCGTCCGCGCCGGGGCGCCGTACCCGTACGAGCAGCTCGACCGCGTGTGGAAGACGGTGCTGCTGCACCAGTTCCACGACATCCTGCCCGGCTCGTCCATCGCCTGGGTGCACCGCGAGGCGCGCGACACGTACGCGAGGCTGGCGCGCGAGCTGGAGGGGATCGTGCTGGCGGCGCAGCGGGCGCTGGCGGGCGACGCCCCGGCGGGCGGGCGGCTGGTGTTCAACGCGGCCCCGCACGCCCGGCGCGGCGTGCCGGCGGGCGGCGCGGCCCCGGCCGAGCCAGCGCCGGCCGTGACCGTGCGCCCGCGCGACGGCGGCGGGTACGTGCTCGACGACGGGCTGGTCCGGGCCGAGATCGACGGGCGCGGCCTGATCGTCTCCGCCTACGACCACCGCGCCCGCCGCGAGAGCCTGCCGCCCGGCGACGCCGCCGCCCTGCTCCAGCTCCACCAGGACCTGCCCAACAGGTGGGACGCCTGGGACGTGGACGAGTTCTACCGCAACACCGTCACCGACCTGACCTCCGTGGACGACCTCACGGCCGACGGCCGGGCCGTCCGCGTCACCCGGTCCTTCGGCTCCTCCTCCGTCATCCAGACGTACACGCTGGCCGCAGGCCGGATCGAGGTGCGGACCGAGGTGGACTGGCACGAGACGGAGAAGCTCCTCAAGATGGCCTTCCCGCTCGACGTGCGCGCCGACCGCTACGCCGCCGAGACCCAGTACGGCCACGTCCAGCGCCCCACGCACACGAACACGAGCTGGGAGGCGGCCAGGTTCGAGGCGTGCAACCACCGGTTCGTCCACGTGGAGGAGCCCGGCTGGGGGGCGGCGGTGGTGACCGCGTCCACGTACGGGCACGACGTGACCCGGGCGGTGCGCGACGACGGCGGCACGACCACGACGGTGCGGGTGTCGCTGCTGCGCGCGCCGCGCTTCCCCGACCCGGAGACCGACCAGGGGGCGCACGCCTTCGTCCACGCGCTGGTGCCGGGCGCGGCGATCGGCGACGCGGTGCGCGAGGGCTACTTCCTCACGCTGCCCGAGCGCGAGCTGCCCGGCGACGTCCCGGTGGCGCCGCTCGTCACGATCGGCGACGAGGCCGTGGTGATCACCGCGGTGAAGCTGGCCGACGACGGCAGCGGCGACGTGGTCGTCCGCTTCCACGAGTCGCGCGGCGGCCGGGCGGCGACGACGCTCAGGGCCGGGTTCCCGGTCGGCACGGTGACGGCGACGGACCTGCTGGAGCGGCCGCTGCGCGAGCTGCCGCACGAGGTGCCGCACGAGGACGGGACTGTCGCGCTGACGCTGCGCCCGTTCGAGCTGGTCACGCTGCGCCTGACCCGCCGCTGATCAGCGGTCGGCGGCGGAGATCGTCCTGATGGCGTAGTCGATGGCCGTGGCGATGCGCCGGGGGTCGTGCCCGGCGCGTTCGCGCAGGCGCAGCCCGAGCACGGTGGTGAACAGCAGCTCCACGGCGGCCTCGACGTCCAGCGCGGCGGGCAGGTCGCCGTCGTGGACGCCGCGCCGCAGCAGGGACGCCAGGGTCTCGCGGGTGACGTCGAAGGCGGCCTCGGTCTTCTGCCGCACGCCGGGGTCGGTGGTGCCGAGCTCGGCGGCCGTGTTGACGACGAAGCAGCCCCGGCCGGCGTCGTGGCCGACCATCCAGTGGAGCCAGTCGCGCAGGACCTCGACGCTCGCGCCGGGCGCGTTGAGCCGCTCCTCGGCCTGCGTGGACTCGGTGGCCCGGTAGTGGTCGAGCGTGCGCAGGAACAGCGCGCGCTTGTCGGTGAAGGTGCGGTAGAGGCTGCTCTGCTTGAGGTCGAGCTCGGCGCCGAGGTCGCGGACCGACGTGGCGTTGTAGCCGCGACGCCAGAACAGGTCCGTGGCCTTGGCGATCACCTCTTGCTCGTCGAACTCCCTGGGTCGCGCCATGGTCGTCATCCTACCCCGTGTTGTGGAGCGATCGCTCCCGTATTAGGGTCTGCGGTCATATGGGAGCGATCGCTCCCAAATAAGGAGAGGAAGACCCGACATGACCGTGACGCGCACGGCGAGGAGCTGGACCGCGGTGTCCGCGGTGTCCCTCGGCACGTTCCTGCTGGTGACGGCCGAACAACTGCCGATCGGGCTGCTCGCCCCCGTCGGATCGGCGCTGGCGGTGTCCGAGGGCGCGGCGGGCCTGATGGTCACGGTGCCGAGCGTCGTCGCCGCCGTCGCGGCCCCGGTGGTGCCGCTGCTCGTCGGCCGGATGGACCGCAGGCTCCTGCTGGTCGCCCTGATGGGGCTCATGACGGCGGCCAACCTGGCCTCCGCGCTGGCCCCCGGCTACCCGCTCCTGATCGCCTCCCGGGTGCTGGTCGGCGTGGCGATCGGCGGGTTCTGGGCCGTCGCCGGCGGCCTGGCCGTACGGCTCGTGCCCGCGCCGCTCGTGCCCCGGGCCACGGCCGTCATCTTCGGCGGCGTCGCGGCCGCCAACGTCTTCGGCGTCCCCATCGGCACCGTGATCGGCGGGCTGGCGAACTGGCGGATCGCCTTCGGCGCGCTGAGCGCGCTCGCGCTGGTCGTGCTCGTCGCCCTGCTGACCGTGCTGCCGCCGCTCGCCGCCGCGCGGCCTGTCGGGCTCCGGCGGCTGGCCGGCCAGTTCCGCAACCCGGGCGTCCGCGCCGGCATCCTGGCCACCTTCCTGATCGTGACCGGGCACTTCGCCGCCTACACGTTCGTCACCCCGGTGCTGCGGGACCTGTCGGGCATCGACGCACGGTTCGTCGGGCCGCTGCTGTTCGCCTTCGGCGTCGCCGGCGTCGCGGGCAACTTCGTCGCCGGGGCCGCCGTGGCCGGGCGGCCGCGCCGGACGATCCTCGCCATCGCCGCCGCCCTGGGGACGACCGTGCTGCTCTACCCGGTGGCCGGGGCCGGCGCGGTGGGCGGGGTGGCGCTGCTCCTCGCCTGGGGCCTGTCCTACGGCGGCGTCTCCACCAGCCTCCAGACGTGGATGATCAAGGCGGCGCCGGAGGCGGTCGAGGAGGCCACCGCCCTGTGGGTGGCGGTGTTCAACCTCGCGATCGGACTCGGCGCGCTGGCGGGCGGCACGATCGTCGACGCGCTGCCGCTCCAGGGCGTCCTCTGGTTCGCCGCCGCCCTCGTCCTGGCCGCGGGGGCGACGATGTGGCGCGCCCGGCCGGGTGAGGCACGGGCCTGAGGCGTTCCCAGGGGGCGCGGCCGGGTCAGGCGTCGCCACCGGGCGCGGGCACGGCGTGCTCGGCGGCGCGGCTGACCTGCTCCCAGGCGCTCCAGGTGTCCATCCGCCGCCGCGAGATGTCGAAGGCCAGGTCGTACACCATGCTGCCGAGCAGCAGCCGCAGCGGCGGGTCGTCGCTGTCGACGAGCTTGAGCAGCGCCTCGGCGGCCAGCCTCGGCTCGCTGTCGATCGAGCCCTCGGCCCACTGCTTCTCCAGCTCGGCGCGGAGCGGGCCGTACTCCGGCTTCGGCGTGGTCGCCGTCATGCTGGTGTAGAGGTCGGTCCAGTAGCCGCCGGGCTGGACGATGCTGACCTTGACCCCGAAGGCCGCCGCCTCCATCGCCAGCGCCTCGCTCATGCCCTCCAGCGCGAACTTGCTCGCGCTGTAGAGGCCGGTGCTGGGGAAGCCGCCCAGCGCGGCGATGCTGGAGACCTGCACGACGTGGCCGGACCCCTGGGCGCGCAGGTGCGGCATGACCGCCTGGCAGACCCACATCGCCCCGAAGAGGTTGACGTCGAGCTGGGCCCGCGCCTCGGCCTCGGTGAACTCCTCGACCATGCCCGAGGACATGATCCCGGCGTTGTTGACCACGATGTCGAGCCCGCCGAAGTGCGCGGCGGCGGTGTCCACGGCGGCGAACACGGCTTCGCGGTCGGTCACGTCCAGCGGCAGGGCGAGCACCCGGTCGCCGAAGCGGTCGTCGAAGTCCTGCCGGGCGATGGTGCGGGCGGCGGCGGCCACCCGGTCGCCGCGCTCCAGGGCGGCGAGGGCGAATGCGCGGCCGAGGCCGCGGCTGGCTCCGGTGATGAACCAGGTGCGCATGTACGGGACTCCGATCGGTCAGCGACGAGACGGTCCGTCTCGCCTTCGATGTGATGACTGTAAGGGTCACCGGAGCCGTCGTCAAGACGGACCGTCTCGTCTTGTCGCATCTCCCACTTTCCAGGGATTTGACGGCCACGCGGGAGCGGCTGATGATCGACTCATGCTTTCGCGCGCGGCGGTCGCCATGTCGGGGTTACTCGTGCTGGCGTGCCTGGGCGGGTGCGGGGAGCAGCCCGGCTCCGGGCGCGTCACCCTCCTGCCCGCCGCCGCACAGGACGGGGCCGGGCTCCCCAGCGCGCCGCCCACTCCCCCGTCGGGGCCCACGGGCCCCTCGGGCACGCCGCACCTCGCGGCACCCCCTTCCGAAGCGCCCCCGGTACGACCCTCCGGCTCGCCCCCGGTACGGCCCTCGGGGTCGCCGCCGATGTCGTCCCCGATGACGCCGCCGGGCAAGCCGGCCCTCGTGTCGTCGCTGACCGAGGCGGCGGCGACCGGTGAGGCGCTGCCGGTGACGGGGCCGCCGCGCTTCTTCGTCGCCGCCAACCTGCCGGCCGCCCGCTTCCCGGAGGGGTCCAAGGAGGCGGTCATCACGCCGGTTCCCCCGTCCGTCCACGACGCCGGCACCGGCAGGTTCATCGCGGCGGTGCCGCTCCCGCCGGGGGTCGAGTCGTCGTGGAAGCTGGGGGCGGCGGCGCCCGACAACCGGACGTTCCTGTTCTCCGGCACCAGCCCGGCGGGCACCCGCTTCTTCCGGGTCCGGCTCGGCGACGACGGCCGGCCCGGCGCGCCCGAGCTGGTGCCGGACACCGGGGCGCGCGTGCCCGGGGTCGTGCCGGCGCTGGCGCTGAGCCACGACGGGAGCCGGTTCGCGTTCGCCGACCTGGTGCCCGGCGGGAGCGTCGTGTCCGTCGTGGAGGTCGCCACGGGCAGGCGGCGCGACTGGCACGCCGGCGACGCCTTGGTGACCGGCCTGTCGTGGGCGCCCGACGGGCGGAGCCTCGCCGTCGTGTCGTCGCCCCAGGGGCTCGGCGTCCTGGACCTGACCAGCCCGGCAACGGATCTGTTCGCCGCCACCCGGCCCCTCAGACCGGCGTCGGGCGTGCCGCCCATGACGTCGGTGGCGTACACCCCCGACGGCGACGCGCTGGTCTACGCCGTCGGCCACGCGGTCGAGCGCATCCCCGCCGACGGCGGGGTCCCGGCACTGCTCGCCAAGCCGGAGCCGCCCAAGGGCGCCTCGCTCGCCATGCGGTTCGACGTCGACGGCACCGGCCGCCACCTGCTCTTCACGCACGCCTGGCGAATGCACCGGCTGGACCTGCGCGACGGCACGACCAGCTCGGTCCGCATCGACCGCGGCGACCTCCCGCGCGGCAGCGTGTCGCCGGACGCCGCCTGGTAGCACCCCGGCGACCGCGCTGGGCGCGTACGTCACGGCCAGGCAGGCGGACGGCGAGCTCGTCGCCGCCGAGCCCGCCGTGGTCATCGGGGTGCTCCAGTGCGTGCTGCTGGTGCCGATGTTCGCCGACCGGCTCGGCGACCCCGATCTTCAGGCCAGGGTCCTCGACCTGCTCATCGACCTGGTCACCGCGGGCCTCACCCCGCGTCCCGCCGATTGACGGCGTCCCGGCGGCGATGGCATGATCTGCGCCCCTGACCCGGAAAGGGAGACCCCATGCGGCTCGACGTCCCCGTGCTGGCCGGTGACCTCGTACGGCTGGAGCCGCTCGACACGCGGCACGTGGCCGGCCTGGCGGAGGCCGCCGAGGAGGAGCGGTCGTCGTACGGGTTCACGCTGGTGCCGCGGGCGGCGGAGATGGCCGGCTACGTGGCGGCCCAGCTCGGCCGCGCCGGGCTGACCCCGTTCGGGCAGGTACGGGTCGCCGACGGCAGGCCGGTGGGATGCACCGGGCTGTGGGATCCGCGCGGCTGGCCGGACCGGCCCGGGCTGCGCGCGATCGAGATCGGGTTCACCTGGCTGGCCGCCTCGGCGCAGGGCACCGGGATCAACACCGAGGCCAAGCTGCTGCTGATGACGTACGCCTTCGAGACGCTCGGTGTCGCCCGCGTCGACCTCAAGACCGACGCCCGCAACGCCCGCTGCCGCCGGGCCCTCGAACGGCTCGGCATCCCGTTCGAGGGCGTGCTGCGCTCCTGGTCGGTGTCGTGGGCGCCGGGCGAGGAGGGCAGGTTGCGCGACTCGGCGATGTTCGCCGCGACCGCCGAGGACTGGCCCGGCGTCAAGGCGGCCCTGCGCGCCCGCCTCACCGCGGCCCGCCCGCCCCGGCCGTGAGCTGACCTGCCCTCAGCCTGCCGGACGCGCGGCCTCCGGGGAGGGGACGGCGAGGCAGAGGGCGAAGTCGCCGGGCAGGTCGGTCCACCAGCGGACCGGGTCGAACCCGGCCAGGCGCAACTCCTCGCGCACCTCGCCGCGCCGGAACTTGTCCGAGATCTCGGTGTCGATCTCCTCCCCGGCGGCGAAGCGCACCTCCAGGTCGAGGTCGCGGATGAGGACCTGCTGGTCGGTGCTGGCGCGCAGCCGCCTGCGGACGCACTCGGCGTCCGGGTCCCACAGGGAGACGTGCTCGTACAGGTCGGGGACGAAGTCGGCGTCCAGCTCCCGGTTGATGACGTGCAGCAGGTTGCGGTTGAACTCGGCGCTGAGGCCGAGGGCGTCGTCGTAGGCGGCATCCAGCCGGTCGGGGTCCATCACCAGGTCCAGGCCGAGCAGCAGGGCGTCGCCGGGGCGCATGGCGGTGCGCAGGCGGGAGTAGAAGGACAGCCGTTCGACGGGCGACATGTTGCCGGCGGTCGAGCCGAGGAAGGCGACGAGCCGCCGGCCCTCGTCGGGCAGGACGCCCAGGTCGCCCTCGAAGTCGGCGACGATGGCCCGGACCGAGAGGCCGGGGTAGTCGGCGCCGATCCGGCGGGCGGCGTCGGCGAGGAAGTCGCCGCTGACGTCGACCGGGACGTAACTGCGCAGGTGCCCGGCGTCGCCGAGCGCGTCGAGGAGCAGCCGGGTCTTCTCCCCTGATCCGGCGCCGAGCTCGATCAGGGTGTCGGCGCCGGTGAGCGCGGCCAGCTCGGCGGCCCTGGCGATCAGGATGGAGCGTTCGGCGCGGGTGAGGTGGTACTCGCCCAGCCGGGTGATCTGCTCGAACAGTTCGCTGCCGCGCTCGTCGTACCCCCATTTGGGCGGCACGCTCCTGACGGGCCCGGTGAGCCCGTCGCGGACGTCGCGGCGCAGCGACTCGACGAGGTCGCGGGCGGTCAGGTGGCGTTCGATCACAGGTTGAGGCATGAGGTCTCCTGAAGTGGTCGGACGGCGACTCCGGCGCTGCCGGCGGTGACGAGCGATCCGTCGGGGATCTCCGTCCAGCCGGGGCCGTCGTCGTACGGTTCGGACGCGATGAGCACGGCCTGGCCGGTCCGGCGCAGGTAGAGGCCGTCGCCGCAGGCGGTGGCCGCCAGCCGGACGCCGTCCGTGGCGAGCAGGTTGTAGCGGCCGGGCGCGAGGCCGCGGGCGTAGGCGGTGACGGCGGCGAGGGCGTCGTCGAGCGGCCGTCCCTGCCGCCACAGCCGGACGGCCAGGCCGAACAGGGGCGCGGAGTCGACCGGCGCGCGGGCGTCGGGCGCCTGGCGTCCGGCCTCGCGGCACAGCCGTTCCTCCACGGCGGCGTAGCCGGTGACGGCGCCGGTGTGGCTGAACAGCCAGCCGTCGCTGGTGAACGGCTGGGCGCAGGACTCGTCGACGGGGAAGCCGGGGGTGGCGTCGCGGACGGCGGCGACGACGCAGGTGGAGGACACGACCTGGGCCACGTCGGTGAAGGAGACGTCGGCCCACATCGGCATGGCGCGGCGGTAGCGGACCGGGTTGTCGCGGCCGGGGTGGTACCAGCCCACGCCGAACCCGTCGGCGTTCACCCGGCCGTGGCGTTGCCTGCGCGGCGCGTACGACTGGGTGAGCAGGGAGTGCGGCGGCGCGTACAGCAGGTCGTGCAGCCCGACCGGCGGCCCGAGGTAGGCGAGGTGGCGGCACATTCAGCCGGCGTCCCTCGCGCAGCGGAACCCGCAGAAGATCTGCCTGCGGATCGGGTAGTCCCAGTTGCGGAACGTGCCGCGCGCCACCGTGGGGTGGGTGGCCCAGGAGCCGCCGCGCAGCACCTTGTAGTCGGCGCCGAAGAACACCTGGGAGTACTCCTTGTACGGGAACACGCGGAAGCCGGGGTAGCCGGTGAAGTCGGTGGACGTCCACTCCCACACGTCGCCGACCATCTGGCGGCAGCCGTGGGCGGACGCGCCCGCGGGGTAGGAGCCGGCCGGGGCCGGGCCGAGCCGCCGCTGCCCCAGGTTGGCGTGGTGGGCGCCGGGTTCGCCGTCGCCCCAGGGGAAGCGGCGGGAGGCGCCGGTGGCGGGGTCGTGGCGGGCGGCCTTCTCCCATTCGGCCTCGGTGGGCAGCCGTTTGCCCGCCCAGCGGGCGTAGGCGTCGGCCTCGTACCAGCAGACGTGCTGGACCGGCTCGTCGGGCGGCAGCGGCTCGATCCGGCCGAAGCGGCGGCGCACCCACTGGCCGCCGGTCCGCTGCCAGAACGCCGGGGCGCGTTTGCCGGTCCTGGCGAGCCAGCTCCGGCCCTTCTCGTGCCACCAGCGGGGCTGCTCGTAGCCTCCCGCGTCGATGAAGGCCAGGTATTCGGCGTTGGTCACGGGGTGGGCGTCGATCCAGTACGGGGGCAGGTCCACCTGGTGGGCGGGCCGTTCGTTGTCGTAGGCCCAGGGGTCGTCGGTGGTGCCCATCTCGAACGGGCCGCCGGGCACGAGCACCTCCGGCGCCTCGGGGGCGAGGAAGGGGGCGGCCTGGCCGGGGACCTCCAGCACGGGGGCGCCCTGGCGGAGCTGGTGGGTGGCGAGCATGGTCTCGTCGTGCTGGTGCTCGTGCTGGATGACCATCCCGTACGCGAATCCGCCGGTCAGCAGCGGGCTGTCGGGGGTCAGGCGGACGCGTTCGAGCGAGCCGAGCACGCGCGAGCGCACCTCGTCGAGGTAGGTCCTGGCCTCGGCCGGGGGCAGCAGCGGCAGCGTCACCCGGTCGGCGCGCGGGTGCTCGAACGCGTCGTACAGGTGGTCGAGGTCGGGCCGCAGCGGGTCGTCGGCGGCGGCGGCGCGCACCAGCCACTGCTCCTCGTAGTTGCCGATGTGGGCGAGGTCCCACACCAGCGGCGACATCAGCGGGGAGTGCTGGGCCACCAGCTCCGGCGACTCCAGGACGTCCACGGTCAGCCCCAGGCTGCGCCGCCGGGCCGACGTCAGTTCGACGGCGACGCGTTCCTTGATCCGGTCTTCCTCGGTCACGTGCGCACCTCGCTGATGAGATCGTCGGCCGGGCACCGGCCGGGTTCGACGTACCGTTCGATGTAGCGGTCGACCAGCGACGCCAGCGCCGGCTCGGCGTGCCGCAGCGCGTCGCGGGCGGCGGTGAAGGAGCCGAGCGCGGCGGCGGCGAGCGCCCGGTCGGCCAGCCCCTGGCGGGCCGCCTGGGTCCACCGGCCGGGCGGGAGCGGCTCCACGGCCTCGGCGCACCGGTCGGCGGCCACGGGGTCGTCGGCCAGCGTGGCGGCGACGGCGACGGGCACCGGCCACCACGGCTCCGGGAGCGCGTCGATCATCCGCAGCTCCAGCCAGCCGCGCGGCCGGATCGGCGGGAACAGCGTGCTCAGGTGGAAGGTCAGGTCGTCCAGGGTGGGGCCGCCGTCGAGCCCGTCGCGCAGCCAGTCGCGGAAGCGCAGCCCGGGGTTCACCTTCCAGGGGCCGTCGTTCCTGCGGACGGCCATGACGCGGCCGTCGAGCGCGTAGCGGGCCCACGCGGTCCACGGGTCGCCGCCGCCGGAGGCGACCGGGGTGACCCGCGAGGGGTCGAGCGCCTGCCAGATGGCCTGCCGGGTGGAGCGCCAGCCCGTCAGCCGTCCCCGCCACAGCGGGGAGTTGGCGAACGCGGCCAGCAGCACGGGGCCCAGCCGGTGCAGCAGCCGCCAGCGCGCCCGTGCCTGCTCCTCGTCGTGGCCGATGTCGAGGCACACCTGGAGGGAGGCGGTGGAGCACATCATGGCGCGCCCGGCCGGTCCGAAGCTGTCGAAGTACGACTCCATGGCGGCGTAGCGCTGGTCGGTGAGCTGCCGCCGGGCGGCGGGACGCGGGTCCAGGGCGCAGCCGTCGCGGGTCAGCCCCGCGTCGGCCAGGTGGCGGTCGAGGTGGCGCAGGTCGGCGGCGAGCGCGTGGTGCGCGGCGGCGGGGCCGGGCCTGGCGGGGGTGCTCAGTTCGAGCTGGCCCCCGGGTTCGTAGGTGACGAGGCTGCCTTCGGGCAGCGGGTGGGCCGCCTCGACGGCGGCCGCCAGGCGGCGCAGCGGGACGCGGGTCCCGGCCGCGCCGAGGTCGTGGATCAGCCATTCGGCCTCGACTCCGACCAGTCCGGGCGGGCCGGTCTTGAAGCAGATGCCGCGGACGTGTTCGTGGACGGCGTTCTCGTCGAGCATCGGCACTCCCTTCCATCACTGCAGGCGGCACGGGTCGCTCTGGGATGCTCCCTTCCCGCTGTTGGGGTTCCTTTCACCCAGCAGTCAGGAAATGTCAGGAATATCGCGATGTGTCGGATGTGGGGCGACTCGACGGAGCCTGTCCCAGCACGACGCACCAGGACTCCTCGCATCGGGTGACCGTCAGCCGCTCCCGGTACGCCCCCCGGGCGCCGTGCCCGGCCAGGCGGGCGTTGACGACGTCGGGGCTGATGTCGTCGGCGAGGTCGGCCGACGTGAGACGGATCTCCTGGCCGCCGTGCGCGGCGAGCCGCCGGGCGATGTCGCCGCGCGCGTCGTTGCCCGGCGGCGCCAGCCGCGCCAGCGCCGCGGAGTCGGCGGCGTTGAGCCCGGCGATGTACGCGTCGACCGCGGCCCTGGGCGAGGACGCGCCGTGCCCGGCGCCCGCCGCGCATCCGGCGGCCAGAATCGCCAGCGCGACAATGGCGCCACGACGGGATGCCATTCGGGACCCACCTCCTGATTCCGACATTGATCGGCGATATTCTTCCATGTTCAGGAGATTCTTCTCCGGGGCGAGCATAATTCTGGAAATGGGTCCCGGGAGCGGCGATCAGGTGCGGTGCGCGTAGTACCAGGCGTCGGGGTTGGCGGCCAGGAAGCTGCTCAGCGGTTTGTTGTGCGTGTTGTTGGAGTGATAGGTCAGATAGAGCTCGCCGTCGCTCGACCGGTCGGTCACGAACAGCGAGTGGCTGATGTTGTCGTCACGGTCGAAGTCGACCTGGAGGACGTCCGTGGTCAGCATGTCCCAGACGTTGCCCAGGTACGTGGTCCTGGCCGACTCGTGCTGGGCGAACCAGTACCAGTTCTCGGCGGCCGGCCAGGTGTAGCTGGTGGTCCAGGTGTAGTCGCCGTAGAACCAGTTGGCGTTGTCGGAGCGGCTGTCGGGCCAGGAGCCGACCTCGGTCCAGCCTCCGGCGGTGACGATCTGGGAGATGAAGTTGGTGCAGTCGCCGCCGACCCCGCCATAGGTGCGGTAGTCAGGGTTGTAGGTGTCCCAGTAGGTGTTGGCGTAGTTCAGCATGGCCGTGTAGTCCCAGGCCAGGGCCGCCTCGGTGGACCGGGCGAGCTTGTCCGGGGCCACGGCGGCGCCCTTGCGGGGCCGGTCGACGGACGACGGCTCGCGGCCGGCGGGCGCGGTGGCCTTCGGGGAGGTCTTCGGCGCGCGTGCCGCCTGCGGCTGGGTGTCGGGGGCGAGCTCGCCCGCCGCCGGCTCGGGCCGGGCGTCGCGCATCACCCACTGGGCGCCCTGCCGCTCGAACACGAACCGGTGGTTCAGCGCGTACTCCTCGAACGCGGGGGCGTCGGCGAGGGGGCGGGCGAAGTACAGCTTGGTGCGCTCGGCCACCCGCAGCTCGACGGTGTCGCCCTCCCGCGTGGAGGCGACCTCGGCGACCTGGACATCCGCCTGCTTGTGCCCGCCGTTGGCCTCGCGCAGGAGCCGCCTGCGCTCGTCGATAGCGGCGGCCTCCCGCGTCAGCCGGTCGGCGAGCGCGCCGGTCGAGGGCACCGAGGTGAGCGTGCGGGCGGGGGCGTCGCTGACCAGCCGCGTCGCGCGGTCCTGCAGATATTGGCGGGCGATCTCCGCGAACTGCGGCTCCTCGGCGGAGGAGGCCCCGGCGGGCGCCGCCGCCATGGTGAGCGCCGTCGCCGAGGCGGCGACGAAAGCCTTGACGCTGCGTAATAATGTGATGCGCATGTGTGCCTTTCTGTCGACGTGCGGCATTCCCCCGATCGGGAGAGCGCCTGGTTCGATTTCGGGGAACACGAGGAAGATCACATCTCGCACGACAATGGAACACTCCGCATAATGGCGAGTCAAGCGTTCAGTCAGGTTAATCGCTTCACCGAATTCCGATATGCAGAGTTTCTTCGGGGGCCTAATTCCCGCCCCCGGCGGCCCGGCGCGAGGCCCCGGCGCGCATTGAGCTTTTCAGCGGATGAGCCGCCCCTGGACGCCGGTGTACGGTGCGATGACCATGAGCGAACATGTCTTCGGGGTCTCGCTGACCCCCACCTATGACGTCTCTCTCACCCACGAGGTGACCGACGCCGCCGAGCGGAGCGGGCTCGACCTCGTCGGCGTCCAGGACCATCCGTACGTGGGGCAGTTTCTGGACGCGGTCGCGCTCGCCGGGCACCTGCTGACCCGCACGACGCGCCTGCGCGTGTTCCCCGACGTGGCCAACCTGCCGCTGCGCCCGCCCGCCATGCTGGCCCGGACGGCGGCGACGCTGAACGTGCTGTCAGGCGGCCGGTTCGAGCTGGGCCTCGGCAGCGGCGGCTACTGGGACGCCATCACCACGATGGGCGTGCCCAGGCGCTCGCCCGGCGAGGCGCTGGCGGCGCTCGAGGAAGCGGTCACGATCATGCGCGGGCTGTGGACCCCCGGGCAGCGCGTCGCCTTCGCCGGTGACCACTACCGGGTGGACGGGGTCGAAGGCGGCTCGGCGGGCACGCCGCCGGTCGGCGTGTGGATCGGCGCGCAGGCGCCGCGCAGTCTCGCGCTCACCGGCCGCGTCGGTGACGGCTGGGCGGCGCCGATCCCCTCCTACCTGCCGTACGAGCGGTGGCCCGAGTGCAACCGGATCGTCGACAGGGCCGCCGGGGAGGCCGGCCGCGACCCCGCGTCGATCATGCGCATGGCCCAGCTCGTCGGCACCGTCGAGGCGGGCGGGGGCGGCGGCCCGAAGCTGACGACCGGCGCCGACCCGTTGCGCGCCGGGGCGAAGGGCTGGGCCGCCGAGCTGGTCAGGCTCGCCACGGAGCAGCCGTTCACCGCCTTCGTGTTCTGGCCGGAGCGGCAGAGCGTGGAGCAGGTCCGGCGCTTCGCCGAGGAGGTCGCCCCGCTCGTGAAGGCCGCCCTCGCCTGACCCCGGTGTCCGGCATGACCGCGTTTCCTCTTCCCGTGGGCCCGTATGATCTTGGTCGGTCTCACGAAAGAGGTGACGAGCTTGGTCAGCACCCGAGCGCTCCTGACGCGCTTGACCACGTCCGCCGTGCTCGCGACGGCAAGCGTCGCGGCCTTCGCCCCGCCGGCCGCCGCCGCCTCCGCTGACGCGGGAATCTGGCGTCCGCCGCTGGAGAGCCGCTGGCAGTACCAGCTCGAAGGCAACCCCCGCCACAAGGCCACCGGCGGCATCGACGTCGACATCTGCGTCAAGCCGCAGAGCGGCGGCGCCTGCGTGCGGCCGACGGTCTTCGACATCGACCTGTACGTGGACGGCGACGTGGCGGGCGACAACTCCACCGTCAACACCGCCGCCGTCAAGGCCATCCACGCGCGCGGCGCCAAGGCCGTCTGCTACGTCGACGCCGGGTCGATCGAGGACTACCGGCCCGACTACAAGCAGTTCGCCGACTGGCACAAGCGCAACGGCGGCTCCCTGCTGGGCAAGCCGTTCAGCGAGGACTTCCCGGACGAGCGCTGGGCCAACATCAACAACGACAGGGGCCAGCGCGACTTCCTGCTCAAGATGATGGAGGCCCGGGTCGCCAAGTGCGCGCAGGCCGGGTTCGACGGTGTGGAGTTCGACGTCGTCAACGCCCACGAGGAGGGCCGCGCGGTCACCGGCTGGAACATCAGCGCCGCCACGCAGCTCACCTACAACCGCGCGCTGGCCGCCATCGCGCACAAGCACGGCCTGGCGGCGGCACTGAAGAACAACCTCAGCCAGGCCGCCGAGCTGGAGCCGTACTTCGACTTCGCGGTCAACGAGTCGTGCTTCTCCTACGACGAGTGCGGCGAGCTGAAGCCGTTCGTCAAGGCGGGCAAGCCGGTCTTCCATGTGGAGTACGGGCTGTCGCCGGCGTCGTTCTGCCGCAAGGCCGTGGCCGCCTCGTTCAACTCGATCAAGAAGGCGGCCGACCTGTCGCTCAAGGACCGGCCGTACCAGCCCTGCCGGTGACCTCGCGCAGCGCGAGCATGGCGTCGCGCTCGATGCGGGAGAGGTCGAGGAGGAGGGCGCCGGCCTGTTCGAGGCGGGCCGCGTCGCGCTGCTCCCCGGCCTCGGCGATGCGCGCGGCGACCTCGGTCCACAGGGTGGCGGCCTCGGCGTAGAGCCGGTGGCCGGTCCGCAGGCGGTCGTCGCCGACGGACGCGGCAGCCTCGGCGAGGAAGTCGCGGTAGAGGGCGCGGAACAGGGCCCCGCCGGTGCCGGCCTTCTCCATGAGCAGGGCGGCCTGCGGCAGGTCGCGCCCGGGCTCGGCGGTGCGGCGCAGCCAGCCCGGCACCTGGCGGGCGGCCTTCTCGATGCCCCGGTGGCCGAGGTTGGCGATGGGGGCGGCGAGGAAGGCGTCGGCGCAGGCCCTGATCGCGGGGACGATCCCGTCCCGCCAGGAGGGCGCGCCCGCCGGGGCGGTGATGGTGAAGGACCGGTGCCTGGCGGTCATCGGGCCGCGTTCGGCGCGCGCCGCCGCCAGCGATTCCAGGCCGGTGCGGACGGCGCCGCCCTGCTGGGCGGTGTCGATCAGGTGGGCCTGCCGCTCGTCGTAGCCGTACATGGCGACGACGTGGCCGCCGAAGTGCACCTTCGTCCGGAAGTAGTCCAGGTGGTAGCTGTCGAGCTGGAGGCCGACCGGCTGCCCGGCGTCGATCGGCGCGGACACGTTCGCCCAGGCGCGGCGCGGTGAGGCCGTCTCCTTGACCTCCAGGGTCAGGCCGAGCCTGGCGGCCAGGTTCCGGGTGAGCTCGAAGGGCCTGATGCGCCCGCCGAGGAACGGGAACGGCATGTTCCTGGCGTCCCAGTAGACGAAGGACAGGCCCGAGCCGAGCCCGAACAGCATCGGCTCGGACAGGTCGATCCCCTGGTGGCGCAGCAGCACCCCGAGCGCCGTGGTCTCGCAGTGCTGCATGCCGCGGGCCTCGACCCCTTCGACGACGGTCATATGCGGGTTCTCCTTCACAACCGGCAGCATGGGGTCTCCCCCGGGGGGAGAGTCCAGCCGGGCCTCATACCTGAGTACTTTTTTGATCTTGGCCTTTGAAATTGATGACGCTGATGGGCTACATGGGGCAATGAGGTGTTGTAGGGATCGTGATACTGGGTGCGGTCAGAGTGGGTGGTGAGGGTTGTTTTGAGATCTTGCGGGTCTTCGTTCACGCGCACCAGGCGCGCGCCTGGTGCGCGTACGCGGCGGTCAAGGATCGCCGCCAGGCTGGAGGCGCGGGGTGATTACGCGTGCATGATCGCGGATTGTGCGCCGCCCTTGAATCGAGTGAGGGAGCGGCCACCGTCGAGGCATGACACCGGCGGGGACGGAGCCACCCCTGCGGGCTCCGCTAACGGCCCGGTGCCGCAGACTTCTGCGCTCCCTGGCCGCACTCAGCAAGACCCGGTACTGGCTGCTCACCCGCGCCCTGTGGGTCGCCCTGGCCTTCGTGGTGGTGTTCGTCGTCAACGGCATGCTCATCGGCTGGTCGACGGCGTACGAAGTGCTGATCGGCATCAAGTCGCCGGCAGGGGCGGGCTCGGCGCCGGTGACCTGGCTGGTGTCCATCGTGGGCTGGCTGATGATTCCGGCCTTCGTCGGCGGCACTGTCCGGGGCCGGTTCCGACGGTCCCGGACACTCCTACGTGAGCACGCGCGGCAGGTGCGCGTGGCGGTGGTCGCCGTCCAGGTCCAGGATGTCGCGGGCGGCTGCGGGGTCACGTAGCCGTTGGCGGACGTCTTCGACACGGTCGGCCTCGGGTGGCGGGCCGTGCGGGTAGCCGAACGAGACCAGCTTGAGGGTGCCTTCCTCGGACGCCCCAGCGCGTTCGTGAGGGCAGCGCTCCAGCGGTCCGCCGTAGTAGACGCGGTTGCACGGCGGGTCGCAGGTTCACTCCGGGATCTTGACAGTCATGGGGATGTGTTCCCTTTCCTCGTGGGGCGAGACGCCGGGCTCGGCGCCGCGATGGGTCGGTCGTGCCGATGTGGTTGCCGGGCACGGCCGTCGTCAGTCAGGTGATGTCGATCGCCGCCAGGCCGCCGGCCAGCCGCCCCTGCTGGGCCACGGCGTCGACGCGGCCGATGGCCCCCTGCATGCTGTGCGGCGCCTGGTCCACCTGGTCCAGGCCCATGCCGACGCCCACCAGCAGCAGGCACCGGCCCTGAGCGGTGACCTCGCGCCGCCAGGCGGAGGCCACCTGCAGCTCGCCGTCGTAGAGCCGGCCCATCGGCCCGGTCACCCGTAGCCCGGTACTGCCGCGCAGGTGCACTGTCCACCCAGGCGCCGTCACGACCTCGCCGCCAGCGGTGGCCACCAGGTGCAGGCCCTGCTCCAGCAGCCAGCCGACGGCCCGATCGTCGCGTTCCTCCTGTCCGGCGTCCATGCCCCCCGTCGCGCGGACCTCCAGCAGCAGCGCCGGGCGGTGGCCCGCCTGGTAAGGCAGGAACGTCGCCCCCGCATCGACGCCGGCCGCCCTGGCGGGGTCGTACATCATCGCGTTCTGGTCCGGCATGTCCACCACCAAGGACTCCGAGCAGAAGCGGTGCGCGAGCCTGGCCACGCTCACAGGGCCGTCCCGCAGGATGATCACGACCGCGGGCGGGTCCGGCAGCTTCCCCGGCCGCATGCACAGCCAGCACTCGTAGGAGACGGTGGCCACGCGGACGAGCCGGTCCAGGTCCTCGCGGGAGAGCAGGTCGGCGATCTCCGGCGCGACGTCAAGATCGTGTGGCATCTCGTTCACCCGGTCTCGTGATCCTTTCGGGTGGAGCGGCGGGCGGCCGGTTCGTCTCCTTCGAGCGCGGCCAGGCGGGCGCGGGCGCCGGCCAGCAGATCGGCGTGCTCGCTGTCGTCAGGGCGCTCGGCGGCGATGGCCTCGTACAGCTCGACTTTGCGGCGGGCCAGGCCCAGCTCGGCATCGCGCCGCTCGTGCTCGGTCACTCCGGCGCGCTTGTGCATGCCGACGCCCATGAGCAGATTGGCAGCCTCGATGATGAGTCCGGCCCGTTCGGTGTCGGTCATTTCCGGGTAGCCGGGCGGCAGCGGCACGGGCTCGGTGTCCTGTCGCGGTCCGAAAGTGAACTGGATGCCGTGCTCGGGCGGGTACAGGAAGCGGTTGAGGTGGGCCAGTGCGGCGTCCGGATCGGCGAGTGTGCCTAGTTGGTCGTCGGCACGTTCGGGGACCAGCCAGGCCATCAGCGCCGCGCGGCGGAAGACGGTCTCGGCGGCGCCGTAGCGTTCGTGGGCGGCCTGCTTGCTGATCTCGCCCAGGTTCTCGCCGATCGTCTCCCAGGAGGTACCGGCCAGACGCTCGGTGACGACGGCGGCCTGGAGGATGGCGCGGGCCTGTTCAACCAGCCGCCAGGCGTAGTCGACCAGCTCGCCCGGCCGGCCATTGGGGCTGTTGTCGCCGTCGGCGGCCAGGGCGCGGTAGCGGTCGGAGATGTCGGCGGCCTCGGTGGTGACGGCCAAGCGGGCCAGCGCGGTCCGGGAGAAAGTGCGAGATGGGGCCTCACTCATGCGTCAAGCATCACCTGACGGATATATTTCGTCAAGCAAATCTTGACGACCGCTGCTGCCGAGTGAGCACCCCCACCTGCGAGTCACGTTGTCTTCGTTGCATTGCACCGTTGGTGGATGCGCTCGTTGGCGTCGGCCACCTCACTCCAGTACTGCTCCCGCATGGCCGGGGCCTGGTCGTCCAGGAACGCGTCGCGCATCGGCACGTTGCGGCCGAAGGCATCGGCCAGCGCCACCAGGACAACGTCACTGTCGGGGTCCGGAGGGCCGCTGGCGTCCAGGCCGGCACTGTCGTGGGCAGCTGTATGCCGGCCGGATTCGTCATCCTCCAGGGCCCGGTACAGCGTCGACCTGCCGACGCCGAGCTCGCGGGCGATCTGCGTGACCGACTGGCCGCGCGCCCGGCGGGCCCGGGCAACGGCGAGCACGTCGTCGGTCACCTTGGCCGGGCGGCCGCCGACGCGGCCGGCGGTGCGGGCGGCGTCCAGGCCCTCGTTGGTGCGCTCGCCGATGAGGTCGCGTTCCATCTCAGCGGCCATGGCGGCGACCAGGAACAGCATCTTGTCCCCCATCGTCTGCCCGTTCGGCCGATGGATGCCGGCGCAGATGCCGGTCAGGATATGCAGATTGATGCCGCGCGGCGCCAGCTGGTCCTCCACGAAGACCAGCAACTCCTTCACGCTGCGCGCGACCTGGCCGGGCTTGGTGATGACCAGCGTGTCGCCCGGCTTCATGCCGTCCAGGGTCGCGATGAGCTTGGGGCGGTCCTTGCGGCGGGTGGAGATGGTCTCCTCGACGATCTCGCAGCAGTCGGCGCCGTTCAGCAGCTGCAGCTGCGCGGCGTGGTCCTGGTCGCGGGTGGAGACGCGGGCGTAACCGACGCGGATCGCATTGCTCGGGACGGTCGGCGCGGCGGGGAGACGTTCACTCCTCCAGCGTCCCGAATAGGGTCCCGAAAACTCAAGATCCATTGGGAATGTTCCGGGACGCGTTTCGGGACGATCGTCGGGCATCGCGTGATCGTCTGAGCCGGGAGTCTGCGAAGTCTGCTCTGGTGTCTGCGAACCGTCCCGTAAACGACGGATTCAAGGCCGGAAACGGGGCAGGTCACGGGTTCGTCACTGTGCGTCCCGCTGCGGCCGATACGGGAGATCCTGGAGGCATGTCTCAGGTGCCCGGGTCCGAGCGAGCGGCAGGTTCACGACTGTGGCGGGTGGTGGTGATCGCCGCGGGCATCATGCTGGTGGTCTGCTTGGCAGCGGCGCTGGCCTGGTTCTTCGCCGACCCGCTGCATCTGCCCGACCATGTGTTGCAGGTGCTGGATCAGCGGGCCAGCGTGGTCGGCATGTTCACCGGCATGGGATTGGGCGCGGCCGCCCTGGTGGTCTCCGTGGTGGCGCTGCGCACGCAGCTGCGCGCCGAGCACACCACGGCACAGACCGCGCCGAGCACTCCGCCCTCGGTCTCCACCTCCGGCGACGGGGCGGCCGCCCTCGCCGACGACGACTCCGGCATTGTCCCCACCGGTGAGGGATCGCGCACTGTGCAGATGCGGGCCGAGGCCTCCGGGCAGGGCCGGGTCTACCAAGCCGGCGGCGACCAAACCATCAACGAACGATGACCACCATGCCAAATCCCCAAGAGCGGCCGGACGTCCAGTTGGACGGCGATGCTCGTGAGCAGGGCCGGGTCTACCAGGCGGCTCACGACCAGATCATCCACGAGATCACCCAGCAGGGCCCGCGGCGGCCGCTGCCCCCCGCCGCCATCGTGCAGGTCCCTGCCGGGCTGTCAGGCCTGCCACGCCGCCCCTCGGCGACCTTCGTCGGCCGGGAAACGGCTCTGACCGCCCTGCGTCAGACCCTGCAGGACGTGACGGGGCCTGGGGTGATCAGTCAGGCTGTGCTCGGGCTGGGCGGCGTCGGCAAGAGCGAACTGGCTCTGCAGTACGCCCACCACCATCGCCAGGAGTACGCGCTGGTGTGGTGGATCGACGCCGACCGTCCCGACCTGATCCGGGCCGGGCTGGCCGCGCTGACCCGGGAGCTGACCTGTGGCATCGACTCAGTGGCCGCCGAGCAGGCCACCGTGGAGGAAGCCACCGCCTGGGCGCTGAGCTGGCTGGCCGCGCAGCCCGGCTGGCTGATCATCTTCGACAACGTCGAAGAAGTCGCCGATGTCGAGCCGTACCTGGCCCGCCTGGTCCACGGCCATGTGCTGATCACCACGCGCCGCGACGTGGGCTGGCAGCACCTGAACATCACCCCGCTCCGGCTGGAACTGCTGTCTCGCCCGGCCGCGATCGCCCTGCTGGCCGATCTGATCGGCCCTCCGGACTCGGCCGACACCGACGGGCTGAAGCAACTGGCCGAACAGCTCGGGGATCTTCCACTGGCACTGACCCAGGCCGGCGCCTACATCGCCCGCACTCCGCGTATCACCCTGCGCCGGTATCTGAACCTGCTGGAGACCATGCCCGCTCGCATGTACGACACGGCGACCGTCGACCAGGACGCCGAACGCGTGATCGCCAAGGTGTGGACCCTCAGCCAAGCCCGCCTGCAACAGGTGAACCCGCTGGCCGTCCACGTGCTGAACTTGCTGGCCCTCTTCGCTCCGGACAACCTGCCCTGCCGCGTGCTGGCCGCCCTTCCCGGCACCGACGAGCTCCAGACCGACGAGGCCCTGGCGCTGCTGGCCTCCTACAGCCTCATCACCTTGACCACCTTCGAGCTTGCCGGTGAGGAGACCGATGACCTGATCAGCATGCACCGCCTTGTCCAGGCCGTCACCCGTCACCAGCTCGCCACCGACCAGCAGGCACAGCTGCGCGAGCGAGCCACCGCCCTGCTGCTGGAGGCCCTTCCGGAAGATCCGGAGGCTCCGGAGAACAGACCCGTCTACCAGCATCTGCTTCCCCACGCCCGTGCTGTTCTTCCTCTGGACTCTCCCGGCCTGAGCCGGATCCTCATCTACCTGCTGGAGGTCGAGGATTATCCCCTCGCCCGCCAGCTCGCCGAACAAATCAACACCCACCTGCGTGATACCAGCCACCCTTGCGCGCTACAGGCCCAGCAAACCCTGGCCATATGCGTGGGAGAGGAAGGAAATGCGGCCGCCGCCCGCGACCAGCTGGCCGCGCTGTTGCCGGTGCGTGAGCGGGTGTCCGGCATCGAGGACCCCAGCACCCTGTACACCCGCCACCTTCTCGCCGACTGGACGGGGCAGGCGGGAGATCCAGCCGCGGCCCGGGACCAGCTGGCCGCGCTACTGCCGGTGGAGGAACGGGTACGAGGGGCCGAAGACCCCAGCACCCTGACCACCCGCTACTTCCTCGCCGACTGGACGGGGCAGGCGGGAGATGCGGCCGCGGCCCGGGACCAGCTGGTCGCGCTGCTGCGGGTGCGTGAGCGGGTGTCCGGCATCGAGGACCCCAGCACCCTGACCACCCGCTACCTCCTCGCCCATTGGACAGGGGAGGCGGGAGACGCGGCTGCCGCCCGGGACCAGCTGGCCGCGCTGTTGCCGGTGGAGGAACGGGTACGAGGGGCCGAAGACCCCAGCACCCTGACCACCCGCTACGCCCTTGCCCTCTGGACGGGGCAGGCGGGAGATGCGGCTGCCGCCCGGGACCAGCTGGCCGCGCTGCTGCGGGTGCGTGAGCGGGTGTCCGGCATCGAGGACCCCAGCACCCTGACCACCCGCCACCTTCTCGCCGACTGGACGGGGCAGGCGGGAGATGCAGCTGCCGCCCGGGACCAGCTGGCCGCGCTACTGCCGGTGCGTGAGCGGGTGTCCGGCATCGAGGACCCCAGCACCCTGACCACCCGCCACCTTCTCGCCGACTGGACGGGGCAGGCGGGAGATGCGGCTGCCGCCCGGGACCAGCTGGCCGCGCTGTTGCCGGTGGAGGAACGGGTACGAGGGGTCGAAGACCCCAGCACCCTGTACACCCGCTACTTCCTCGCCCTCTGGACGGGGCAGGCGGGAGATGCAGCTGCCGCCCGGGACCAGCTGGCCGCGCTACTGCCGGTGCGTGAGCGGGTGTCCGGCATCGAGGACCCCAGCACCCTGTACACCCGCTACTTCCTCGCCCTCTGGACGGGGCAGGCGGGAGATGCGGCTGCCGCCCGGGACCAGCTGGCCGCGCTACTGCCGGTGCGTGAGCGGGTGTCCGGCGTCGAAGACCCCAGCACCCTGACCACCCGCTACGCCCTCGCCCGCTGGACAGGAGAGGCGGGAGATCCAGCCGCCGCCCGGGACCAGCTGGCCGCGCTACT
>NZ_JBFANJ010000011.1:0-361967 GCF_040674795.1 Nonomuraea sp. NPDC049725 | reverse complement strand
GAGAACTACGAGGCTGGGCTCTTTCTTCGAGGCTCGATCATGTGGGTGAAGGTCCTCACCTGAACCACATGATCCGAACCCCAAACAGCTCCTAGTGCCTGTCTTTGAACCTAAAGATCAAGTAGTGGCGCTGTAGCGTCGCCGGTTCTTCTCACTCCGCCGGAGTTCGGCGACTGTGTTGATGTGGCTGGACCTGCGAATACGCAGCGCGTGTGCCCGGCCTGTGGCCGAGAGTTGCCGACGCGTTGTCGGGTGGACGCGGTGTACTGCTCGCCGGCGTGCCGGAGCAGGCGGTGGAGGTGGGTGCGGCGCAGCCGAACGGTTGTGGCGATCTTGCAATCGGGGTCTGCACAGGGCTGGGTGGTGTGTCCGCAGTGCGGGACGGCGTGGGTGGCGGGCACCGAGCATCAGTCGGGCGCGATCTACTGCAGCCCGAGATGCCGGACGAGGGCATGGGCAGCGTCAAAGCCGTTCGTGACGCCGTCACCGTGACGGCGTCACGAACGGCTCATGAAGTGATCTTCCGCCCACTCTGACCTGCGGGGAAGTGCTTTGTGTCTACCTATTGTCGCTTTGCGTTATCGAGTGAACACTGCCGACTGTCAGCATTCGAGCGCAGATCGTCACCAAGCAGAGGAGCACGTTCAATGGACATCACTTCCCCGTTAACGCCCGTCTCGCCGCAGCAGGACAAGATCCAGGACAAGGTCGGCAAAGTCAGCCTGGCCCGCTATCAGGAGCTGGTGGCGCGCCTGCTGCAGCTCAGCGACGAGCATCTGCGCGCCCAGTTCGAGACCGGCGACGCGGCCTTGGAGATCGCGCCGATGCAGCAGGTCGGCGGCTCTCATCCGGCGGAGGAGCCGTTCACGGTGGAGGCCTGCCTGCAGCGGCTGTCCGACGACACCCGCATCCCGGTGGCGACCTTGGAGCGGCGTCGCTGGGTGGCTTCGCGCTGGCCGGCCGAACGTCGGCGGGACGGGGTGCCGTATGTGGTGTATTCGATCTTGGCCAGGCATCGCCGACGATGGGGCCCGCTGGGCCCAGCTCGACGAACCGCCGCTGAACGAGCGCACCGGCCGCCGGGAGTGGACCCAGGACGGCGCCAAGCGGATCGTCGGCCAGAAGGTCGGACACCCGGTCACCGCGACCGAGAAGGTCAAGGCGATCCATGACATGGCCACCGATGAACAGGTCGCGGCCCGGGCGGTCACCGACCTGCTGCGCCGGCCGGAGATCGCCTTCCAGGCGATGGGCGATGAGGTGGCCAAGCACCTGGTCAACCGGGCCCAGATCGACCGCTCGATGCAGGCGGCCCAGGTGCACCGCCGGCCCGCCGAACCGGCCCTGCGGCGGGTGCAGCAAAGCAGCGAGTTCTTGAGCCTGATCGCGGCGTGCTCGGCGTTCGTGGCCGCCATCGGACGCACCATGCCGACGCTGCGCGGCCACACCTTCACCGACTCCGAACGCCAGGTGGTCCACACCCAGCTGGCCAAGGTGCGCGCGACCGCGGACTGGCTGGAGAGCGCGGTCGAAACCGGCAACCTGAGCCTGGACGACGCCCTGGCCGACCTGCTGCGCGGCGACTGAGCCGGGCCAGAAAGGCGGGTGGAGGCACGGGTGAGGTCATGCCCAGCAACAGCAGCAAGCGCGCCAGCGGGCGGCTTTCGGCGAACGTCTGCGGGGAACAGGTACGCATCGCGCTGATGGAGGCCCGGCCGGCCGGGCTGACCCTGGCCCAGCTCGTCATCGCGACGGGCCTGTCGCCCTACTACGTCCGCAAGGGCCTGAACTACATCAAGGACACCGCGGCGCTGGAGCACCTGACACCCATCACCTGGACGGCTACCGCTTTCCGGTGCACGTCGAGGATTGGATCTCCTACGAGTTAGCCCAGATCGAAAGCCTGTTCAACCGGATGAGCCGGATCATCACCTCCACCATCGCCCCGCACGCCACCGCCCACCCGGACGACGCCTTCGCCCAGCTCGCCCTGGAACACGTCTCAGGGATGAAGGCCGGGCTTGCGATGATCGCGATGGCCGGCGCCGCCCGCCGGCGCTGAGCAAGGGCCCGCGTTCTGATGCGCCGCAAGCGCTATCCCTCCGACACCAGCGCCGCCGAGTGGGAGCTGATCGAGCCGCTCCTGCTCCCGCCGGCCTGCCAGACCCGGTGCGGGGGCCGCCCCGAGGCCCATCCGCGCCGGGAGATCGTCGACGCGATCCGCTACGTCGTCGACAACGGCTGCAAATGGCGGGCGCTGCCCGCCGACTTCCCACCCTGGCCCACCGACTATGGGTTCTTCGCCCGCTGGGCCGCCACCGGCGTGCTCAGCCACATCAACACCGCGCTGCGCGAGCAACTCCGGGCCAACGCCGGCCGTTGTCGCGCCGCGGTGAAGGCCGCCGAGACCGCCGCCAAGCCCACCCGCGGCTACGACGCGGCCAAGAAGATCAACGGCCGCAAGCGGCACCTGGTCGTCGACACCCGCGGTCTGCTGATGATGGTCATGGTCACCCCCGCCAACCTGTCCGACCGCGACACTGCCCGTGACCTGCTGGTGCGGTTGCGTCTGCTGCATCCTCAGCTCACCCTGGTCTGGGCCGATTCGGCCTACTCCGGCGCTCTGGTGGACTGGGCCAGACGAGTTCTGCGCCTGACCCTCAAGATCGTGAACCGGCCGCCCGGGCAGAAGGGCTTCATCGTCCTGCCGCGCCGCTGGGTCGTGGAACGCAGCATCTCGTGGATCATGCGCGCCCGGCGCAACTGCCGCGACTACGAACGTCTGGCCCGCCACGCCGAAGCGCACATCCTCTGGACCTCGATCACCCTCATGACCCGACGTCTCACCCGCAAGCGGCCCCGCCGCACCATGCCTCTGGCCGCCGCAGCGTGACGCGTAGCCGTCACCAACGCCCTCACCTGCCGCCCTGATGTGACGGCTACGCGTCACGATCGCCAGCCGGGTCCCCGGCGTCGCTGCCGCGCCGCGACCGCCAGGCCCTCGTCCGGCACCGCGCCGAGCAATGGACCGCGTCCGCCCGGCGCTTCACCCCCGCCCACACCACCACGCCACAGCCCGGGCACCGGGTCCACGCCGCGATTCTCGCCTGCCGCGTCGACAGCGACTCCAACAGCACCGCAGCCTCGGCGGAGATGACCACGGCCGCCAGCGCCTCACGACGCGCAGCTCGCTCACGTAACCGACGCGCCTTCGAGCGGCACGCATCCGAGCAGTATCGCCGCAGTCCCGACGCCTCCGCAGGCAGCCGAGCACGACACACCACGCACCGCCGCGCAGCACCCACAAGCGGAATGTCCCCCACTCCCCCATGAACTATCCAAGCGGCGCCACACGGCTGAGGTCTTTTCGAGTTTCCCGCCCCTGCTGAAGCGGATCTTGAAGATCGCCGGCCTGCGCACCGCGTTCAAGGTTGAAGCCTCGATGGAGAAGCCTATCCAGGCAATGCAGGCATCTCCCCAGCCTGACGCTCCCGGAGGCGCTGACCCATCCGATTGATCAGCACGGCGACAACCGCAACACCACGACCCCCGTCACTTCATGCTGCCGGGAATTGTCAGGTGACACCCGATCTGGCCACGACATCCGCTGAGGGCCAAGAGTCACACGCGCAGCTCAGGCTGGAAGCCGGTCCAGCGCAGTTCGGGGGGCAGGTGCCCCATGTCGTTGTAGAAGAGGACCGATGCGGGACGGTCGGGTGCGTACCGGATGACAGTCAGGGCGGCGTTGCCGTGGTTGAGTCCGAGCCAGCGCCACTGCGGCGCGTCGAGGGCGGCACGGACGAGCCAGCCGATGAGGAAATTGTGCGTGACCACCAGTTCGTGGCGGGTTCCCTGCGCCGCCGGACCCGTGAACGTACGCAGGGCGCGTGCGGCGAGATCGTCGCCCTCGTCGGCGGGGAACTGCTCCAGGAAGCTCAGATAACGGTCGGCGTGCTCCGGCGGCAGCTCATCTTTGTCCGGCCGGTAGGGGACGTAGTCACCGGCAGCCTCGGACTGCACCAGGGGGATGCCGGGAAGATGCTCGCCGATCAGGCGAGCGGTCTGCGTCGTCCGGGAGAGCGGACCGTGATGGATCTCGGAAAGAGGGACGTCGCGGAGCCGCTCGCCGAGCAATGCGGCCTGACGGCTGCCGTTCTCGGTGAGGGCCTGTTCGTCCGGAGTGGCCTCGCCGTGGCGCGTGAGGTACAGGAAACGGGTCATGATTGCGCCCATTATTCCGGTGAAATCATCAAGCCGGCACCTAGCCCCTCCACTGGCACTGACCACATCTCTGGCCACTTTGGATGGCACGCGGCTACATATCACGACACCTGACCGGCTATTCCACACCTCGGCTCTCACGATGCTGGCGACCGACGGTGACCGCCTTCAAGATCCAGTCGGGAGTTCAAAGACAGGCACTAAGACCGAGACCGAGGGCGCCGAGCTGGTTCTCCATGCCGCGCTCGTAGGCTCGGCGGAGCTGGCCGAGGTTGCCGAAGAAGACGCGGCGGGCGAGCTGGTGGCGGGACTCGCCGGCGTTGAGCTGGGCGCCAATCATCCGCCGGTAGGACTCGACATGGATGATCTGGAGCAGGTGGAGGGTCTTGAAGATCCGGCCGTAGGCGGCGAACGCGTTCCCCAGGCCGGTGAGGCGTCCGTCCGCGGTCATCATCTTGATCAGGTCGTAGGCGCGAACCTTGTTCGTCGACAGGGATCCGGCGACCCGGACCATGTCATCCCAGTGCTCGAGGATCGCCGGAACCGACACCCGCCGCAGCTGCAGCTCGTTGAACGCGCCCCACCCGTTGGAGCCGCGATGGTCACGGGTGATCTCCCCGCGCAGCATCGCGACGTCGACCCACCACATCTGGGTGTCGGTGATGTCGGCGTGGCGCGGCGCGAACTGGTAGCCGCAGATCGCGAACATGCCGTAGACGAGGTCACTGTAGGAGCCGGTGTCGGTGGTGACGATGTCGGGCGGTTCGGTGGCGTCCAGGCGGTGGATGGCGTCCAGGATGTACATCGAGTCCCGCATCGTCCCCGGCACCACCAGCCCGCCGAGCCCCATCTCCTTGTCCGACACGGTGTTCAGCCAGGTCGTGCCGCGCGGCCGCTTTCCGATCCCGAAGTACAGCGGTGAAGGCCGCGCATACAGGGAGCGGACCGGGACGACGAAGCGCAGCCCGTCGGTGGAGGCGACCAGGCCGCCGCCCCAGTCGGTGGTGATGTCGATGCCAGCCTGCTTGGTGACCAGGATCGCCGAGGCCTTCCCGATGCCCTCGCCGTGGAAGTAGCCCTTCTCCACCCCGACCAGGCGGGTCTCACCCAACGCGGCGGTGCCCGGCTTGGCGACCGGTGTCAGCCCGATGTTGCACGAGCGCGCCACCAGCAGCGCCGCCAGGGAAAGGTCGAGGTCGTCGCGGCGGGCCAGCGAACCGGAGATGTGCGGCATCGCGTCCAGGAACCCCGGTGCGGGCGTTGACCTCCAGGATCAGCTCCGGATAGTCGATCCGCGGCAGCATGGCCGCGACCGCGTCATGAACGGTAGCGAACCCCTCGGGGTGCGGGGCGGCCTCCAGCCGCGCCAGCGATAGCTTCCCGCCCGAGATGCTGGCCGCGTCGTTCGACGCCAACCCAGCGCCGACCTGCCGATACGCCCCGTCCAGGATGTCGGCGAGGTCGGCCAGATGCTCGGCCGGGTCCGCCGGCAGGCCGAGCGCGGTCAGCACCGTGTCCCGCTCCCGCACCCATAACCGGGGTTCGATCAGATGGACGCGCGGGTCGGCCCACTTGTCGGATCCGACCGCGTACACGTCCCGCCGCCGCAGCGCCTCATGCAGCGACTCCAAAACGCAGAACACGTACGCGGGCCGGTCGATCGCCGGGGCCTCCCACTTCGGGTTGGCGAATACCAGCCGCCGCCACGACCCCGTCACCAGTGCCTCGAATCCCCGGATGTGCTCGACGCCCGGCTTGCGCGCCGCGATCACCTTCGGCAGGGCGCGCAGCGCCGCCAGCACCTCCGTGCCGGCCTCCGTGGCACCCCACGGGATCACGAAGGTCAGCGCCTCCACGAACGGCCGGACCGTGGCGTACCGGTCGACCAGCGACGCGCGCCATTCGGCGTCCCCGTCGTCATCGTCGCCCGGCGGCGGCGGCAGCTCGCGCACCGACTCCACCGCGGCCGCCAGCTCCTGGCGCGACACGACCGTCTCGACTGCGGCCATCATCTCCGCGACCGACGCTGGCGCCTGTCCCTCGGGCCGCTCCGCCAGGACGATCGCCCACGCCGCGGCCATCTTCGCCGCCGCGGTCTTCAGCCTGGGGAAGGTCTTCAGCTTCTCCTGGTTGCTCGCCCGCGCCGCCCCCGACAGCAGCTTCGTCGACATCAGCAGGTCGAACAGCAGCAGCGCATCGTCGACCGAGGTTCGCTCCAGTTGCCGGACCGTCGCCACCAGGGTGGCGACCCGCCGCTCGCCCTTCAAGTTTTTGATCTTCGGAGCCTTGGCGTGCAGCCCGTAAGACGCTAGCTCCGCCAGCTTCACCGGTGCCACCGCCGACAGGTCCACCGCGCCCGTCCCATACCCCAGCACATGGGAGGTGCGGTCCAGCGCGTCGACCATCCCCTTGCCGGTCAGCTTCACCACCGGGGGTGCGCATCCACTCCAGCGTCGAAACCCGCCTGCCGTCCGGCACCTCCAGCGTCCCGATCAACTCCCGCCGCGTGTGCAGCGGCGTCGGCGCCACCACCGCCACGTTGATCTCCTCCAAGCTGTCCCGCTGCACATCCCGGACCAACCGGGCCAGTGTCGTGATCCCCGGCAGCAGCACCCGCTTCTCGATCAGCTGGAGCACCGCCCGGTCGAACAGCTCCCGCCGTGAGTCCCGCGTCTTGGCCACCCGCGAGGCGACGAACGCGACAATCTCATCTTCGGCGTCGAGGAACTCACGGAACCCCAGCAGCTCCCGGATCTCCCCAGCGTGATCCCACCGGGTCTGAGCACGCTCAGCGTACTCCTTCATACACGACGGGTCATCGATCCCCAGCTGATCGGCGACGTAGTCGACGACCGACCACGGCACATCGACCGGGTCCTCCAGGAACGTCCCTAGCATCCGGACCGTCCCCCACTGCACCGCCCAGCCGAGCCGGTTGTGCCGCCGTCGTTTCTTCCCCGCTTCCCCAGCGCGGCCTCGTTCAGGAAGAAGAACCGCTCCAGCTCCTCTGGCGACGGATCCGCTACAAACGCCCCGTACCGGCGAACCTGCTCATCAGACAGGCACTCAACAGTCACAAACGGTGACGCTACGGACGCACTCGGGCGCTACCGCTCAGTACACCCAAACCGAGATCAACGATCACCGCCCGAGACCAGCACGCCCCCCCTGCTGACCTGCGGCTCGACCCTTAGCGTTGTTACCCGCCAGTAGAGTCCTCGCCCCCCAACACCCCGGACGACCGGCTTGGCGCTTGAATCGGGGGCGCGACTCGGTTTGATGGGCGAGAACACTCCCCTACCCGGCGCCGGTCTCAGCCGCCGCCTCTTCGCTCGACAGGAGGCGGTCGATGAGAGCCTTGAGCGTCTTGGCGTCGTCCGGGCCGAGCCGGTCCAGCAGGTGGCATCGGGTGGCCGTTTCCAGCGTCGGCAACGTCGTGTCGATGACGCGCCTGCCTGCCGGGCACAGCGTGACCTCCACCCCGTTCGGAACCTTGTCGCGGGCCACGTAGCCGCGGTCGGCCATCCGGGTCAGCAGGTGCGACAGCCGCGTCCGATCCCAGCCGAGGGTGGCGGCGAGGGCGTTCTGCCGCAGGCTGCCGCCGGACTCGTGCAGGCAGACCAGGACGCCCAGTTCGGGCTCGGAGACTCCGGACGCCGCCGTGGTTTCGGCGATGACGGCGGCGCGGACCAGCTCATGGGCGCGCTTCCACCGCAGCCACAGCTCGGTCGCCTCACCCGAGCCAAGTGTTGACATATCAACAGTCTACTTCCTAGTGTTCGTCCCGACCACATACTTCGATGTGCAAGGACTTCCCTGATGCTCGATCCTCGGCGACACTACGCCAGCCTGCGACTCGTGGCGCTACTCCCCCTCGTGCTGTTCCTCCCAGCCGTGATCGCCTTCTTCACCGACCCAGACGTCGCGTGGGGAGAATACCTGGGCGTCTTCTTCCACCTCTCGATCCTCTTTCTGGTCTCGCGCCTGGAGGCGGCGCCCTGGGCCAAAGCCGCAGGCTACGGCTGGGTGGCGCTCGACGTGCTCGCCGGCATCCTCATGATCAACGGGGTCGAGTACGACACGGCCTGGGCGGTCAGGCTCGGCGGCCACGTCCTCGCCGGGGTCTGGATCGTGGCGAGCTCCGTGGTCAGCCGTTCCTGGCCGGTCCGGGTGGTCGGCGTCGTCACCGGCGTCTGGCTCGCCGGCTACTCCTTCGTCGGCACGGTTCTCGCCGAGGAGTTCCTGCGCCCGGCCGGGATCATGATCCTGGTCTGGTTCGGCCTCCTGGCGATCTTCCACCGCGACGAGCCCACGCACCTGGCGGCACCGGCCGGCCCGGCGCCGGCCTGACGCGCGGCACGCCCATGGTCCGGCGAGCGCGCCGTCGAGGTGTCTCCCTCACGACCAGCCGTTGCGTTGGAAGGCCAGCTCCACGAGCTGCGCCACCGCGCCGTCCGCGCACGGACGGACGACCACGTCGGCGGCGGAGCGGACGGCGGGGTGGCCGTCACCCACCGCCGCGCCGATCCCGGCGAGCTCGATCATGTCGAGGTCGTTCGGGTTGTCGCCGACGGCGGCGATCTCCGCCGGCGCCACGCCCCGCTCCCCGGCCAGCTCACGCAGGGCCAGGCCCTTGCTCACCCCCTGCGGAAGGATCTCCAGGTACGTGTCCTCGGACAGCACGGCGGTCGTCCCCGCGACACGCACGCGGGGCAGCTGGTCGCCGATCAGCATGCACTTGGTGACCTCGTCGGCCGGCAGCGCCGTCCAGGAGCCGGGGTCGGCCAGCTCAATGCGGTCGCGCCGGGCGTAGTCCCGCAGTTCGGGCACGTCGTCCACGGCGTAGGCCCCGCCGCCGGAGAACACCACGGGGTACGCCCCCGGGGTCACCTCGTCGAAGACGTCGATCAGCGCCTTCCACGCGGCGGCCGGCAGGCAGCGTGAGCGCACCACCGTGCCGGTGGCCAGGTCGACGGTGCGGGCGCCGTTGTAGAGGATGGCGGGGCCGTCGAGAGCGAGCTCTTCGTAGTACGGAAGGGCCGAGCGTTCCATGCGTCCGGTGGCGATGACGACCTGCCCGCCCGCCGCGCGGAAGCGGCGCAGGGCGTCGCGGCTCGCGGGCACCATGGCCAGGTCGGGGCCGACCAGGGTGCCGTCGAGGTCGGTGACGATCCAGCGGATCACGGCTGCCTCCCGGCTGCGGCGACCTCGGCCATGACCGAGCCGTCGAGGTCGAAGCCGCCGACGCAGGCCAGGTAGCCGCCCGGGGTGAAGACGCTGCCCGACAGGGGCAGGTAGGTGCCGCCCGCCTGCCGTACCAGAAGGGAGCCGGCGGCGACGTCCCAGGCGTTGACGTGCGTGCCGTAGGCGACGTCGGACCAGCCCGCGGCGACGTGCGCGAGCTTGAGCGCGGCGCTGCCGGGGCGGCGGGTGCTGGCGAAGGCGTTGACCATCCGGGCGAAGCGGTGCAGCGCCGCTTCCCCTTCCTCGGCCAGGTCGCGCGGGGTCGGGTAGCTGGACAGCAGGACGGCCTCCCGGTCGGTGCGCGCCCCGGCGCTGCGGATCGGCTCGCCGTTGCACTCCGCGCCGCCCAGCCAGGCGGTGAACTCGTCGTCGCGGACCGGGTCGTACACGACGCCCGCCACCACCTCGCCGTCGACGACCGCGCCGATGGAGGTGCAGAAGAACGGGAGGCCGACGGCGAAGTTGGCGGTGCCGTCGATCGGGTCGACGTACCAGCTGATCGCTCCTGATCCCCGGGTGCCGCCCTCCTCGCCCACCACGACGCTGTCCGGGCAGCGGCGGGCCAGCACCTCGCGGATCTCCTCCTCGGCCGCCTTGTCGTGCTCGGTCACGGGGTCGTGGAAGTCGCGTTTGGTCGCCACCTCCGGACTGGACCGGAATGCCGTGCGCAGGCGGTCGCCGACGGCCCTGGCGGCCTCGGCCGCGATGGCGGCAAGAGCGCGTGAGGTGGTCAGGTCCATGTGTCCTCCAGCAGTCTCAGCAGGCCGATGGGGTCGTCGACGGTGGCGTGCGGGGTCTGCCGCACCTGGTAGGGGATCTTCTCCGTGCTGCGCGACCGCATCAGCACCGTCGCACCGGCTCCGGCACGGACGCCGCAGACGACGTCACGGTCATGGTTGTCCCCGACGTACCAGACCCGTCCGGGCGCCACGCCCAGGGCCCGGCAGGCGACGTGCATCAGCTCGGGGTTCGGCTTGCGCACCCCGGCTTCGTCGCTGTAGACCTGCACGGCGAGCTGCCCCGCCAGGCCCTCGCGGGCCAGGAAGTCCCGGTGCACCAGGCCGCACAGGGCGTTGCTGACCACGGCCGGTCGCACGCCGCGCTCCCAGCAGGCGGCCAGGAGCTCCTTGACGCCGGGGCGGAGCATGCGCTCGCGGCGTCGTTCGCCCATCAGGCGGCACAGCGGGCTCGCCTCCACGGTCACCAGTTCGCGGGCCTGCTCCGGCCAGTCGGTCGCGACGAACTCCGCCCAGAAGCGGCGATGCGTCATCTCCGCCGGGGCGTACTGCCGGGAGGTGGAATCCTTCCAGCAGGAGTCGGCCCGGGCGCCCGCGCGGATGTCGGTCTCGATCTCGGCGACGCTCAACCCGCCGAACCCGGCGCGCTCCAGCATCGCGTGCACCTCGGCGGCCAGCTCGGCGGCCCACGCCGGGCGTTTGACGGTCTCGGCCACCACGCCGCCGAAGTCGAGCAGCAGGGCCTCGGGCACGATCATGCGCGGGCCTCCGCCGTGTCCCGGTCCTGGATGCGCAGACCGTCGGCGCCGAACAGGTGGAGCTGATCGGTCCAGCAGGTGACGGTGTCGCCGGGCGCCGCCTCGACGGGGCTGTGGGTGACGGCGAACAGCTCGGTGTCCAGGACGCGCAGCCGTACCGTCCAGGAGGCGCCGGCCGGGAGCACGGCCTCGACGGTGGCGGGTTCGGACCAGGCGCCGGGGGGCGGCGTGCCGAGGCGCAGCGCCTCCGGGCGGATGCCGAACGCGGCCGGGCCGACGGCCCCGTGCCTTCTGCGGCTGTGCGCCAGCAAGGAGCGCCCCAGCCCGGCCGGCGCCGGGCCGACGTCGACGAGGGCCATCGCCGGGCTGCCGACGAACTCGGCGACGAACCGGTTGGCCGGGCGGGCGTACATCTCCATGGGGGGCGCGAGCTGCTGGAGCTCTCCCTGGTTCATGACCGCCACGTGGGTGGCCATGGTCAGCGCCTCCAGCTGGTCGTGGGTGACGAAGACGATCGTCGCCCCCGACTCCTCATGGATGCGCTTGAGCTCGGCGCGCATCTCCAGCCGCAGCCGGGCGTCGAGGTTGGACAGCGGCTCGTCGAGCAGCAGCACCGCCGGGTCGACGGCGAGCATGCGGGCCAGCGCGACCCGCTGCTGCTGGCCGCCGGAAAGCTGCGAGGGGTAGCGGTCCATCGCGTCGGAGACGTGCACCATCTCCAGCGCGGCCTCGGCGCGGGAGCGGCGTTCCGGCGCGGGCACCTTGCGCATGCGCAGCCCGAACTCCACGTTCGCACGCACCGACAGGTGCGGCCACAGGGCGTAACTCTGGAAGACCAGTCCCATCCCGCGTTTCTCCGGCGGGACGTACAGGCCCTTCTCCACGGAGTCGAGGACGCGGTCGCCGACGGTGATGGAGCCGGCCGTCGGCTGCTCCAGTCCGGCGATCATGCGCAGGGTGGTGGTCTTGCCGCACCCTGACGGGCCCAGCAGGCACATGAAGGCGCCGTCCGGGACGACCAGGTCGAGGTTCTTGACCGCGTGGTCGCCGCCGCCGTAGCGCTTGGCGATTCCGCTCAGGACGATGGTGGGCATCTATCCTCCCAGGCCGGAGGCGAGACTGCTCTTGGTCAGCCTCTGGGTCAGGTACGTCATGGTGAAGGAGACGAGCGCGATCACGAGCACGACCGCGTTGGCCAGCTGGGTGTAGCCGTAGTCGACCAGGCCGATCGACAGCGTGGTGAGAAGTTCCGTGCCGGTCGTGGTCAGCATGATCACGATGCTCAGCTCCTTCAGCCCGGAGATGAACGGGAGCACGATCCCGGTGACCAGCGCCCCCTTCTGGATGGGGAAGACGATCCGCCGCATGCGTTGCCACCAGGAGGCGCCGGCGATCTGGGCGGCCTCTTCCGGTTCGCGGCCGAGCTGCGTCATCGCCGCGATGCCGGAGCGGGAGCTGTAGGGCAGATGTGTCACCGCCATGACGAGGATGAGCAGGAACGTGGTCCCGTACAGGGCCGGCACCGGGCCGCGGGCGACCGCGAACAGCGACAGCGACGCCGCCGCGAACGCGATGCCGGGGATGAGGTAGGGCAGGAACGAGACCTGCCGCAGGAACGCGGCGACGCGGGGCGCCGAGCCGCGCACCACCACGTACCCGATGAGCAGCCCGGCGACCGCGCAGATCAGCGAGGCGATGCCGACGATGCGCAGCGAGTTCCAGGCCGCGGCCCACAGTTCGGCGCCGCGGAAGACGCCGTGCGGGAACCCGACGGCCCCGGGCAGGCTCTCGGCGAACCAGTAGCTCAGGGTGAAGGTCGACAGGTCCATCGGCGTCCGGGTGAGCGACGACAGGAGCAGCGTCAGGATCGGCACCAGGACGCTCGCCACGAACACGACCCCGCCCAGCGCGAAGGCGGGCCAGCGCCATCTGCGCAGATCGCTCAGCCGGTCCATGGCGCCCTTGCCGCCCACGGTGACGAACCGGCGGTGCTCGCGCAACAGCCGTGCGTCGGTGAGGACGATCAGTACGCCGATGAGCACGATGACGGCGGTCAGCACGGAGGCGACCCCGGTGCTGCGGTCACGGATCGACTGGTACAGGCCGGTGGAGAGCACCCGGTAGTCGGCCGGCAGTCCCAGCACGTACGGCGTACCGAACGTGCCGAGCACCCGCCCGACGACCAGCAGCACGGCCGACGACAGCGCGGGCAGCATCAGCGGGGCGACGATCCTGCGGATGACCACCCGGCGGGGCGCGCCCAGGATGCGGGCCGAGTCCTCCAGTTGCGCGTCGATGCGCCGCAGCGCGTTGCCGACCAGCAGGAAGACGAAGGGGTAGTAGTGCAGGCCGAGCGTGATGACGATCGGCAGCGGCCCGTAGGCGAGCCAGTCGGGCGTCGCGATCCCCTGGGCCTGCAGCACGCCGGCCTGCCCGCCGGCCCGGTCGTTCTTGAACAGGGTGAGCCAGGCGAGCGAGAAGGTCCACGAGGGCAGCATGTACGGGACCACGAGCGCCCCGGCCAGCCACGTGCGTCCCGGCACGTTGGTACGGGTCACCATCCAGGCCATGCCGCCGCCCACGACCAGCGCGAACACGACCGTGCCCAGCGAGATGACCAGCGTGTTGAGCAGCGGCTCCCAGAACAGCAGGTCACTCACCTGCGAGCGGAACACCCGCCACAGGTAGTAGCCGGTCCACTCGCCGGGTTGCTGCCCCGCGTGCGCCTGGTCGCCGTACTGGAGCCGGAAGGCGTCCGACAGCACCGCCACGAGAGGGGCGACGACCATGTACGCCAGCACGACGACGAGGATGAAGCCGAGCGCGGCGGTCGGGTCGTGGCGCAGGACGCGCAGGCGGTAGAGCGCCCTGCGCCGTCTCGGAGGCCGTGGTGGGGGCGTCGATGGCGGCGGCTTCGGCTCGGTGAGAACAGCCATGATGGGTTCCTTCGGGGGTCGTGCCTCAATGGCTTCGTTTGAGCATCGCGTCGGCCAGGGCGTCGGCCGCCTCCCCGAGACGCTGGCCGACGGCGTCGAGGCGGGAGAGCAGTTCGCGGCGGCGCAGGGTGTCCATGTCCAGGGGCATGGTGAACAGCTCGCCGAGCCTGCACTGGCGTAGCTGCCGCATGCGCGTCCTGGCCTTGCGCGTGGCCAGCACCGCGGTGGTGACCGCGCCGGGGTCGTCCACCATGTGCGTCACCGCGCGTTCGAGCTCGTCCAGGCCCTCGGCCAGCGCCTGGAGCGGCTCGGCGGCGAAGCCGAGGTCGCCCGGGCCGAAGATGTCGGCCTCGCGCACGTAGTCGCGCAGCTGGTCGAGCACGTCGTCGATGCAGCGGGACAGGCGGAACAGGTCCTCCCGGTCGATGGGCGTCACCAGGACCCGGCGCAGCAGCGCGACCAGCTCGGCGCGCGCCGCGTCGCCCTGGTGCTCGACCTCGGCCATCCGGGCGCGGGCCAGCGGCCGGTCGGACCCGGCGGCCACCTCGCCCGCCAGCCGTGCGCCCGCCCGGGCGGCGGCGATCTGCGCCTGGACCAGCTTGACCACGCGCCCGCCCGATCCGCCGCTCAGCTCGTCCCAGACCCGCGCGAGCCCGCGCCGCCTGCGTCCCGGCCGGCTCACAGCCACCTCACCGCCAGCCCGGCCAGGCAGCCCAGGGCCATCGACGACGGCAGCGTGACCGCCCAGGCCGCCCCCATGGTCGCCACGCCGCGCCACCGCACCCTCTTGCCTCCTTCGCTGGCGGCCGCGCCGACGACGCCGGCCGTGACGGACTGGGTCATGCTCACCGGCGCGCCGAGGACCGAGCTGCCCAGTACGGCCCCGGCCGCGGCGGCCTCCGCCGACACCACGTGCAGCGGCCTGGCCAGGACGAGCCCCCGGCCCAGTCGCGCGCCCACCCGGGGCAGGCTGGTCAGCGCCCCGGCCAGGAAGACCGCCACGAGCAGCGCCATCCACGCCGGAGCGACGTGAACCGGGCCGATGCCGCCGACCCCGTGCCTGCCGGCCTCGTGCCTGCCGACCTCGACGGCGACACTGACGACGGCCAGCATCTTCTGGCCGTCGTTGACCGCGTAGGCGACGCATTGCGCGCCGTAGGCCAGCAGGTGGGCGGCCAGCACGATCCGCGGCATGCGCCCGTGGCTGGGCACCCGGCGGGACACGGCGCCCATGACGTAGCCGAGCAGGACTCCCGCCAGCGGCGCCGCCACGCCGACCGCCAGCACCGTGCCGAGCCCGGACAGCGACACCGGCAGCCCGGCGCCGAACCCGGCACCGGTGATGCCGCCGACCACGGCCAGCGTCAGGCTCGTCGGCAGGCCCCGCCCGGCCAGCACCGCGACGACGCCGACGGCGATCACCACGCCGGCGAGGAACGCCGCCGCGCCGCCGTCCGCGTCGAGCCCGGCCAGCCGCTCGGTGAAGGTGGCGGCCACCGCGACCCCGAGCAGGTACGGCACGGCGATCAGCGCGCCGGCGAGCAGCCCGACGGTGAACCAGCCGGGCGCCTTGGGGAAGCGCAGGCCGAGACCGATCAGTGCCGCCCCGTCGTTGGCGCCGGTGACCAGCACGAACAGGACCGCGGCGACGGCGAAGGCGATGGTCCACATCACCGGTACAGCCGCCGGTCGCGCGACAGCCGTACGGCCGGGGGCCTCCGCCCGGGATCGGCCCGCCACTCCCCCGGCCGGACGGCGCGCACGTGCGGGACGGGGGTCATGGCTGCTCCAGCAGGCTCGCCGCCGCGTCGACGGCCGCCGCCACGTCGTCGCCTGGCGGGTAGAGCAGGGCCCGGCCGACGACCAGGCCACGGGCCCCGGGCAGGCGCAGGGCCTTGCCCCAGGCGGCGAACGCCTCGCCGGCCGCCCGTCCGGGGTCGCCGCCCAGCAGCAGCGTCGGCAGCGTGGTGGCCGCCAGCACCCGCTCCATGTCCTCGACCACCGGGATCTTCAGCCAGGTGCGTGCCGAGGTCGTGCCGAGCGCCTGCACCACGCTGATCGCCCTCACCATCGCCGCCGCCGACAGCTCGTGCCTGACCGAACCGTCCACGTGCCTGGACCAGAAGGGCTCGATCATGGCCATGAGGCCGTGTCCCGCCAGCGCGGAGACGGCCCGCCCGCAGGACTCCAGGGTGCGGACGGTCGCCGGGTCCTCCGGGGCGATCCGGCACAGCATCTTGCCGCCGTCCAGCCCCATCGCGGCGATCGACGGCGCGTCATAGGCGGTGAACCGGTCGTCGAACTCGAAGACCGAGCCCTGCATGCCGCCCCGGTTCATCGAGCCGATGACCAGCTTGTCGTCGAGCGCGCCGAGCAGCAGCAGATCCTCGACGACGTCCGGCGTCGCCAGCAACCCGTCCACGCCGGGCCGCGCCAGCGCGGTCATCAGCCGGTCGAGCAGGTCGAGCCGGCTCTCCATCGCCATCGGCCGCTCCCCCGCCCCGAGGGCGGCCCGGCCCGGGTGGTCGGCGGCCACGATCAGGAGCTGGCCGCGACCGGCCAGCAGCGGCCGGCGCCGCCGCCCGGCGGCCAGTTCGCTCACGCGCTCCGGCCGCCGGGCGCGGTCCTCCCGCAGCCGGCAGAGGGCGTCCTCAAGCATGCGCTTCCTCCTCGGAGCGGGTGGCGGCGAGATTCACTTGGTCACCTCCGCGAGCTGGACAGGGCGTCCGTCGCGGCGTGACAGGTCGGCCGCCTCCGCGAGGTGCAACGCGGCCAGCGCGTCGCGCACGGTGCAGGGGCTGTCCCGCTCGCCCCGCCCGACGGCCCAGGTGGCCCGGGTTCCGGCCAGTTCCATCCGCACGTCGTAGCCGGCGCCGTTGTACCGGGAGCCCTGCAGGGTGACCAGCGTCCCGTCGGCCATCGTGATCACGGCGGCGCTGGTGTCGACGTCGCCCGCCTCGGCGAAGAACGGCTCACCCCGGTTGGCGCCGGTGGCGTAGACCGTGTCGGCCTCCAGCCCGGTCACCCAGCGCAGGATGTCGAAGTCGTGGATGTGGCAGTCGCGGAAGATGCCGCCCGAACTCGGGACGTACTCGGGAGCCGGTGGGCGCGGGTCACCGGTCAGGAGATGAGCCCGGTGCAGCTCCCCGAGCTCGCCGTCGAACAGCGCCTGGCGCGCGGCGGCGAACCCGGCGTCGAAGCGCCGCTGGAACCCGATGTGGACCAGGGTCCCGCCGCGTTCGGCCGCCTCGGCCACCCGGATCGTCTCCACCACGGTGGGCGCGGCCGGCTTCTCGCAGAACACCGGGATGCGCCGCTCGCAAGCCCTGACGAGCAGCTCCGCGTGGGTCGAGGTGGGGGTCGCGATCACCAGGGCGTCCGCGCTCCACGGGTCGCCGAGGGTGCTCCCGAGCCGACCGGCCACCTCCGCCGCGTGATCCTGGTCGGCATCGGCGACGATGAGGTCGTCGACCAGGCGGGTCAACGTTTCTGCATGAAATAACCCAATTCGCCCAAGCCCTATCAAACCGACCCGCATATGGTCTCCTTCGCCGGGAGCTTCAGTCTTAGATGAACGGGAGATGAACGTCAATGATTTGTCCTGACATTCTGACGAGATGACGTTCTTTCAAGATTGGGCATAAATACGTCTTGACAACCTATTAATTACGCGTTCATCGTGGTGCGCACTGCGGCGTCAGTCGGGGCTCTGAGCCGCGTACGGCACTGCGAGCCATGAGGAGTACCGCCATCATGCGGCGTACCAAGAAGATCGTCACCGTTGCGGCCCTGCTGGCCCTGTCCGCCTGCGCACCGTCCACCGGCGGCCAGGCCGGCACCCTGAACGCGGAGGCCGAACCGCTGCCCTCAGCCTCCGTCGACGCCGCCTTCGACCTGAACGCGCTGGTCGAAGCGGCCAAGAAGGAAGGCAGCCTGCTCGTCTACGACTCCAGCGGCGACATCGAGGAGGTCGCCAAGGCCTTCACCGCCAAGTACGGCATCGCGATGGAAGGCGTGAAGTCCGACACGCCGCAGACCGCGGAGAAGATGACCCGCGAGCACGCCGCCGACAACGTCACCATCGACGCCGCCATGTACGAGGACGGCGGGGTGCTGATGGGCCAGCTCATCCCGCAGGGCATCGTGCGGACCTGGGTGCCCGCCGACCTCCAGGACCAGATCCTGCCCGAGGACCGCAACCCCCTGCGCGCCCTGTCGAAGGCCACCGTGTTCGCCTACAACACCAAGCTCTCCCCCGGTGGCTGCCCGGTCGGGAACATCTGGGACCTCACCGAAAGCGACTGGTCAGGCAAGGTCGTCATGCAGGACCCGCTCGGCAAGCCGACCGTGCTGTCGTTCCTCACCCAGCTCGACTCACACGGCAATCAGGCGCTGGAACAGGCCTACCAGGCCAAGTACGGCGAGCCGCTGAAGACCGAGGAGAAGAGCGCCGCCTACGAGTGGATCAAGCGCCTGGCGGCCAACGAGCCCGTGCTCACCGGCTCCGACGAGGACACCTCCGGCGCCGTCGGCGCGCCCGCCGCCACCGACAGGAAGATCGGCTTCATGTCGATCTCGAAGTTCCGCAACAACGAGGACAAGGGCTACACCCAGGCCACCTGCGAGGGCATGGCGCCCTTCGCCGGATTCAGCTATCCCAAGTACGTCGCCATCGCGGCCAAGTCGAAGCATCCGAACGCCGCCAAACTGTACGTGCACTTCATCATGACGGAGGAAGGCGTCAAGCACGAGATCGGCGAGGGCGGCATCTCCGGCAACAGCACCGTCAAGCCGCTGGTCGCCCCGGCCGGCCTGAGCGACTGGAAGGGGCAGCTCTTCCACACCGACCCCCGATCCCTGGTGGCCGATCTGCAGAACAGGCAGATCATGTCCGACTTCTGGCGGCTCAACCACCGCTGAAGTTATAGACCTGGGTCGTTCGCCCTGGCGACGTCTCCCCGCAAGAAGAGTCCCTCATCTGCCCAAGGAGAACAATGCGTCCTGCCCGCCCCCTGTTCCTGGCAGCCCTCAGCGTCATGCTGACGGGCAGCCTGGCCGCACCCGCCTCCAGCCAGAGCATCCCCTCCATCGACCCGAAGATCGAGACGCCCGCCCTGTTCGACGACGAGGCCGGCGGCAACGCCAACGGCGACGACCCCGCCATCTGGGTCGACCCCGACGACGACGAGGACAGCGTCGTCGTCACCACCGCCAAGGAAGGCGGCCTGAACGTCTACGACCTCGACGGCGACCTGACCCAGCACATCGACGCCCCCGCCGCGCCGGGCCCGGACGACGAGAACGGCCGCTTCAACAACGTCGACGTCGCCTACGGCTTCGCCGGCAAGGACCTGGCCGTCGTCTCCGACCGGGGCCGCGACCACCTGCGCTTCTACGCCGTCGATGACGGCCGCCTCACCGACGTCACCGACCCGGCCGTGCCGTTCCTGTTCAACACCACCCAGGAACAGGTCAACGACCAGGAGACCGGCTACGGCCTGACCACCTGGAAGGACGCCACCGGCACCTACGCCCTGGTCAGCCGCCGCCACAAGACCTCCATCGGCCTGTTCAGGCTGGTGGCCACCGCCGGCGGCAAGGTCAGCTACCGGGCCGTCCGCACGCTCGACCTGCCCGCCTCCTTCACCCTGCCCAACGGCGCCACGTGGACGCCGTGCATGGAGCCCGACGAGCTCGCCCAGGTCGAGGGCATGGTCGTCGACCAGCAGCGCGACGTGCTCTACGCCGCGCAGGAGGACGTCGGCATCTGGCGCATGCGCGCCGACCTCACCGGCGCCCCGGTCCTGGTCGACAAGGTCAAGGAGTACGGCGTGCCCGGCACGTACGACCCCGAGACCGAGGAGTGCGTGCCCGGCGCCGACCCCGGCTACGGCGGCGCCCACCTGTCGGCCGACGCCGAAGGCCTGACGATCTACTACCGGGAGGACGGCAAGGGCTACCTGCTCGCCTCCAGCCAGGGCGACAACACCTTCGCCGTCTATCGGCGCGAAGGCGCCAACGCCTATCTCGGCCAGTTCCGCGTCGGCGCCGACGACGGCATCGACGGCGTGGAGCACAGTGACGGCTCCATGGTCCTCAACGTGCCGCTCGGCGACTTCGACAGCGGCCTGTTCATCGCCCACGACGGCGCCAACACCCCCGAGGTGCCCGACCGCGAGAACACCAACTTCAAGTACGCCGACTGGAACGACATCGCCGACGACCTGGGCCTCGACGTCGACACCGACGGCTGGCACCCACGCGACTGACGAGCCCGGAGCTTGCACGGGGCGCACGACCTCCAGGCCCGGGTCCGGCCTGGAGGTCGTCAGTCCCGGACCTTGAAGTTCCCGTGGCTCGTCTTCAGGATCGGCGCCGTGCCCTGGCAGTCGTTGATCGGCGCGTTCATGAACCCCCACATCCAGTAGAGCCTGTCGGAACGCCCGTCGTCGTGCACGGTGAACGACACCTTCTGGCCGGTCACGTCAGTGTTCTTGTCATTCGTGAGGTTCGCCTGACCACGGGTGATGACGCCGGTGGCGACGGCGACCTCACCGCCCACCAGCAGGCAGGTGATCTTCCCCTCGAACTCGGCGACGACGCCACCGGTCCTGCTGTTCCCGTGGAACACCTGGAAGCGCCCCTTCGTGGTGCCGGGTCCGCCACGGGCCTCGATCTGGAACTTCACCGGGTCCCCGGCCCAAGACCCGAACGCCTTGGTCAGGACGCCGCCCGCGGATCCCGACAGCCGAGGCTCGGGGGCGGAAGGCGCGGTGCCGGCGAAGGACGCCGCCGCCGTCCCGGTGATCAACGCGAGCGCAGCAGCCAGTCCGGCGATTCCACGTCGTGCCCACAGCTTCTTCGTACCAGTCATGTAGCGGCCCCCTCGGGAGATTGCGTTCTACAACTCCGCCAGTCTGTCGCCGCGGGGGTGCCCTGAACGTCGGCGTCAGGTCTCGGCCAGATCCTCCGGAGGTCGCGATCGAGGTCATCCCCCAGACGGACCCCGATCGTGGCGAGCGGAGGTCATCGCGCTGAGCCGCAACGGTCTCCTTGGCAGTAGCCGTTGCTGAGAATCAGCTGGCCACGCCGGACCGTGAAGGCTCCCGCTTCGACGCCGACGATCACTCCCTGGCAGGTGGAACAGACGAGGGCCTGCGCAGGGGCACCGGCCCGGGTGACAGAACTGGGGGCATCGGGCACAACGCTGGTGGCAGGCGAGTCGCTCATGCGATCACTGTGCCGCACGCCACCGACAATTCCCGGGAGAGGCGGTGTGACCGGCTGGTTCAGTACGCGGTCGAGACCAGTCCCACCCGGTAGGCGAGCACGACCGCCTGGACGCGGTCACGCAGGTGCAGTTTCGCCAGGATGCGTGACACGTACGTCTTCACGGTCTCGGGAGTGATGAACAGCTTCGCGGCGATCTCCGCGTTCGACAGTCCGGCGGCGATCTGTTCGAGCACCTCCAGCTCGCGCGGGGTCAGGGCCCGTACGACCTCCTCCCGGGCCGATCCGGAGGTGTCGGCGGGGCGGAGGCGGTCGGCGAAGTGGCCGATGAGGGAGCGCGTGACGGCGGGGGCCAGCAGCGACTCGCCGCGTGCGACGGTACGCACGCCGTTGACCAGCTCCGCCGGTGGCGTGTCCTTGAGCAGGAAGCCGCTGGCTCCCGCCCTGAGCGCTTCGTACACGTACTCGTCGACGTTGAACGTGGTGACGACCAGCACCTTCGCCGGAGTGGCGCTGCCGGGGCCGGCCAGTTGCCGGGTGGCCTCGATGCCGTTCAGGACGGGCATCCGGATGTCCATCACGATGACGTCCGGGCACAGCCGTCGCGCCGCCTCGACTGCCGTCCGGCCGTCCGCGGCCTCGCCGACCACGTCGAGGTCGGGCTGGGCGGAGAAGATGGCGATGTAGCCGGCTCGTACCAGCTCCTGGTCCTCGCAGACGAGGACCTTGATCGGGGTGTCGGTCATGTCTCACTCCTGGCGGGGATGCGGGCCCGTACGCCGAACCCGCCGTCGGGCCGGTGCTCTGTGACCAGTTCGCCGTCCAGCAGGCGCAGCCGCCGGCGCAGGCCGTCCAGCCCGCGCCCGCCCGACGGCACGGCGGGCACGACGGGCACGGCGGGCACGGCGTCGGCGGGGCCGTCGTTGGTCACCTCGACGGCGAGGTGGTCGGGGTGGTGGTGCAGCGTGACCGTGGTGCGGCGTCCCGGCGCGTGCTTCATCGCGTTGGTGAGCGCTTCCTGCACCACCCGGTAGGCGGCCAGCTCGACGTCCACGGCCTGTGGCCGCTGCTCGCCGTGCTCGGTCAGCTCGGCGGGCTGGCCGGACAGGCGGGCGTTCTCCACCAGGCCGGCGATCCCGGCCAGCGTCGGCGCGCGGTCCGCGCCGCCCGAGTCGCCGGTGGCTTCCAGTACGCCGAGCAGGTGGCGCAGTTCGGTCAGCGCCCGCCGTCCGCTGTCGCTGATGGCGGCGAACCCCGCCGTCGTGCCGGACGTGAACTGTGCCGCGTCCGCCTGGACGACCATGGCGGTCACGTGATGCGTGACCACGTCGTGCAGCTCGCGGGCGATGCGGGCGCGTTCGGCGGCCCTGGCCACGTCCGCGCTGAGCCGCCGGCGCTCGGCCTCGTCCGCCCGCCACCGGCGCATCGCCGCGCCGGCCGTCCAGATCACCGCCAAGGTCAGGTAGAACGCGACGAAGTCCTGGATCCGGCTGGGCGACCCCAGGCCGTGCAGCACCACCGCCAGCACGGCGTAGCCGGCGGTCGACGCCGCGGCGAGTCCGTGACGGAACCGGGCCTGATGGGCTCCGGCCGCGTACACCGCCAGGTAGAGCCCGATGCTGGCGAAGGTCGGCGGATAGGCCAGCGCCTGGTGCAGGGCGAACGCGGTGCCGGTGACCGCCAGGCAGAGCGCCGGCCAGCGGCTGCGCACGGCCAGCGGTGCGGACTGCGCCAGGGTCAGCACCACGGCCGCCGCGTCGGACGGCCGCTCGGCCAGATCGCCGATCCGCGCCGCGATCGTTGACAGTGTCGGCACGAACCCCAGCAGCGTGAGCGACGCCGCGAGCGCGCTGTCCTTGGCGAGGGTGGAGCGGGTTCCCCAGAAGTCCAGCCAGGAGCGGGCAGAACGGACGACGTTCGCGAACACCGTGCAAGCTTAATGGCGCAGGCCGGTTCCGCCGTGCCTCCATCCCCCGTGAGAGCTACAGCGAATGTCCGTTCCGGTGGGATGGCAGGCCCCGCGCCGCTTCCTAGTCTCGGTGAGGTCGCGGAAATCGCCGCGGCGACTCGGTCGAGAGGAACGCGATCATGGCGTCCATGGAACATCCGGCAAGCGCTTCCCCGGAGGCCGCCCCCTCGGCGGGGCGGCTCCGGTTGCGGCAGTTCCGCTTCCCTGTCCTGCTGGTGGCCATGTTCGGTGTGATGACCGCGATCGCCGGGATCAACCAGGTCGTCTCACCCGTCCCGATCCTCGCCCTGCCGGTGGGGGTCGGCCTGGCCGTCGCCGCCGTGGCCTGCTACCGATGGCTGTGCCGGACCGTCGAGCTCCGCCCGGACATCGCCGAACTCCCGAAGGCGGGCAGCCGGTCCCAGCTGTGGCGCGGGACGCTGCTCGGGTTCGGCCTGTTCGCCGGGTTGATGGTGCTGATCGCGATGTTCGGGGGCTGGCAGGAGGTGTCCTGGGGCTCCGTCGGCGGGCTCGTCGGCGCCGTGGGCATGATGTCGAGCGTCGCGGTGGCCGAAGAGCTCCTGTTCCGCGGGGTTCTGTTCCGCATCATGGAGGGGCGCATCGGCACGGCCGGCGCGCTGGCCGTGTCCACGCTGCTGTTCGGCGCGCTGCATCTGGTCAACCCCAACGCCACGCTGTGGGGTGCGCTCTCGATCGCGTTGACGGGCGGCTTCCTGATGACCGCCGCCTACGTCGCCACTCGTGCGCTGTGGCTGCCGATTGGGCTGCACTTCGCGTGGAACTTCACCCAGAGCGGGATCTTCGGCGTCACGATCTCCGGGGCGGACGTGCCGTCCCACGGCCTGCTGAACGTCACGCTGTCCGGCCCGTCCGTGCTGACCGGCGGGACGTTCGGACCCGAGGCCAGCCTGCTCGCCCTGCTGCTCTGCCTGGTGCCCACCGTCCTCCTGCTGCGGCGGGCCGCGCGTAACGGCCAGATCCGGCCCCGCTCCCGCCGCACCGAGCACCCCGCCTGACCCCCCGGCTCGTACGTCCCGTCATCGCACCAGACCTGGGCCGGGTGGGCCGTGCACGCAGTTCAGGCGTGGCCGTCCGCCGGGGTGAGCAGGCGGGTGAGCGCGTCGACGGCCCAGTCCTGCCACTGCTGGTGGGACCAGCCGCGGTGGTTGACGAGCAGGTTGTAGTTCTCCGGCGAGAGCACGGCCAGGGCGACGTCGGCGGCGGCCTCGGCGGTGAGCCCGTCGCGCAGGGTCGTCTTGCGGGCCAGGGCGTCGGTGAAGACGCGTTGCACGGTGAGGCGCTGCTGGAGGTTGGCGGCCCAGACCTCGGCCAGGTCGGGGTCGGTGGTGGCGGCGCTGCGGACCACGTCCAGCAAGGGTGCGGCGCGCAGGTAGATGTCCGCGGCTCCGGCGACCTGGCGGCGTATCTGCCCGAGCGGGTCGGGGTCGGCGAGAGCGTCGCGCACCCACTGCCGTTCCAGGGTGGGGATGGGCTCGTCGTCACCGGCGACGGCCAGGTCGAGGGCGGTGGTGAGGATGGCCCGCTTGGTGCCGAAGGAGTAGTAGACGGTCGGTTCGCTCACCTCGGCCTTGGCGGCGATCGCGGTGATGCTCGTGGTGGTGTAGCCCGCCGTGGTGAACAGTTCGGCGGCCGCGGTGACGATGCGGGCGCGGGTGGACCGGGCCCGTGCCGTGCGCCCGTCCTCCTTCTTCCCGGGTACGCGCCCCGATGGTGTTTCGCTCACGACTTGACTATAGCGGCACTATGAAAACATTCTTATAGTGTGACTATGAAAACCCCGGGCTCAAGGGCGCCGCGCTCGATCCTCGTCCTGGGCGGCTACGGCGCGGTCGGCCGCGAGGCCGCGCACGCGCTTGCCGGCCACCCCGGCACGAACGTCATCGTCGCCGGGCGCAACCCCGGCAAGGCTCCGCCCGTCCCCGGCACCACCGCCAGGCGCGTGGACGCCGCCGACCCGGCCGACCTGGCCAGAGCGCTGGACGGGGTCGACACCGTGCTCATGTGCGCCGAGATCGACAACGCCCGCGTCGCCCGCGCCTGCGTGGAACGCGGCATCCACTACGTGGACGTGACCGCCTCCCACCCCCTGCTCGCCGCCCTCCAGGCCCTGGACGAGCCGGCCAGGGAGCACGGCGCGACGCTCGCGATGAGCGTCGGCCTGATCCCCGGCGTCACCAACCTGCTGGCCCGCGTCTGCGCCGAACGCTCCCCCTCCACCGAGCTGCTCATCGGCGCGCTGCTCGGCTCGGGCGAGGCACACGGGCCCGCCGCACTCGCCTGGACGCTGGACGGGCTCGGCCGGCTCGACGGCTCGTGGACCATGAACTTCCCCGCGCCGTACGGCGAACGCACCGTGCACCGCTTCCCGTTCTCCGACCAGCACACCCTGCCCACCACCCTGGACGTCCCCTCGGCCCGTACCGGACTGTGCCTGGACTCCCGCCTGGTCACCCGGTTGCTGTCGGTGGCCGGACGGCCGGCCGTCGCCCGCCTGCTTCACCGCCCCCAGGTCCGTCGCCTGCTGCTCAGCGCGCTCGGCACGGCCCACGTCGGCGGTGACGGCTTCGCCGTGACGGTGCGTTGCGGCGCGGTCCAGGCCTCCTTCACCGGACGGCGGCAAAGCCTCGCCACCGGGCGCACCGCCGCCCTGCTCATCCGCCACCTTCCTGACCTGCCACCCGGGGCCGCCCACATCGAGCAGCTCGTGGACCCCGTACCGTTCCTGACCGAGCTGGCCACCGGCGGATTCGCCCTCGACCTCGGCGACGCCCCCGCATGACCGTCGCTCAGCACGAACCCGCCTCCAGGAACAGAGCAGCAGCGTGCAGACCAGGCCCGTCCCGCCGGGCCCGGCCTTCATGGCGAAACCGGGGGATGTAGGTTCTCAGCCTGTGAGTGATATTCGACGTCTTGGTCCGGAGGACCTGCCCCTGTGCCGGCGGCTCGAAGCCGATCGCGGCTGGGCCACCGACGAGGCCAAGTGGCGGTTGATGTTCGAGGCGGGCGAGGTCTACGCCGTCGACGCGGCGGACGGGGACGGGCTGGCCGGGTGCGTCGTGGTGAGTCCGTACGGCGATGCGCTGGCCGGCGTCGGCATGATGATCGTCGCCGGCAGGTACGGCAGGCAGGGGCTCGGCACCCGGCTGATGGAGCATGCCCTGGAGGTTGCCGGGGACCGCGTCGTGGAGCTGACCGCGACCCGCTTCGGGCGCCCTGTCTACGAGCGGCTGGGCTTCCGGCCGACGGGAAGCCTGACGATCACCACGGGGCCGATGCGGGAGACGGCGTCGTCGGCCGCCGTCCGCGTGGTCACACCGGACGACCACGCCGCGCTGATCGCCCTGGACGCGGAGATCACCGGGGCCGACCGGAGCAAGGCGCTGTCCGCCCTGCTGTCCATGGCGGAGCGCGTGGTCATGGCCGACGGCGGCTTCTCCGTGGCCTGGAACGCCGGCCCCCACCGTGTCATCGGTCCCGTGGTCGCGCCTTCGGAGGAGGCCGCCCGCGAGCTCATCCTGGCCGCCGCGCACGGCGCCGACCGCGACGTGCGGATCGATCTGCTGGACGCCTACCCGGGCCTGCGTCCGTGGCTCACCGGGCTGGGGCCCGTGCAAGGACCGTCGGCCCTGCCGACGATGGTCCACGGCGCCGACCGGCACCCGGGCGACCGCAGCCGATACGTCGCGCCCATCCTCATCTCGATGGGCTGACCGGACATCAGAAGGGGGCCGGTCGCGTAGAGATCAGCGAGCCGGGGGTGCGCCGCTGATGGCCGTGCCCGGCGTCTACGCCGGACCGCTCGCCGCGCTTCAAGCCCCGGCGCCCGGGACATTCCTCCCGGGCATCGGGGACCAGGGCCCCGGGCTGCCCGGGACCGGTTGCCGGTTGGCTGGCAGCATGATGAAGGATCCTGACGCGTTCCGGCGGGTGGCCGCCGCAATCGCCCTGTTCGCCTGGCCGGTGCTGGAGTTCCTGGCCTTCCTCACCTCTCCGCCGGGGGCCGAGCACGATCCGGCCGTCTTCCGTACGAGCGCGACGGCGGTCCAGGTCAGCGCCCTGCTCTACATCTGGGCGGCGCTCAGCCTCATCCCGGTCGTCCTGGCCCTGGGACACCTCCTGCGCCGGCGCGCCCCCATGACGAGCGGGATAGCCACCGCCGCCGGGCTGATCGGCGCCGGACTCGGGCTGACCTTGTTCACCACCGACTTCTACGACCTGGCCCTGGCCCAGACCCTGCCCGACGCCCAGGCCGAAGCGGTCACCCAGCAGGCCAACAGCCTGCCGGGCTTCGTGTACGGAATGCTCCTGCCCGGCTTCGCGCTGCACCTCGCCCTGACCGCGCTGCTGGTGACCCTGGCCAAGGTCAAGTCCGTGCCCTGGTGGGTCCCGGCCGCCGCACTGGCCGGCACCCTCGTGCCGTTCCTGACCATGGACCAGACGCCCGTCGCCCAGTCCACCGGCGCCCTGCTGCACCTGGCCGCCTACGGCTGGATCGGACGGCGCGTACTGCGCATGACGGACACCGAATGGCGGAGCGGCGTCCCGGGAGCACGGCACCTCGCCCTCGCGTGACAGCGAGCGGCCTTTATGACGATTCATCCATCCGAAGGCGTGCACTATGCGTCCAGCTCCAGGAGAGGCAGAGGCCGGATGGCGACGCTGATCCCGTGGGCGACGCTCGCGCTGAGCCCGTGTCTTCAGGTGATGATCATGGTCGGGTGGACGCTCATCTACACGGCGATGGCGTTGCGGCGGCTGGTGGGCCGGTTGCTGTACGGCAGGGTCGGTGACCCCGCGCTGCTGGCCGAGCGGCTGACCCAGGCGATCCGGCGTGGTGATCCCGCCGAGGCGCTCACGTCGGTCGTGGCGGTGCTGAAGGACGGGCTGGCGGTGGAGGGCGTGGCCGTCGAGGTCGCCGACGGCGAGCCGCGCTACGTCGAGAACGGCCGCGTCGGCGCCGCGCCGCGGCGGGTGCCGCTGGTCTGGCACGGCGAGCAGGTCGGCCGCCTGCTGGTGGGCGCGCCCGGCCCGCGGCGTTTCCCGGCCGCGCACAACGAGCGCGTGCTGGCCACGCTCGCCCCGTATGCCGCCGACGTGGCGCACGCCGTGCGCATGGCCGCCGACCTGCAACGCTCACGCGAACGGATCCTCAGCACCCGCGAGGAGGAGCGCCGCCGGCTGCGCCGCGATCTGCACGACGGGCTCGGCCAGAGTTTGTCGAGCATGGCGATGATCATCAACATCGCGCGGAGCCGGCTCAAGGACTCGCCCGATTCGGCCGACGCCCTTCTGCAGGATCTGCGTACCGGCATGGACGCGGTGGCCGGTGACGTCCGCGAGCTGGTGCACGGGCTGCGCCCGCCCGCGCTCGACGACCTGGGCCTGGCCCGGGCGCTGCGTGAGCTGGCGGGGCCGCAGGTGCCGGTGCGGGTCGAGGGGGCGCTGTCGGATCTGCCGGCGGCCGTCGAGGTGGCCGTCTACCGGATCGTCCAGGAGGCGCTGACCAACATCCGGCGGCACGCCGGCGCCGAGACCGTTACCGTCACGCTGCGCCGGGAGCGGTGCGTGCTGCGGGTGACCGTCACCGACGACGGGCGTGGCCTGCCGGAGTCCCACCGGCCCGGCGTCGGGCTCTCCTCGATGCGGGAGCGGGCGGCGGAGCTGGGCGGCATCTGCGTCATCACCGGCGAACCGGGGCGGGGGACGCGGGTGGAGGTGATGCTGCCCCTGCCGACGACGGTCTCGGCGGGGACGCCGGCAGGCGTCCGTCTTGATGCCCCAGGAGGACGCCCCCTTCTGACCACAAAATGGACAGCAGGTGGTCTGTTGGAAGATCGCGCCGGTGGTGGACCCTGGCCAGGCGAAGGTCGATCCGGTCATCGACGGCCGGCATGCCAATGCTGAGGGGAAGCATTCATGAGAAGATCGTTAAGGCTCGCGGCCCATGCCCTGACCATGGGTTTGGTCGCCGGCCTCGGCATCGTGGGCGTCACCGCGCCCGCGTGGGCCGAGCCGCCCCCTCCCGAGATCGCGGAGAGCGCCAGCGCCGCCCACCTGAAGTTCCGGCCGCTCCTGGACTATGACAACGACGGCTGCTACCCGTCGGTGGCCATCGGCCACGACGGCACCATGAACCCGGGGCTGAAGCTCGGCGGCGCACGCAACGGGGCGTGCCACGACGCCTCCGACCTGAAGAACAGCAACATGTACGCGCGCACCCGGTGCAACGCCAACGGCTGGTGCGCGCACAAGTACGCGCTGTACTTCCAGAAGGACCAGAAGAACGACGGCACCCTCGTACACAACGGGCACGTCCACGACTGGGAACACATCGTGGTCTGGACCAAGGACAACGAGGTCAAGTACGTCGCCGCCTCCCAGCACGGCAGCTACGTCGTCAGGGAGCCTGCCGAGATCGAGATGGACGGCGACCACCCGAAGATCGTCTACCACCTGCAGGGCGGCGACACGCACTCGTTCCGGTTCGCCGACAAGGGCGAGCAGCCGGAGAACCACGAGGGGCGCTGGCACGAGCCGGACCTGATCAGCTGGAGCGGCTTCCCCTCCAACGCGCTGCGCGACAAGCTCGCAGCACACGACTGGGGCTCGGCCACCCTCGCCCTCAAGGACCAGGGCAACGAATTCGCCCGCGACCTCGCCAAGGCCGACCGCCGGCTCGTCGCCAACGGCGAGTATTACGAGGAGGAGGAGCTGCCCTTCGACTTCAACATCTACACCAACATCCTGCCGCCGGGGATGCCGGACCCGAACACCCCGCCTCGTGACGACGACGGTGGCGGCGACGACGGTGGCGGCGACGGCGAACCCGCGGACTCCCTGCGGGTGATGGGGCTGGGGTCGTCCAGCACCTTCGGTGAGGGCAGCCCGGACGGCAACGGTTACAGAGACGTGGCCGACCACGGGTTCAGCGACCTCTTCGAGGCCAAGGGCGCGGCGGCGGCCGCCGCCCAGGACACCACCCCCAAGGTGGACTGGGTCGGATCCGTACGGGTCGGGACCATGCCCGACCGCGACGTCGAAGGCTGGCGGGGATACAAGATCAACCAGATCGCCGACAAGGCGCGGTGCGCTGTCAAGACGTACCAGCCCAACCTCATCACGCTCATCGCGGGCGGCAACGACGTCATCTATGACCACGAGATGGGCGGGGCGATCGGCCGGCTCGAATCCCTGATCAAGCAGGTCATCGAGGACGACTCGCGCGTGACCGTGCTGGTGGCCGGCATGCAGCCGTTCGGCGACCCGGCCACCAACCGGCGCGGAGAGGCGTTCACCGCCCAGATCGCCGAGCTGGCCGGACGGCTGGCCGGCCAGGGACTGCGGGTCGGGTACGCCGACACCACCGGGCTGGACCTGTCCGATATCGGCTCCGACAACGTCCACCCGAACGCCGCCGGCTACCGCAAGATCGGCGAGGCGTTCGTGAAGGCGGCCCGCGAGGCCATGGGCAAGAACTGGATCCGCAAGCCCCACGCGATGGCGGCGAACGCGGGCAGCAATCCCTGTGGTCTCGTGGACCACGGCCCCGGCCTGCACGTGCCGACGTCGGACAAGCTGGGCACCGGCTGGGAGGACCGCGGCGTCATCCAGGAGACCCAGTTCCCCTCCAGCAACAGGTTCTGGATGGTGGACATCAACCAGGACCGCAAGGCCGAGTTCGTGACCGTGGACACGAACCAGAACTTCCGGTTCTGGTGGAACAGCGGGCCCTCGGGGAGCAAGTGGGTGCCGTTCGTGGAGGGCACCCACTCCTACAAGCCGCCCGGCGGCGCGGTCGGCAACATGCTGCGCTTCGCCGACGTGGACGGCGACGGCTTCCCCGACTGCCTGACCGTATGGCTGACCGGGCAGGTGGACGTGCGCACGTGGAACGCCGGCGCCCCGGCCGGGCAGCGCATGTGCATGAAGAAGTACGACGGCGTGGCGAACGTCTTCTCCAACGGCTCAGAAGGGGACAAGCTGACCATCGATCCCAACACGAGGATCCGCTTCGCGGACGTCACCGGAGGCGGGCGCGACGACTACCTGCTGCTCAAGCCCGACGGTACGGCGACCGCGTGGTACAACAGGGACTTCCAGGTCAAGGGCGAGCGCAAATACCTGGGCTGGGCCCCGCCCCAGAAGATCAGCGGCGCGCTCAAGTACCCCCGCGAGATCCGTTACGCCGACATCAACGGCGACAGGCGCGCCGACCGCATCCTCATCACCGCCAAGGGCGGCGCCAGGGCCTGGATCAACGAAGGAGCCAAGGGCGCCGGCGGGAAGTATCGCGACATCGGGCGCATAGCCGGTGACGCGGAGGTGCCGGTCAAGGACATCCACTTCGCCGACCTCGACGGGGACGGCAGGGCCGACTTCCTGCGCATCGGCTGGACCGGCGTCACGCACGCCTGGCTCAACAAGCTGCCGCCCGACTACTTCGCCAAGTTCCACCCGTAGGACCCCAGGTTTGAGTTGTGCCCGGTCAGCGTCGAGCCTGACCGGGCACGTCGCCATGCCCCCACCCTCCGATGGCGAACATGCTCGACCAGGGTGCGTACCTGGGGAAAACCAGGCCACGACTCCTTGGGGACAGGCCGCACAATGCAGTGTTTGCGTAAAAGCTTGAATCGACCGTAAAAACTCCCGCACCGCCGCGCGGCAGCGGTTTCGGAAATCTTGCGCAGCGACTTGACGTCGGCCCGGAAGCAGGAGTGACGATGGAAAGAGAAAGCGCGAGGCGACATAAAAAAAGGGGGTGGTCTCATGCTCAAGGAAGTATTCGCGGCGAGCGCTCTGGTGACGGTCGCGATCGCTCCCTCGGCGGTGTCGGCGACTCCGCAGGTCCGGGCCGGGGGCTCTACTCAAAGCACGCCGGCGGCGGCACCGGCGTCACTCGGCGCGTGCGCGGCGGCCGCGGCCCCGAAATGCAAGTGGATGGAAGGCAGCAAGAACCGGTGCCGGCTCTGCAAGACGAAGAACGGCAACTGGAAGCAGCAGTACTGCGAGCCGAAGGCCGGCAAACCCCAGAAGGAAGAAGGGCCGAAGCAGATCACCTGCACGGTCAAGACGAGCCAAATAATCGAGGACGGAAAGACGAAGACCCGTCACTGCGAGGTATGCAAGGACAGAAATACAGGCAAGGTAATATCCGATAAATGCTTCGAAGGCTGACCCGAGCCGCTGCTGGGCTGTGCCGAAACGGCCCAGCAGTTCCGTGCCCCGCAGGAGAGCCCGCCCCCGCGCCGCCGGGGCCCTTGGACCGGGCTGCGAAGATCAGCCGAGCGTGAACGTCCTGGCGGGGAAACGACCCCGGCTGGGAGGGTGGGCGTCATGATGGAAGACTTGCGGGACGCCGAACGCCGACTCCAGGCCGCGCAGCTCGCCGGAGATGTCGAGGCGCTGGATCGGCTGCTGGACGATCGGCTGATCTTCACGTTCGGTGCGAACGTGGCGACCAAGGCGGACGACCTGGAGCTGCACCGCACCCGGACGCAGGTGCTGACGAAGGTGGCCGAGGAGGACTTGACCGTGCTCGCCGATGGGCACACCGGGGTGACGTGGTTTCTCGGCACCGTCGAAGGGACCGTCTCCGGTGCGCCGTTCTCGGCCAGGATGCGCTACACCCGTACGTGGCTGTACACCGAGACGCACGGCTGGCGAATCATCGCCGTGCACGCCGGCACGACCGATTGACATAGGCGCTCTCGCTGGCCTTGGCAGTCCAGTCCGGTCATGTCCTCTTCACGTCGGGGACATGACCGGACAGGTGTAACCCACATTGATGGGTAAGTGGTTCCACCTGGTCGAACAGGCAGAGGCGCGCACGTCTTCCGCCACGCCACCACCCGCTACTTGAACTCGCCGTTGATGCCGGGCAGGGCGAGCGTGGTCCGGGAGGAGGATTTCCCGTAGTCGGCCACGAGCCGGGACCGGCCGGTGGTCACGTCGACGGCGTAGGCGTATCGCCCTCTGAGGTCGGCGGCGATGACCGTGACCTCCTTCGGGTTGAGCCACACGCCGGTCCCGTCGATGGCGCTGCCCTTCGGCAGGCCGCGCACGGGCACCGGCCGCAGGGTCCGCCCGGTCCTGGCGTCGAGCACGGTGAGTTCGCGCGAGCCGGACTGTGAGTGGCGTACGGCGACGACCGTGCGGTCGTCAGGCGCGAGCTCGCTGAACATGATGAACACTCCGTCGAACCGCACCGGCCGGCCGCCCCCGGTGACCGGCATCAACCACAGGTCGGTCTTGCGGTAGCGGACCAGCGAGGCGACGCCGTCCTTGACGCCGACCACCTCGTACACGCCCGGAACCTGCGTGGTCCTGCCGGTGCGCAGGTCGATGAGCAGCCCGGGGTCCTTGCTTCCCTCGCGCGGGTCGAACGCCAGGTAGCGGCCGTCGTCGGAGATCGCCAGCGTCGAGCCGATGCCGATCCGGCTCTCCGGGATCGGCACGGGCGAGGTCAGTTCCTCGCCGTCGACCAGGTCGCGGACCACGTGCGTGCCGGCGTCGTGGCTGTAGTAGGCCACCTTCCGCCCGTCCCTGCTGATCGCGACGGGGACCCGGGTGGCGCCGCGGACCGACGTGAGCGCGTCCGGCAGCGCGTACGTCCTGCCGTCGCGGGTGACCACCCGCCACTCCACGGCCGAGCAGTCCGGGCCGCGGTCCTCCTTGTCAAGCTCGCAGGGTGTCTGGTAGGCGTAGGCGGCGGGTCCCACTCGGCCCGTGGGCAGGTCGGGCACGGTCACCCGCTCCTGGGTGGCCGCCGTGTCGACGCTGCCCGGCCAGAGCTCGATCGTGCCCATCGTGGCGACGACCCCGAGCGCCGCGGCCAACGCCACGGTGCCCGCCGCCAGCCTCGCCCGTCGCCCGCGCCGGTAGCCGGCCATGGCGGCGTCCGCCAGACTCACCGGCGGAGCCTCCTCCGCCAGGCCGTCCAGTGCCTCACGCAACCTCGTCATCGGGCCACCTCCTCAAGGCGCGCCTCCACCAGGCCGGGGGCGAGCGCCCGCAGGCGGGCCAGCGCGTGATGGGTCTGACTCTTCACATTGCCGATCGAACAGCCCAGCGCGTCGGCGGTCTGCGCCTCGGTCAGGTCCGCCCAGAAGCGCAACACGATCACGGCCCGCTGCTTGCGGGTCAATTCGGCCAGCGCCCGGCGCAGCATGACCCGGTCGAGCACCGCCTCGTCATAGGACACGCCCGTCTCGGGCGGGCTGGCGCTCGCCACCTCAGGCCGTGCCCGGCGCGTCCAGGAGATGTACTGGTTGACCAGCGCTTTCCGGGTGTATGCCTCGGGGTTGCCCTCCCGGGACAGCTTGGGCCAGTGCCTGGCTACCTTGGCCAGCACACTCTGGAGCAGGTCTTCCGCGAGGTGCGCGTCCCCGATGAGCAGGTACGCGGTGCGCATCAGCGCTTGCTGGCGGGCCAGCACGAACTCGCGGAAGCCTTCATGACGGTTCAATGGGCTCTCCTCTCAACCGTTGCCAACGCCACCGGCGCGGCGAAAGGTTGCAGGCGGAGGATCGGCCGGCCCCGGTCGGGGAGATGGCTCAGCTCGTGGCGACGAGGGGACAAACCCCGGCACACAACGCGGAAGGCGCAAACTTTCCCGGCTGACCGCACATCCAACGCTCCGTGGAAATACTGATCGACGGGGATCCTCAGTACCTGGGGACGTACTGGCTGGCCGGGCGGCTCGGGGCGGGCGGCCAGGGGGTCGTCTACGAGGGGTACGCGGAGGACGGCGCCCGCGTCGCGATCAAGGTGCTGCACAGCGACCAGGACGCCGGCCAGCTCGCGAAGGAGGCCGCGGCGGCCCAGCGGGTGGCGTCGTTCTGCACGGCGCGAGTGATCGAGGCCCGGCTGGACGGGGCCAGGCCATACATCGTCAGCGAGTACGTCGCGGGACCGAGCCTGCGCGCCGCCGTCACCGAGGGACGCCGCTTCTCCGGCGGTGACCTGCACCGGCTGGCGACGGCGGTGGCGACCGCGCTGACCGCGATTCACGACGCCGGGGTGATCCACCGCGATCTCAAGCCCGACAACGTGCTGCTGGGCCCGGACGGCCCGCGTGTGATCGACTTCGGCATCGCCAGGACGGCCGAGATGTCGCTGACCGCGACCGGCCTGGTCCGGGGCACGCCGACGTACATGGCGCCGGAGGTGTTCACCGGCGACCGGGCGGGGATGCCCGCCGACGTGTTCGCGTGGGGCGCGATCATGCTGTACGCGGCGACCGGCAAGGACCCGTTCGAGGCCGCGACCCTGGGCGCCGTCATGCACCGGGTGCTGTCGTCCATCCCGGACCTGGGGGTGCTGCCCGAGTCGCTGCGCCCGCTGGTCGAGGCGGCGCTCAGCAAGGAGCCGCGGCACCGGCCGAGCGCCCGCGACCTGCTGCTCTCCCTGGTCAGCGGGGGGCCGGATCTGGGCCAGCTGCTCGCGCAGGGCGGCAGGGAGGCGGCCGGAGTGATCGGCGCCGCCGATCCCGGCCTCGGGGCGCTGGCCGAGGACGCGTACGGGATGCTCGCCCCGGAGGAGCGGGAGCTGGTGCCGGAGGTGTTCCTGCGGCTGGTCACGGTGGGTGAGAGCGGCGGGCTGTCGGCGTGCCGGGCGGAGCTGGCCGAGCTGGTCGAGGGCAGGTCGCTGCCCGAGGTCTCGTCGGTGAACAGGATTCTGGAGGTGTTCGGGTACCTGCTGGGCCGGGACGGCGAGTCGGTCTGGCTGACCCGTCCCGCGCTGCCGCGCGCCTGGCCGCGCTACCGCCACTGGGTGGAGGCCAACCGGGACGGCCTGGCCGTGCACCGGGAGATCCTGACCGCGGCACGGCGCTGGGACCAGTCGGGCCGCAGGGACGGCGACCTGTTCCAGGGCTCGGCCCTGGAGAACGCCCTCCAGTGGGCGGCCACCGCCCGCAGGAACATCACCCTCTCCCCCACGGAACGCGACTTCCTGGAGTCCGCCGCCGCACTGACCAGGCGCAGGGCCAGGCGCAGCCGCCTCGTCACGCTCAGCCTGGCGGGATTGCTGACGATCGCGCTGGTCGCGGGCGGCCTGGCGGTGCAGCAGGGCAGGCTGGCCGACGAGCAGGCGGCCCGCATCGCCGTCCAGCTCGGCAAGGCGGAGGCGGCGCGGCTGGCGCAGGTCGCGGACACGTACCGGCACAGCGATCCCCGCCTGGCCATGCACCTCAGCCTGGCCGCCTGGCGGCTGGACCGCACGCCGCGGACCAGGACGGCGCTGACGGCGTCGCTGGCGCAGCGTGAGGTGTCCATGTTCAGGGATCCGGCGACGGCGGGCGACACCCTTCGCCTGCTCAGCGCGGACGGCCGGACGATGGCCAGCGTGAGCGGCGACGCCGTACGGCTCTGGGACGTGACCACGGGCAGGTCCAAAGGCGGGATAGCCAGGCTGGGGCTCGGGGACGGCAGCCCGGCCGGCGCCGCGCTCTCCCCGACCGGCCGCCGGGTTCTGGTGGCCACCGGCACGCAGGCCGGGGTGTGGGAGCTGCGAACGGGCCGGCGGATCGCGACGTGGCGGTTCGACAAGGAGCTCGGGCAAGGCGTGGACCTGCCGGTCAGCGTGGAGTACGGCAGCGTGGACAGGTACGCGGTGGTCCGCATCGACCGCGACGACTACCTGTGGGACGTGGAACGCAACCGCCGCGCCAGAACCGCCGACAAGCTCGGCCCCATGACCCCGACCGGGACGGCCGTCTACTCCTCCGCCTCCGTCTCGCCCACCCGGATCGACCGGCGGCGCGTCCCGGACCTCGCCACGCAGGCCACCCGCCGCGCGGCCGGCCGGTGCGACCTGTGCGGATGGCCGCTCGCCCTCACGCCGGACGGCCGCGGGCTGGCGCAGGCGGTGCCGAACGGCCTGGTGATCACGTCGGTCAGGGACGGCTCGGTCATGCACACGATCGGGGACCGCGGCACCCTCTGGAACCAGGGCGAGGTGACCTTCAGCGCCGACGGGCGGCTGCTCGCCACGGCCACCCGCGACGACATCCAGGTGTGGATGCGGGAAGGCCACTTCCTCACCGAGGTGACGCTTCCTGAGGGCCTGTCGGACGAGGCCCTGGCCCCGGGCGCCATCCCCCAGGTCGCCTTCGACGGCCGCGTCCTGCGCTACCTCCTGGTGGACCGGGTCGTCACCGTGAGCCTCGCCGACGTGTCACTGGTCTCAGGGAGGACGTACTGGGCGAAGGCCGCGCTGACCCCGGGACGCCTGCTGAGGGTCGAGGCCGACGGCCGTGAAGAGATCCGCGTGATGACGCCCGGCGAGCCGGGCGAGATCCTTCAGCGCCGGGCCGGCGACGACGGGACGACCGCGCTCGCCCTCAGCCAGGACGGGCGGCTGGCGGCCGTCGGCGGCGCCCGGACGATCTCCGTGCTGGACGCGAACGCCCGGCGGGAGCTGGCCAGGCTGATCCCTGCCGCCTTCACCGCCACCGAACAGCTGGCGTTCAGCCCGGACGGCACGCGGCTGGCCACGGTGGTGGAGGGGCCGGAGCACGGCGCCGCCCGCACGTACTCGCTGGCGATGTGGGACTGGAAGGCCCGCCGCCTGCTGTGGTCACGCGACGTGCGGCGGGCTCAGGACGTGGAGTTCGCGCCGGACGGCAGGACGCTGGCGGTCGCCACCGACGCCGAGCGCCTCTACGACGCCGCTTCCGGCCGGCCGATCGGCGGCCCGTTCGGCGGCGCGGGCCAGGGCATCACGCTCACCGACGCCGTCTTCACCCGGGACGGCCGGTCGCTGGCCGTCGTGGACGCGGGCGGGCGCCTGACCGTCTACGACGTGGCCACCCGCCGCCCGGCCGGGGAGGCGATCAGGGGGAACCTCAGCGGGCACGCGGTCAGATCGCCGCGCGAGGACGTCGTCGCGGCGGTCACGCGGGACGACCGGGTGCAGCTGTTCGACCTGGCGGGACGGGCGTCGCTGGGGGTGCTGGCCGACGCCAACCAGTACGGCGTGCAGGCCCTGGCCTTCGCCGCCGACGGTACGAAGGTGCTGGTGCTCGACGGCAACGGGACGGTGCGCGAGCAGCTCGTCGAGCCGGGCGCGGTCGCGGCGGCGGTGTGCGCCCGCGCCGGGAGCCCGTTGAGCAGGACGGAATGGGCGCGTCACGTCACGGGTGCGCCCTATCACGAGACGTGCCCCCGGCCATGACGACGACGGGCCGGGCCCGGCCCGGCCCGGCCCGGATATTCGGTGGCCGGTCCGCCCGCCGAGGACACAGGATGGTGCCCGTGACGCTGACCACCCCCATGCTGAACACCGCTCGCCTGCGCCTGCGCCCCTTCGCCGACGCCGACGCGGACGCCCTCTTCGCGCTGCACAGCAACACCCACGTGATGCACTACTGGGACTCCCCGCCGTGGACCGAACGGGCCCGCGCCGAGCGTTTCATCGCGATATGCCGGAAAATAGCGGACGAGGGCACCGGAGTCCGGGTGGCCATCGACCGTTTCTCCGACGGGGCCTTCGTCGGCTGGTGCGGTCTGACCGGATGGAACCCGGACTACCGCAGCGCGTCGCTGGGCTACTGCCTGAACGATGCGATGTGGGGCCACGGCTTCGCGACGGAGGCCGCGCACGCGTTGCTGGGGTGGGCGTTCGACACACTGGACCTGAATCGCGTCCAGGCCGAGGCCGACACGCGCAACGTGGCATCTGGCCGGGTGCTGGAGAAGATCGGATTCGTACGCGAAGGAACGCTGCGGGAAGACTGCATCGTCAACGGCGAGGTGTCCGACTCTTGGGTGTTCGGGTTGCTCAGGCGGGAGTGGCGCCCGTCAGCCGTCCCGGTTGCGGCCTCCTAGGGCCTGGCCGCGGAGGGCCGTCCTTGAGAGGACGGCCCTCTGGCCATCGGAGGGATGTCAGTTCACGCAGTCCTGGCTCTTGAGGGCAAGGCCGAGCTGCTCGACCTTGTTCTGCCGGTTGAGGCCGAAGTAGTAGTGCGCCTTCCGGTTGCCGGGCACGGTGGCGTAGTAGCCGCTCGGTTCCTCCTTGACGCCGGGGTAGGCCTTCTTGATCTGGCGAAGGGTCGAGCCGACGCCGATGCCCTTGGGGGTGCGCACCCCGGCCGGCGCGAAGATGACGGCGACGCCGCGCTTCTTGGAGAGGTAGAGCCCCACCTCGTCGCGAGCGTTGCGGTGGGCCTTGTAGTCCCAGCCGGAGCAGTAGCCGCGCCACTTGAGCACGATCTTGCCGGTGGCCTTGGCCTGCTTGGCCGTCATCCCCAGCTTGACGCCGCCGTAGCCGTACGGGCCGAAAGTGCCCGACGGAGCGGTAACGGCTCCTGCCGGGCTCGCGATCACCAGCGTCGCGCCGGCGACCGCCAGCGCCGCAACCAGCGGAGTCATCTTCATCCTCATCGCCCCGTTTCTTCAGTGGTTCGTGGAAATCCCTCCTTTTGATGCCGCCCACGGGTGGTTGGTTCGCCACCAGTTGATCTCAGTGGCGACGACCGGCACGGCGGCGAGGGCCGGCACAGGTGGGCGCGATGCGCCGCCGAGGCCCGCCGGGTACGCCGCTCGGCCGCGGTCACCGCGCTGCGGATCGCGCGCAACAGCATGGTACGTTCGAAGACTTTGTCCGTATCGAAAGGCACGTCATGGACTCTCTCTCCCTGCACAACCGTTTTCTGAGCGACGCGCTCCCCCGGATTCGGCAAGATCCGAGAGTGGCCGGTGTTGCCGTCGCGGGGTCGATCGCCAAGGGGCGCCCCGACGTCTATTCCGATGTCGATCTCATCGTGGTCATCGACGACGAGGCGTTCGACCGGGTCATGGAGGAGCGTCTTGAGCTGATCGGCTCGTGGGCAGCCCTGGTGGCAGGGTTCACCGGGGAGCACGTCGGCGAACCGCGTCTGATCATCACGCTCGTCGGGCCGCCCCTTCTCCATGTCGACTTCAAGTTCGTGCGGGCGTCCGACTTCGCCGAGCGGATCGAGGACCCGGACGTTCTGTGGGACCGGGACGGCAGCCTGGCCGCCTCCCTGGCGGAGCATCCGCCGGCGGACTCGTCGCTCGACCTCCAGTGGATCGAGGACCGGTTCTGGGTCTGGGTGCACTACGGCGCGACGAAACTCGGCCGTGGCGAACTGTTCGAGGTCATCGGCTTCCTCAGCTACCTGCGCGAGGCCGTGCTGGGTCCGCTGGCCGCCCGGCGGGTGGGTGCGTCACCCCGGGGTGTCCGCCACCTCGAATCCATCGCACCGGACGAGGCGCGTGCCCTTCAGGCCACCCTCTGCGGCTACGACCGCATTGACGCCGGCCGGGCTCTGCTCGCCTGCGTCGATCTCTACCGGCAGTGGCTCGACAACGCGGCGGCGGGGCTCGTACCCCGTCGCCACGCCGAAAAGCTCGCCGTCCAGTACCTCCACGACGTCATCGCCCAGGTGAGCTGACCAGTCACGCAGGCGGTCCGGCGCGGTCAGGGCCGATGATCACACCCAGCGCCCCCTGCGCGCCGGTGCCTCACCTGAGGGAGATCAGTGCTCTTGACAGGGAGCACGCCAAACCGAGAGCATTGCTCTCACAACAGGGCAATGCTCTCCAAAGAGAGCGCGCTCGAGTGACCGTCAACGTTGGGAAGCCCATGAAGCTCGCACCGCACCTGCACCGCCTCGGCAATGATGTCGTGGCGTGCTACCTCGTCGACACCGACGAGGGCATCACGCTGATCGACGCGGGGCTGCCCGGCCACTGGCGGGAGCTCCAGCGCGAACTCCGCTCCCTCGGCAAGTCCGTCGACGACATCCGCGGGCTGGTGCTGACCCACGGCGACTCCGACCACATCGGGTTCGCCGAGCGCCTGCGCAGCGCCCACGGCGTACCGGTGTTCGTGCATGCCGCCGACGCGGCCCGCACCCGTACGGGAGAAAAGCCCAAGACGGCATGGGGTCCCATGCGTCTCGGCCCGACGCTCGGGTTCTTCGGTTACGCCATCCGCAAGAACGGCCTGCGCACCCGCTACGTCAGCGAGGTCACCACGATCGCCGATGGCGACGTCCTGGACCTGCCCGGCAACCCGGTGATCGTGGGCATGCCGGGGCACTCGCCGGGGAGCGTGGCGGTGCACGTCCCGATCGCCGATGCGCTCTTCGTCGGCGACGCGCTGACCACGCGGCACGTCCTCACCGGGCGCGGCGGCCCGCAGCCCGCGCCGTTCACCGACGACCCGGCCGAAGCGCTCTCTTCCCTCGACCGGATCTCCGGACTGCCGGCGTCCTGGGTTCTCCCCGGCCACGGCGCTCCCTGGCGCATCTCGCCGGCCGGAGTGCGCGAAGCGGTTCAGTCCGCGTAGCCCGGCAGCGTGAGGCGTCGCCCATCGCCAAGCCGCTCCTCACCCAGTACATTCCCCTTAACGGGTTCGGGTTCGGTGTCTCCTTTCCTCTGGGTGTGGACGGGACGGTGGCATGGATTTCCAGCTTGCCGTGGTCGCCGACCATGTCGTCTGCGTGACCAGCATTCTCATGCTCGTCCTCTCGGGGGCGGTCCTCGCCTTCTCCGCGTTCAAACGCGACGCTGCGGAAAACGCCGGGAAGAGACGGCATGTGTTGTCCGCCGGCGCCCTCACTCTCCTGGGCAGCCTTCTGGCCGGCGCCACGTGCCTGCCGACGTGGTTCGGCGTTTCCTACGAGGATTCCAGCAAGGTCATGCAAGCGATCGGCGGCGTCGCGGCGCTGGTGGGCGCCACGATGGCCAACAAGTCGCTGCCCGGTTTCATGCGGTTCATCCGTCCCGCGCTCCGGCTCCTCCAGGCCCTGGGAGCGCTCGTCGTCTTTCTCGCCGTGATCATGGGAATAGCCACGATCCCCCGGGCGGCCACCGGGTACATGGATATCGAATACCTGAAGGGCGACAAACCGGCCAAAACTCGCGAATGCGGGCCAATTCTGGGCTTCGCCTATTGCACCGACCACTACACCCTGCGACTCGCCAGCCGCTCCCGAACGGACACGACATACCGGGTCAACTGCCTGGCCTACTGCGGCGGAAACACCGTCATCCGCCTTCAGCTTGCCGGATGCCCGGAAGCGAAAACCAGCTACGAAATCACCGGGCCCGTCCCTCCTCTCCGAGGCGAACTCCACTCCGCCCACTTACCCCTCCAGGTCAAGACGGACGACATGTCCCCCGGTCAGGACCTCCGGATCCACCTCCGCAGAACCGACCCGGCCACCTGCCCTGCCGACCTCATCCTGACCTCCGGCAAGCTGATGTAGTTCTCCCGTACGCCGGCGGAAGGCCCCCGTAGGCCGGCCGTACGATCGCGGGCCCCGGATCAGCCGTGCAGGGCGAGGTAGGGGGCGAGGGCCAGCAGGGTCACGAGCAGCGCGTACTTCAGCGTGCGGGCGGGCAGCGCCCGGGCGATCTTCCAGCCCAGCAGGACACCGGCGAGCTCGGGGACGCCGACCAGGACGGCCAGCGGCCAGTCGACGGCGTCGTGGGCGAGATAGCCCGCGCTGCCCACGACGGCGATGGCGATGGACTGGGCCTGGGCGCAGGCGAGGGATTCCAGCACGGGCACGCCCAGGGCGACCAGCAGGGGGACGGTGAGCATCGGCCCGCCGACGCCGACGACGCCCGCCGCGACGGCCACGGCCAGCCCCAGTACGGCCACCGCGCCGGGTGACGGGTGCGGCCGGGTCTCCGCCGGACGGCGGCGCTCGCGCAACCACATCAGGGCCGCCACGCCCGCCACGAAGACGGCCAGCACCCCGCCGAACACCTGCCTGGACACCAGCGTGTTGATGAGCACACCGAAGGGGGCGCCGGCCAGGGCCGCCGCCGCGAGGATCAGCGCCGTGCGCCGGGTCCGGGGGTCTCGGAGCTGCCCGGAGCGGGTGTAGGCGGCGGTGGCCAGCGCCCCGGTGGCGACGTGGGTGACCATGGCGGTGCCGGCCACCTGGGCCGGCGCCAGATCGGTCAGGGCGAACAGGGCGATGGTCGGCAGCACCCCGCCGGGCCCCACGGCGGTGATCCCCACCCCGCCGACCAGCCCGGCCAGGCCGAGCGCGACCAGCACCGGCAGGCTCAGCCCGGCCATCACCGACCGCCCCGGACGTGGGGCCGGCACGGCAGCGTGGAACACGGCACGGACAAGACGATCTCCAGGAAGAAGCGGGGTGGTCAGGCCGTGGCCGGTGGCAGGCCGCGGTGCAGCGTCGCGCGCAGGGTCATGCGGTCCGCGCGGATGCGGATGGACTCGGCGTCGACGGCGCGGCCGTCGGCCAGCCGGGTCAGCCGCTCCAGGGCGAACACCGCCGCCCCGGCCGCGATGCCCAGCAGCGCCGCGGTGTCCGGGTCGGCGCACACGGCGTGGACCGCGACGTCGGCGCGGCCCAGCCGGCTGCCGGTGGTCTCCTCGATCAGGCCGAACACGTCCCGGCGCACCAGATCACCGGCGAGCACCGCGGCGCCGACGTCGGCGGTGAGATAGCTGGTGTCCAGCGACAGCGGCAGGCCGTCCAGCCACCGCAAGCGCTCCAGGCGCACCCCGCCCGCCTCGGCGGGCACCTCCAGGCGGGCGGCGACCGCGTCCGGCAGGATCGCCACCTTCTCGGCCACCCGCACCTCGTTGGTCACCGTGCCGTGGCCGGCCAGCGTCTCGGCCAGGCCCGCCAGCCGGTCCAGCCCGTGCCCGTACTTGGGCATCACCACGGTGGTGCCCACCCCGCGCCGCCGGGTGATCAGGCCCTCCTGCCGGAGCAGGCCGAGCGCTTCACGAACCGCGTTGCGGGAGGCTCCCAGCTGGCGGCCGAGGGTTCGCTCGTCCGGCAGCGCCCCGCCGAAGCGGTCCTCCGTGATCTGCTGCCGCAGCACGTCGGCCACCCGCCGGGCGCGCTCGGCCCGGGGCCGCGACGACCCCCACTCCGCGGCCGGGGCACCGGCCGCCTTTCCGCTGCGGTCCATGTCGGCCACGCTAACCGCCGCCCGTTACGCCAGTGTTACGCCACCCGCGCCGACCAGCGCGAACGCCTCACCAGCCGGTTCGGCGGCGGCCCGGCACGCTCCGCCACCCGCCCCGCCTGCTCGCAGCTCCGATGCCCGGTCGCCGGGTCCACGGGCCGGCAATGGCCGGCTACCCCGGATGCCGGATCAGGCGGACGTAGGTCCGATCGTCGAAGCTGTCCGCACCAGGCCGGACCGCTTTGGTCGCCGGGTGCTCGTCGATCCGCAGCGGGTCGGTGGCCACGGACGCCGCCAGCCGGCGCTCGGCCGAGGCGAGGCTGGGTTCGGCGCTCAGGTAGCCGTCCGAGGCCAGCACCACCTGGTCGACGCCGTCCAGAGGGAAGATGTCGATGAACCGCTCGGGCACCCGCCGCCCGTCCAGCACCCCGTACCCGTAAGGGCCTGCCCGGTTGGCCAGGATGCTCTGCCGCCGCAGGAGCGGCAGGATCAGAGCCCGGCCGGGATCTTCGGCCGCCAGCGTGCTGACGTCACCGTCGCCGGCCAGCAGGCAGTGCAGGAAGGCCGCCCTGGCTTGCGCGAGCACCCGGTCCAGGAGTTTGTCCCCGTCATGACGCTCCCAGCATGATGCCGGCCCGAGCTCCGCCCCACCGTCCGGCCTGGGCGCGTCCTCCTCCGCGCTGCGGGCCAGCGCGACATGGACGTCACCCACCCGCCACACCACCTCCTGCTGCGGCAGCATGACCGCGGCCACCGCGCAGGGCGCGACCAGGTCGTCGTTCGCGATCCCCCACCGGGCGCGTAATCGGGCCAGGTCGGCGGTGATCTCCCGGACCGCCCATTCCGGTCCGGCGTCCGCCGGCAAGCGGGCCAAGGTTCCGGCCACCTGCTCGGCGGCACGAGCTCCGCCGCTCAACCCGCCGTAGTCCCGTCCGCTCTTGTCCGTCGCCCCGTCGACGACCGCCACGCAGCGCAGCGCACCGTGCCTGTCGTGCAGGACCACCAGCCGGTCCTCCCCTGCCCCGCCTTGCCGATCCTTGGGGACAGAGTGCCGCTCGGCCACGCTCCAGGTACGCATCTGCCGCCTTCCCTCCCCCACCGAACTTTCGCCACAACCCTGGCATGACGGTCACGGTCCTGCGATGCGCGCATTTGAGCACATCCGAAATTCCACTGCTCATACTCCAAGAGTCACAACGATTTACGGACCGCGCAAAAATGTACAAATCGCACGAGGAGCGCGACGGTCGACTCGGGTTACGCTGACACCTGCCCTGCTCACCTATCCGGTTGGACACTTCCTCGGGAGAGCTGAAATGTCATCCTTCACGAATAGTGCGACGGCGTTATCGTGGGTCTGATCCCCCCGCGCCCTTTTCAGAGCGTCGTGGTCTGCGGTGTCGCGGGAGTCGCCGGCGTGGTCTGCCTCGCCGAGGTCGCAGGCCGGCTCGGCCTGGTGTCTCCCCTGCAGTTCCCGCTCGCCTCGACGATTCTCGTCACCGCCGCCGCGCTGGCCGGCGACGCCGGCTTCCTCGCCGACGTCCTGGCCACCTTCACCGGCTGGGCGCTGGGGCTGCTGGCCGCCGTGGCCCTCGCCGTCCCCGCCGGAGTGCTGCTCGGCAGCCTCCCGCCGCTCGAACGGGCGCTGCGTCCCGTGATCGAGTTCCTGCGGCCGATCCCGTCGGTGGCGCTCATCCCGCTGGCCGCCTTCGTCTTCGCCGACCGCCTGGAGATGAAGGTGGCGATGATCGTGTACGCGTCGGCCTGGCCGATCCTCCTCAACACCCTCTACGGCCTGCGTGAGACCGACCCGGTCGCCAAGGACACCCTGCGGGCCTTCGGGTTCGGCCCGCTGTCGGTGCTGTGGCGGGTCAGCCTGCCCAGCGCGGCGCCGTTCATCGCGACCGGGATCCGGGTGGCGGCGGCGATCGCCCTCATCCTGGCGGTGAGCACCGAGCTGCTGGCCGGCGGCACGCGCGGCATCGGCCATTTCATCATCCTGGCCGAGAGCAGCCCGGACGGCCTGCGGCTGACCATCGCCGCCACCATCTGGGCCGGAGCGCTGGGCCTGCTCACCAACGGGCTGCTCGTCCTCGCCTCCCGGCGCCTCCTGCCCTGGCACACCGCGGCGAGGGCGGAGCGATGATCAGAGCGCTGCTCGCCGCCCTGGCGCGGCTGTGGCTCGTCCCGGTCATCCTGGGCGTCTGGGAACTGACCACCCGGCTCATGCGGCACCCGTACTTCCCGCCGCCCACGGCGATCGCCCAGCGCATGCGGGAGCTGTGGTTCGACGGCCCTCCCAGCAGGCTCTGGCTCAGCGCCATGGCTCTGGACAACGCTCCGCACAGCCTCTCCAGGCTGCTGGCCGGATGGGCGCTGGCCGGGATCATCGGCGTCCTCGCCGGGATCGCGCTCGGCCGGTCTCCGCTGCTGTCCAGGTTCCTCGACCCGATCATCCAGTTCGGCCGCGCGCTGCCGCCACCGGCTCTGCTGCCCATGTTCCTGGCCCTGTTCTCCACCGGCACCCGCATGCAGATCGCGACCATCACCTGCGGCATCATCTGGCCGGTCCTGATCAACGCCGCCGACGGCGCCCGCAACGTCGACCCGCTCCACCTGGACTCCGCCCAGGTCTTCAAGCTGTCCCGGACGCAGCGGCTGCTGCGGGTCCTGCTGCCCTCGGCGGCGCCCAAGATCCTCGCCGGGTTACGCGTCAGCCTGTCGCTCGCGCTCATCCTCATGGTGATCGCCGAGTTCTTCAGCACCGAGGGCATCGGCTTCCAGCTACGTGCCGCGCAGCGCGCCTTCGACCTGCCGGGCATGTGGGCCGCCATCGTCCTGCTCGGCGTCCTGGGCTATCTCCTCAACCAGGCCTTCCTCCTGCTGGAACGCCGGGCCCTGAGCCGGCACCCCGCGCACACCACCACCTGACCGGCACCCCGCCACGTCCGCCGACACAATAATCGTCGCCGAAATCGTGTCGCGAAAAGACGACCCGAATGGCAAAGTCGCCCAATGGAACTGCTGGCCATCTGACGTTTTCCCCCTTCTTTGGAGCGTTCATGTCCGGACCCAAAAGCTGTCGCATGCGCATTCGCGCGCTCTTACTCACCGTCATCGCCGTGGTTGCCGCCGGCTGCGGCGGTGACCCGACCACCGGAAAGGCCGGGCTGGAGAAGAGCACCATCACCCTCGGCATGCTCCCCCTGCCGGAAGTCGCCCCCATCCAGATCGGCATCGACAAGGGCTACTTCGAAGCGCAGGGCCTCACCGTCAAGGTCGAGATCATCCAGGGCGGCGCGGCCGCGATGCCGGACCTGCTCAGCGGCAAGCTGGACGTCCTGCACAGCAACTACGTCTCGGCGATGCTCGCCGCCGGCCTCGGCGTGGCCAAGCCCAAGGTCATCGGCGAGGCCTACGTCGCCCAGGACGGCAACTTCGTCCTCATGACCAAGCGCGACTCCCCCATCACGACGCTGGCCCACCTCAAGGGGAAGAAGGTCGGCGTCAACACCCTCAACAACGTCGCCACCCTCGCGGTCAGCGCACTGCTGAAGACTGCCGGGCTGGCACCGGACGACGTCAAGTTCGTCGAACAGCCCTTCCCGCAGATGGCCGGCGCCCTCGACAGCGGGCTCGTGGACGCCGCCGTCCTGCCCGAGCCCTTCTGGCAGACGGCGGCCAAGGACAGCGGCGCCCGCCAGTTGTCGGAGCTGTTCACCGCGGCGACGGCCAAGTGGCCGATGGCCGGCTACGTGGTCACCGACCAGTTCGCCCAGCAGCATCCCAAGACCGTCGCGGCCTTCCAGCGCGGCCTGCAGCAGGCCACGACCACGGCCATCTCGAACTCCGCCGACGCGAAGGCCGCCATCCTCAAGTACACCAAGATCGACAAGGCGACGGCCGACCTCATGCGCCTGGGCGGCTACTCCACCTCGGTCGACAAGGACCGGCTCCAGCGGGTGGCCGACCTCATGCTCGAGTTCGGCTACCTGAAGGAGAAGCTCGACGTCTCCTCCTTGCTCCTGACGGCAGGCACGTCATGAGCACCACCCCACCACCCACGCCTCGCCCGCGGGAGGCCGAGCCATGCGCGTGAAGATCGCCGGCGCCGGGATAGCCGGGCTGAGCACGGCCCTGAGCCTGCACGCCGCCGGGATCACCGACGTGGTCGTGCACGAAGCCGTCGAGGACATCCAGCCGCTGGGCGTGGGCATCAACATCCTGCCGCATGCCGTACGCGAGCTCATCGAACTCGGCCTGGGCGATCGCCTGGCGGAGATCGGCGTCGAGACGGCCGACCTGACCTTCATCAACCGGTACGGCCAGCGCATCTGGAGCGAGCCGCGCGGACGGCAGGCCGGCTACGCCTGGCCGCAGTACTCCATCCACCGCGGCCGCCTGCAGCTCATGCTCCTGCGAGCGGTCCGCGAACGCCTGGGCGCCGGCGCCGTCGTCACCGGCTCCCCCGTGACGGGACTCCACCATGACGCCGACCTGCTCGTGGGCGCCGACGGCATCCGCTCCAGCGTGCGGCAGGCCCTGTTCCCCGGCGAGGGCGAACCTCTGTGGGGCGGGCACGTGCTGTGGCGCGGCACCACCTACCGGGCCCCGTTCATGACCGGCCGATCCATGATCATGGCAGGTGACGGGGCGACGAAGATCGTCATCTACCCGATCGCGCCCGACGAGGACGGGAACCAGCTGATCAACTGGGCCGTCCAGCACCAGGCCCCCGAATCGACCCCGCGCGGCGACTGGAACCAGCCTGTCAGCGTGGACAAGATCCTCCCCCACGTCCGGGACTGGCACTGCGACGAGCTCGACATCACCGAGCTCGTCGCCGCGGCGACGAAGGTGTACGAGTACCCGCTGGTGGACCGGGACCCGCTGCCCCGCTGGTCGACCGGCGACGCCACCCTGATCGGCGATGCCGCTCACCCGATGTATCCCACCGGGTCCAACGGCGGCACCCAGGCCGTCATCGACGCCCGGGTGCTCGCCTACGCCCTGGCCACCGGCCGGGGCCTGAAGTTCTACGAGGACGAGCGCCGCCCTGTCACGAACCGCATCGTGCTGGCCAACCGCCAGGACGGCCCCGAGATCATCCTGCGCCTGGCCCACGAGCGCGCCCCCCACGGGTTCGCCGACATCGAAGCGGTTCTGCCTCTCTCCGAACGCGAGGAGATCGCCCTGCACTACAAACGGCTGGCCGGCTTCGAACCCGCCACCCTGAACGCGCGCCGCAGCTGGTCCGCGTGAGCCTCCGCCCCCTGCCACGGCACCGGCGTACGACCTGAGGCGTACCGGCGGCCGAACCCCGTATGGCCTGAGGGGGACGCGCGGGCGCCGGTGCGACTCCTAACGTCGGCGCCATGAAGGTTCCTACGCTGCTGAACGGCCGCGTGTGGCCGCCGGTCCTGTTCTTGCTGGTGTCCGCGCCGCTGCTGGCCGAGGTGCTCAGCGGGGCCACCTCGCTGATCGGCTTCCTGGCGCCGGGCACGTTCGCCGCCTACGTCCTCGTCCTGTACGGGATACCGGTGCTGGTGATCCGGGAGGTCGCCGTCCGCGCCCGGATCGGCCTGCCCGGGCTGTTCTGCCTCGGCATGGTGTACGGGCTCTACAACGAGGGCCTGCTCACGGAGTCGCTGTACCACCCGCTGGGCGTCCAGGACGACACCTGGGCGGCGTACGGCCTGGTGGCCGGGCTGCGGATCCCGTGGCTCGTGTTCATCGTGCCGTGGCACGGGCTCTTCTCCGTGCTGACCCCGATCCTGCTGACCGAGCACGTGTTCACCCGGCAGGCGGGACGCCCGTGGCTGCCGCTGCCGGTCACGTGGGTGCTGGGCGTCCTCGTCGCCGCACTGGGGGCCGGGCGGTTCCTGATCATCGGCGAGGACGTGCGCACCCAGCCGGTCTCGACGTTCGCCGTTCACGCCGTGGTGGTGCTGGGGGCGGCGGTGGCGCTGTGCGCGGTGGCGGCGGTCGCGCGCCGATCGGCGCGGCCGGACCCCGCCGCGGGGGCCGGTCGGCCGAGGTGGGCGGCCGGACTCGGCGCGGTCGTGTTCGTGGCGCTGTTCCTCGTCCTGCAACTGCTGGCCCTCTCGCGGGTGCCGTGGCCGTCCCTGCCGGCGTACTGTGCCGTGGCCGGCGGTGGCGCGCTGTGGTGGGCGGTCCGGCGTGGGCCGATCGGGCCGCGCGACGCGGTGGCGTTCGTGCTCGGCGCCGGGCTGGCACAGGCGGTGCTGGCCGTGCTGTTCGGCGCGCTCACCGGAAACCCGCTGTGGGCGGCCGCGGGGGTGTTGTTCGGGGCCGCGTTCGTGGTGCTGCTCGCCTACGGGACCGGCGCGATCCGCCGCGGCTGAGCCGGGCCATCAGGGGCGCCGGACTGCTGGAGCCGTACCGGCCCGGGCCCGCTGCCCTGGAGGGCGTCGTCGGGGTTGAGGAGCAGGCAGGCCCTCATGGACAGGCAGCCGCAGCCGATGCACCCGGTGAGCTCGTGCTCAAGGCGTTCGAGGGCCCGGCGGCGCTCCTCCAGCTGCTTCTTCCACACCCGGGAGACCCGCTGCCAGTCCCTGTGCGTGGGGGCGCGGTCGGCAGGCAGGGTGGCGAAGACGTCGGCGACGTCCGACAGCGGGATGCCCAGCCGCTTGGCCACGATGATCAGCGATATCCGGCGCAGCATGTGGCGGGAGAAGATCCGCTGGTTGCCGGTGCCGCGTTCGCTGAAGATCAGCCCCTTGCGCTCGTAGAAGCGCAGCGCGGAGGCGGGCACGCCGGTCCGGCGCATGACCTCGCCGATGGTGAGGGGATCGTCCGGACTGGCGCGCACGGCGTCTCTCCTTCGAGGGAGGGGTGATCAGGTGTGATGGTGCGAGCGTGGGGCGCGGAGGAGCAGCACCCCCACGACGATCGACAGGACGAGACAGAGCAGGGCGACGCCGAGCTGGGTCACCTCCCAGGCCCAGGTGAACGCGTCCAGTTGCGCGGCCGCCCCGGCTCCGCCGGCCAGGCGCCCGGCGCTGACCGCGGCGGCGTCGCCGACGTCGCCGAGCCTGACCGTCAGGAGGCCGGCGAGCGAGGCGCCGAACGCGGCGATCACGAGCGCCTCGGCCGCACCGCGCAGGGTGTTGAGGAACCCCGTGGCCATGCCGACGATGTCCGCCGGGACCAGGGCCATGGCCTGGCCGTCGGTGATGCCGAAGGAGGCCCCCATGCCGATGCCGATCATCAGCAGCGGCGCCGCGACAGCCGTGACCGTGTCGTCGGCGTTCAGCCCGGTGAGCAGCAGGTTCCCGGCCACGACCAGCACCAGCGCCACCATGATGAGCAGGCGGGCGGCGACCCCTCTGTTCACCAGGGTCACCGCGACCATGGGCGTGAACAGGACGGGAGCCGTCAGCAGCAGCATGACCACTCCTGCGGCTGCCGGGGAGAACCCGCCCGTCGCCTGGAGGTAGGTGGGCAGGAAGACCAGCACGCCGAGGAACCCGATCGAGGTGGTCAGCGTCGCGAGGCTCCAGCCCAGGAAGCCGCGGTTGGCCACCAGCGAAGGGGCCAGCACCGGTGCGGCGCTACGCCGCTGCCCGGCGCTGAAGATCGCCAACGAGGCCAGGCCGGTGACCCCGGTGACCAGGATGACCGGGTGGGTCCAGCCGAGCGCGGGCGCCTCCAGAAGCGTGAACATGAGCAGGGCCAGCGCGGCGACGAACAGCGCGTTGCCCGCCCGGTCGATCGGGCCGGCGCTGTCGGCTCGTGACTCGCGGGTCCGGATCGAGCCGAGGGCGATCAGCAGGCCGATCGCCGTGAAGACCGCGAAGCTGCCCCGCCATCCGGTGGCGGCGATCAGGAAGCCCGTCAGCGTGGGGCCGATGGCGATGCCGATCCCCGCCATGGTCCCCATCAGCGCGAAGGCGCGGTTACGGGCGGCACCGTCGTAGCTGGAGGCGAGGATGGCGCCGCCGGCCGCCATGATCCCGGCCCCGCCCGCGCCGGAGACGATCCGGGCGAGGTCGGTGACGACGATCGCCGGGCTCAGCGCCGTCACGAGGAACCCGGCCGCGAAGACCAGCGCCGCGACTAGGAACACCCGGCGGCGGCCCACGCGGTCGGCGGCCGAGCCCGCGACGAGGGTCATCGCGGCGAAGGCGAGGTTGTATCCGGCGACGACCCAGTTCAACGCCGATCCGGAGGCATCGAGATCACGTCCCATGCTCGGCAGCGCGACCGCGGTTCCCGAGATGGACATCGCCACCAGGACGACGCCGGCGAGGACTACGGGAAGTGTCAGCGGTGACGGCCGGTCCCTGACGGCCGAACCGGGGGACGCGTCTGTGGTGAGGTCCATGCTGCTCGCTCTCCCTGGTCTTGGGTCCGAGGGCGAACAGCCCATCAGTTCAACCGAAGTTGAGGTCAACTCCCCTGGTCAGCCCCCGGCTGCCCCGGCGCGACGTGGTCGATCTCGGGGACCCACTGGCGCGGGTCGGCCGGGTCGGGCAGGCGGGCGGGCCGGAGCTGGGCGAGCAGGGAGCGCAGGAGCGGGCGGGGGTTGCGCCGGTGCCAGACCACCGACCACGGCAGCAGAGGCGTCGGCTCGACGATCGGGATCCGGCGCAGCCCGCTCCCGGCGGCGTCGATGCTCATCTCTCCCAGTCCGACGGCGCTCTTCTCGCCCAGGAACTGCTCCACCAGGTGCCGCACGCCGATCGCGGGCACGTTGAAGCGCAGCGGCACGCCGAGCCTGGCGGCGAGGCGTTCCAGGTAGCCGCGCCACTCCTCGGCGCCCGCCGGGTCCGGCATGGCGATGCCGCCCGCCCGCAGGTCCGCCGGGCGCAGCTCGCTCCGTCCCGCGAGCGCGTGGTCCTCCGGTACGAACGCGGCCAGCGGCTCCACGCGCACGAGCCGGTACGCCAGCTCCGGCGGCCACGGCCCGGGCAGGTCGTGCACCCGCCCGAAGGCCGCGTCGATCTCCTGCCTGCGCAGCGCGGGCAGCGCGACCGCCAGCCCCTGCCGCATGCTGAGCTCCACCCGCAGCCGGGGGTCGCGCTCGCTGGCCTCCCGCACCAGGCGCAGCGGCGTGAAGCGCTCGTCGTAGATGTCCACCCGGACCGGGTCGGCGGCCTCGCGGACCGCCTCGACGGCCCGGTCGAAGGCCGCCACCGCCTCGGCCGCCGCAGGCAGGAAGCTCCGCCCCGCGTCCGTCAGGCGGATGGAGCGGGTGGTGCGCTCGAACAGGGCGGCGCCCAGCCCCTCCTCCAGTCTGCGGATGCGCTTCGACAGCGCCTGCTGCGTGACGAACAGGCGCGCTGCCGCCCTGCCGAAGTGCAGCTCTTCCGCGGTCACCACGAAGGCGCGCATGCCGGAGATGTTCGCGTCCACGCCAGGAGCATGGATTGACAACCACCAGTTGTCAATCCGGCGCGGATGGCTGTTGGACGCGGACGGCGCCGACCGGGTTACCTGGTCGTCGCGACGCAGGAAGGCTGCTCGCGGCGTGGGGAGGCGGAACAGTGGAGATCGTGGAGATCCGTCCGGAGCTGCACCTGCTGCGGCTTGCGTTCGGGCAGGCGTACCTGTGGAACGACGCGGGCGCGCTCACGCTGGTCGACACGGGCATCGCCACCAGCGGTGACGAGATCGCCGAGGCGATCGGCCGGCTTGGCCTGCGTACGGACGCCGTACGCCGGGTCGTGCTCACCCACTACCACGAGGACCACTGCGGCGGCGCGGCGGCGGTCGCGGCGTGGGGCGAGGTGGAGGTGCTGGCCCACCGGGCGGAGGCGCCGGTGATCAGGGGCGAGGTGCCGACGCCGCCGCCGAACTTCACCGACGAGGAGCGGGCGCTGCACCGCAGCCTCGGCGCCCACCTGCTGCCGCCGGCCCCGCCGTGCCGGGTGGATCGGGAGCTGGAGGACGGCGACCTGATCGCGTTCGGCGGCGGCGCCCGCGTGATCGCCACCCCCGGGCACACCGCCGGCAGCATCGCCGTGCACCTGCCCCGGGCGGGGGTGCTGTTCACCGGCGACACCGTGGCGCACGTCGACGGGCAGGTCATGCCCGGGGTGTTCAACATGGACCGCCACGAGATGCTCCGCTCGTTCCGGCGGCTAGCGGACCTCGACGCGGAGGTGGCGTGCGTGGGGCACGGCGACCCCGTCACGGACGCGCGGGCCGCGCTCGGGAAGGCGGCCCTGTCAGCGCACTAGCGCGAGCGGGCGGTGGCGGTCACACCGCCAGGTAGCCGCCGTCCACGGGGACGACCGCGCCGGTGACGTACGAGGCCGCCGCCGAGCACAGGAACGCCACCACCGAGGCGACCTCACCTGGCCGACCGAGGCGCCCGGCCGGGATGCGGGCCAGGACCTGCGCCGTGGCCCGGGGGTCGTCGAGGACGCCCCTGGCCAGCGGGGTGATCACGAAGCCGGGGGCGACGGCGTTGACCCTGATGCCGTCGGAGGCGTACTCGGCCGCCAGCGACCTGGTGAGCTGGGAGACCCCGCCCTTGCTCGCGCTGTAGGCGGGCCGGTCCCGGCTTCCGAAGAAGGCGAACATGGACGAGACGTTCACGATGGCGCCGCCGCTCCCGGCCAGGGACGGGCGGGCGGCCTCGCAGGCGACCATGGTGGCGGTGAGGTTGATCTCGATGACCCGCTGCCAGCGGGCCAGGTCGTACTCCTCGCGGTCGTGGCTGACGCCCGCGCAGTTCACCAGGACGTCCAGCGGCCCGCCCGTGGACAGCAGGCCGCTCAGCCCGGCGCGGTCCAGCACGTCGTGCTCCACGACGCGGACGCGTGGGTGGGCGGGCAGGTCGGCGGGGTCGGCGGGCGGCAGTCCGAGCGCGATCACCTCGGCGCCCTGCTCGGCGAGGAGCACGGCCGTGGCCGCGCCGATCCCCGAGGTGCCCCCGGTCACGAACGCCCGCCGCCCCGCGAACTCTCCGCTCATGTACGCCGCTCCTCAGGTCGTGCCCTCAACGTCGATCCGCTCCAGTCCGCGCGGCAGCGCCTCGAATCCGTCCGTACGGTTGCCCGAATCCCATCCCGGAGGGGCCGGCGGCGTCTTTCCCCGGAGAGACCGGACCCCTTGCACATTCCGGACATCCGCCCGGGCCCGGCGGTGGTCAGGTACGCGGCCGGGCTCCGCTGTCGGTTTCGTTCAAGACGGCGACCGCAGCCGTGGTCTACCGTGTGGACCCGGCAGTTCGCCCGCGTATGAGGAGACAGCACAGTGCGTAAGTTGGTCTACACCGGTTTCATGTCGCTCGACGGCGTCGTGGACTCGCCCGGCGGCGGGCCGGGAGAGGAGCACCGCAGCGGCGGGTGGGTGTTCAAGGACCTCGACTTCGTCCCCGAAGCGTGGTCGCTGAAGGGTGAGGAGCTCGCCGAAACGACGGCGTTGATGTTCGGTCGCCGCAGTTACGAGGCGTTCTCAGCGGTCTGGCCCGGCTCGCAGGACCACGCCGCCTACAAGGAGCTGCCCAAGTACGTGGTGTCGGCCACGCTGTCCGACGACGCGATCGTCGACGGGTGGGGGCCGACGACGATTCTGCGCTCGGCCGAGGACGTCGCCGCGCTCAAGAAGGGTGAGGGCGGCGCGATCTTCATCCACGGGAGCGCGGAGCTGGCCAGGCGGCTGTCGGACGCGGATCTGATCGACCAGTACAACCTGCTCGTGTTCCCCGTGCTGCTCGGCGCCGGGAAGAGCCTGTTCGGCCGGGCCGATCGGGACAAGAACATGCTGACGCTGCGCGAATCGGAGAGCTACTCCAACGGGATCCTGAAGCTGGTCTACGACGTCCGGCGCTGATCCAGGTCGAGGGCGATCTCGCCGCCGGCGCCCTCGCGCAGTTGCCTGGCGGTGCGTCCGACGTAGGAGCGCAGGGCCCGGGCCAGGTGCGGCTCGTCGCAGTAGCCGAGCTTGGCGACGACGTCGGCGGCCGGGGCGCGCGCGGTCAGCAGGTGCGCCGCCGTACGGGCGCGCTCGATCTGCCGGACGGCGCCCTGCGTCAGGCCGGTCGCGGAGCGGAACCGGCGTTCGACCGTGCGCCCTGAGACGGCGGGGCGGTGACCCCGCAGCACCTCGGCGCAGAGCGGGTCACGGACCACGATCCCGGCCCGGACGAGGCGTCCGGCCAGAGCCTCGGCGTCGTCGGGGCCGGGCCTCTCCCAGCGCGTGCCGTCCAGCCGGAACGTCCGGCGCGAGGTGTCGGGAAGCTCGATGCCGCCGTCGACGAGCGCCGGTGTGGGCACGGCCCGCAGCGAGGTGCCCACGGCGAACTCGATGCCGGTGAAGGTGGCGCCCTCCGGCACCGGCGCCGTGCCGGTCCGGGTCTCCGGACCGGTGATGCCCGCGTACGACCGGCCGGCGTGCTCCCAGAACACCAGGCCCCAGCGCGCGCCCGCTACGGACGTCATCGCGGTGACCTGCTCGCTCGTGCACGTCCACACGGTGTCGACCCATGCCGAGTCCGATTCGCGCGTCTTGAACCGCAGCCCCACGGGGGAAGGATACGTCGCCTCGCGTTCTCCGTGGTCCAGGGCCGTTCCCACCTCATATCGGCGGGAATTCGCAGTCGGCAGCGGATATTTTCTTTCTGCCCGACGACCTTCTCCGATGTCGGAGGGATATGGCGATGGCCGCGGGAGTTTTACCTGAAGCTTTGCGATCGCCGGGCGCGCCGGGCGGCTTTCCGGGCATCATCACCGGTGATGCTCGCGACACGAACGGCTCGTTCACGCCGCCCGGCCACCTCCGCCGCCGGGCGACTGGCGGGGCACGCGCTGCTCGTGATCGTCATGGTCCTCGGTGCGGTGTTCGCCCACGGCGGCGCGTGCGCGGCCGTGGAGTTGTCCGAGCAGGCCGGCCACAGCGCCCATGCGGGCGTCGTCACCGCTGATCACGACGCGCACTGCCGGCATCGTCAGCTACCGGTGGGACACCAGCACGGCACGGAGCAGAACTGCTCGGCGGTCAGCCCGGCGAGCCCACCGGCCGGCGCGCCCGCGCACTCGGCCGCCGCCGTCTCTCACCCTCCCGCCGCCGCCTCGGTCGCCGGACCCCCAGAAGCAACAATCCGCCTTACCGCGCCCTATCGGGAAGATCTCTGCGTGATGCGCATATAGGACACGCGACGTCTTGAGTCGTCAACTGTCCGTCATTGTTCGCGGTATGTCGTGAACCATTGCCATTCACTTCGGGGATCGTACCCATGTCATCACCAGCGATTTTCGCGCGCCCGAAAGAGGCGCGGCCCATCGGATTCTCCACACTTTCTCTCTCGGTCGGAAACACCCCGCTGGCCTTCATCTCCGAGCCGTTCGTGCCGGGCGGCGGAGGGTTCTGGGCCAAGCTCGAAGGTTTCAATCCCGGCGGCATCAAGGACCGCCCCGCCCTGCACATGGTCCGCCAGGCGAGAGCACGGGGAGACCTGCGGCCGGGCGCCACCGTCATCGAGTCGACCAGCGGAACCCTCGGGCTCGGCCTCGCGCTGGCCGGCATCGTGTTCGGCCATCCGGTCGTCCTGGTGGGCGATCCCGGGATGGAGCCGCTCATGTGCCGGCTGCTCACCGCCCACGGCGTACGTCTGGAGATCGTCACCGAGCCGCACCCCGCCGGTGGATGGCAGCAGGCCCGCCGCGAACGGGTGCGGCGCCTGCTGGACGAGAATCCAGGCGCCTACTGTCCCGACCAGTACAACAACCCGGACAACGTGGACGCCTACGCCGGGCTGGCCCACGAGCTGCTGAACCAGCTGCCGCAGATCGACACGCTGGTGTGCTCGGTCGGCACCGGCGGGCACAGCGCGGGCATCTTCGGCGTCCTGCGCCGCCACTTCCCGGACCTGCGGCTCGTCGGCGTCGACACGGTGGGCTCGACCATCTTCGGCCAGCCCGCCCGGCCGCGCCTGATGCGGGGGCTCGGCTCCAGCATCCATCCGCGCAACGTCGCCTACGACGCCTTCAGCGAGATCCACTGGGTGGCCCCGGCCGAAGCGGTCTGGGCCTGCCGGACGCTGGCCGCCCAGCACTACGTCTCGGGCGGCTGGAGCACCGGCGCCGTCACCCTCGTGGCCCGCTGGCTGGCCCGCACCCAGCCCGGCCGGACCATCGTCGCCGTCCTTCCCGACGGGCCCTGGCGCTACTGGAACACCGTCTTCGACGACGCCTACTGCCGGGCTCACGGCCTGCTCGGGACCGTCCCGGCCGACGAACCGGACGTGGTGCACGCGCCGTCCGAGCGGGAGGTGCACCGCTGGACGCGCTGCACCCGCGTGACCGATCCGCTGGCGGGCACCCGATGAGGGGCATGCTGGCGGAGTTCCGCTCCTTCGACCGGCCCGTCCAGCTCCTGCAGATCAACCAGGCGGGCATCAACCTCGGCTTCTACATGCTCATGCCCTACCTCGCCCAGCACCTGTCGGCCGGCGCCGGTCTGGCCGCCTGGACGATCGGGCTCGTCCTGGGCCTGCGGAACATGAGCCAGCAGGGCCTGTTCCTGATCGGCGGCACCCTGGCGGACCGGCTCGGGCACAAACCGCTGATCATGCTGGGGTGCGGGCTGCGTACCGTCGGCTTCGCCCTGTTCGGGCTGAGCACCTCGCTGCCCTGGCTTCTCGTCGCGGCGGCTGTGACGGGGTTCGCCGGGGCGCTGTTCAACCCGGCGGCGCGCGCCTGCCTGGCGTGCGAGGCAGGCGAGCGCAAGGTGGCCGCGTTCGCCGTGTTCAACGTGTTCTACCAGGGCGGAATCCTGCTCGGCCCGCTGGTCGGCATCGCGCTGCTGAACGCCGGATTCACCGCCGTGTGCCTGTCCGCCGCGGGGATCTTCGCGGTGCTGACCGTGCTGCAGGGCGTGTGGCTGCCGGCCCGGCGTGCGCCCGTGACCGGACGGCCGCCGGTGCTGAGCGACTGGCGCCGGGCGTTCGGCGATCGGACGTTCGTGTCGTTCGCCGCCGCGATGATCGCCTCGTACGCGCTGTCGTACCAGATGTATCTGGCCCTGCCGCTCGAAGTGGCCCGGCTCGGCGGCGGCGAGACGGGCGTCATGGTCCTGTACGCGCTGTCGGCACTGCTGGGCATCGCCGCTCAGGTGCGCCTGACCGCCTGGTGCTCGGCCCGCTGGCGCCGGGGGCAGGCGATCAGCCGCGGCCTGGCGCTCATGGGGGCCGCGTTCCTGTACCCGGCCATGACAGCCGGCCTGGCCCTGCCCACCGGGTGGGCGCTGCTGCCGCTGGTGGCGTGCACGCTGCTGCTCACCATCGGAACGCTGATCGCCTTCCCGTTCGAGATGGCCACCATCGCCGACATGGCGGGAGAACGGCTCGTCGGCACCTACTACGGGCTGTACAACCTGCTGTCCGGTGTGGGCATCCTGGCCGGGAACCTGGTCGCGGGCGCCCTGGTCGACGCGGGCCGCTCCGTCGGGCTGGCCGGGCTGCCATGGGTGCTGCTGGCCGCCGCGGGGTTCGCCTCCGCGGCGGCCGTCCGTCACCTGGATCGGCGCAGCCGGCTGCCGGTGGCCGGTCCGGTCGTCACCGGCTGACCGGAACCGGCCAGGGTGCCAGTCAGGGTGCCGGTCAGGTGCCGCCCGGGCCGGAGCTCCGGTTGCGGCGGCCGACGAGGAAGACCGCCGCCCCCGCGAGCAGGAGCACCACGGCGGCGATCAGCAGCCAGCCGGGCACGCCCGCGCTGTCCTCGGCGGCAGCGGGCTGCGCCTCGGCAGGGGAAGGAGGGGCAACGGATGGCGCCGGCTGCGAGGGCGCCTCCGACGCGTCGGAGGCGCTGGGGGTGGGGCTCTCCGTGGTCGGTGGCGCGGCGAGGGTGAAGCGCAGCTCGCCCTCGATGGGGTGGCCGTCGGAGGAGACCACCCGCCAGGCGATCCGATACCGGCCGTCCGCGAGTTCCCCCTCAGGGCGAGCGGACACCGTCGTGCCCTCCGCCCGCGGCTTGCTGATCGGTACGGGCTTGCCGCCGGGTCCTTCCAGGACGACGATCGGCATGGTCATGCGTGAGGTGAATTCGAGCTCGATCATCTCCAGGCGCTCGATCTTGGCTTTGTCGGCGGGTGAACTGGACTTGAGCCGGTCGTGTGCCAGCGCGGCAGGCGCGGTCAGCGACAGCACCAGGGCGGCACCGGCTGCCGCGGCCACAGCCCGCCGGATGAACGTGTACAGGTGAGCCAAAAGGGACTCCGAAGGATGCGGGGCCCAGCAGCATGCCGGGCGAGGGAACGGACGCCCGCCCCGGGCACGGCGTGATCGCCGCGCGCCCGCCGGGCAAGCGTCGAGGAAATGTCAGAGATGGCCGTACGGCGTGCGTCAGCCGCAGAGCCGGAGCGCCGGTGGCCCGCGCCGGGAGACGGCACGGACCAGGGCCGCCGGGATGCGCCGGGCCGTGTCCGGCCAGGCCGGTGTGAGGCGGGGACGCGTGGTGACCGGCGGGCCGGCCGGCACGGCGAGCGCCGCCATGAGCAGGCGCCAATACCTGGTCATCCCGACGGCGGCCAGGTGCAGGACACACGCCAGCGCGCTCTCGCCGCGCGCCAGCCAGCAGCTCGAGGCGAGGGCGACCGCGACGTGGATCAGCAGCATGCCGAACCCGGTGCCGTGGTCGTGACCGCTCTGCGGAATCGCCTGCATGGCCGAGGCGGTCTGCTCACCGGCGGCGAACAGCTGGTGCAGTCCCCACTGGGAGGCTCCGCACAGGGCCAGCAGCGTCGGCCGGCCACGCTGGCGCGAACCCAGCGCGTAGGCGCTCGTCCAGGTCGCCGCCACGGCGACGACGAGCGCGCCCGGCCTGATGGAGGTGCCGCCGACCAGCATGTGCAGGGCGGCCGAGGCCAGCACGCAGATGGCGGTGAAGGCCGCGGCGCGCAGCGCGCGGACCGCGGGACGCCCGATCTGCACCCCGGCATGCACGCCGCCATCCTGCCAGACCAGATCGTCGCCGGCGCCTAACTTCTACCCACGAGGAGCACGGGGCCGTGTGGGTGACCTCTCACCCCGGAACTCATGCAGGATCAGCTCGACGTCCTGCCTGATCAGGTCGAGAACCGTACCTCCGCCGCGCTCTCGCCCTGGACGGGCCGCGCGTGGGAGAACGTGCGCGAATACGCGACACAGGATGTCGTGATTCGCTGCGAGGCTTTCCCGCAACCCACGCATTCGGAGGATCATCACATGGGATCTCAGCTCAACCCCTGCCTCGCCTTCAACGGGAACGCCCGGCAGGCGATGGAGTTCTACCGGGACGTCCTGGGCGGTGAGCTGGAGATGGGCACGTACGCCGACTTCGGCTCCTCGGACGCCCCCGCCGACCGGATCATGCACGCCACGCTCCGCACCCCGGACGGCTACACGCTGATGGGCTGGGACGTCCGGGACGGGATGCTCCACACTCCCGGCAACAGCGTCGCGGTCTTCCTCGGTGGCGACGACGCCGTGCTTCGCGACCACTTCGAGCGGCTGTCCGCCGGTGGCACCGTGACGTTGCCGCTGGAGAAGCAGTTGTGGGGCGACGAGGCCGGCTCGCTCGTGGACCGGTTCGGCATCACCTGGATGGTCAACATCACCCAGCAGCCCTGATCGCCCGGGGGAAGCGGCCCGCACTGGTCAGTCGCGCAAACGGCTGAGCGCCTGGGGGGACAGGTGCCGGGCGAGCTCCTCCAGGAGGGCGGTGATCTCGGCGACCCGGTGCGGGTCGTCGCTGCCCAGCGCTCTGGCCAAGGCCGCGTCGATGGCGGTCGAGCGGACCTGCTCCACGCGGCTGGAGAGCTCCGGGGCGGGCCGGACGCGGAGTCGCCGGCGGTCGCGGGCGTCGGGCTCCGTGACGACGGCGCCCGCCTCCCGCAGCCGGGCGACCGCCGCCGACACGGCGCTCTGCGGCAGGCCGGTGCGGGTGACGATCTCGCTGATCGCGCTGCCGGGGTGCGCGCGGATGTCGCTGACCACGATCAGCACGCTCCGGGTGCTCCCGGGCTGGTCGCCCAGCCCTTCGGTGGGCAGGGCCTCTTCGCCGATCTTCATCAGGGTGCGTCCCAGCAGGAACAGGTCCACTCCGTTCACGTGACCGAGATTACATCCAAAACGATGCATCAGTTTTGATGTATCAAAAATGATGGAATATGGTGACCGCGAGCCGAGGCGAAAGGACCCTCCCATGACCACGACAACCGGCTACCTGCCCGTCCCGGGCGCCGGGCTCTACTACGAGATGCGCGGCAACGGCCCCACGCTGCTGATCGCCCAGAGCGGCGAGGGCGACGCCGGACGCAGCGCCGACCTCGTCGACCAGCTCGCCGACGCCTACACCGTGATCACCTACGACCGGCGCGGCCTGTCCCGCAGCACCCTGGACGACCCCGGCAACGGTGTGACGATGGCCGAGCACGCCGACGACGTCCACCGGCTGCTGGCCGCGCTCACCGACGAGCCGGCGGCCATGCTGGGCTGCAGCCTGGGCGCGGTCATCGGCCTTCACCTGGCCGTCCAGCACCCCGGCCAACTCAGCACCCTCATCGCGCACGAGCCGGTCGCGCCTCGCCTGCTGCCCGCCCCGGACCGCGCCCGCCATGAGGCCGAGCTGGCCGAGATCCAGCAGCTCTACCGCGAGGAAGGGCTCCCACCGGCGCTCAAGGCGGTCGCCGAGGTCCTGGGCATCGACCCGGCCCATCCCGATGCCGAGCCCGGCCTGACGCCGCAGCCCATGACCTCGGGGCGGATCGCCAACTTCGGCTTCTTCATCGAGCACGACTTCACCGCCGTCATCGACGACACCCTGCCGGTCGGCGAGCTGGCGCACACCCCTGCCCGCATCGTCCCCGCCGTCGGCCGCACCACCCCGCGCACGGTCTTCGACTTTCGCTGCGCGCAGGAGCTGGCCACGCTGCTCGGCGCCGAGGTCACCGAGTTCCCCGGCGGCCACAACGGCAACACCACCCACCCGCGTGCCTACGCCGCCCAGCTCCGGCGCGTTCTGCAGAACGCCTGACTCCTTCGCTTTTCAGCGAGCAGGGGTTTCATCGTGGCGAGCGGGTGGGCCGGCGGTTCGCTCAGTGGTAGGCGCCGTAGGACAGGGCGAGCGCCAGGGCGCCGCAGGCGGTCACGACCAGGTGGACGCTCCTGGCGTACCAGTGCGGCGCCCCGACGCCGATCAGCAGGTGGCCCGTCCAGTAGGCGCCGTAGTAGGACAGCATGGTCGCGGCCAGGATCCACCACAGCAGCGGGCCGCGCTGACTTGCGGGGGCGAGGATGGCGAGCAGCATCACAGCGATGTGCCCCAGGTCGCCCACGGCCTCGCGCTGCAGGTGGAACTGGGCGTGCTTGACGCCGTCCTTGGCCTCGGGCACGAGGTAGGCGTCGTCCCACAGGTGGGAGACGGTCTGCCCGAGACTGATGAGGCTGACCAGGATTCCGGCGATCAGGAGCCCTTGAGCGAGAGCCACGGCCGCTCCTCCTGTCCCGATCGGGCGATGGCGGCGACGGCCCGCCGGTAGTCACGTTCGCTGAACCGGTAGAAGACCATGCAGGCCGCGGCGAGTGCGAAGCCCGCCGCGGGGATCAGGCCGACGAGCGCGAGGATGCCCCCTTCAGCTCCGGTTGGCTGCACGGCGGCGTTGGCGGCGTACCCGGTCCCGGCGAGGACGAGGCCGGCCAGCCCTGCGGCGGCGGCGTTGCCGCCCTTGCGGGCGAAGGAGAAGAACGCGTAGATCGCGCCTTCCGCCCGGTGGCCCGAGCGCCACTGGCCGTACTCGACCGTGTCGGCCTGCAAGGACAGCATCACGGTCTGCAGCACGGCAGTGCCGGACGAGGCCACGCCGAGCACGATCAGCACCAGCCACATCCGCGACGGGTCGACGGCCGGCATCGCCAGATAACCTGCGGCGGCGACCAGCCCGGCGCCGACGTAGGTGGCGCGCTTGCCGTAACGGCGGCTGAACCTGGGCGTGAGCCAGCTGAACAGGCCCTGCCCGACGGCCATCGCGATGGCCATCACGGTGAACGTGTCGACTCCGCCCGCGAGATACCGGGCGTAGTACAGCATGCCGAAGTTGAAGGTCTCGAAGCCGACGAGCATCACCAGCATGCTGCCGCACAGGACCAGCAGGGGCTGGTTGGCCCGGACGGCGGCGAGGCTCTGCCGCAGCGTGATGCGGGGTTCGGCGCGGCTGACCGTCTCCTCGGTCAGGGCGAACGCGCCGGCGAACAGCAGCACCGCGATCACCGCGGCGGCGGCCACGACGAGCAGGTACGCGCGGCCCTGGTCCGCCACGCCCTCCAACCGAGGGGCGATGACCGCATAAAGTAGGAGATAGACGAAGAACGATGACATCGAGCGGACCATCGCCAGCCGGTCGCGTTCCCGGGAGTCCTGGGTCATCGCCGCCGCCATCGACCCCAGCGACACCTGGCTGAAGGCGAAGGCCAGGCCGAACAGCGCGAACGTGCCGGCCGCGTACCAGATCCGCAACCCCGCGCCCGTCTCCGGCACGGTGAACAGCAGCACGCTGGTGACCGCCAGCGCGATCCCGCCGCCCAGCAGGAAGGGCCGGAACTTGCCCCACCGCGTGTCGGTGCGGTCCATGAGCCGCCCGGCGAACAGGTCGAAGAAGGCGTCCGCGATCCTGACGAGCATGAGGACCAGCCCGGCGACGGCGGCGTTCATCGCGACCACGTCGGTGTAATAGGACAGCAGGAGCAGCGTGACGGTGGCGAAGGCCGCCTGGTTGGCGGCCTCCCCCAGCCCGTAGCCGACGACGTGGCGGCGTCTCACGACCGCCACCGCCTGCGGAGGGCGTACGCGGCGGCCTTCGGCTTCCGGTCGCGGTCGAAGACCCCCTTCCGGTTGCCCTCCGGGCGGATGATCTCCTGGCGGGTGCGGAAGTCGGCGAAGCTCCACACGTGCTGGCCCACCACGGCCTCGTGCGCGCCGGCCACCCGCGCGACCATCTCCAGGACCTCGCTCTGGTACTCCTCCGTCCACATCGTGGCCGCCACCTCGTGCGCGCCGGGCAGCGCCTCCGCGCCGCACTCGGTGATGAGGATCGGGCTGTCGTGCCGCGCCGCCCACTGGTCGAGCTCCCGCACCAGCCGCTGCTCCGCGGAGGCGAGATCGCCGCCGTCGAGATACCAGCCGTAGTAGCGGTTGAGGCAGATCACGTCGAACAGGTCGGTGACCCGGTCCTGGTCGGCGGGGGCGAGGAACACGTTGGTGAAGCACACCGGCCGGGTCGGGTCCAGTTCGCGGGCCTGCTCGACGATCGGCTCCAGGAACTCCCGCGCCCCGTCGGCCGCCGAGTCCGGCTCGTTGGACAGGCACCACATGACCACGCTCGGGTGGTTCTTGTCGCGTTCGATCAGCCGGCGGACCGACGTCACGCACGCCTCCCGCGCGTCGGCGCCGAACCCGTCGGGGCCGAACGTCCGCGGCTCCGGGCCCGTACGCGGGCCGAAGTCCATCGCGAGGTTGATCATCCCGGCTTCCTGCTCGGCGATGACCACGATGCCGTTCCGGTCGGCGTGCTCCAGCACCTCCTCGGCGTACGGGTAGTGCGCGGTCCTGATCGAGTTGGCGCCGATCCAGTCCAGCAGCGCGAAGTCGTGCACCATGACCACGTCGTCGTGGCCGTGCCCGCGGAGGGGGCTCTCCTGGTGGCGGCCGAAGCCCCGGAAGGTGAACGGCCTGCCGTTGATCAGGAACTCGCGTCCCCGTACGGCCACGGTCCTGACGCCGACCGGCAGCTCGTAGACGTCCTCGCCGTAGCCGATCTCCAGCCGGTAGAGGTAGCCCTCGCCGGGTTCCCAGCGGCGCACCCGGGGGACGACGAGCTCGCCCGCGTGGCCGGAGCCGGCGGCGACCTGCGTGCCCTGGGCGTCCAGCAGCCGCACCGTCACCGCGCCGGGCGCCGACGTGAACACGTCGTAGCTCACCAGGCCGTCCGGGCCGTCCAGATCCGTCCGCACCGTGACGTCCTGGATGTGCTCGTGCGGCGTCGCGTACAGCCACACCCGGCGGTTCAGGCCCGTGTAGTTGAAGTAGTCGCCGGTCAGGGCCTGCGCGGTCGCCCCCGCCGGGGTGCGGTACTGCCGGCCGGGCGGCATGGCCGACAGGCTGAGCTCGTTGTTGAGCGCGACGGTGAGACGGTTCGGACTCCCGTACTGGAGCAGGTCCGTCACCTCCACCTCGAACGGGACGAACCCGCCCCGGTGCGTGACCACCTCCTTCTCCCCCACCCAGACGGTGGCCAGGTGCGCCGCCGCGTCGAACCGCAGCACCACCCGCTTCCCCTCCCACGAGGCCGGCGGCCGCACCACGGTCTGGTACCAGACGTCCCCCACGTGATCGCGGATCGCCGGGTCGGGGAAGAGGTCGTTGTAGCTGGACGGCACCGGGATGTCGAGCGCGCCGGGCAGGTCGGCCGCCCACCACCGCTCATGCCGCCCGGCTCGGTCCTTGTCCACCAGGAAGCGCCACACGCCGTCGAGCGGCTTGGTCTCCCTGGACACTGTTTCCACTGGTCGAAGCATGGGGCAACGCTCTCCCTGCCGGGCGGTCCGGCGCAGCCGACCACGGTCGGCACCTGCCGTTCCTCCCGTGGGAGCAGCGGGATGCCTACCTGGGGAGGACGACGCCCCGGCGCCGGTCGCGCCATGATGGGCGGGTGAAGCGCTCGTGAAGTGGTTGAGCCCGCTGGCCGCCCCCGCGCTGCTCGGCGCGGCGCTGATGGCGATCAGCGTGGAGAGCGGCCCGCCGTCGGCGCTGGCCGTGGCGCTGGCCGTGGCCGTGGTGGCGCCGCTGACGGTGCGGCGCCGGTGGCCGCTGACGGTCCTCGTCGCCTCGTTCGCCGCCTTGATCGCGTACGTGACGCAGGGCTATCCGCACGAGCCGCTGATACCCGCGCTGATGGTGGCCCTGTTCACCGCCGTGTCCGCGGGTTCGCGGATCCGCGGCGTGGTGATCGGCGCCGCCTGTGCCGGGCTGCTGGGCGCGGTCGCGTTCTGGGCGGGCCCGCTCGGTCCGGCCGGGGCCGTCGGGGCGTTCGGCTGGATCGGCTTCGCGCTGGTGGCGGCGGAGGTCGTCCGGGCGCGCAGGGAGACGGCGGCGGCGGCCGTGGAGCGGGCCCGGCGTCTCCAGCGCGAGCAGGAGGAGGAAGGCAGGCGCCGGGTCATGGAGGAACGCCTGCACATCGCCCGCGAACTGCACGACATCCTGGCCCACAGCATCTCGGTCATCGGCGTGCAGGCGTCCGTGGCACGCCATCTGGGCACCGCGGAAAGCCTGGCCCAGGCCGTGGAGGTGATCGACGAGGCGGCCCAGGAGGCCATGGGCGGCCTGTCGGCCACGCTCGGCGTGCTGCGCGGCACAGGTCACGGCACAGGTCACGGCGCTGGTCACGGCACTGGTCACGGCCCTGGCGCGGACGACGCCGCGCCTGTCCCCGGCCTGAACGAGGTGCCGGAGCTGATGGACCGGGCCCGCGCCGCCGGGCTCGCCCTGCGGGTCCGCACCACCGGTGAGCCGCCGCCCGCCGTGCCGCAGGCCGTGGGACTGTCCGCGTACCGGATCCTCCAGGAATCGCTCACCAACGCCGCCCGGCACGCGCCCGGCAGCGACGTACAGGTGGAGATCTCCTACTCCCCCCGCGACCTGCGCCTGCTGATCGCCAACGACAACCGGCCCGCGCGGGGAGAGGCCGGCTACGGCATCCTGGGCATGACCGAACGCGCGCGAGCGGTCTCCGGCTCGCTCACCGCGGGCGCCACCGAGGACGACAGGTTCCGGGTGGTGGCCGTGCTCCCCTGGAAGGACGACCGTACCCAGTGATCCGCGTGGTTCTCGCCGACGACCAGGACCTGGTGCGTGGCGCCTTCGCCCAGCTCGTGGCCGCCGCGGACGGCATGGAGGTGGTCGGCGAGGCCGCGACCGGCGCCGAGGCCGTCGACGCGACGCGGGCGAGCCGCCCGGACGTGGTCGTCATGGACATCCGCATGCCCGACGGCGACGGCATCGAGGCGACCGGGCGCATCTGCGCCGACGGCGACCTGACCGCCACGCGGGTGCTGATGCTGACCACGTTCGAGACCGAGGAGAACGTCGTGCGGGCGCTGCGGGCCGGCGCGAGCGGCTTCCTGGCCAAGAGCGCCCGGCCCGTCCAGTTGCTCGACGCCATCCGCACCGTGGCCGCCGGGGAGTCGCTGCTGTCGCCCGGCGCCACGCGATCGCTGATCGCCCGCGTCGTCAGCATGCCCGACGTGGGGCTCGCGGTGGCCGGCCGCGTCGGCGAGCTCACCGCCCGCGAGCGGGAGGTGCTGGTGCTGATCGCGGCGGGGCTGTCGAACGACGAGCTCGCCGAGCGACTGGTCCTGAGCCCGCTGACCGTCAAGTCCCACGTCGGGCGCATCCTCGCCAAGCTGGGCGCGCGTGACCGGGCTCAGCTGGTGATGGCCGCCTATGAGTCGGGCCTGACCCGGCCGGGCGGCGCCTGAGCGAGGCCACGGATACGACGGGGCCTACGTGGAGTCCGGAGTCCAACCGGCCACGAGCCGTGCCAGCTGGTGGTCGAGCAGCGCCGCGACGTCCTCGGGCGTGTAGTGCCCGACCAGGGTGGCGTTCACGATGCCCTGCGCGAAGGCGTACAGGATGCTCGCCTCCTTCCCGGCGTCCAGGTGGGCGGCGAGCTGCCCGGCGGCCTGGGCGGCCCTGATCTGCCCGGCGAGATAGGACAGCAGGGACGCATACCCCGCCCGCATCGCGGCCGCCTGGTTCTCGGACACCATCGAGCTCGCCTGGAACGCCAGCCCGATGCGGTTCAGGTAGCTGCGCTCCTCGTCCAGGGGCAGCAGCTCCAGAACGGTCGCCCGCAGCACGTCGAGCGGCGTGGACTGCCGCGCGGCGACGGCGGCGACCCGCTCGCCGATCCAGCTCGCGAGGCGCTCCAGCGCCAGCAGCAGCATCTGGTCCTTCGTCGTGACGTAGTACTGGACGGTCCCCATGGACACGCCGGCCTCGGCGGCGACCTCCCTCAAGCTGACGCTCTCCATGCCCTTGTCGTGGATGACGCGGTGCACGGCCTCGGCGATGTGCCGCCGCCGGGCATCGTGGTCGACGATCTTCGGCATGTTCCACCACTTTCTCATGCGACTGCATGGTAAAAACCGTCGCGTCCTTTTATCATGCGACTGTATGACAAACGAGGGAGACGGGGGGATCCAATGCGGGTTCTGATCATCGGCGTCGGAACGCGCGGGGACGTGGGGCCGTACGCGGGGCTGGGGGTGCGGTTACGCGAGGCCGGGCACCACGTGACGATCGCCGCGCACGAGCCGTACACGGAGCTGGTGACGGACGCGGGCCTGGGGTACCTGCCGCTTCCCGGGGACCCGCTCCGCGCGCTGACCGGCCGCTTCTCCATCAGCGCCGTCAAGGAGTACGGCGAGCAGCTCGTGGAGGGCCTGGCCGGGCTTGCGGGACAGGAGGCCGACCTGCTCCTGCTCGGCCTGGCGGGCACGCCGGGGTATCACCTCGCCGAGGCGATGGGCGTGCCCAGCATGGGGGTGTACCTGCAGCCGGTCGACCCGACCGGGGACTTCCCGCCGGTCACGAGCCCGTTCCGGCGCTCACTGGGCCGGTGGGGGAACCGCAGGGCGGCCCGGCTCGCGTTCGAGTCGCCCGCCGCCGGGCCGGCGCTCGCCGGGTTGAGCACGAGGACGCGAGCCCGGCTGGGGCTGCCCCCGATGACCCCGCGAGCCGTCTACCGGCAGCGGGAGAGCAGGCGCTGGCCGGTCTTCCACGGGGTCAGCCCGCTGGTGCTGCCGCGTCCGGCCGACTGGCGGCCGGGGCTGGAGGTCACCGGCTACTGGTGGCCGCCCCGGCCGCGCGGCTGGCGGCCGGATCGGGTGCTGCTCGACTTCCTGGCGTCGGGGCCCGCACCGGTCTTCGTCGGCTTCGGCAGCCTGGCCGGCACGCGGGCCGAGCAGTACACGGAGCTGGCCGTGCGCGCGCTGCGGCGGGCCGGGCTGCGCGGCGTGCTGCAGACCGGCCTGCGGGGGCGCCTCTCCGACGAGGTGCTGGCGGTCGGTGACGTGCCGCACGACTGGCTGTTCCCCCGGGTGGCCGCCGTCGCACACCACTGCGGCAGCGGCACCACCGGCAGCGGGGTGCGGGCGGGGGTGCCCGCCGTGGCCGTGCCGGTCATGAACGACCAGCCGTTCTGGGCGTCCAGGCTGGTGGCACTCGGCGTGGCCCCGGCCGCGATCCCGTTCCGCCGCCTGACGCCCGCGCGGCTGGCCGCCGCGCTCACGACAGCGGTCACCGGCCCGGCCTACCGGCGCCGGGCCCAGGCCCTCGCGGCCCGGGTCTCGGCGGAGGACGGCGCGGCGCCCGTGGTCGAGGCGGTGAACCGCTTCTCGGCGGTATGACCTTCGTCTCACCAGGCAACCTGCACAGCGACTATGCATGGAAGAGGTATGCGATTCGCGATTCAACGAGCGGTGGCAGATGCGGCACCGCCGCCGCAGGGAGTGCCGCCCGCTGCGGCCACGGACGAGGCTGTCGTGGCCGAGCTGTTCCTGGCTCACCGGCTGCACCTGGTCCGGCTGGCGTTCCTGCTGGTGGGTGACCAGGAAACCGCCGAGGACGTCGTCCAGGACGCCTTCACAGCGCTGCACCGCCGATGGAGCCGGCTGACGCACCATGATCGAGTGTTGCCCTACCTCCGGGCGAGCGTGGTGAACGGCTGCCGCATGGTGCACCGGCGCCGGTCCGTCATGAGCAGGTTCACCGGCGAGCGGCAGACGCCCCCCGGCCCCGGAGGGCGGCTTCCGGGAGCCCGGCGGTTACCTGCTCGCGGGCGCCGGCGACGGTGCGACCTTCTACATCGCCCAGAGCGTACGGTCCCGCGAGACACAGGCGAGCAGCACGAGGTTCCACCGAGCGCGGGTCGACGGACACGGCGAACCGGCCGAGGTGGTCACCGACGTGATCCCCGAGGTGACCGGTACGACGGCGAGCTCCCTCGCCGTCACCGCCGACGGCACGCGACTTGCCTACAGCCTCGACGGCAAGGTGTGCGGCCAAGGGAAGACGTTGCGCTTCTGCCCCGGGGCCCAGCTCACGGTCGTCGACCTGCCCCAGGGGAAGACGCGAACCTGGACGACCGGCGCAGGGCAGATCCAGAGCCTCTCCTGGGCGGCCGATCGCCGCACGCTCGGCCTGGTGGTCAAGTCCGAGGCCCGGGTCCTGGACACGGCCGCCTCCGGCGCCACCCTCGCGGCCAGTCAGGTCATAGCCCCGGGGAACGACGCCACCGCCTCGGCGATCAGCCCGGACGGACGCAGCATGCTGATCGGCCACGTCCGGCTGTCCGACGGACCACGACCGCATCGCTACACCCTTGACGAGCACTCCGTCCCGGACGGGCGCAAGATTCGCACCCTGCTGGACAGGAGCCACGACGGCGACGTGGGCGCGCGCTGGCACCTGATCCGTTACGACGGCACGGGCAAGCATCTGCTGCTCGCGGGGAACGCGGAGCCGCTGAGCAGAGTCGACGACGGGCGGATCACCCCCTTGATCCGCCCCGCGTCCCCCGGCGCCCTGGGATTCCTGCCGGAGATCCACGCGGCCTGGTAACCCCTCAAACCGGCCGGCGGGCTGGTCAGGGGCGGGTGTACGCGCCGAGGTCGTCGCCGTGCCGGGCGACGCCCGGGGAGAGGGCGGGACGGCCCGGGGCCAGCAGGTTGGCGGCCATGGGGGCGGCGGCCTTCTCGCCCCGCGCGTACGCCTGAACCAGTTTGGCGACCTGGGACGGCTTGACCGTCTCCCCGAACGGCGGCTCGTACGGGTCCACCAGGCACTCCACGAGCGCCGGCCCGTCGTGGGCGAGGGCCTGCGCGAGCACGTCACGCACCCGGCCGCCTTCCGCGACGTGGAACCCCTTCAGCCCGCAGCCCTCGGCGATCTTGACGAAGTCGACGGGTGACAGGTCGCAGGCGTACTGCGGATTGCCCAGGTACGCGTTCTGCTCCCAGACTTCCAGGCCGAGCGTGTCGTTGCGCAGGACGATCACCTTGACCGGAAGCCGGTGCTGCGCGAGCGTGGCCAGCTCCCCCAGGCACATCGTCAGGCCGCCGTCGCCGACGACCGCGATCACGGGCCGGTCCGGGTAGGCGATCTGGGCGCCGACCGCGTACGGCAGAGCAGAGCCCATCGAGCACAACGTGCCGGAGAACGAGAACTGCATGCCACGGCGCAGCATCACCCGCGACCCCCAGGAGCTGACCGTCCCCGCGTCCCCGGTGAGGATCGTCCCGTCCGGGATGAGCTCGCTGAGCGCGCAGGTCACCGCCTGCGGCTTCATCGGCACCGCGGGGTCGGCGGCGCGTCGCTGCTGGAGCCGCCACCACTCGTCGTAGAGCTCGCGGGCCTGCTGGGCGAACGAGCGGTCCTGGCGCACCCGCAGCATGGGCAGGAGCCGGGCCAGCGTGGCCCCGGCGTCGCCGCACAGCCCGACCTCGACCGGGTAGCGCATGCCGATCCGGTCCCCGGCCACGTCGATCTGCACCGCCCGCGCCTGGCCGGGCTCGGGCCAGAAGTCGTAGAACGGCGTGCTGCTGCCCACGATGAGGAAGCCGTCGCAGTTCTCCATCGCCCATTGGGAGGCGCGGGTGCCGATGAAGCCGATGCCGCCGGTGCACCACGGGCTGTCGTCGGGAACGGCGTCCTTGCCGAGCCCGGCCTTGGCGATCGGCGCGCCCAGCGTCTCGGCGACCTGCTCCACCAGCTCCCCGGCGCCGAACCGGGCGCCCGCCCCGGCCAGGACGGCCACGCGGGCGCAGGAGTTGAGCAGCTCCGCCGCGCGCATGATGTCGTCCTCGGCCGGCACCTGGACATGACGCTGGCCGGCGGTGGAGGTGTGGCCGGGGACGTTCTTCTCCGACGCCGTGTCCTGCTCCTCGGTCCAGGACTGGATGTCGATGGGGATCGTCAGGTGCGCGGGCGCGCGGCGCTGGAGCGCGGCCCGCACCGCGCGGTCGGTCACCGCGACCGCGTGCGCCGGCCCCATCACCCGCTCGCTGAACACGCAGGCCGGCTCCAGCACCTTGTCGTTGTCGACGTCCTGGAGGAAATGCGTGCCGACGAGGTCGTGGTAGGTCATGCCGGTGATCGCCAGCACCGGCGCGCCGTCGATTTTCGCGTCGTACAGGCCGTTCATCAGATGCAGCGCGCCCGGCCCCGACGTGGCCACGCAGGCGGCCGGGCGGCCGGTGAACTTGGCGTACCCGACCGCCGCCATCGCGGCGTACTCCTCATGCCGTACGTGGACGAACCGCATCTCCGGGTGGGTGCGCAGAGCCTCGAAGAACCCGTTGACGGCATCGCCGCAGATCCCGAAACAGGTGTCGACGCCCCATTCCAGGAGCCGTTCCACGATGAGGTCCGAGGTCGTCCTGGGCATCACACTGCTCCTTGCGGCGGGAACGGCATCAAGCCGTCCATACCCGTGCCGCCGCGACGGTGGTGCGCCTTGTGCGAACGCTGCCTGGGCGCATGCCGAACAATGGGCCTGCTCGCACCCGCCGCGCCGCCCAGCCCACCTTTCGCGCCATATTCGTCCCAATGCGAGGGATCTGCCCACGATGCGGCGGTTGCCTGTTAGATTCGAGAGTCATGATCGAAGAGAGGCGTGTCAACGGCCCCGCCACGGGTCACTGAGGCGCGACGGTACGGCGAGGTCAGGGCCGATCATGTGCCGTGCGAGCAGCTCCGCGTGCCGGTCGACGCGCCGATCGAGGATAGGAGCAATGTGCTGAGAAGAACTCCCCTGCTCGCCACCGCCCTCATGATGATGACGACGCTGTTAACCGTCCCGATGGCGGGGACGGCCGGCGCGGCGGTGACCGGGCAGGACGTCACGGATGCCGTCGGCAAGCGCGGCATCACCTGGGGGCCGTGCGAGGAGGAACCCACAGTCGAGTGCGGCACGCTGACCGTGCCCGTCGACTGGTCGAAGCCCTCCGGGCCCACGATCAAGCTGGCCCTGGCCCGCCGCAAGGCCACCGACCCGTCCGCGCGGATCGGTTCCCTGCTGAGCAACCCGGGCGGTCCCGGCAACTCCGGCGTGAACGGCATCCTGCGGCCGTCCGGCTTCAGCGAGGACATCCAGCGGCGCTTCGACATCGTCAGCTTCGACCCTCGCGGCGTCGCCCGCAGCGGCTCGGTGACGTGCTCGGCCTCGGTGTACAACAAGATGCCGTACCCGGTCATGACCAGCCAGGCCGACTACCTCAAGTGGTTCCTGTACGACGCGCGGCTGCGCTCCGACTGCCGCAAGCTCACCGGCCCCGTGTACGACCACCTCGACTCGGTCAACGTGGCCCGGGACATGGACGCCATCCGCGCCGCGCTCGGCGACGACAAGCTGACCTCGTACGGCGTCTCCTACGGGACGCTGGCCCAGCAGATGTACGCCGAGCTGTTCCCTCACCGCGTCCGCGCCATGGTGCTGGACAGCAACATGGACCACAGCCTGGACGCCAAGGCGTTCCAGGTCAGCGAGGCGGCCGCCGTTCAGGACAGCTTCGACGAGTTCGCCGCCTGGTGCGAGCGCGACAGCGAGTGCGTCCTGCACGGTCGCGACGTCCGGGCGCTGTGGAAGAAACTGCTCGAAAAGGCCGACCGGGGCGAGCTGCTGTGGCCGGGCGACGGCCGTCCGGTGAAGGGCCACAACCTGCTGTGGCTCGGCGTGATCCTCAACGAGGGGCCCGCCTGGCGGCTGGAGGCCGAGGTGCTGCGCGCGCTGGACGGCGGTCCGGTGCCGGACGACATGCCCGGCCCTCCCGGCAACTGGCCCGTGAACGGCAAGCACGCCGAGCTGCCCACCGCGATCCTGTGCTCGGACTGGAACCTGACACTGCGGGGCTACCGCGAGTACGCCGACGTGATGCGCGCCTCCAACGCGGTGGCGCCGGACATGCGGTACAACCCGATGCCGATGGGCGACATGCCGATCTGCCAGGGTCACCCGGTCAACAACCCGCAGCACCCGCTGCGGTACCGGGGCAGCGCCCCGCTGCTGGTGACCACCACCGTGCACGACCCTTCCACGCCGTACGAGTGGTCGGCCAACGTGGCCCGGCAGCTCGGCCCCAAGGCCACCCTCCTCACGTACGAGGGCTGGGGCCACGGGGTCTACGGCAGGTCCGAGTGCACGACGGTCGCCATGGACAACTATCTGATCTCGCGGACCGTCCCCGCCCAGGGCACCCGCTGCCCGGCGGAGAAGCCGCAAGGCTAGGCGGCACGGCGGTGTGAAGGTGCCGGGCCGCCGTCGGCCCGGCACGGCACCCGGTGTCCCGACATCGCGCATCGCGTGCGGACCGCCGCCCGTTCCCGTGCGGCGTTTAGGGTGGTTCCGATGCGACGGGAGTCGCGAAGGACCACCAGCGTGACGGGAGTTACAGTGCAGCGCGTCAGCCGACGGACCAGCGCCATCGCCGGAGCGGGCGTTCTCGCCCTGCTCCTAGCCGGTTGCGGGGGCCCCGCCATCAGTGAGGGCGCCAGCGGCGGCAAGCCGGAGACGGACAAGGCCGCGTCCGCCGGGACGCCGCTGACGCTCGACACCACACCGCGGCGAGCCGGCTACACCGACCGGGACGACGACAAGGCGCACAAGCTGACGCTCCACCCGGCCGGGCTCAAGCGCGGCTCGGTCGACGACCTCAAGGGCGTGCGGCTCGACGACGACGTGCAGGGGATGGTGCCGCACTATCTCACCGTGTCGATCACCAACACCGGGTCCGGCACGGTCAAGAGCGCCCTGGCGGTCAGGAACTTCCGCCTGGCGCTCGCCGACGGCACCGCCGGCCGGCCGGTCTCGTTCTTCGCCGGCAACCCCCTGGCCTCTCCCGGCGCCGGCCCGCTGGAGACGTGCAACCGCACGAAGGCCCCCAGCACCTTGACGGCCGGCCAGGCGGCGACCGAGTGCCGGGTCGTCATGCTCCCCCAGGACGCCAAGCCCGCCGCCGTCTCCTACGCCGACGAGTCCGGCACCCGGATCTGGAAGGTCGAGGGCGGCGACCTGGGCGGCGGCGTGCTGCCCGCCGGCAAGCCGGCCGAGGTGACGTGGAAGGACACGCGGGGCAGGGACGTGCCGCTGACCGTCACGCCGAAGCGCGTGCGCAGAGCCGGCGCCGACGCGCTCGCCGGTTACGACCTGAACGCCCGGCAGAAGGCCGCCACGGCGTACTTCGTCACGCTGGAGTACCGCAACAACGGCACGTCCAAGCTGTACCCGGGCATGGACAAGGCGGTCGTCCTGCGCACCGAGAGCGGCGGCACCGTGCCCAGGCTCACGCTCATCGCGATCGGCAGCAACGGCCCCAAGGGCTGCGAATCCTCCGTGCCCTACGGCATGGTGAAGCCCGGCAAGAGCGTCCGGCAGTGCGGCGTCTACCTCGTCAGCCGGGGCGACAGGCCGGTCACCGTCACGTTCTCCCCCACCGCCGAGGGAGCCGAGCCCGTGACGTGGAAGGTCTCCTGACGCCTGGAGCCGGGCGTTCGTCATCAGGACGTGGCAGGCCCCAGCGCGGCGCGTACGGCCGCCGTGGTCCGCTCGACGGCTTCGCGGTCGGCGGGTGACAGGGGCGCGGCGGCCCTGACCTCGGCGGCGCGGTCGAGCAGCCGGGCGGCGGCGCGGTGATCCCCCAGGTGCGCGAGCGTCCCGGCCCGGCCTTCCAGGGCCCGGGCGAGCGTGCGCGGGTCGCCGCCGGCCCGCGCGGCGCGGCACGCCTGGTCGTGCAGCGCGAGGGCGTCCTCGGCGTGCCCGCGAGCGTGGGTGGTGAGGGCGAGCTCCGTCATGGCCGCCGCCGCGATGCCCGGCTCGTGGCCGTGCCGCCGGTGTCGTTCGAGCACCGCACGCAGGTGCTCGTCGGCGGCTTCGAGGCGGCCGGCCAGGCGGGCGACCCGGCCCAGCCCGATCAGGGCGTACGTCTCGGCCAGCCTGACCGACTCGCGGGCCGCCAGCCGCCTGGCCCGTTCGTAGAGCCGGCCGGCCTGTTCGTGCTCGCCCGTGGACAGGTGGACGTCGGCCAGCCCGCACAGCTTGAACGAGATCTCGGCGGCCAGACCGAGCCGCTCGGCGATGCCGAGGCTGCGCTCGTACAGGCCGGCGGCCCGCCGGTAGTGCCCGGTGGCCTCGGCCGCCGCGGCCAGGCTCTCGACGGCCAGCATCTGCCCCCAGGGGTCGCCGAGCCGGTCGAAGGCGGCCAGGCTGAGCCGCGCGTCGCCTTCGGCGGCATCGCTCCGTCCACGGGCCAGGTGGTGCCAGGCCAGCGTGTTGCGGGCCGCGGCGACGCCCCACTCGTCGCCGCGGGCCTCGAACGCGGCCAGCGCCCGCCGGGTCAGCCGCTCGCTCCCGGGCAGGTCACCGCTCCCGAACAAACTGGAGCCGAGCACCCACAGCGCCATCGGCTCGTCCGTGGGCGGCGGGTCACCGATCGTCGTCGCGGCGTCGTGGCCGGTCATCACCGACAGGGCGGCGTGCCAGGCCCTGCCGGTCCCGGTGGAGGCGAGCGGCAGCGCGTGGGTGAAGGCGCGGTGCGCCTCTTCCAGCCGACCCCGGAGCATCCAGTACCAGGCGAGCGCGGTGGCCAGCCGCAGTGCCGCCGCGCCGTCGCCGCTCTGGACCGCGTCGTCGAGCACGCCCCGCAGGTTGACGGTTTCGGCGTCCAGCAGCGCCAGCCATCGCTCCTGGTCCGGGCCGCGTACGTGCGCGTCGGCGCGTTCGGCGAGCTCGGTGTAGTAGGCGGCGTGACGGCTGCGGGCGGCGGCCAGGTCGCCGGACTCGGTGAGCCGTTCGACGCAGTAGGCGGCGACCGAGTCCGCCAGCCGGTAGCGGTGGCCGGCCACGACCAGCAGTGACCGGTCCACCAGCCTGGCCAGCACGTCCATCACCTCTTCACTGGCGATGCCGCCGGTCGCGCACACCGCCTCGGCCGCGTCGAGGGTGCAGCCGCCGGGGTGCAGGGCGAGCCGGCACAGCGCGACCCGTTCGGGTTCGGTCAGCAGCTCCCAGCTCCAGTCGATCACCGCGCGGAGGGTCCGCTGCCGCGCGGGCGCGTCGCGCCGTCCCTGGGTCAGCAGCCGGAAGCGGCTGTCGAGCCGCCGGGCGACCTCCGCCACGCCGAGCGACCGGACGCGGGCGGCGGCCAGCTCCAGCGCCAGCGGAAGGCCGTCGAGCCGGCGGCAGATCGCGGCGGCGGCCGGGGCGGTGGTCTCGTCCAGGACGAACCCGCCGGCGGCCGCGGCGCGGGCGGCGAACAGCCGCACCGCGTCGGCGCCGGCGATGCCGGCGAGGGGTGCGTCCTGTTCCGGCACGGCCAGCGGGGCCACCACGTGCAGCCGCTCGCCGGAGAGGCCGAGCGGCTCCCGGCCGGTGGCCAGGACGCGCAGCCCGGGCGCGCCGGCCAGCAGCCGCCCGGCGATCTCGGCGACCGGTTCGACCACATGCTCGCAGTTGTCGAGCACCAGCAGCGTCCGGCGCTCGCGTACGGCCGTGACGATCCGGTCCGTGGGCGGGACGGGCTGCCCACGCGAACCGGGACCCGTGGCCCCGGTGAGCCCGAGCGCAGCGGCGATCAGGGTGGCCACGTCGGCGGGCGCAGGCGGCGCGCCGGTGTGCGCGGGATGGTCCAGCGCCGCGAGCTCGACCAGGTGGACCCCGCCCGGGAAGGCCGCGGCCAGCCGGTCGGCGACGGCGACCGCCAGCCGCGTCTTGCCCACGCCGCCCGGCCCGGTGAGGGTCACCAGCCGGCCGGCGTGCACGAGCTCCGCGACCCGCGCGATCTCCTCGTCCCTGCCGATCAGCTCGGTGAGTGGAACCGGCAGGTCCGTGCGGGGGCGGGCCGGCTCCAGCGCGGCGTCCTGCCGGAGGATCGCCTGGTGGACGGCGGCCACGGCGGGTGACGGGTCGACGCCGAGCTCGTCGGCGAGCCGTACGCGCAGGTCGTGGTAGTCGGCCAGGGCCTCCCCCTGCCGCCCGGCCTGGTAGAGCGCGCGCATGTGGCAGGCGCGCAGCCGCTCGCGCAGCGGGTGCCGCCGGACCTGCTCGGCCAGCTCGTCCAGGACTTTCGCGGGCCGGCCCAGCTCCAGTTCGGCCTCGGCGCGCTCCTCGATCGCGGTCAGCCGCTGCTCGGCGAGCTGGGCGATCGCGCCCTGCAGGCATGGCTCGGCGGAGAAGCCGGCGTACGGCTCGCCCCGCCACAGCTCCAGCGCGTCCGCCAGCAGCGCCGCCCTGGCCTGCGGGTCCGCGCCCGCTCGCGCCCGCGCGGCCAGGGCCGCGAACGCGCGGGCGTCGACCGCGCCGGCGGCGGCCCGCAGCGCGTAGCCGCCGGCGCGCCACTCCACCAGGTCCCGGCCGCCCGGCTCGGCGCTCTGGAGTGCCCGCCGCAACTGCGCCACCTTCGTACGCAGCACGGCGGCGGGGTCCTTGGGCTGTGCGGGGCCCCACAGGTGCTCGGCGAGCGCGTCCACCGGCACCGGCCGGCCGTCGTGGCTCAGCAGGATCGCCAGCAGCAGCCGCACCTTCGACTCCGGCACCTTGACCGGCACGTCGTCGTCGGTCCGCACCTCCAGCGGGCCGAGCACCCGAAACCGCATACCGACACGCTAGCCGCCACAGCCGGAACCCGTTCAGAACCGGATCACAACCGGCCTCGTGCACCGTGGCGGCATGCTGACACACGCACAACCCTCCGCGCGGGCCGGCACGCGCGCCTGGATCGGGCTGGCCGTGCTCGCGCTGCCGACGATCCTGCTCGCGCTCGACATGACCGTCCTCTACATGGCCCTCCCCCAGCTCGGCGCGGACCTGGGCGCCACCGGCACCGAGCTGCTGTGGATCACCGACATCTACGGCTTCATGATCGCCGGTGTGCTGATCACGATGGGCACGCTGGGCGACCGGGTCGGCCGGCGGCGGCTGCTGCTCATCGGCGCGACCGCGTTCCTCGGCGCCTCCGTGCTCGCCGCCCTGTCGACCAGCCCGGAGATGCTGATCGTGGCCCGCGCGCTGCTCGGTCTCGCTGGCGCGACGCTCACCCCCTCCACGCTGTCGCTCATCACGAACATGTTCCCCGATCCCCGGCAACGGTCCATGGCCATCGCGATCTGGCTGATGTCGTTCTCCCTCGGCGGTGCGATCGGGCCCGCGGTCGGCGGCGCCCTGCTGGAGCGGTTCTGGTGGGGGTCGGTCTTCCTGCTGGGCGTCCCGGTGATGCTGTTGCTGCTGGTCTGCGGGCCCTGGCTGCTGCCGGAGTACCGCGATCCCTCGGCCGGGCGGCTGGACCTGATCAGCGCCGCGCTGTCCCTGGCCGCGATCCTGCCGGTCGTCCACGGCGTCAAGCAGATCGCCAAGGACGGGCCGCAGGTCGTACCCCTGCTGTTCGTGGCGGCGGGCGCGGCCGTCGGCGTGGTGTTCGTCCGCCGCCAGAGGTCGCTCGCCAGCCCGCTGCTGGATCTGCGGCTCTTCGCCGACCGCCGCTTCACCGGCGCGCTGACGAGCATGCTGCTGGGCATGGTGACGCTGTACGCGTTCACGTTCTACTTCACGCAGTACCTGCAGCTCGTCGAGGGCCTGTCACCGTTCGCGGCGGGGCTGTGGTTCATCCCGCTGGCCGCCGCCACCATCCTGGGGTCGATGGCCGCGCCACTGATCGCGCGCCGGCATCCGCCCGCCCGCGTGATCGCGGCCGGGCTCGTGATCGCCGCGGCCGGCTACGGCTCGCTCGCCTTCCTCGGCGTGCAGTCCGGCCTGGCGCTGCTCATCACCGGCGGAGTCGTCGTCGCGATCGGCATCAACCCGCTGCTCGTGCTCAGCACGGATCTGATCGTCGGCTCGGTGCCCCCGCAGCGGGCCGGGTCGGCCTCCGCGATGCAGGAGACCTGCGGCGAGCTCGGCGCCTCGCTGGGCATCGCCGTCTTCGGCACCCTCGGCGCCGCCGTCTACAGCGCGCGGATCGCGCTGCCGGAGGGCCTGCCGCCCGCGGCGGCGACGGCGGCTCGCGACAGCTTCGCCACCGCCGCCGCCATCGCCCAGGACCTGCCGGGCCCGCTCGGCACGAACCTGGTCGTCTCCGCCCGGGAGGCGTTCGTGGCGGGCATGACCGTGGTGACCGTCATCAGCGCCGCCGTCCTGCTGGGCATCGCCGGGCTCGTGCTGGTCACCCTCCGCCGGGTACGCCCCCACAGCGCCGAAGGCGACTAGGAGCCTCCGATGCGGGTCCGCGCCGCCGGGACCGCGCTGCCGATCGTCGTGGCGAGCACGGCTCCGAGGACGCTCACGCCGGCCAGGGTCAGCCAGATCGCCGCCGCCCCGGCGGACAGCAGTCCGGCGAGCGCGGCCGGGGCGAGCGCTCCCGCGACGGTCACGGCGAGCTGGTGGAGGGCCAGGTAGCGGCCGCGGAGAGCGTCCGGGGCGCTCTCCGCGGCGACGGTCGCCGTGACGGGGCCGCCGAGGAGCTCACCGAAGGTGTAACCGGCCGCGCCGAGCAGCACGAGGCCGACGGCGAGGGCGAGCGCGTCCACGTGGCCGGCGGCGAGGAACAGCAGGTAGCCGGCCGCGAAGCAGGCGTGTCCGGCGGCGAGGACGCGGCTGCGGATCCGCCCGCGCAGCCACCCGAGGACGAGTCCTTGCCCGAAGCCGACCATCAGCGTGTTGAGCGTGAAGACCGTGCCGGCGGTCCAGCCGGGCAGGTCCAGCACGTCCACGGCGTAGACCGGTATCGCGATGTTGAGGGCGAACAGGGAGATCGCGAAGCACAGCTGATGCGCGACCAGCAACAGGTACCGCCGGTCCCGGATCACGCGCCCCCAGCCTCCGGCGGCGTCCTGACGCGCCTCGGGACGGACGTCCGGCACGGCGCGCATCAGGACGTAGGCGAGGACGTAGGACGAGGCGTTGACGATCACGATCCCGGCATAGACGCCTGGAGTGCCGACGCCGACCGCGACGGCGGACAGCAGGCCGCCGAGCGCGTAGCCAAGGTTGCGCACCGACCCGAGGAGACCGAACCAGCGCTCCCGCCGGCCGGGCTCGGCCAGCGCCGTGATGGTGACGCCGTAGCAGCTGAAGGACACCGCCCGCCCGGCACTGTTCAACCAGGCGCAGACGACGATCTGCCAGGGCTGGTCCACGGCCAGATATCCGGCGAAGCCGAGCGCCTGGGCCAGGTTCGCCGCCTGCAGGACCGGCTTGGCGCCGTAGCGGTCGACCAGTCCTCCGGCCAGCGGGCCCGCCGGGAGCGCCAGCAGCCCCGCCGTCGTCAGCGCCGCGCCCGCCTGCACCAGCGTCAGCGGCGTCGTGGCCAGGAAGTACAGCATCGAGACGGGGACGAAGACGCCGGTGCCGATCGAGTCGATGGTGATCGCTGCGAGGAAGCGGCGGTGCCGGGCTGCCGGTGGACGGGCCGTGTGATCGGGATGGGACACAACCCGGGACGGTATAGATTCTATACCGGTATCTACAACGCTACCGGGAGCCGCGCATGGGCAAGGCCTACAACATCATGGCCGCGACCTGCCCCAGTCGCACCGTTCTGCATCGGATCGGGGCGCGCTGGACGGTGTTCATCGTCAACGCGCTGGACGACAGGCCGATGCGCTTCACCGAGCTCAAGGCGCACATCCGGGGCATCACCCCGAAGGCGCTCACCGAGACGCTTCGCGCGATGGAGTACGACGGCCTGATCTCCCGCACGGAGATCCCCGCGAATCCCCCGCATGTCGAGTACGCCCTCACCGACCTCGGCCGGTCCCTGCTGATTCCCCTGCGCGCCATCCGGGAATGGGCCGAGACCCACGTCCCCGACATCGAACGCGCCCGCGCCCAGGCCCTGGCCGCGGCCCCGTCCGCCCGGACGCGCGGGTAGCGGTCAGGCGCCTGCGGCGGTGTCCAGGAATTCCCGTACGGTCGCGGCGAAGGCGGCCGGGGCGTCGTCGTGCACCCAGTGGCCGCAGCCGGCGAGTTCGCGCAGCACGGTGCCCGGACGGCGCTCGGCCATCTGCCGGGCCATCGCGGTGGGCAGGACGAAGCTGTCCAGGCCGTGGATCAGCAGGGCCGGGCAGGCGGAGCCGAGCCAGCCGGGCCACCAGTCGCCGATCAGGGCCTCCTGCGAGGCCATCATGTCGTCGCAGTCGAACAGCAGCCCCCACCCGTCGGGGTGTTCGACGGCGCTCTCCAGGAAGTAGCTCGCGTCCGGGATGCCCTGGGCCTCGATGGCGCGGCGCAGGGCGTCCAGGGTGGGGGCGCGGCGGGGCCAGCCGGTCACGTCGAGGACGGGGTGCGGAATCTCGGGTCGCCGGTTGAGCGCGCCCGCCTCCTCCACGATCAGAGCCCGTACGAGGCCGGGGTGGCGGGCGGCGAGCTGGAAGGCGGTGACGCCGCCCATCGAGTGGCCGAGCACCACGACCGGCCCCAGGCCGAGCCCGCGCAGGAACGCGGCGGCGTCGGCCACGTAGGCGTCCTGGCTGAAGTCGCCGTCGCCGCGATCGCTGTGGCCGTGACCGCGCTGCTCCAGGGCGATCACGCGGTAGCGGGGCGCCAGGGCGGCGGCCAGCGGCGCGAAGTTGCGGCCCCGGCCGAAGTGCCCGTGCAGGGCGAGCACCACCGGCGCCCCGCCCTCGGACCCACCACCACGGGCGCCGCCGGTCGCGGGGTGGGAGTCGAACCAGGCCAGGCGGAGGCCGCGGACGGTGGTGAAGTGCTCGGTCATCCTGTTCATGAGCCGTGGTGTCCTTTCGTGGTTGGAGGATCGCGCAGGAGGAGGGCGGTCAGGGCGCCGACGGCCGTGGCGAGGATCGCGGTGACGGTGGCGGCCTGGGCGAAGGCGTCGGTGAACGCGCCGGTCGCCGCGGCGGCCAGCCGGGCGCCGTCCGTCCCGCCCAGGTGGCGGGCCGCGTCGAGGGCGCCGGAGATCGACGCGGCCTGATGCGCGGGCAGCCGTGCGGCCAAGTGGGGGGCGGTCAAGCCACCGAGTACGGCCACGCCCAGGCTTCCGCCCACCTTGAACGCCGTCTCGTTCACGGCCGCGGCCGACCCGGCACGGTGTGCGGGGGCCGAGCCCAGCATGGCGGTGGCGCAGGCGTTCACCGTGACGGCATTGCCGGCGGCCAGCACGGCCAGGCCCGCGATCACGGCGGCGTACTGGCCGGATCGGATCCCGGCCGCCATCAGCGCCGCGCCGCCCGCCAGCACCAGCAGTCCGGCCGCCGCCGTGGACCGTACGCCACGCCGTGCGACCACCCTGGCCACCAGCGGCGCCACCCCGAGCTGCGCCACCGCGACCGGCAGCAGGAGCAGCGCCGCCTGGGACGGGGAGTGCCCGCGTACGTCCTGCAGGTACTGGGTGATCAGGAACAGCACGCCCATCAGCGCGAAGAACCCGGTCGCGGCGGCGAGCGCGGCCGGCCAGAACGAGCGGGCGCGCACCATGCCCAGGTCGAGCAGCGGATGCCGCGCCCGCCGCTGACGCACGGCGAACGCGGACAGCAGCGCCACCGCCCCGGCCGCCTCCGCCAGGGTGGCCAGGCCGAGCCACCCCCGGTGCGGGGCCTCGATCACCGTGTGCACCGTGGCCACGAACGCCCCCGACACCAGCAGCGCGCCGATCACGTCCAGCCGGCCGGTGGCGCCCCGGCGGGGCCGGGCGTCGGCCGGGACCACGTACGCGATGGCGAGGGCGGCGACCGCCAGGACGGCCACGTTGGCCACGAACAGCGAACGCCAGCCGAAGCCCTCCACGAGCAGCCCGCCCGTCAGCGGCCCCAGCACCACGCCGAGGCTGGCGACGACGCCCCAGGCGGCCAGCGCCCTGGGCAGCTCCGCGCGGGGGAAGACGGCCCGGACGATCGCCAGCGTGGCCGGGGTGATCATCGCATTGCCCACGCCCTGGAGCGCCCGGGTGGCGATGAGCTGCTCCGGCGTCCGGGAGAGGGCGGCCAGGACCGAGGCCAGCGCGAACACGGCCACTCCCGCCAGCAGCACCCGCCGCCTGCCGACTCGGTCGGCCAGGGCGCCCATCGCGACCAGCAGCGACGCCAGGGCCAGGACGGCGGCTTCGGTGATCCACTGCAGTTGTGAGGTGGTGGCGCGCAGGTCCACCGCGATGGACGGCAGCGCGATCGTCACCGCCATCACGCTGACGCTCATGACGAGGAGCGCCGCGCACAGCGCCACCAGGATCCCCCGCCGCCGAGGATGCCCGGAATCCCCTGGCGGACGGCAGGGTCCCGGCGCGGGTGGGGGCATGGGGCACCTCCGAGAAGGCGTTCGACGGCGAGGAGCCGTTAGCATAACGACCGTCATGTTAACTGAGCAAAACAGTCGTCATGTGAATAGACTGGTCGCCTGCCCAGCGAAAGGAAGGCGGACGTGGCCAGGCCCCGCGATCCACAGCGCCGCGAGGAGCTGCTCGACGCGATCGTCGGCTACCTGGCCGAGCACGGCATCGCCCAGCTCTCCCTGCGCCCGCTGGCCAAGGCGCTCGGCCACAGCACCTACGTGCTCACCCACCACTTCGCCGGCAAGGACGAGCTGATCAGCGCCATCCTCGCGCACCTCGACGAGCGCCAGAGAGGACGCGTGGGCGCGCTGCCCGACCCCGGGACGAGCGGCGGCCTGGGCCTGGGCGACGTGGTGCGCGCCTCGTGGGCCTGGCACCTGCGCGAGGACCTGCCGATGGTCCGGCTGCTGCACGAGATCGAGGGCCTCTCGGCCGCGGGCCGCCTGTCCGGCCCGTACGTGCCCAAAATGCTCGGCGACCGCGCCGAGTTCGTGGCCGACGTGCTACGCGCGCACGGCGTGCCCGAGGAGGCGGCGCTGCGCAAGGCCACCCTGCTCAACGCCGCCTACGCGGGCCTGCAGATCGACTACCTGACGACCGGTGACAAGGATCGGGTCGAGGCGGCGCTGGACGAACTGGCCGACACCGCCGACTCCTGGACCCGCCCGCAGTAGGCCGCCCGTGCTCCTCGAGCGTCAGGGGACGGCCGGCCGTGGGGGTCCACTGGATCACCGGCGATGCGCCGCCATGCCTCCGCCAGCCCCGCCTCAGCGGCTCTCCGTCTTCGCGAAAACCCGTTGGCGGACCGCGGCGGGCACTGCTAGCTTTCTGGAGGCCGTGCGAGACAACGAGGAGGTGGTACCCGTGGACACAGTATCGACATGGGTGCTCCCCTCTGGGGTCACGGCCGGGCGATAGGTCGTCCGGGAGCGCCGTTCAAGAGCACTCCCGAAGGGCACGACCATGCGATTCACCTCTGAGCAGCGCCTCGACGACGGCATCGTCGAACGCGCGTTCACCCTCGATGAGATCCCCGGCTTCCTGTGGACGCCCTCGTCCGCGCCCGCACCCGTCCCGCTGATCCTGCTCGGCCACCCCCCGCTCGGACTGGACAGGATGTACCCCCGGCTGGTGGCGCGGGCCCGGAGCGCCGTGACGGGCGGCTTCGCCGCGGCCACCATCGAGCTCCCCGGGAGCGGTGACCGGCCCCGCCTGGCCGGCGCCGAGCAGGCAGGCGCCGACCTGCGCCGGGCCATGGAGGCCGGCGAGCCGGTCAGCGACGAGATCATCGACGCCCTCGTCCTCCCGCTCGTCGACAGGGCGGTCCCGGAATGGCAGGCCGCCTTGGACGCCCTCCTGTCGCTGCCCGGGATCGGCGGCCCCGTCGGATACTCGGGGGGCGTGATCTCCATCGGCATCCGGCTCGCGGTGGTCGAGCCGCGCATCGTGGCCGCCGGCCTCTTCGCCGGGAGTTTCGTGCCGCGCACCATGTTCGAGGAGGCCCGGCAGGTCACCATTCCGCTGCATGTCCTGCTGCAGTGGGATGACGAAGGGAACGACAGGCAGGCGGCCCTGGACCTGTTCGACGCCTTCGGCTCCAAGGAGAAGACGCTGCACGCCAACATGGGCGGGCACACCGGCGTCCCGCAGTTCGCCGGGGAGGACGCGGCCGGGTTCTTCGCCCGGCATCTGCGCTGATCGAGGACAAGCTCCGGCCCTCCTCGACAGCGTGGGCAGGCAAGACGCACCACCGCCCCGGCCGACCGGCCACCACCGGCCGGTCGGGGCGCCGCCCGGCCACCACCGCCTCCGTCAGCCGGGCCGCCCACATCACGAGCACGGCCCTCGGCGTCAAGAGCTCCGTCGAGCTGGGCGACCTACCCGGTGATCAGCAGCTCGCCCGGTGGAAGGCGTTGTAGAGGGCGTTCCCGGGGACGCACGACGGCGTCCCCGGGGCGCTCTGGTCGATCGGGTGGGTGAACCACCAGGTCATGCCGAGGGCGAGGAGCACGGCGGCGAGGGTGACGGCCGCGGCCGCCGGACGGTTCTGGCGCCAGGCCGGTCCCGACAGCGCGACGGCAGCCATGACCAGGGCCACCGCGGCAGCGGCTCCGGCGGCGATCTCCAGCAGGCCGCCGACGTCGGACGGCGGTTCGCCAACGGTGAGGGTGTTGGACAGGATCTCCCCGGCCAGGTAGACCCACTCGGAGACGATCAGCAGAGCGACGACCGCGGTGCGCAGCCGGGTGGCGGGCAGCTGCGGCCACAGGGCGATCAGGGCCGCCATCGCCCCCAGCATGACCAGCAGAGTCGTGCCGGCGAGCATCGGATCCAGCCAGTCGGTGATCGGCATGCGCCCGTCCCGGGCCCTGACCGCGGTGAAGCCGAGCCAGGCCGCGGCGAAGACCAGGCCCAGGATCAGCGAGTATCCGAGCACGCGCGGCGGGCGCACGGCGGCGCTGACGAGGGGGGAAACACTCACAGGCTCTCCAACAATAGTGAGGTGCGCACGCACCTCATTTCGTCTCCAGTACTGTGGTGCGCACTCACCACACTTGTCAACCTGGAGAAATCCCCCATGGCTCCACCCGCACGACAGCGCATCCTCGACGCCGCCACCCGGCTCCTGCGCGAACGCGGCCTGGCCAGGCTCACCACCCGCGAGATCGCCCACGCCGCGGACGCTGCCGAGGGCAGCATCACCAAGAACTTCGGCGGCAAGATCGGCCTGCTGATCGCACTGCTGTCACAGGAACTGCCGGAACTGCGGGCCTGGCAGGCGGCCGCCACCCCGCCAGGGCAGCGGCCGATGCGCACCGTGATCATCGATCTGCTGGAGCGCGGCATCGCCTTCTACGCGGCGTCGCTACCGCTGGTGGCCGGGGCCGCCGCCGACCAGGAGCTGTTCGCCGCCTACCAGGCCACCAACCGCGAGAACGGCACCGGCCCCCACCTGGCGCTCGACCAGGTGGCCCACTACCTGACCGAATGCCAGAAGGCCGGCGAGCTGCCGCATGGCGTCGAGCCGTACACGCTCGCCCTCACCCTGTGCGGCACCGCGCAGTTCGAGGCGTACACCGCATACGTCTCAGGGGGCGGCGCACTGCCGGGCGAACGCGCGGACCGGCTGGCCGCCACCGCCGACCTGATCCTCAGTCGGCCGGGAGCCTGACCAGGGAAGCCGCAGCCGTGATGCGCCGGATGTCACACCGCCGTTCAAGGGGACGGCAGGGCCGTCAGGTGAGGTCGAGCACCGCCTTGCCGTGCAGCCGGCGCTCCAGGAGAGCCCCCACCGCCTCGGACGCGTCGTTCCAGCCGCCGCGCCACGTGATCTCGGGGCTCAGCACTCCGTCCGCGACCTGCTGGGCCAGCCAGGTCAGATCCCTGTCCAGCCCGTCGCAGAACAGCAGCATGAACGTGACGATCGAGCGATCGTCCCGGCCCGGCCCGCTGAACAGGGCGCCGAACGGGAAGTTCTCACCCTCACCCGCGGAGTGCCCGACCGCCACCAGCGTGCCCCCCTCACCGAGCTGATCGAACGCCTCCACGAGTTGCGCCCCGCCCACCATGTCGAGCACGCCGTCGAGCCCGCCGCCGGCCTGGGCCGGACCGGCCACCACCTCGTGCGCGCCCAGAGCGCGCAGCGCCTCGCCGTGCCTGGCGGGGTCGCCGGTGGAGGCGATCACGTGCGCGCCGCCGAGCCGGGCGAGCTGGACGGCGTAGCGGCCGACTCCACCGGTGGCGCCGGTGACGAGGATCCTGCGCCCCAGGAGGGGCCCGGTCCGGTGGAGCGCGCGCAGCGCGGTGCCGGCCGCGACCGGGATGGTGCTCAGCGCGCCCGGCTCCGCGCGCTCGGGCGCCACGCCGATCCAGTCGGTACGCACGGCGCGGACCTCGGCCCAGCCGCCACCCTCGTCGAGGGTCACGACGGGGGTCCCCACGGCCGGGCCCGACCCGTCCGCCGCCGCCCGGACGACGACTCCGGCGGCGTCCCAGCCGAGCACCGTCCCCTCGGCGGCTGCCTCGATGCCGTGACTGACCTCGCCGTAGTTGAACGAGGTGGCCGTGACCCGGACCAACGCCTGGTTCGCGGCGGGCACAGGCTCGGGCACTTCCCCCACCCGCAGGCCACCGGGGGCGGAACGATCGACGATCAGAGCGCGCATGGCGATCCCTTCATGAGACATCAACTCAAAGTGCTACTCAGGAGCATAAGCCTATCGAGGGCGTTCGCGCTCCCATTACACTTGAACGATGACCGCCGACACCGCCTCCCTCTCCGCGCCGGAAACGCTCTCCCTGCGGGAACGCAAGAAGCTCCGGACCAGAACCGCGCTCGTCGACACGGCCCTCGCCCTCTTCACCGAGCGGGGCTTCGACGGCGTGACCCTCGACGAACTGTGCGACGCCGTCGAGGTCTCCAAACGCACCTTCTTCCGGAACTTCGCCAGCAAGGAACAGGTCGCCTCCGCCCCGCTGGAGGCGCTGTGGGACGGCCTGCGGGACGACGTCGAGCGCCTGTCCTTCGGCCACGCGCCCGTCCTGGAGATGCTGCAGGAGGCGTTGCTCGCGGCGCTCGAACGCCTCGACGACGGCGGCGCCTGGGTGACCCGCGTACGTCAGAGCCGGGACCTGGCCGAGCGCACGCCGTCGATCACCGCGTACGGGCTCCAGTACTGCGACCGCACCAGCGCCGCCGTCGAGGCGACCTTGCAGCGCAAACTGGGCCTGAACCCTGCCGACCCACGGCCGAGGCTGGCCCTGGACCTGGTGGTCGCGTCCTTCCACGCCGCCCTGCGGGCCTGGACAGCCAAACCCGGCACCCCCACCCACGCGGCGCTCGCGGCCGAACTGCGATCGGTCTTCGCGGTCCTCCCCGGCGCACTCACCTTCACCACGGCCTGAACGAGCTGCGCGCAGAAGGTCACGCGCGCGCGGACGGACCAGGGACTCCGCCGGCACCCGTAGATCTACACCGGAGCGCTGCCCTCAGTACTCGCTCCTCAGCCGTCGAGAAGTGCGTCCCTTGAGGATTGATTCGGGACGAATGATTCGAAGAAGCAAGGAAGCGATTCAAGCACGGCGATGTCGGCTGGCGGAAACTGCTGCGGAGGATCGACGGAGGCTTCCTCGTTCGCACGCAGGTGCCGGTCGATGAAGCGTTGCGTTCTGCTGAGGACCGTGGCGCACTGACCGGCCGTAATCTGGTTTTGATGGAGGGCATCAGCAAGCTGGTCGAGGTCCAGAATGTAGTAACGATCAGCACCGGGTGGCACCAAAAAGTCAACGTAGAGGTCGTGGACGACAAGCCCCGCCTCGGTCAGTTCCACCTCGACCAGGTCGACGTACCACCAACCCTCGACCGGGCCCTCGAACGCGACGGGCCTGGTCAACTGAATACCGTGATCGAGCAACAGGAAGCTGCGATCAATGGTCGGTCGTCCTGCCACCTGGTACTCGGGCAAGAGGGGGACGTCGTAGGCGGCGACCTCTCCGATCCGGCGGCCAGGGCACCGCTGACCCGTTCGGTGAAATACCCAGACGCTTTTGATGAGTGGGGTTGTGGTCATCTTGTGACTTTGTCATGGTTTGGCCACCTACCCGATCCCTTTACATTGTAGATTTTGCTGAGGCCCGTCGTGCAGAAGGCGATCAGAACACCATCGTGAGCAGGTCGGCGAACAGCTCCTGTTCGTCGACCTCGAGCCCGCGGCCGGTGAACCAGGTGGCCATGTTGTGGCAGTCGCGCATCAGGAAGTCCATGCCCTTCGGGTTGCCGACGATGTCGACGACCTGGGGCAGGTCGATCAGCACGATCCGCTCGGCCTGCGCGAGGACGTTGTACGGCGAAAGGTCGCCGTGCGCGAGGCCCGCGCGGGCCAGTTCACGCATGCCGTTGCGGAGCTGCTCGAAATACACGCCGAGCAGCTCCTTCGACGGCCGGACATGGGCCAGCCGGGGCGCGGCACCGCCCTCGCCGTCGTCGATGAACTCCATCAGCAGCTCGGTGCCGTCCACCTGCACGGGATACGGCACCGGGACGCCGGCCTTCCACAAGCGGTTGAGGGCGTCCCATTCGGCGTACGCCCACTGGCCGGCCGCGACGCCGCGGCCGTGCGTGGTCTTCTTCGCCATCGCCCGGCCGTCGCGGCTGTTGCGGGTGCGGCGGCCTTCGACGTACGACGTACTGCGGTGGAAGGCCCGGTGCTCGTCGGTGCGGTACCGTTTCGCGGCCAGCAGCGAGGACTTCGCCGGGTTGTCGCCGATGGCTTCGACGGCCCGTTCGAGCAGGAAGACGTCGGCTTCCTTGCCGGTCTTGAGGATGCCGAGCTCGGTGTCGATCGCGGCCTGGTCCGTCACGACCCACGAGGGGCGTGGTTCGGGGCCGCGAGAGCCGCGCTCGACCTCCAGCCAGGTGGACCACCGCTGGTCCGGCCCCAGTTCCTCGTCGACGGCATGGAACGTGAAGGCGAAGGCTGTGGCCGGATCCGGCTGGGACCCGTCGCGGGCGGATTTGGAGAAGTAGAGGTCAGAGGCCTCGTACTCGGAAGACAACGGGTGTGCTCCTGAACGAAGAGGTGGGACTGATGCGGACATGCCGCAGCGCAGTGATGGCCATCCGTCAGCCCTCCTTAGTCCAGGCAGCGCTCTCCGCCGCTCGATCGACCCAGCATGCCCCTCCGAGTTCCGGCCCCGCAACGTATTTACCGGAGCTGGGATCTCACACCGGCAACGGGCCGGACCTCGTACGACAGGCGGCTACGTGAGGCTCGTCGCGGCGCGGGCCGCGTCGAGGGCGGCCACGACGCGGTCGAGGTCCGACGCGGTGGTGCGGTAGCTGGTCACGCAGAGCCTGATCGCGCTGCGGCCGTCGAGCCGGACCGGGCTCACCCACGCCTGGCCGCCGCGCACCACGTGACCGGCCACCTCCGCGTGCCATCTGCCGCTCCGCTCCTCCCCCGCCGCGTCCGCCTCGGGGTCCACCACGCAGACCAGCGGGAGCGGGGTCTGGTTGATCCGCTGCCAGCCGCGCTCGGCCAGGCGCCGCGCGAGCAGGTCACCGAGCCGTACGTCACGCTCCAGTTGCTCGGCGACGGCGGGCAGCCCGGCCACGGCCAGGTGCAGGAACACCTTCAGCCCGATGAACCGCCGCGACCACTGCACGCTGGTGGTGTACGGGTCGTGGGTGCCGTCGACCTCGGCCGGCATGTAGCCGGTGCTGCACTGGAAGCTCGCGGCCAGCGCCGCCGGATGGCGGGTGAGGAAGACCCCGGCGCCCATCGGGGCGGACAGCCATTTGTGCGCGTCGACGGTGACGCTGTCGGCCCGTTCGATGCCGGCCAGCAGGGGCCGCAGCCGGTCGGACAGCGCGGCGGCGCCGCCCCACGCCGCGTCCACGTGGAGGTGCAGGCCCCATTCCGCGGCCAGGTCGGCGAGCGGGGCCAAGGGGTCCAGCACTCCCGCCCCGGTCGTGCCCGCCGTTCCGACGATCATGAAGGGGATCCTGCCGCCGGCCACGTCCGCCGCGTACGCCTCGCGCAGCCGGTCGAGGTCGATCCTGAGGGCGGCGTCCACCGGCACCAGGCGGACGGCGTCGCGGCCCAGCCCGGTCATGTGCGCGATCTTGAGCCACGCCAGGTGGCTCTCCGCCGAGGCGTAGAACACCGGCCGGCCGGGCAGACCGAGCAGCCCTGCGCTGCCGTACTCGGGGAAACGGCGGGTGAGCGCGACGATGACGGCCGTGAGGTTCGCCTCGGCCCCGCCGACGGTGAAGCTCCCGTCGGTGTCCGAGGGCATGCCCAGGCCGTTCGCCAGGAGGCGCAGCACGTGCCGCTCCATCTCGGTCGCGGCGGGCGCGTGGCTGTAGGCGGCGAGCTGCGGGTTCACCCCCGCGACGATCAGGTCCCCGGCCATGCCCCACCAGGTGGGCGACGGGTTGAACAGGCCGAAGTAGCGCGGGTGAGTGGTGTGCACGGTCCACTTCCGCAGCGCCGACATGACCGAGCCGAGCACCGCGTCGGCGGGCTTGGCCTCGGCGAAGTCGAAGCCGGCCAGCCAGTCACGGATGCGCTCGGTGCCGACGCTCGCCGGTGCCACCGGGCCGTGCACGACCTCCCCGGTGTGCCCCGCCACCAGTGCAGCGGTCTCCGCCAGCAGCCGACCGCCCGCGTCGACGCCGAGATCGTACGGGCCGGCGCCGTCCAGGTCGGCCCCCACCGGGGTCAGCTCGTCCAGGCCGGTCTCAACCAGCGGGTCGTTCGACATCCTGCTCCTCTTTCACATGGCCCTTCACCACGGCATCGTGGGTCCCACCAGGATCGGAGCCCCGTCGCGCCTCCGCCAGCGGTGAACGGGCCATAAACCGTGAACATCAAGCCACCTGCACCGCAACCGAGACCACGCCAGGATGCGAACGTCTGGAAAGAAGAAGTCCTGGGCATGCTCGCTGGGATTGCAGGCGCAGCGTATAGGGGAACAAGGTGACCCGTCCGGCCGGTGAGGGGCAGGCTCATCGTGATGGGCGCCCCGGAGGGCAACCAGCTCTGCCTGGGCCGACCGCGTTCAGGCAGGAAGCCACGGCGAGGGCGGCGCGGCGGGTCAGCGCCGGGTCACCCGCGGCCCGGACGTCCACCAGCGCTCGCCCGCCGGTGACCCACGCGAACGTACGCAGGTCGTCGTTGCCGGTGCTGGACCTCAGGTACGCCCCCTCCCCCAGCCGCTGGGCGTCCGGATCCGCGGCGAGGGTCGTACGGGCCAGCCGGGTCGCGTCCGCGTCCGTCGCAGCGACCCAGGAGACCGCCACCCGCACCACCGCCCCCGCGTCGTCGGGTGGGAGGAACTCGCACACGTTCGGCTTGGGCCAGCGGACCCCCAGGTGCTCCACGGTGCCCGGAACCGGCATGTACCCGGGCAGCACCGCAGGGTCGAGCAGCGCGCACGCGTCAGGCCAACGCTCCGGCGGCACCGCCAGCGGCGAGGAGGCGCCCCGCCCGTCGCGGAAGGTGTAGGCCGTGACCCGGTCGCCGCCGGGGTGCTTCTCGAACACCAGCAGGTCGCGCGAGGTGCTGCCGACGATCCTGCTCGCGCGCTCGCTCACGGGCAGGGGCAGCACGTCACGGGCGCCGTCCGCCCGCGAGACGACCTCGATCATGCGGGGGGTGAGCTCGGTGGTCGTGGCGCCCATCGCGTGAGTGGCCGTCAGGTGGTCGGCGTTCCCCAGGTATCCCTCGGCGGTGCCCGGCGACGTGCGCGGCCTGAGCGACCGGCGCCAGAGCACCCGCCCGTCGCGGGTGCGCGTCGCGGTCGTCTCCCGGCGGCCGTTCACACTGCGGACCAGCAGGGTCAGCTCGGCGTCGTGGATCACGGTCGGCCCCCCAACCTCCGGGAACGTGATCGGCGACCGAGCCACCAGCCGGCCGTCCGCGTCCAGGACGGTGACGTGCCCGGGCTCCCGCGCGATGATCAGGCGGGTGGAGGAGACCTTGATCTGTACGAGCTCCTCACCCGAGTCCCGGATGCGACGGGTCCAGGTGAGCCGTCCGGCGCGCGGGTCGACACCGTGCAGGGCCGGCGACCGGCCTCGGCAGTCCTGGACGAGGACGGCGACCTCGGATTCGAGCAGGCGGAAGTGGGGGCACCCGTCGGGCCACGGCGCCGCCCACATGTCGCGGCCGGAGGCCGGGTCGAGCCCGTGCAGGCCGGCGCCCGACGCCCACACGATGCCGGTGGGGGTGATGGCCGTCCTGGTCAGGTAGTCGAGGATCGGCGCGTCCGCGGACGGGAGCAGCCGCGTCCACCGCGTCCGGCCGGTGACCGGGTCGACGACCGTGACCCTCTCCGCGGCCCCCTCGGAGATGCTCACCGCGAGCAGTTCTCCGACGAAGCCCATGTGGTCGTCCAGCGGGTGGTACGGCCGGGCGAGCGGAAAGGTCCTCAGGATCGCGCCGGTCTCCGCGTCGTGGACCCGGATCGCGGCCGGCCGCGTCGACGGCAGCGCCACCAGGGGCCGGCCGCCGACCGTGCCCACAGGCACGTCGAGACTGATGCCGTGCACACCGATCTCGCCCAGGTCGGCGCTCCAGGCGGCGGTGAACGCGGGACGCGCCTGCCGGGCGTTCCCGCTCCCGGCGGCGCAGGCGAGGACGAGCAGGACGGCGATCAGCGCGCGGACGTGCATGCCCGCCCCGGCAGGAAGAGGCGGCAGGCCGCCCGCCCGGTGACGACCTTCAGCCCGGCGCCGGTGTTGCGGTAGACCGTCCTGTAGGCGGTGTAGGCCGTGGGAGCGCCGGTGACCCGGAAGGGCCGGCCGGCGGGGTCCTTCACGGTGATGGTCTCCGCCTTCCCGGTCCCCGCCGCGACGTACTCGACCTCCAGCACGAAGGTGTGGCTGTGTTTCCGCGCCCTGATCTCCAGGCCGAGCTCGGCCTGGTCGCCTCGTTTCAGGGACAGGCTGTGGGGTCCGAAGTAGGGGCGGCCGGGTTTGCCCGCCTGGGTGAAGAACGCGTCCCGCGCGTCGAGGGAGACGGTGAGCTGCGGGTTCTCCGGCCCGCCCTGCCGTGGGTGCTCGACGAAGGCGCCGGTGACGATCGGCTGCCTGGGGGCGACCTCCTTGACCCGCACGTCGGTGACGCGGACGAGGTCACGCTGGGACTCGAAGACCACCCGCATCTCCTTCTCCCCCACCCACGCGCCCTTCAGGGTGGCCACCACGTCGTCGAACGCCCGGTCGCCGAAGCGCCCGCTCAGGAAGACCGCGCGGTCACGGGGCGCGGTGGGCCGGGAGGCGACGGCCAGGTCCTGTTCGTCACCGGTGCCGGGCAGGACGGTGACCAGCAGCGGTGGCCTGGCCGCGCTCACCAGGTCGGCCGGCCGCAGGACGAGACTGAACGCGTCGGTCAGCCAGGCGGTGACGACCGCCGTGAGCAGCGCGCCGATCCACAGCATCACCTTGGCGAGTTTCCCCGGCCCCTTGTCGTCGCTCTCCGGCACGAGAACGGCCTCCTCGCGGGTCGGCTGTCTGTGCGGACAAGGTAACGCGCCGGCAACGGTTCTGGCGGCCGATCCCGCACACCATTCGGCGTCGCGGGGCATCGGAGCTGTCAATTCCGAGAGTCGTCCCCGTTCCGGGCGTCGTGGTCTTCGGCCTGCGATGTGGTCTCATGCGTCGCCAATGTGTCGATCAGGCTCTGCATCTGCGCTTCTTGCATCATCAGATCCCATAAGCGGCTTTCTCCGTGATATGTCACAGCTCTGGTTCGTACGTGCGGCTCGGCCGGATGACGGGACGTGGGCGGACAGGTAGGCGTCACCGCTCCGGCATATCAGTCCCGTCGCCCGCCTGCTGGCCACGTCCGCGGTCGCCACGGTGGCCCTGGCCTTCACCGTCACCACCGCCCCGGCCGCCTCGGCCGCGCCCCGCCAGGTGTGCCTTGACGCCACCAACAGCCGGGCCGACAACACCGACGTCCGCCTCTGGACCTGCCTCAACCACCCCAACCAGAAATGGGTCGTCCAGAACGGCCAGATCAAGGTCGAAGACACCCTGACCTGACCCGTAGCTCACCGGCCGTGACACGGACGCGAGCCTCGTCGGCCGTTCAGAGGAATCGCGGGGCGCCGGTGGCGGCCAGGCTTCTCGCGACGGTGTCGGCGTAGGAGTCGGCCCGGCCGAGGCGCTGCAGGTGGGCGCCGAGTGCCGGGGACAGGCCGCCCAGGTGCGCCACCAGGCGGATCAGCAGGGGCGCCACGTCGGCCTCGGCGGCGTTGGTGCGGATGGCGCGGCAGACGGCCCGCGCCACCTGCTGCGGCGTCCGCGTGCCGATCGCGGCGATCCAGGAGGGCAGGGGCGCCGGTGCGCGGGTGAGCATGCCGGCGTTCCTGATCAGTCCGGGGCAGATGACCGAGACGCCGACGCCGTGCGGCGCCAGATCGGCCCGGGCCGCGTGCCCGAACCCGCGCAGCCCGTACTTGGTGGCGTTGTAGAGGGCGCACCGGGCGTGTGAGATCTTGCCGCCGAGCGAGCTCATGAGGACGATGTGCCCGCGCCCGTTGGCGATCATGTGCTCGGCGGCCGTGCGCGCCATGACGATGGGGGCGCGCAGGTTGAGCGCCAGGTAGGTGTCGATGTCGCCGGTGGTGTGGTCGGTGATCGCGGCGGGGGCGATGACGCCGGCGTTGGCCACGAGGATGTCGACGGGACCGGCCTGCCGCATCAGGGCGGTGAGGCTGTCGTGGTCGGTGAGGTCGGCGGCGATGGCGCGCCCGCCCAGCCGGTCGGCCAGGGCTGTCAGGACGGCGGTGTCGCGGCCGGTGAGGATCACGCGGACGCCGTGGCGGGCCAGCGCGTGGGCGATGGCCTGGCCGAGGCCGCCGCTGGCTCCGGTGATCAGGGCGGTCGTCCCGGACAGCTCCATACGCGTTCTCCTTGATCGGTGATCGGCGTGGTCGGTCGTGTCAGGGGCGGGAGGGGACGACGTCGGCGTGCAGGTCGGCCAGGGCCTGGCGCACCAGCGCGGGCAGGTGGCCGAGGCCGGGCAGGCGGGCGTCGAAGGCGTACGAGAACGAGACCGTCCGCCGGCCGGGCAGGACGGCGACCTGACCTCCCGCGCCGGGCAGCAGCGAGGGCACGGCGAAGATCTCGTGGGCAGGCGGGAGCGCGGTGGCGCCGTGGAGGAGCGTCAGGCCGAGGCTGTCACGCAGCGGGCGGCGCGCGGCGGAAGCGGCCAGGCGGGCCAGTACGTGGCTGAAGGTGGCGGACATCGCGGAGGCGTGCGGGCCGCGCCGGTGTCGGGCCAGTTCGGCCAGACCGGTCTGCTCGGCGACGGCTCGCAGGCGGGTACGGGGGGTGGGTTCGGCGCTCGGCAGCCGGATGGGCATGAGGACGGCGTGGTTGCCCAGGCCGTCGTCGTGGCGGCGATCGCGCCGCCCGATCGGGAAGGAGAGCACCGGCTGCCCGAGGGGGCGGCGCGGCTCGGGCGGGAGCGGGCCGGCCGGGGCGGGACCGGCCTCCGTCCACTCCTTGACGACGCCGGCCAGGAGCGCCGCGGCGATCTGGGCGAAGCTGGTCCCTGTCGAGCGGGCGATGTCGCGGAACGCGCCGGCGTCGAGGCTGACGGAGCCGAGGTGCCGGGTGGCGGGGGCGTCCGTCGCCGGCGGATGCCAGGGCTCGGTGGCGGAGGCGAAGCGGGCGATGTCACCGATGGCCTGGCGGATGGCGGCGCCGCCGGGGCGCCCGCGTCCGCCGCCCGGGGCGGCGGCGGGCGGGGGCAGCGTGCGGCCCAGGGCGAGCGCGCTGATCGTGCGGGCGACGGAGAGCCCGTCCTGGAAGACGTGGTGGGCCCGGTAGCACAGCAGGTGCTCGTCGGCGGCGTGACCCTCGACGACCACGAGGCTCCACAGCGGCCTGGACCGGGGCAGGGGGTGCTCGCGCAACGCCTGGCCGACCGCCTGGCACGGGTCCTGGCCGGGCGCGGCGTGGTGGTGCCGTACGTGATGGGCGGGGTCGAACGCGGGGTCGGGCTCCCAGCGCACCCGCCGGCCCGTTCCCGTCAGCCGGTAGGTCAGCGCGCGGGCCCGGACGGCGGCGTCGCCGATCAGGCGGTGCAAGCGGTGGCCGGAGGGCGGCGGTCCCGGGAGGCGCACGGCGACGCCCAGGTGCAGGTCGGCGTCCCTGGCCGGGTCCGCCTCGTGGGCCAGCCGAAGCAGGAAGCGGTCGTTGACCGTCAGCGGCACCGCCGTGGTCCGTGCGGCGGTCGTGGGCTGATCTGCGGTCGTGGGCATGGTGCTGTGTCCTCAGGTCACGGGAGCGATGATCAAGGAGGCGTTGTGGCCGCCGAACCCGAACGAGTTCGACAGCACCGCTCCCGCCGGCAGCGGCCGGGCCTCGCGCACCACGTCGACCTCGCAGCGCGGGTCGGGCGTGCCGAGGTTGGCCGTCGGCGGGACGGTCCCGTGGGCGAGCGTCAGCACGGCGGCGACCGCTTCGATGGCGCCCGCCGCTCCGAGCGCGTGGCCGGTCACCGCCTTGACGGCGGTGACCGGCACCCCGTGCGGCCCGAACAGGCGGGTGATGGCCTGCGCCTCGGTCAGGTCGTTGAGCTGGGTGCCGGTCCCGTGCGCGTTGACGTGGGAGACCTGGCCGGGCGACAGCCCGGCGTCGCCGAGGGCCGCGCGCATGCACCGGTAGGCGCCCTCGCCCTCGGGGGCCGGGGCGAGCAGGTGGTGGGCGTCGTTGGTGCGCCCGTAGCCGGCGAGCTCGGCGTGCACGTGCGCGCCACGGGCGCGGGCTCCGTCGAGCGTCTCCAGGATCAGGAACGCGGCCCCTTCGGCCAGCACGAAGCCGTCGCGTCCGGCGTCGAACGGCCGGCAGGCGCGCTGAGGTTCGGCGGTGTGCCGCGACAGGGTCCGGCACTGGTCGAACGCCTGCAGGATGGTCGGGGTGACGCAGGCTTCCGCCCCGCCGGCGACGACGAGGTCGGCGGAGCCGTCGCGCAGCAGCCGCACGGCCTCCCCGATCGCGTGCGCGCCGGAGGCGCAGGCGGTGGTCACGGACATGCTGGGCCCGTGGATGCGGTGTCGCAGGCCGATGGCCGAGGCGGACGCGTTGCTCATGATCTTCAGGACGTGGAGAGGGCCGGGGTTCCCGCGCCCCGGGTGGCGGACGTCGAGCATGCCGTCCTCGTAGGTCTCGACCCCGCAGAACCCGATGCCGGTCACGACGGCCCGCCGCTCCGGTGGCGTCCGGATGGCGTCGTCGGCCCCGAAGGCGTCGTCGAACGCGTCGGCGGCCGCGCAGACGGCCAGCTTGCTCACCCGGTCGAGGTGGCGGGCCTGCCGGGGAGTCAGGTACGGCGCGGTGTCGAGGTCGCCGACCTGGCAGGCGACGTCGACGCCGAGGCCGCTGGTGTCGAAGGAGGTGATGCGCCGTGCTGTGGAGCGCCCGCTGATCAGCGCGTCCCACAGGTGTTTGGGGTGGGCTCCGGCGGCGGTGCGCACGCCCAGTCCCGTCACCGCTACCCGCGCCCGCGACGTCATCGAGCCTCCCCCTTGATCGGTGGTCCTGCCGATCAGCCTCGCTCATCGGAGGCCGGGAGATCGGCGCGCGACGCGCCACGTCCGGGCAAGAAGTGGATCAGAACAGGCAATGACTCCCCGGGCCGGTGTTGCGCCTTGAATGCCACCACCCCGTCACTCACAGTAGCCGCGTGCGAAGCCCATCGGATCATGACCAGGTGCCGATCCTGCGGCATCACACCCAGTTGCGTGCGGCTCCGGACCCGGCGGGCGGGGACGGGACGTGCCCGCTGCCCTCCCCGCGGGTGATCCTGGAGGAGGCGGGCGACGACCTCGACCGGGTGCGCCGATCGTGGCGGGACGCGCGTTATGACCGGTTCCGGCCGCGCGCCTTCCGCGCTGTCGCGGACCACCTCGCCGCCGCGCTCGCCGCGCTGGCCGGGCGGCAGGGCGAGCCGTTCACGGTGGACGACCTGGTCGCCGCCGGGATGCTGCCCCGGCACGTCCGGCTGGTCAACACCGCGCTGGCCATGCTGGAGGCGGACGGCCTGGCGCGGGCGTGTCCCGGCGGGCGGTGGCGGCTCGGCGTCCCGGCCGACCCCGGCGAGCTCGCCCGGGGCCTGCTGCGCGACCATCCGGCCTTCTCCACCGAGGTGCTGCTGGTCAGCCGGATGTGCCGGGAGCTGCCTGACGTGCTGCGCGGCGAACGTGACCCGCGCGAGCTGCTGAGCCGCGACGGCGGCGGCGAACTGCTGCGGCAGCTCTACGACACCGCCCCGCTCAGCCGGTTCGCCAACCAGGTGGCGCGGGCGCTCCTCGGCCGCATCGTCGCGGCCCTGCCGGACGACCGGCCGTTGCGCGTGCTGGAGGTGGGCGCGGGCACCGGCGGCACCACCGCCGCGCTGCTGCCGCTGCTGCCGCCGCACCTGACCCGCTACACCTTCACCGACGTGTGGCCGCTGTTCCACGCCACCGCCCGCCGCCGGTTCGCCTGCTACGACTTCGTCGACTACCGGCGGCTCGACCTCGACGAGGACCCCGCCGCTCAGAGCTTCCCCGAAGACGCGTACGACGTGGTGGTCACCGCCAACGCCCTGCACACCGCCCGCGATGTGCGCGCCGCCCTGGAACGGGTGCGCCGCCTGCTCGCACCCGGCGGGCACCTCCTGGCCGTCGAGACGCACGACCCGCGCCTGATGATCGGCATCTTCGGCGCGCTGGACAGCTTCTGGCCCATGGCGGACCACCGGCTGCGGCCCGACAGCCTGCTGCTCACGCGCGAGCAGTGGCCGCCGCTGCTCGGCGCGTGCGGCTTCACCGGCGTCGTGCAGACCGGCGACGACAGCGGTCCCGCCCGCGACGATCTGTCGATCACGCTGGCCGCCCGCCCACTCCCCCGGAGCCGGTCGCGGGCCGCGGCGGCGCCGCCGCCGACCGGGACGCGGTGGATCGTCGCCGCCGAGGACGCCGGTGAGCTGCCGTTCGCGCAGGCGGTGGCCCGCCTGCTGACCGCCGATGGGCATGCGGCGGGACAGGGCGGCGCCGTGGCCGTGCTGAGCACGCCCGATCCCGGCCGCTGGCGGACGCTGCTGGCCTCCGGGCCGCCCACCGGCGCGGTGGGCGTCGTCCTCGTCGCGGCCGAGCGCACCGACGGCGCCGGGAGCGACGACGAGCCGCGCCTGCGGCTGGACGAGGCCGTCGAACGGATGCTGGTCCTCAAGGCGATCGCCCTAGCCTGCGACGACCTTCCCGCCGGGCTGAAACGGTCGTTGTCCGTGGTGACCCGCCCGAGCGGCGCGCTGCCCGCGCCCGAGGAGCCGCTGGTCCCCGCCGACGCGGTGCTGTGGGGCGCCGCCCGCGCCCTGGCCGGTGAGGACGCCCGGCTACGGGTTCCGCGCATCAGCCTGCACCGCACCGGCGACCTCGCGGCCGACGCCCGGCGGCTGGCCCGCGAGCTGCTGTCCCCGCCGGGCGAGGGCGAGGTCGCGCTCACCCGCCGGGGCCGCTTCGTCGTGCGGGAGATGCCGTACGAGCCCCTCGACACGGGAACCGGCCCCTGCGTCCTGGGCTTCGACGACCTGGGCCGGGCGCCGTACTGGACACGGGCCGAACCGGCGCGGCCGCCCGGCCCCGGCGCGGTCGTCATCGAGGCTCGGGCCGTCTCGTGGAGCGGGCCGGACACCTGGTGGACGTGCGCGGGCCGGATCACGGCGGTGGGGCGGGGGGTGCGCGAGGTCGCCGTCGGCGACCGGGTCGTGGGGGTGGGCGGCGGCGCGCCCGGCTCCCACCTGAGCACCACCGCCCGGCTGGTGCGGGAGATTCCCGCCGGCATGGGCTTCGCCGAGGCCGCCGTCAGGCCGGGGCCGGTCATGCGGGCGCGCCGGGCGCTGGCGGCGGTGGGGCTGTCGGCAGGCAGCACGCTGGTGCTGCACGACGCCACCGCCACCGGCCTCGCGGCGTTGCACCTGGCTCTCCGGCAGGGCGCCCGAGTCGTCGCGCTCGCGCGGCATCCGGGGCAGCGGGACCTGCTGGACCGGCTCGGCTCCCATGAGGTCGTGGACGCCGCCGATCCGGACGTGGTCGCGCGGGTGCTGGCCCGCACCGGCGGGCGCGGAGCCGACGTGCTGGCCGGAGCCGTGCCGGAGAGCTGGCGCGCGATGCTCGCCCCGGCCGGGCGGCACGCCTGCCTCGACGCCGCCGGCCCGCCCGATCCCCGGCTGTTCCACGAGGTCATGGACGCCGCACGGGACGGCCTGGACCCGGTGCCGCCGTACCACGTCCATCCCGCCGCCCGGGTGGGTGAGGTGTGGGCGGAGCGGCGCGCGGCGGCGGTCGCGCTGTCGTTCGACCCGCTGGACGGGCCCGTCCGGGCCCGGCCGCGGGCCGTGGAGCTGCGCCCGGACCCGCAGGGCGCCTATCTCGTGATCGGGGGCGTGGGCGGGTTCGGCGCCGCCGCCGCGCGCCGGTTGGCCGAGCGCGGCGCCCGCCGGCTCGCGCTGGTCTCCCGCCGGGGCGAGGCGGCGCCCGAGGCCGCCGCCGTCGCGGCCGGGCTCCGCGCCCTGGGGGCGCGGGTGAGCGTGCACGCCGCCGACGTCACCGACCTGGCCGCGATGGCGGCGGTGCTGAAGAGCGTCGACGCGGGCGAGCATCCCTTGCGCGGCGTCGTGCACGCCGCCATGGCGCCCACCCTGAGCGAGGTGCGGCAGCTGACCGCCCGGCACATGGCCGACGTGCTGGGCTGCAAGATGGCCGGCGCGCTGGTGCTCCATCGACTGCTGGAAGGCCGGGACCTGGACCTGGTCTGGCTGTTCTCCTCCATCAGCGGCACCTACGGCGGGGCGCGGCAGGCGGCGTACGCGGCGGGCAACGTGTTCGTGGAGGCGCTGATCCGACGGCGCCGCCACCTCGGGCTTCCCGGCCACGCCACCGCGTGGGGCACGATCGCGGACACCGGCTTCGTGGCCCGCCACGGCGCGGTGCCGCTGCTCAGCGCGTACGGCTTCGCGCCCATGCCGTCGGAGGCGGCGCTGACACTGGCCGAGCGGATGATGGCGGCGGACGTGGCCGTCGCCGCCGTGTCCAGTCCCGACGCCCGGCGGCTGCGCGTCGGCGATGACGAGGCCGCCCGGTTGGGGCCGCTGCTGGCTTCCCAAGGCAACAACCGTTCTTGACCGGACACGCGGAGCCGGGACGGCACGGCCCGCGGGCGTCCGCGAGATGCTGAAAACCTGAAGATCAACGGAAAGGTGGCGACCCGTGCCGAAAGAAGAGATCCTGCTCCTCATCCGCCGGTACTGCGCTGAGATCTTCGCGCTCGACCTCGCCGACGTGACCCCGGACACCGCCTTCGACGATCTCCAGGCCGACAGCATGGCCCTGATCGAGCTGCACACCGCGCTCGGCCGGCACGAGCTGCACGTCGACCTGTTCGACTTCCGGATGTCGATGACCCTCGCCGAGGCCGCGGAGCTGGCCCACCGTGCGCAGCCGGCCCCGGCTCCCTGACGCCCCGGTGGGGCGGCGGCCCGGCGCGCCGATCCCGCTGGACGGAGGTGACCTGGCGTTCCTGTCCTGGCTCGGCACGGACCGCGATCCGCTGCTGCACATCGCGCTGGCGGCGCGCCTGCCGGGTCCCGTTCCGTCCGCCCCGCAGCTGTGCCGGCTGGCCGCCGAGACGGCCGCCCGGGCCCCGGTGCTCACCTACCGGCTGACCGGCGCCGGGCGGCACGCCCGCTGGGAGCCGGACCCGGCCTTCGACCCGGCGCACCACGTGGCGCACCGCCGGGTGCCACCGGGCGCGGACGTGCGGCAGGCGGTGATCGACGCCGTCCGCGAGCTGCCCCTGCATCCTCGGCGGCCGCTGTGGACGCTGATGGTGATCCACGGGCATCGCGACGACGAGCACGTGCTGTGTTACCGGGTGCATCACGGCTTCCAGGACGGGGTGGGCGCCGCGCGGACGGTCAACGCCGTTCTCCTGGGCAAGCCGTTGTCCACGCCGGTCTCGCGGGCGCCCGCGAAACCGGCGGCGGGCCGCTGGCTGCGCCTGATGACGACCGGGGCGCGGCTGGCGGGGCGGTCGGCCCGGCTGCGCCCGCCGGCCACCACGGCCGGCGGCGGCACCCGGCTGCGGGTCCACCACTGCGACGCCGCGCCGCTGACCGCCATCGCGGCCGAGACCGGCGCGAGCCTCACGCAGGTGGCCCTGACCGTCCTGACAGGCGCGCTGCGCTCGTGGAACCCGCGTCACTGGGAGCGCGGCCGGCCGGCCCGCCGGGGGCTCACGATCTCCTTCCCGCTCAACCTGAGCGGGCGGCTGCACGACGGCGGCCTGGGGAACGGCTGCATCAGCGTGCCGGTCGTCCTGCCCTGCGGGGAACCGTGCCCCCGGGGACGCCTGCGCCGCGTCATGGCGGAGACCGGCTTCGAGCGGCTGTCGAGGTATCGCCACGACCGCTACCTGCTGCGTTCTCCCCTGCTGGCCTGGGGGGCGGGCGCGGTGATCGGCTCCCGGGCGATGGAGCGGCTGCTGTTGCGGGGCGCCGCCGGAGGGCTGGTGGTGAGCGCCATAGCCGCCGGTGACAGCCTGCCGGTCGACCGGTGTTTCGCGGTGCCGCCGACGCTGGACTTCGGCGGCGGCGTGATGGCGATCGTGCACGGCGGCGGGTCGGTGGTGTTCTCCGGCCTCTGGTCGCGCTCGCTCGGCGGTACGGAGCGCCTGGCCGGGCTTCTTGACGCGGCGGTGGGGGAGCTGGCTGCCGCCGTCGGCGTGGGCGGCAGTCCTGGCTCGCCGGTGGGCGGGGCCGCCGTCAGGCGATGAAGGAGATCTTGCCGGTGCCGGTCACGGCGGCGATGCCGGTGGTGGTGCACGTGGTGATGTCGGAGGTGGGGATGGCGCTGCCCGCCACGGACGCCCCGGCCAGCCGTCCCTTGGTCACCTTGCCGCCGAGCAGCATGTCGCCGGGGTTGTAGCTCTTGACGCTCCTGGCCGCCTCGATGGCGGAGTGATCGGGCTTGATCACGGAGGTGCCGGCGGGCCGCTTGTCGGCGTCGTACCAGGTGATCCGGCCGGTGGCGCTGATGTCGTCGACGTTGGTGCACGAGCCCAGGCCGGTGCCGTGGGCGGTCAGCCAGCCCGAGCGCAGCCGGGCGTGGGCGCCGTTGGGCGAGGTGCAGTGGGTCAGCGCCAGGGTGGCGCGGGCGGTGATGCGGCGCACGGTCATGCTGACGGGCGGGTCGAGGGTGATCGGCCGGCCGGGGGTGGTGCTGACCGTGCAGGTCACCAGCTTCTGGCCGGTGTGCGCGGCCACCTGGGGCGTGGCGGCGAGCAGGGACACGACGGCGGCGGCGGCCGGGAGGGCCGTGCTGCGGATCCGTCCGCTGGCGGGCAGGGTGAACATCTCATCTCCTGGCAGTGGGTAACTGATCAGTTACAGAAATAGCACGACAGGTGCCGATACCTTGCCAGCCGCGCGGGCGCGTCAGCCGGTCGGCGGGCCGTCAACCGGCCTCAGGGGCGGCAGCAGCCGGGCCAGCGGCCGGGGCAGCCACCAGTTGCGGTGGCCGAGCAGGCGCATCAGCGCGGGGACGAGGACCATGCGGATGAGCGTGGCGTCGATGATGATCGCGACGGCCACGGCGAATCCCGCCTGCTGGAAGTCGTGCCGGTGGGTGAACAGCAGACCCGCGAAGGTGACGGCGATGATGGCGGCGGCGAGCGTGATGGGCCGGGCGGTGTGCCGCAGGCCGTGCAGCACGGCGGCGGTGTTGTCACCGGTGCGCCGGTAGTGCTCGGCGATGCGGTGCACCAGGAACACCTCGTAGTCCATGGACAGGCCGAACACGACGGTCAGGGCCAGCAGCGGCACCGCCGCGTTGATGTCACCGGTGGAGCCCGTGCCCTGGAAGCACAGGGTGACCAGGCCGAGGGTGGCTCCCACGGACAGCAGGTTCATCGCGATCGCCTTCAGCGGGATCAGCAGGCTGCGGAAGGTGATCAGCAGCAGGACGAACGACGCCAGCAGCACCAGCGCGATCACCTGCCACGCGCGGCCGCGCATCTCGTCGTAGACCTCGGCCAGCATGGCCGCCGCCCCTGTCATGAGCACCCGCTGGCCGGCGGGCAGCGATTCCTGGGCCGTCCGGCCGATGTCGCGCACCAGGTCGGCGGCGTCGGTACTGTCGGGGGCGCCGCGGCCGGCGATGGTGACCAGCGTGAGGTCCCGGCCGTTGTCGATGGCGCCGGTCATCGTCACGCGCGGATCGCGTTCGAGGGCGGCGGTGAGCGCACTGGGATCGACCGGGCCCGCGCCGGGTGCGTGGGGCAGGGCCAGCAGGGTCAGGTTGGCGAGGTGGTCGTCCTCCATCTGGGCGAGCCCGTGGCCCACGTCGGTCCTGGCCAGGGTGTGGCGGTCGAAGTGCAGGCCCAGGCGCAGGTCCAGCGCGGGGACGGCGGCCAGCAGCAGAAGAAGGGCGGCGGCGAGCGCGTACCGGCCGGGGCGGCGCATGAGGTGCCCGGCCATGCGCAGCCAGGCGGGCGGGCGGTCGTCCCGCCGGGCACGCCGCCAGAGCCGCTTCGTCGGCTCCAGCCGCCGGTCGAGGAGCACCAGCAGCGCGGGAGCCAGGGTCAGAGCCGCCGTGAGCGTGAGGAACGCGGCCAGCACGGCCGCCAGCGCCATGCTGAGCACCGCCGGCGCGGGGATGATCAGCATGCAGGCGGCGGTGATCATGATGATCGTCGCGCACCAGCAGACGGTGCTGCCGGCCGTGGCGACGGCGTGAGCGGCGGCCTCGCGCGGCCCGCCGCCCTCCCGGCGGCCCTGGCGGTAGCGCAGCAGGATGAGCAGGCAGTAGTCCAGCCCCAGGGCCAGGCAGATCGTCACGGTCGCGGTCAGCAGCGTCGAGTCGATCCCGATGGCGGCGCCGCCCAGCGCCAGCACCCCCAGGCTGAGCAGCCCCGCGCCGCCCGCCACGAGCAGCGGCACGGCCACGGCCCCGGCCGCCCCGAGTCCCACGACGAGCAGGAACAGGATCAGCGGAACCGTCACCAGCTCCATCCGGCGCAGGTCGTCCAGGTCGGCGCGGATCAGCTCGGCGAACACCGGGCTCACGCCCACCAGCGCGACCGTCACCGTCCCGCCGGAGGCGTCGCGGGCCGCCCTTGCGGCCGTCGCGATCTGGCCGGGCAGGTTCCGCTGGCGGGCGCGTTCGTCGCCGTGCACGCCGGCCATCACGTACGCGTGATGGGGGTTGACCTGGGCGGGCGAGGGAAGCGGCTGCAGGCCGCCGATGTCCGGGCGGGCGTGCAGCGCCTCCACCACCGCCGCCACCGCCCGCTGGTAGCGCGGGTCGCGGGAGCGGAGCGTCGCGGAGTCGAACGCGAGCACCAGCTGCTCGTCGCCCTGGTGCGGGAAGCTGCGGGCGATCAAGGCGGCGGCCTCGGCCGAGGCCGAACCCCGCAGCTCCAGCGGGGGCGGGCTCAGCCGTTGCAGCAGGCCGGGCACCAGGGCGGCCGCGGCGGCGGCCAGCACCAGCCAGACCGCCACGACCAGCCGGGCGTGCGCGGCCGAGGCGGCTCCCAGGCGGGCCAGGACGGCGCCGCGGCGGCTGCCGCCCCGGCGGGCCGTGCCCGGTGCGGGGACGTCGCGGCTGCGACGGCGGACGGTGCCGAGCGGCATGAGCACACCTCTCCGTGCCGGTGGGTCGAGCTACGGGAGGGGGGTGGCGGCGGTGTTGCCGGCCGGGCACGGGGCCACCGCCAGGAGCGGGACGTTCTGTACGCCGCCGCCCGTCATGAACGTCATCCCGGCCGTGACCAGAGCCTGCCCCTGCAGCGTCACGCAGAAGCTCATGAGCGGCGGGTCCCCGGCGGCGTCCGCGCCCGGCGGCGGCCCCTCGGGCGCCGCCGGCAGCACCGGAGAGGCCACCGTGTCCGGCGGCGTGCTCTCAGGCGTGCTCTCAGGCGGGCTCGCCGGCGTGGTGAGCTGCGCGGCGGGCGGCGTGGAGGGCCGGGGCGTGCCGGCCTCGGCGGTCTCGGCCGTGGCCGGGAGGATGCCGACGGCCGCGGCGGTCACGGTCAGCAGGAGCAGGGTGCGCTTGTCCACGTCGATCCTCTGATGGTCCGGCCACGTACGCGTGCTCGCGGGCGCCACGCATGCGGCCGCGGCACCCTTCAACACTTTCCGTACTATCACGATCACTCACTGCACATCGGTCGGCGCGGCCGAAGCAGCACGAAGGAGTGGCGTTCCGGACCTCGTTTCAAACGCCGCTCGATGCGGTAGCTAGCACACACATCGGTCGTCACTCTACGTAACGGAGCACGTCATGGCGCGGATCACGATGGCACTCGGCATCCTCGCGGTGGCCGTGGCGCTGCCCTTCGCCGGCGCCACCGCCGCGTCCGCGACCCCGATCCAGGCGGTCTCGATGGCCGACTGCCTGCTCGGCTCGGGCGTGGTGGTGCCGAGCGCCACCAGCCCGACCCGTCTCAGCTGCTACGGCGGCCGCTTCCACGGGCAGCCCGTGGGCGGCCTCGCCTGACGTACGGCGGCGCGGCCGGCCGCTCACCAGCGCAGGAGCACCGTTCCCGCGCTGAGGCCGCTGGCCACCCCGACGAGGGCGACCAGATCGCCGCGCCGCACCCGCCCGCTCCGCGCCGCCTCGTGCAGTTGCGCGGGAAGGGTGGCGGCGACGAGGTTGCCGTGCTCGGCGATGGTCACGACGACCTTGTCCAGGGGAATGCCCGCGCCTTCGCAGAACGAGCGCAGCGACGGCAGCGACGCCTGGTGGACGCAGATCGCGGCCAGGTCGTCCCAGCCGACGCCGTGCTCCCGCAGCGGTTGCGTCAGCACGTCGAGGTCGAGCTTGTGCACGGCCACGGCCAGTCCCACGGCGTCGACGGTGAACGGGCCGGTCACGTGCCCGCCTGATTCCAGCCGCCGGAACGGCATGACCGCCGCGGGCCAGAACTCCGGCACGGCGCAGAAGCGGTGCCCCATGATCCCGGGGACGGCCGCGGCCTCGAGCAGCAGCGCGGCCCCGGAGTCCGACACCGTGTAGGACGGGATGGCGGCCCGGAACTCCTGCTCACAGCCCACGCGCCAGCGGATGGCGCTGGTCGCCACCTCGCCGCAGACGACCAGGACCGTACGGTAGCGGCGCGCGGTGATCAGCGTGTCGGCCAGCTCGATCGCGTTCAGCACGCTGTTGCAGGCGTTGCGCACGTCGAACGCGGCACAGCCCGCCCCCAGCTCGGCCGCCACCATGTGCGCGGTGGCCGGCTCCACCGCGTCCAGGGACACGCCCGCGAAGATGATCAGATCCAGCGCCGCCGGCGGGTGTCCGGTGCGCGCCAGCAGCTCGCGGGCCGCCGTCACCGCGAGGTCGCGGGCCCGCTGGTCCGCGTCCGCCACATGGCGGCTGCTCACGCCGGTGACGCACTCGATCAGCTTGCGCGGGATCGGCACGCCGGGATTGAGGCCGGCGAGCCGGTCCTCGAGCTCGGTCGTGGTGAGGCTGGTGCCGGGCAGATACAGCGCCACGTCCGTGACCTGCGCGTACAACGGCGCCCCCATGGCGGCCTCCTCTAGATCAACTACGGTCAGGATAGGAACGACCCCGTTGATCACGGCGTGTGACGCGCCGCCTCGTCCCGCACCGCCAAAATTCGATCAACTCCGCTCCGCACCCGCCGTGTCCTGCCTGGCAGGCCGCCCCCGTCGCCGAGACTGGCCCGGATGTGGCCGCCCTGGCCGAGCGACGGGAGTGGGACCGTGAGCGACGACGAGATCGAGACCGTGGTGCGGAACACCTGCGCGCAGGTCCTGAAGACGGACCCGCGGCTGATCACGGCGCAGGCCCGGCTGCGCGAGGACCTGGACGCCGACAGCCTGGACCTCGCCGAGATCCACGTCGCCCTGGAGGAGGTGTGGGGGCCGATCCCCCGCGAGACGCTCGCGGACGTGCGAACCGTGGCCGACGTGCTGGACCAGGCCCGCCACCTCGCCGGAGAGCGGGCCTGATGCCGCCACGGACGCGCATCGCGGTGACGGGCCTGGGCGTGCGCACCCCGGCCGGCGCTAACCCGAAGGAGCTGTGGAACACGCTGCTCGGCGGGCGCTCCACCGCGCGGACGATCACCTCCTTCGACACCGAAGGGCTGGCGGTGGACTTCGCCTGCCAGATCGGCGGCCTGGACCCGGCCGGCTACCTGACCCCGAAGCAGGCGGGCCAGCTCGACCGGGTGGCGCTGCTGGCGATGTGCGCGGCCGGTGACGCGCTGGCCGACGCCGGTGCGATCACCGCGCCTCCTGAGCGTCGCGCCGTGGTGACGGGCACGGGCTTCGTCGGCACCGAGACGTACGAGCGGAGCATGCTGGACGGCCGTCAGCCGGGGCGCGGCAATCCGCCGCCCCGGTTCGTCCCCATGATCATGGCCAACGCGCCGGCCGCCGCCATCAGCATGCACCACGGTCTCCTGGGGCCGAGCTTCACGGTGGCGACGGCGTGCGCCTCCGGCGCCCACGCCATCGGCGAGGGGGCCCGCCTGCTGCGTGACGGCTCGGCCGACCTGGTGGTGGCGGGCGGGGCCGAGGCGTGCATCACGGCGACCATGCTGCTGGCCTTCGACCGCTGCCGGGCCCTGTCGCGGCGCACCGCCGAGCCCGAACGGGCCAGCAGGCCGTTCGACACCGCCCGGGACGGGTTCGTCCTGGCCGAGGGGGCGGCGTTCCTGGTCCTGGAGCCGCTGGAGGACGCGCTGCGCCGCGGCGCCCGCGTCCATGCCGAACTGGCCGGATACAGCCGCACCTCCGACGGCCACCACCTGACCGCTCCCCACCCGCAGGGGCAGGGGGCGTACCGCAGCATGCGCGCGGCGCTCGCGGACGCGGGTCTGACCACGGACGCGGTCGCGCACGTGAACGCCCACGGCAGCGGCACCCAGCTCAACGACCTGGCCGAGGCCCAGGCGATCGCCCGCCTGTTCGGGCCGGACGGCCCGCCGGTGACCTCCACCAAGGGCGTGACCGGCCACGCCATCGGCGCCGCCGGGGCCATCGAGGCGGTGGCGAGCGTGCTGACGCTCACCGAGCTGACCATCCCGCCCACGGCCAACCTCGACGAACCGGACGAGCGCTGTGACATCGACGTGGTGCGCCGGCCGGTCCCGCTCCCGTCCGGGGCGGTGGTGTCGAACTCGTTCGGCTTCGGCGGCCACAACGCCACGCTGATCTTCGCCCCGGCTTCCTGAGCGCATGACCTCGCAGATGCGCCCCGCGCGGCTCGGGATCCGGGCGCTGCTGGAGTATCAGCGCCAGGGCGAGACCTGGATCGAGCGGACCTTCGACCGGTACGGCCCGATCTTCACCATGTGGAACCCCGGCGTCGGGCGCGTGGCGATGCTGCGCGATGCCGACCACGTCAGGCAGGCGTCCTCGGCCAGGGAGCGGCTGCTGGCCCCGTTCGAGGGCGGCCCGCTCGACCTGGCGGCGGGTCCGCGCTCGATCCTGGCGCTGGAAGGGTCGCAGCACCTCCAGGTCCGCAAGCTTCTCCTTCCCCCGCTGCGCGGCAGCGCTCTCGAACGGCACCGCGCCCTCATGTCGGCCGCCGTGAGCCGGTCGATGGCCTCATGGCCGGTGGGCGTCCCCTTCGAGCTGCTGCCCCACCTGAGCGACACGGTCTTCGACATCTTCCTGGGCGTCCTGCTCGGCGTCGAAGGCGACCGGCTGGCGTCCTGGCGTGCGCCGTTCGCCGCGCTGCGGGCGCGGTTGCACGCGCCGTCGACGCAGGTCCGCTACATGATGCGGCGTACGGGCGCGGTCGCGGCATGGCGATCGTTCCACCGGCTACGTGAGCGGTGCGTCCGCCTGATCGGCGCGGAGATCGAACGCCGCCGCCGCGACCCCGCCGGGCAGGGGGACGACGTGCTCGGCTCGCTGATGGCGGCGCGGACCCCGTCCGGGTCAGAGCTGACCGACGCGGCGCTGTGCGACCAGATGATGGCGCTGCTGCTGGCCGGGCACGAGACCACCGCCGTGGGCCTGGCCTGGACCGTGGAACGGCTGCTGCGGCACCCGGAGGCGCTGGCGCGGCTGACGGCGGAGGCGCTGGCCGGCGACGGCGAGGCGTTCGCCACCGCCGTGGCCTGCGAGGCGCTGCGGCAGCGCCCGCCCGTCGCCTTCAAGCCCCTCGGCGTCACCCGGCACGCCTGCCGGCTCGGTCCCTACGTCATCGAGCCGCGCACGACGCTGCTGGTCCACCTGCGCTCGCTGCATCACGACGCCCGTCACTTCCCCGCGCCCTCGGCCTTCAGGCCCGAACGCTTCCTCGACACGCGCCCGGCGCCGGGAAGCTGGCTGCCGTTCGGGCTCGGCGCCCACCTGTGCCCCGGCAAGCCGTACACGATGGCGCAGAGCGGCGCGCTGCTCCACACGATCCTGCGTGGTGGTGAGCTCTCGCCGCCGCCGGACGCTCGGGACGAACCCATCGAGCGGGCACACATGGTGATCAACCATCCGGGCCGCAACTGCCTGGTCACCTACCGCCCCCGGGCCGACCTCGCGGGGCCGTTGAGCCGCTAGCAGGCCAGTTCGATCGCCATGCGGGCGATGCGGCTCCGGTCCCCGGCCTTGGCGCCGCACTCTGCCGTTCCGCCGGCGTCGCCGTGCTGCCAGGAGGTGGCGTGTCCCGAGCCGAGGCGCTTCCCGTCGCACTCCACGACGAAGTCGGCGTCCACCAGGTGAGGCGCCACCTGGTAGACCACATACCGTCCCGGGGCGCCGAAGGAGTTCTCACCGTGACGGCCTCGGGACGGGTACGTCTGGCCGATGGGGGCCAACGATCGGCCGACCCGCTTGGCCAACGACGTGATCGCCTGCTGCGGGTTGCCGAGCTTCACCCCGGTCACCTGCGCGGCGCCCGATCGCAGCACCTTCATGGTCGGGACCCACTTCTCGCCTTTCGCCAGCGTTCTCGCTTCGGAAACCGCTGTGAGGACGTCGCAGTCCTCGATGCCGGACCAGGATGCCGGCACCGGCGAGTGCCGCGGTCGCGATCTTGCGCATGATCCGTAAGACAGGAAGATCGTCCCGCAGGTTCCCAGGCTGCTCACGTGTACCCCTGACAGCCACGAGTTCCGTCATGTGTGGCGGTTCCGGACACCGCCCGGTGCGATGTTCATCCGGCTCGTCAAGGCCGGTTGTCCTTGCCGTCCAGCCAAAGCGTGTCGGACGCGTCGCGGTGGGAGCCCGAGCTGCCGACGTGTTTGGCGTCGATTTTCGGCCCCTTCTTGATGACGTGCACCAGCGCCATCGCGTGCCCGCGCCCGAGGTCGTAGTCCTGCTTCAGCCAGTCGACGATCACTCCGGCCTTCACGGACGGGGCGTCGAAGCCGCGTTCCTTCGCCAGAGCGATGAACTCACGAGGGGTAAGTCCGGTCTTGTCCTCGATGTTGTCGAGGTAGGCCTGGAAGGACATGCGCTTCTCCATTCTCCAGCGGGGATGCTTCGCAACCCCGTGGGCTGCAAGCTTGTCTTTTGAAAGTACGCTTTGTCAACTGAAGTATTGGGTTAGGATTGCCACCATGGCGCCGAGGGAGTACGGACAGTTCTGCGGCCTGGCCCGCGCGATGGAGATGGTCGGCGAACGGTGGACCATGCTGGTCATCCGCAACCTGCTCACCGGGGCCCAGCGCTACACGGACCTGCGCAATGGCCTGCCGGCCATCCCGACCAACATCCTGTCGGCCCGCCTCAAGCAGCTGGAAGAGGCGGCGCTGGTCACCCGTCACGCGCTCCCGTACCCCGATCGCGCCGTCGTCTACGAGCTGACCGACTACGGACGCGACCTCGAACCCGCGTTGATCGCGCTGGGCCGTTGGGGCGCGCGGACCCTCACCGAGCCCCGCCCCGGCGAGCTCGTCACCGCCGAATCGGTCGCCATGTCGTTCCGTACAGCATTCCGGGCGCAGGCAGCCCGGGAGGTCACGGCCGGTTACGAGATCCGCCTGGGTGACTTCACGTTCCGCTTGCAGGTCAGCGATGGCGAACTCGAGGTCGGCATCGGCCCGCACCCGGCCCCCGACCTCGTCATCGAGCGGTTGAGCGGCCACCCCGTCCGCGAACTGATGGGTGGCGGCAAGACCCCGGATGAGCTGCTCCGCGACGGCAGCCTGCGTGCCGAGGGCGACCCCGTACTGCTGGGCCGATTCGCCAAGATGTTCCGCTTTTAAGCGAAACGCCGCCGGAGACGTGAATGCGGGGCCACGCCTGATGCGCGCCCCGCAAGGTCCTCACGAGCCCGGGATCAGCAGGTGATCCTCCTGCTCCTGTTGGTGAAGCCGCCGGCCTTCTCCGCGTAGACCCAGACGCGCCAGTCGTAGGTGCCGTCACCGCATCTCGCCGGGAGTCCGACCTTCTTGTCGGAGTCCTTGGTCCAGGTGTCCGAGTTCATGGTCTGCCAGCCGTACCACCGCTTGCGCTGCACCTTCAGCGTCATCTGCCCGCAGTCGCCGACCCACGTGACCGTGCCCTCGACGTGCGCGCCGTCCTTGTACGGGATGCCCGGGCTGACGCTGCACGCCGCTGCTGCCTGCGTCGTGGCGGCGCTCGCCGGCTGGGCTCCCGCGAGCAGTCCGGCGGAGACTGTCAGAGCGATGATTCCGACCGATAGCCGCATGATTCTCATGTCCCTTTCGTTCCTGGGTCGATGTGGAGGGGACGATACGGACGAGCGGTATGTCTGCGGTATGCCGGGGACGCACGCCCGGCATCCTCAGCATCCCGAAACATGACGGTCTCACGACCGGTGCGCGGCCATAACGCGTTCGGGAGCCGGGAACGGGTGAAGTTGGCAGGTGCGGCACTGGCGTGCCGGGTCCGTGGCCGGTGCCCTTGAGGTCCGTAGGTGAGGACAGGAATGATGTCACCGCAGAGCAGCCCGCCCTAGACCGCCCCAGAACCCATCCGCGATCCGCGCCAGGACCACCTGCTGACCCCGCGCAACAGTGCCATCGTCCTGATCGATCTCCAGGAAGGGCAGTACGCGACCGTGGGGTCCGCGACGCGGGACGAGATCAACCTCGGGGCCGTCACGCTGGCCAAGCTCGCCCACGCCTACCGGGTCCCGACCGTACTGAGCACCGTCGCGGTCGGCATGGGCGTCAACCAGCCGACCATCGAGGAGATCACCCGGGAGCTTCCCGGGGTCACGGAGATCGACCGTACAGGCGTGAACTCCTGGGAGGACCCGGACTTCCGGGCGGCGGTCGAAGCCACCGGCAGAAAGAAGATCATCATGGCGGGCCTGTGGACGGAGGTCTGCCTCGCCTTTCCCACTCTGGACATGCTCCGCGAAGGCTTCGAGGTCTACCCCGTCATCGACGCCGTCGGCGGGGTCTCGCCCGTCACCCACGAGACAGCCGTCCAGCGCATGATCCAGGCCGGTGCGCAGCCCGTCACCTCGCTCGCCCTGGGCTGCGAGTTCATGCGCGACTGGGCGCGTGACGACGCCGATCTCTACCGCGTCGTCATCAACGACTACTTCCGCCGCAAGCGCGCCATCGGGCAGCGCTCCGGCAACCTGTTCTAGGGCTCCGACCGGGCTGGGGACACGTTCCGGGGGCTCCCCGATGTGACGTGCGTCATGCCGGCCGGTCGTCCCGGGCGTCCCGGCTCCTTCGTCTCTGAGATGTAACAACCGAAGCAGCGAGGAGATCGTCATGGAGAGCCGTTTCAACTACGCCGAGAACCCGGTCGGGGCCAAGGCCGCGAAGTACGTCATCTCGGCGGGCAAGGTCGTCACGGACTCGTCCCTGCCGCCGCTCACGAAGGAGCTGGTGGCGCTCCGCATCAGCCAGATCAACGGCTGCGCGCCCTGCGTCGAGATCCACACCAAGGACGCCGAGCACGCGGGAGAGACCTCCCTGCGGATCAACCTGGTCCCGGTCTGGCGGGAGGCGCCGGTCTACACGGACGCCGAGCGGGCCGCCCTGGCACTCGCGGAAGAGGGCACCCGCGTCGCCGACGCCGCCGGGGGCGTCAGCGACGAGACGTGGGCGGAGGCGTCCAGGCACTACGACGAGGACCAGCTCGCCGCCCTGGTGGCGCACATCGCCGTGATGAACGCCTTCAACCGCATGAACATCATCACCGCGCAGCCCGCCCCCGGCACCTACCGGCCCGGCCAGTGGTAGATCCGGAAACCCCCATAGCCGAGAGGACGACCTCGTCATGACCGAACACGCCACGACCGCGCCGAGCGGTCCCGAATCGCGTCTCTCCGATCCGAGCAAGTTCGTGCCCGAGCTGGGGGCGATCGCCGGAGGAATGACCAAAGCCGCCGAGAACGGCTCGGTCCCGCGGACCACGATCCTGCTGGCCCAGCTCCGGATCGGCCAGCTCATCGGCAGCACGTACCACACGGTCGTGCAGTCGGGCAATCTTCGCGAGGAAGGGGAGCCGGAGGAGCGCATCACCGCCGTGGCGAGCTGGCGGGACGCGCCCCACTACTTCACCGGCGCGGAGCTGGTCGCGCTGGAGCTGGTGGACGCCATTCTCACCCCGAACCCGTCCGGCGAGCGCGTCCCGGACGAACTGTTCGCCAGGGCGTCCGCGCACTACGACGAGAAGGCGCTCGTGACGCTGTGCATGGCGATCGGCAGGAGCTGCTTCTTCGCCCCCATCACCCTCGTCGGCAAGCCCTCCCCGGGCCGGGCGCCGGGCGAGAACTGGAGGAAGTGACGGGAGCGAGGCTCGGCGCGCCGCGCTCAGCGACGGACCGGGTAGCGCAGGTGCAGGGCGCGCCGGCCCTGGATGACGATCGGGTCGTCGAGCAGGAGATGCCCGCCTTCGAGCTTGGAGAAGTACGGGATCCCCTCGCCGAACAGCACCGGCACGAGGCTCACGCACACCTCGTCCACCAGGCCGAGGGCGAGGGCCTGCTGCGTCACGTTCGCGCTGGCGATCGTGACGTTCCGGTCGCCGGCGATCTGCTTCGCCCGCTGGATCGCCGCCTCGACCCCGTCGACGAACGTCGTCGCCGGCCACTTCCCGGCGGCGTCCGCCGGGGGCCGGTGCGTGACGACGACCACGGGTGCGCCGGCCGGATGCCTGTCGTTCCAGCCGCCGGCGATGTCGAACAGGCGGCGGCCGGCGACGAGCGCGCCGGTGTTCTCGGTGAGGTCCCGCCATGCCGCCGCACCCGCTTCGTCGACCTTGACCGAGATGTCCTCGTTCGGGTTCGGCACGACCACGTCCCCGGCCTCGTACCAGTCGAACAGCTCGGCGACCTGGTCATCCGGCTGCGCGATGTATCCGTCCAGCGACATCGTCATGTGGCTGAAGACCTTGCCCATGAGGGTCCTCCTCTGGTTACCGCTCGGCCCGGTGGTTCCGGCCCGTCCTTCAAGGGTCATGGGGTGGACCGTTCTCGGCGGCGGAACTCATCGCGCCCGGTCGGACAGCGTCGGCGATACTGTGGGCGTGGAGTACGTGTCCAGAGTGCCGCGTCCGCCGCTGGACAGGCTGATCGACGACCTCTACTACCTGGAGGGCGCGTCGCCGTACGCCCGGCTGACGCTGCCGCCGATGCCGGCGGCGCTGCTCATCGTCAACCTCGGGGCGCCGTTCCGCATCCGCGCCGGCGCCGACCTCGGGACGGCCGAGTACGCCGACGGCTGCGTGGTCACCATGCCCACCCGCGCGCTGGAGTTCGGCTACCCGCCGCGGACCCGGTCCGTCGGCGTGCACTTCAAGCCGTGGGGGCTGGCGCCGTTCCTGCCGATGCCCGCGGCCGAGCTGTGCGACCGGCCGGTGACGGTGGAGCAGGTCTGGGGCCGGCCCGCCGTCGCCGAGCTGCGCGACCGGCTGGCCACGGCGGACGGCCCGGGCGAGATGCTGACGCTGCTCGAACAGGCGCTGACGCGACGGCTGCGCGAGACCACCGGCCTGGGGCTGGTCCGCCATGCGAGCGGCGTCATCGCGGCGGCCGGCGGGGCGGTGGCGATCGGCGACCTGAGCGCGGCGGCCGGTGTCAGCAGCACGCATCTGGCGCAGCGGTTCAAGGAGGTCATCGGCGTCACGCCGAAGCGGCTGGCCCGCACCCACCGCTTCACCGCCACCGTGTTCGCGATCGACCCCGCCGGACCGATCGACTGGGGCGAGCTCGCCGGTGGCGCAGGCTACTTCGACCAGGCCCACTTCGGCCACGAGTTCCGGGCGTTCACCGGGCTCACGCCGACCCGGTACGTCGAGGTGCGGCGGCGGTTCCTGCGCGAGCATCCCGGCCACGCGCTGGACGGCTGGCCGCTGCCGGCCGATTGATTTCTTACAAGAGCGGCGGCTCACGGCACGCTAATTTGAGGGCACCCAAAATGGAGGAGGGGCCCCGTGGGCAAGGTGGTCATGTACAGCTCGGTGTCGGCGGACGGCTTCATCGCGGACGAGAACGACCAACCCGGACCGCTGTTCGACTGGTTGACCAGCGGTGACGTCCCGTTGGACGAGAGCGGCGAGCTGAAGGTGTCGCAGACGTCCTACGACTACACCAAGGCGTACTGGGACCGGATCGGGGTCACGATCGTCGGCCGCCACGTCTTCGACCTGACGGACGGCTGGGACGGAAAGCCGCCGAGCGGCATCGACCACGTGGTCGTCGTGACGCACCGGCCGCAGCCCGAGGGCTGGGACCCGGCGGCGCCGTTTCACTTCGTCGACGGCGTCGAGGCGGCCATGGCCAAGGCGCAGGAGCTGGCGGGCGACCGCGTGATCGAGGTCGCCGCCGGCGACGTCGGTGGCCAGGTGCTCGCCGCGGGGCTGGTCGACGAGGTGCGCATGGACGTCGTGCCGGTGGTGTTCGGGTCCGGCAAGCGCTACTTCGGGTCGGTCCACGCGCAGCACCTGCTGGAGGATCCCGACGTGGTGGTCCAGGGCAACCGGGTGCTTCACCTGCGTTACCAGGTGCGCCGCTGATCCATCTGATTCACCTGTAGACGGGAGGCGTGGCGCCTGGGGGGCGGTGCCACGCACCTGAATGTGCCTTTTGTAGGCCCTCTCTTACTCACTCATGATGGTGTTACGCACTACGAGTGAGGTGAGGGAAATGGCCCCCTTGATGCCACATCAGGCGTCGCGGAGCCGGCCGGATCTGCCCCGGCCGACTCCGATGAGCTCGCTGGCGGCCCGGTTGCGGGCGATCTCGCCGTGATGGGTGGCGGCCCAGCCGGCCATTGCCGTCACCGCGTCGATCAGCGACCGGCCCAGCTTCGTCAGCTCGTACTCCACTCGCGGCGGGACCTCGGCGTACGCGGTCCGGGTGATCAGGCCGTCGCGCTCGAGATGCTTGAGCGTCTGGGTCAGCATCCGCTGGGAGATTCCCGGGATGCTCGCCTGCAGGTCGGAATAGCGCAGCGGGCCGGCGTTCAGGGTGCTGATGGTCAGCACCGTCCACTTGTCGCCGATGCGGTCGAGCACCTCACGGATGAAGGCGCTGTCCTCCGGCCACGCCTGGCACGGACCAGCGATCTGTCGCGCTGACGCCATCTCGGTTTCCTCTCATCCGGCTGTAACCGCACTACCAGTATGTAACACGTGCGGGGCGGTCACCCCGATCCACGACCACGCCCGCGCCACACCTCAACGCAACGGAGAGTGATCACTGTGAACGCACACGACACCGTCGTGGTCGGCGCGGGCCCGGTCGGGCTGTGGACGGCTGCGGAGCTGGCCCTGGGCGGCGGGCGACCGCTGGTCCTGGAACGGGCCGAGCAGCGCAGCCCGCACTCCAAGGCGCTGGCCATCCACCCGCGCACGATCGAGGTGCTGGCGATGCGCGGGCAGGAACAGGCCTTCCTCGACGGCGGGCTGCCCGTGCCGGACGGGCACTTCGGCATGCTGCCCGCCCGCCTGGACTTCCGGGAGCTGGCCACGCCGTTCCCGTTCATGCTCGCGCACCCGCAGCTGCGCACCGAGGAACTGCTCGAACAGCACGCCCTGGCCCTCGGGGTGGTGATCCGGCGCGGGCACCGGGTGACCGGGCTGAGCCAGGACGAACAGGGCGTGACGCTGCGGGTCAGCGGGCCCGACGGCGCGTACGAGATCACCGCGGACCACGTGGTCGGGGCGGACGGCGCGGGCAGCACCGTACGCCAGGCGGCGGGCATCGGCTTCCCCGGCACCGACTCGACCATCTTCGGCTTCCTCGGCGACGTCGAGCTGGCCGAGCCGCCGGAACGGCCGGGCACCTGGCACAACGCGCACGGCGCGCTGATCGTGGCGCCGATCCCCGGCGGTCGTTACCGCGTCACCGGGTACGCCCCGTCAACCTTCGCCCCGACCCTGGAGTCCCTGCGGGAGACGACGCAGCGGATCGCGGGCACGGACTTCGGCATGCACTCCCCCGTGTGGCTGTCCCGCTTCGGCAACGCCACCCGGCTCGCGGCGCAGTACCGGAAGGGCCGGGTGTTCCTGGCGGGCGACGCCGCGCACATGCACTTCCCGGCGGGCGGCGTCGGGCTGAACGTGGGCCTGCAGGACGCGATGAACCTGGGCTGGAAGCTGGCCGCGGTCCAGCGGGGCCGGGCGGAGGCGTCCCTGCTGGACACCTACCACCAGGAACGCCACCCCGTCGGCGAGTCCCTGGTCGAACATACCAAGGCCCAGACCGCCCTGATCACCGCCACCACCGAGGAGGGCCTGTCCCTGCGCCGGTTCATGGCGGACCTGCTGCGCGCCCATCCCGACGTGGCGGCCGAGCTGGCCGACACGCTGACCGCGCTGGCCGTACGCTACCCGGGCGCCCATCCCCTGGCAGGCCGGCGCCTCCCGGCCACCCGCGAGCAGCTGCGCCTGCTGCGCGAAGGCCGCCCGGTGCTGCTGACCCAGGAGGCCACCCCGGCGCTGAAGGACCTCGCCGTGAGCGCGGACCTCCAGCTGTACGAGACCGAGCTGCCCTGGCCCACGGCCGCCGTGCTGATGCGCCCCGACGGGCACGTGTGGGCCGCCGGAGACACTGCCGGGCAGCTGGCGGACGCCATGACAGAACTCCCCCTGGCCTGACGGGAAGCGGCATGGACGTACGCGAACGTCACGTCACACACCCTGAGCCAGGGATGCCGGGCAGCTCCCGCAGCCAGGCGTCCTGGATGTCGTCGGCGCCGTCGCGCGGCGGCTCGGCGGCCACGCTCGGCTCCGCCGTTCACCTGGACGACCTGGGCCGTGACGTGGCCCGCACCGGGTGAGGCGAGCCGGTGCACGGTCTCGGCGACGTCCCGCGGCGTGCCGACCCGGCCGGTGCCGGTCTGCGCGCCTCGCCCGGCCTAGGTTCAGCGCGCAAGATTCTTGCGCGTCGGGGCGAGAATTCTCCATCGGTTCGATCGGGGGTTCGACTAGCGTCGGCCGGGTCCGGATGCCTCCGACGAACAGGAGCAGGGTCATGCCGGTTTCGGTGCTGGACATGTCGATGTCGCTCGACGGGTACATCGCGGGCCCGAACGACGAACCGGGCAACCCGGGCGGCGACGGGTTCGTGCGGCTGCACCAGTGGGGCCTCACGCCGGACGGGGAGTTCCGCCGGTCCGGTCCGGCCGGGGAGGTGCTCGGCGAGATGGCGGCGGCCGGGGCGGTCCTGGCGGGACGGCGTACCGCGGAGCAGGCCGATCACTGGGGCGGTGATCACCACGGTCAGGGCATCCCGGTCTTCGTGGTCAGTCGTCGGCCGCCCGGCCCGTCCGTGGCGCGCCATCCGCTGGTGACCTACGTGACCGACGGGATCGAGAGCGCGATGGCGCAGGCCAAGGCCGCCGCCGGGGACCGGCACGTGCATGTGATCGGCGCCCGCACGGCGCAGCTGGCGATCGAGGCCGGGCTGCTGGACGAGGTGCGGGTCCATCTGGTCCCGGTGCTGTTCGGCGGTGGCCGGCGGCTGTTCGACGTGCTGCCGTCGCGCGTGGAGCTGGACGTCGTCCGGGTGATCGACACGCCGGAGGCCACTCACCTCCGCTACCGCGTCCGCCGCTGACCCGTACGGAAGAAGGAGGCACGATGAAGCGCGTCGGCGTCATCGGAGTGGGTGAGATCGGCCGGGCGATCGTGACGGGCCTGTGCGAGGGGGCCGGCGACGCTCCCGAGGTGTTCCTCTCCCCACGGGGAGCTCGCACGGCCGCCGAGCTGTCCGGGCGCTACGAGAGCGTACGGGTGTGCGCCGGCAACCAGGAGGTGCTGGACCGCTCCGACATCGTGATCATCGCCGTGCGCCGCGACGATCGGCACGAAGCGCTGGCCGGCCTGACCGTGGGCGACGACAGGGTCGTGGTCAACGTGATGGCCGGGGTCGGCAACGACGACCTGCGCCGGACGCTGGCCACCGGCGCCCCGCTGGTACGGGCCATCCCCCTGCCCGCCGTCCGCGAGCGCCGTTCCGTCACCGTGACGCACCCCGCGCACCCGGTCGTCGACGACCTCTTCGCGCGGCTGGGCGGGGTGCTCCCGGTCGGGGACGAGGCGGCCTTCAACGTCTTCTCCGCACTGACGGGAACGCTGACCGCCCACTACTCCTACCTCGCCACGATCGCGTCGTGGGCCACCGGCCACGGCATAGCCCCCGAGGCCGCCGACAGCTACGTGCGCGGCCTCTTCCAGGGCGTCGGCCGCTCCCTGAGCGACCGGACCCGCTCCCTGCACCAGCTCGCGGCCGACCACGAGACCCCGAACGGCAGCAACGAACGCGTCCGCACCACCTGGTTCACCCCGGCCAACGCCCAGGCCCTCGGCCAGACCCTCGACGACCTCCTCACCCGGCTCGACGGACCACGGGACGGCGGCGCGCGGGACGGCGGCGCGCGGGGCCTACAGGCCGAAGGCGCCGCCCTCGACGAGGATCGCCACGCCGATGCCTGACAGCACGAGCGGCAGCAGTACGTGACCCCACCGGCTCAGCGTCCGGGCGACGACCGGCCGGGTGGCGAAGAACCGGCCGACGGCACACCATACGGCGACCAGGGCCAGGAACACGACGATGTGGACGGTCGTCGAGCCGGCCCCGGCGGTGGTGAACACCGGCACGTACACGCCGATGTTGTCGCCGCCGTTGGCGAAGGTGACCGCGGCCACCTCCCATGCCCTCGGCCCCCCGGCGGGCGCCTCCCCGGGCCCCTCGTCCTCGCCGTCGCGGTGGCTCCGCCACGCCTGCCAGGCCGCCTTCAGGCCCAGGAGCAGCGGCAGCAGACCCAGATACGGCAGCACCGGCTCGGGCAGAAGGGCGGCGCCGGAGGCCGCGACCACGGCCACGGCCAGGATGCCCAGGAACCCGAGGTACTGGCCGGCCACCACCCGCGCCGCCGCACCCGGGCTCCCGGCGCCCCGGGCGAAGAACAACGCCAGGATCACGAGGTCGTCGACGTTCGTGACGGCGAACAGCCCTGCCGCCTGACCGACGACACCCACGTTCACGCCGGTTCTGCCCCTTCACCCGTGATGCGCCCCCGGCGACCCTACAAGGTCACTCCCCCGCCGACGAACGCCGGCTGGATCGCGCTGGTGCGGCCAGGGTGGCCATCGCCTCGAGCAGCGTCGCGTACACGGGGCCGGGTTCGGCGGGCTCCTCCCAGCTCGGCTCCTCCCCGTCCGCCGGGCCGGTCTCCGCCGCCGGGAAGAACAGCCACCACAGGTTGTGCCAGGGGTCGAGGAACCGGGCGATGCCGTATCCGCCGTAGAAGGGGGAAACCGGCGTGACGACGGTCGCGCCGCGTGCGACCGCTCTGCGCATCGTCTCCTCGGGGTCGGCGACGTACACCTGGGTCAGGGCCGGGGTGAACGGCCAATCGGCCTTGCGGTCAGCGACCATGATCAACGAGTTGCCGATCTTGACTTCGGCGTGGATCAGCGTTCCGTCCGCGGCGTGGAAGTCAGGGGTGCGGGCCTCCTCCCGCTCCGTCGCGTCGAAGACCGCGACGAGGAAGTCGATGAAGGATTCGGCTCCGTCGACGACGACGAATCCGTTGACAGTGTTCTCGCCCCGGGGTTCGGGACCTTGCTCGGTCATCTCCATGCCGGGAGGCTAAGGACGATTGCGGTCAGGCTCCTGCCGCGATGACGGACCGCGCCCACTGGTGGAAGCCGGTCAGCGGAATCCCCAGGTCCGCGGCGAACTCGGGGCGCGCCGGTGCCGGATGTGCGCTCATGTACTGCTGCGCCTGGAAGAGCCCGGTCATCAGGCCGTCCGCGAGGGCTTGCTCCGGGCCGGCCGGAAGCTCGATCGTGGTGCCGAGGGCCTCCGACAGCACCCGGGCGGCGGTGCGGAAGCTCAGCACGTCACCGGCGAGTTCGAGTTCGACGCCGTGAAAACGCCCGGGTTCCGCGAACGCCGCGGCGGCGGCCGCCCCGATGTCGCCGACCGCGACGAAGGGAAGCGGGACGTCGGGATCGACCCCGACGAGGAGCCGATCCGAGGTCAGGTCCGCGAAGTAGAACGACGGCCGGACGAAGTTCTCCATGAACGTGGCCGGGCGCAGGATCGTCCACCGAGGGAAGCCCGCGCCGCGTACGAGGTCCTCGACCGCGGCCTTGCCGCGCCAGTAGTGCCGCATGTGCGCGCCCCAGCGCCGCTCGTCGAAACGCTCGACGTCGACGGTGCCCGCGCCCGACACCGAGGTGTGCACCACGTGCCCGACGCCCGCCGCCCGGGCGGCCTCGACGAGGTTGCGCCCGTGCCGGACCTCGGAGTCGCCCGTCGGGTCGGCGGGATCATAGGTCTGCACCGAGAACACGGCGCGGGCGCCGTCGAGCGCCGCTTTCAGCGACGCGACGTCGTCGAGGTCGCCGCGCACGGGGACGGCGCCCAGAGCACCGAGGGCGACGGCACGCTCGGAGCCGGGGTCCCGCACCAGGGCGTGAACGGGGACGCCGGCGTGAAGCAGCGCGCGGGCCACGGCGCCTCCTTGCTTGCCGGTCGCTCCGGTGACCAGCACGAACGATGACGATTCAGGCACGGCACTCCTCCAGGGATCGATATGGGGTGGCACCCCACTTCGTGCCACCCAACATATGGGGTGGCCCTCCGGTTGTCCAGATGAAAGGGTGTCCTCATGGCGAACCCCAAGGCCACGCCGCAGCGATCGGACTGGCAGCGCAACCACGAGCGGCTCGTCGCGACGGCCGCGGCTCTCGTCGCCCGCGAGGGGGCGCAGGTCTCCCTGGAGGAGATCGCCCGTGAGGCCGGCGTGGGCTCCGCGACCCTGCACCGGCACTTCGCCTCCCGCCAGGCGCTGCTCGAGGAGGTCTTCCGCGACGAGGTCGAGCGGCTTCGCCTGCGCGCCCGCGAGCTGGCCGCCGGCGACCCCCGGACGGGACTCGTGACCTGGCTGGAAGAGCTGACGATCTCCGCCGTGAACACCCGCGGCCTGCCCGCTTCGCTGGCCGCCGGGGCGGGCGCCGGCCCGTCGGCCGGCGACACCTGCCACGCCGTCATGCGGGAGGCGACCGTGACGCTGACGGATCGCGCCCTCGCGGCAGCCGCCGTCCGCCCCGGAGTCTCCCCGGATGACCTGCTCGCCCTGGTGGAGGCGGTCGCCCAGGCCACCGAGGGCGATCCGCCGGCGGCACTCCGCCTGCTCCGCCTCGCCCTCGACGGCATCCGGCCCTGACCGTCCCCCACGACGCCCCGGCCTCTCGGGGCGCTGATCGGATGGCCGCCGCCCGGCGTTCGCCCGCGTCTCGGCTGGTTCAGAGGTACGTGACGCCGGTCAGTCGCCCGGCCGCCTCCCAGAGCCACCTGCCGACGGCCGGATCGGCCGCCTCGCGGCTGAGCCGGGCCTCGGCGACCGGGCCGCGGGTCTCCCAGGGCCCGGACGGCCCGAAGAACTGGCCGCCCCGCACCCCGGGGTCGGTCGCGGCGCGCAGTTGCGGCAGCGCGCCGCGTTCCACCGGCTGGGTGACCACCAGGCCGAGCCGCGCGATCACCTGCCCGAGCCGGCCGCGGTGCTCCCAGGCGCGCGGAGTGAGGTTGGTGCGGGTGAGGCCGGGGTGGGCCAGCGTGCTGATGATCGGCGATCCGGCGGCGCGCAGGCGGCGGTCCAGCTCGACGGCGAAGATCGTGGTGGCGAGCTTGGACCGGCCGTAGGCGGGAGCGGCTCGATAGTCACGTTCGAACATCAGGTCGTCGAGGTCGAGGTGGGCGTTCCTGTGGGTGATCGAGCTGAGGCTGACCACCCGCGGGCGGGCGGCCGCGGCCAGGTTGCCGAGCAGCAGGCCGGTCAGCGCGAAGTGGCCCAGCATGTTGGTGCCGAGGTGCAGCTCGAAGCCGTCGGCGGTGGTACGGCGGGGGCCGAGCAGCACCACGCCGGCGTTGTTGACCAGCAGGTCGATCGCCGGGTGGTCGGCGGCCAGCTTCGCGGCGAACGCGCGTACCGAGTCGAGGCGGGCCAGGTCCAGCTCGCGCACCTCGACGTCGCCGCCGATGCGGCGGGCGGCCTCCTGACCGGCGACGGTGTTACGGACGGCAAGCACGACACGGGCCCCGCGGCGGGCCAGCTCGGTGGCGGTGACCAGGCCGAGGCCCGAGTTGGCGCCGGTCACGACGGCGATCCGGCCGTGCTGGTCGGGGATGCGATCAGCGGTCCATCCGGTCATCTGCTGCTCCTGGAGGTCTCGGTGCGGTCGACCGCCGACGTTAGGGGTAACGCGGGCCGCCTCCGTCGTTCCCGGTTGCCTAGGACCGCGGGACCTACCTTGGGAGGCCGGTCAGGCGGCAGACTTGCGGCATGACCAACCTGTACGCCCGTGAGCTCGGGGACTTCCTGCGGGCCCGCCGCAACCGGCTGAGTCCGTACGACGTGGGCCTGGAGCCGGGCGGACGCCGCAAGGTCACCGGGCTGCGGCGGGAGGAGCTGGCCCTGCTGGCAGGGTTGAGCACCGACTACTACCAGCGGATGGAGCAGGGCCGCGAGGTGCGCCCGTCCGACGACGTCCTGGACGCGCTGGCCGGGGCGCTCGGCCTCGCCGACGAGGAGCGCCGGCACCTGTTCACCCTGGCCCGCGCCGCCCGCCGGCCCGCGCCCGCCCGAGTGGACCGGGGGCCGGAAAGGGTGCCGGACAGCACCCGGCGGCTGCTGCGGGTGATGGACACCCCGGCGGTCGTGCTCGGCCGGCACCTCGACCTGCTCGACTGGAACCCGATGGCCGAGGCGCTGCTCGGCGACCCGGGCGACTGCCCGCGCGACCGGCTCAACATGCTCCTGCTGATGTTCGACGGCACGCTGACCGGCGAGCGGAGCTGTCCCGACTGGGAGCGGCAGGCCCTGGACTACATCGGCATGATGCGCGCCGCCGTCGCCACCGACCCCACCCATCCGCGCGCCACCGCGATCGTCGGTGAGCTGAGCATCCGCAGCGCCGAGTTCCGGCGGCTGTGGGCCCGGCACGACGTGCGCGAGTCGGTCAGCGGCGCCAAGACCTTCCGGGTCCCGGAGGTCGGCGACATCGTCCTGGACTGGGACACCTACCCGCTGCCCGGCAGCCCCGGCCCGGTCATGCTGGTCTACACCGCCGAGCCGGGCAGCGCCGACGCCGACCGGCTGCGGCTCCTGGCCTCGTTGCACGCGACCCGCTCGGCGCGCACCGGCGAGCGCACCGGCTAGGCGAGGGCCCGGCGGACGGCCCGGTGCGACCGATCAGAAATCCTCCGCCACGTCGTCAGTCCTGGTAGCCCCTATCGCACCGGTGGAAGGATTGACGACCATGACCGACGCCAGACCGCTCGGCGCCGACGAGGCCACGTTCATCGCGGCGGCCCGCTCAGGCGACACGACACGGTTCGCCCATGTCACGGAGCGCCACCGGCGTGAGCTGCAGGTGCACTGCTACCGGATGCTCGCGAACTACGAGGACGCCCAGGACCTGACGCAGGAGACGTTCCTGCGGGCGTGGCGCAAGCGGGAGTCGTTCAAGGGCGACGCCGCGCTGCGGACCTGGCTGTACCGGATCGCGACGAACGCCTGCCTCGACTTCCTCGACAGGCGCAGCGCCCGCGTGCCCGTGCCGTCCGAGCTGCCGGACCCCGACTCCGAGCCGCTGTGCCTGCAGCCGTACCCGGACCTGATGCTCCCGGAGGACCCGCAGGAAGCGGTGGTGGCGCGGGAGACGATCGAGCTGGCGTTCATCGTCGCCGTCCAGCACCTGCCGCCGCGGCAGCGGGCGGTGTTCATCCTGCGCGACATCCTCGGCCGGCCGGCGTCGGAGGCCGCCGGCGCCCTCGGGGTGACCGTCGCGTCGGTGACCAGCGCGCTGCAACGGGCCCGTGTGACGATGCGCGAGCGGTTGCCCGGCCGCCGCCTCGATTGGCGGAGCCCCGCCACCCACGAGCTGTCGGACGACGAGCGCGGCGTGGTGAAGTCGTACCTGGACGCCCATGAGCGCAACGACCTGGACGGGCTGACGTCGCTGCTCCGCGACGACCTGCGCTTCGCGATGCTGCCCGACCCGGGCACCGTGGTCAGGTCGGCCAAGGAGGCGGTGGACGGCTGGGTCTCCAGCGGGCTCTTCCGGCGCGGCCACGACGACTGGCGCGGCATCGCCACGACGGTCAACCGCATGCCTGCCGCCGCGCTGTACCTGCGCGCCCCCGGCGACCCGGAGCACCGCTTGTTCGCCATCGCGGTCCTGCGCGTCGTCGACGGGAAGATCGCCGAGCTCACCGGGTTCGACGCCACCGGCAAGCCGTGGCTGGGCCTGCCCCCGGCGCTGTCATAGGACGCGGGCCCAGCACACACCGTTCACGGGCCGAGGATCCGGCCCGTGCTCATCGCCTCGTCTCGTACCGGGTCAGCGTCACGCCGCCGGGGAACGTCCGGGTCTCCACCAGATTGAGGTTCACCCAGCTGTCCAGCGCCGTGAAGAACGGCGTGCCGCCGCCCACCAGCACCGGGTAGGTGGCCAGGACGTACTCGTCGATCAGCCCGGCCCGCATGGCCGCCCCGGCCAGCGTCGCGCCGCCGATGCCCATCTGGCCGCCGTCCTCGGCCCTGAGCCGGGCGATCTCGGCGACCGCGTCGCCTCTGACCAGCCGGGTGTTCCAGTCGACCTTGTCGATCGTCGAGGAGAACACCACCTTCGGCGTGTCCCGCCAGTTCCGCGCGTACTCGATCCGCGCCGGGGTGGCGTCGGGCTGCTGGTCGCCGGTCGGCCAGGCGGCGCTCATCGTCTCCCACAGCTTGCGCCCGTACAGCACCAGGTCGTTGGCCCGCTCGTGGTCGAGCCAGAACTGGAACAGCTCGTCGTTCGGCGGCCCGCTCCAGCCGATGTCGTCGCCGGTCGCGGCGATGTAGCCGTCCAGGCTCAGGTTCATGCCGAAGATCAGTTTCCGCATCGTGTCAGCCTCCTGTGAGTCGGTCTCACACGTACAGACGGGCACGGCACGGAAGCCTAATCGGCATGGGTCTCGGCCTCCGGCGGGCCCGTCAGAGCGCGCTCGGCTTCGTCGCGCCGGGTGTGCGGGTCCCAGGAGAGCGTCCTCGGGGTCAGGTTTCCAGGGAGGCCAGCAGGCGACGGGTCAGGTCGTGCAGCCGGGCCGCGGCGTGGGGGTCGAAGGCGGGGCCGTCCAGGCTGATGGGGTCGAAGCGCGCGAACGCGGTCACCGGCGCCGCCGGCGGGGCATCGACGCGGGCGACGATCGGCTGGATGCCGTCGCCGACCGGCCGGCCGTGCCTTTTGAGCGCGGCGACCTGGGCGGCGAGGGGCGGGTCGTACTCACCGGCGAAGCTGGAGGCCACCGGGCCGGGGTTGATCAGCACGTACCGGGTGCCGCCGGTCGCGTGGCGGGCGGCGTAGGCGACCGCGAGCAGGTCGTTGGCCCGTCCCGCCTGCATCTGGGCGGCCATCCCGTCGTAGCCGCGTTCGAGCATGAGGTCGTCCCAGTGGATGCGGCCGATCGGGACGCCGGGCCCGGAGACGTTGACGATGACGCGCGGGGCGGCGGCTCGCGCGGTCAGGCCGTGGCTGAGGATGAACCGGCTCAGGTACTCCAGGGCGAAGACGCCCTCGATGCCCTCGGCGGTGACGAACCGGGTCGACCGGAAGTATCGGGCGCACAGCACCAGCGCGTCCACGGCGGGGTGGCGGGCGTTGATCTCTTCGAGGACTCGCCTGTTCTCGCTGACCAGGCTCAGGTCCGCGGCGATGACGTGGGCTCCGGGGAGTGCGGCCGCCTTGGCGGCGTCGCGGCCGATGACCACGACGGTGTCGCCTCGTTCCAGGTAGGCGGCGGCCAGGGCGCGGCCCATGCCGTCGGTGCCGCCGCTGATCACGATGGTTTTCGGGGTGCTGGTCATGAGGACGCCTTCGCTGGGGTGACGGGTTCCGGGTGGGCGGTGGGGGCGGGATCGTGGCCGGGCAGCAGCAGGGTCGCGGCGAGCACGGCCGCGATGAGCGCGCTGACGAGCCAGAAGAGGCTGTGGAAGCCGGTGATCACGTCGCCGGAGGTCTGCAGGACGAGGGTGACCAGGGCGATGCCGAGTGCGGCGCCGAGCTGGTTGAGCATGTAGAGGACCGAGCTGCCCTGCGCGACGAGGGGTCCGGGCAGGGTCCGGTACAGCGAGCCCATCGTCGGCGCGCTGAAGCAGCCCATGCCCAGGCCGATGGTCAGCGCCGCCAGCACCGGCCACGCCTGGCCGGTGCCGGCGTCGATCCTGGTGAAGGCCAGCGCGCTGAGCCCGGCCACGAGCGCGCCGGCGGCGGCCAGGCTCCGGGCGCCGATCCGGTCGGACAGCCGTCCCGCGAGCGGCATGGCGATCGCTCCCCCCAGACCGGCCGGCGCCATCAGCAGCCCGGCGGCGAGCACACCGTGGCCGTGCGCCTGCTGGTGGTACAGCGGGAGCGCGAACAGGGTGGCGAAGTTGGCCAGCCCGCCGAGTCCCATGATGGTGACGCCGGCGGTGAATCCCCGGCTGGTGAACAGGCGTACGTCGATCAGCGGTGGCGTGCGGCGGGAGCGGAGCGCGCGCAGCACGTAGCAGGTGATGAGGACGATGCCCGCGGCCAGCGGCAGCAGCGCCTGCCAGACGGTGAACGCCGCGTGCTCGGCCGTCTGCGACAGCGCCAGGACGAGCGCGGCGAACCCCGGCGCGAGCAGGGCCAGCCCCAGGGCGTCGAGCCGGACCGCCGGGCGCCGCCCGGCCGGCGGGTCGGCGGGCAGCACGCGGGCGGCCAGCAGGTACGCGATCAGGCCGAGGGGCACGCTGAGCAGGAACATCCACCGCCACGACAGGCCGCCCAGCACGGCGCCGCCCGCGATCGGCCCGAGGACCGGGCCGAGTGACAGCACCACGCCCATCAGGCCCATGACGCGCCCGGCGCGCGCCGGCCCGGCCGCGCGGGCCAGCAGGATCAGCACGAGCGGGTCGAGGATCCCGGCACCGACGCCCTGGAGGGTGCGGAAGGCGATCAGGCTGCCGGCGTTCCAGGCGAGCCCGGCGGCCAGCGATCCGGCGACGAACACCGCCAGGCCCGTGAGCCACAGCCGCCGTCCGCCATAGCGGTCGACCGCCCAGGTGGTGAAGGGGATGGTGGCGGTGACGGCGAGCAGGAAGCCGGTGGAGGCCCAGCCGACCGTGGCGAGCGAGGCGTCCAGGGCGCTCGCCAGCGTGTTGGTGGCGACCGCGGCCATCGTGCTGTTGAGGATGCCCAGCAGGCCGCCGAGCAGGACGACACCGATCAGCGCCAGAAGGGGCCGGTCCAGGCGGCGGCCGGGAGCAGAAATTGAACTCACGGGTTCAAAGTAGTTATCCGACTGGTCCATCGCAACTCTTACGTTCATACGGTTGAACCCATGAGTACAATCGAGGCATGGTCACCACGCGCGGACGCATCGACAAACGGCAGGCCATCCTCGACGGCGCCTTCACCGTGTTCGCCCGTCAGGGCTACGCCCAGGCCTGCGTGCAGGAGATCGCCGACGAGGCCGGGGTGGCCAAACCCACGGTCTACAACCACCTCACGGACAAGGCGACCCTCTTCCGGCACGCGATCCAGGCCGCGGCCGAGAGCGTGCTGGACCAGCGGCTGGCCGCGCTGCAACCCCTCGCCGAGCCCGGTCCCGACCTTCGCGCCACCCTTGAGGAGGTCGGCCACCACCTGGTGCGCCTGCACGCCGACGACCGCTCCTGCGCACTGCGGCGGCTGCTGTACGCGGAGCTCACCCACTTCCCCGACATCCTCGACCTCGCCGTCGAGAGCGGCCCGCACCGCCTCAGCCAGGCCCTCGCCGACCGGCTGGCGCGGCTCATCCTCGCCGGCCGACTCCGCGCCACCGACCCCGACCAGGCCGCCGAGCACTTCCTGGCCCTGCTCATCGGGCCGCTGGAGGCGCGCTCCCACATGGGCACCCGGCAGATCGCCGACACGGCCCTGCGGGAGCTCGCCCGCGCCGCCACCGACACCTTCCTCCGCGCCTTCGGCTGACAGATGTCATACGGTGCCGATGATCTACGTCTCTACTCCGGCCGCGGCCCCCGCGGAAGGATGTGAGCCATGACGAACACGAAGAACTCCCCCAACTGGATCCTCGGTCTCTCCTGCGGCCTGGCCATCGGCATGGGGTTCGCCGCGGCCCTGACCGACCTCCTCCTGGGCATCTCGCTGTCCCTCTGCTTCGGCGTGGCCCTGTCGTACGCGCTCGGATCCCCACGGGTTCGCCGTCATGCTGAGCGCCTTCCCGATCACCCCTAGGACCGGTGACTACCGCGCCACCCACGCGTGCAGCGGCACGTGGTCCGACCAGCCTTTCCTGGCGTAGTCGACGAAGCACCCGCGCATGCGGCCGTCGCCGGCGAACACGTAGTCGATCTTCCGCTTGCGGGTGACGTAGGTCCACCGCTTACGCGGGTCGCACTCGTCGCGGCCCCTGTAGGCGGTGGCGGCATCGCGCGGCACCAGGTTGAGGTCGCCGCCGACGACGCCCCGGCCGAGCTCGAACAGCTCACGGAGCTGCTTGTGCCGGTAGGGCGCGCCCTTCTGATTGTCGTCGTAGTGCGCGCCGGACGAGAAGTGCGCGGTGCACCACGCCCGGTCGGCCGTACAGACCGCGTACCTCCGGGCACTCCACGGCGGCGAGCTCAGCGCGTGCACGCCGAAGCGGGCGTTCCGCTCGGCCACGGCCAGGGTGACGCTCTGCGTCCCGCGCGGCCTGCCGTTCCGATCCGGGTGGCACTGGTACGGGGAGCCGTCGGGGCGGGCCAGCCCGGCCGACTTGACGCTCCACGCCCTGCCGGTACGCGCCTCCAGCTCCCGCTTCAGGTCGCCGTCCGCGCCGGTGCAGAACTCCTGGAGGAAGATCACGTCCGCCTTGGTCGCCAGCACGGCGACGTGCCAGGCCAGCTCGGCGGTGGTGCGGCGGAAGAGGGGGCAGTTGCTGTTCGTGCCCGCGCAGAGGTTCCAGGTCATCACGTGGAGCGACGGGGCTTGGGCGGGCACGTTGAGGGGTAACAGCCCGGCGATCAGCAGGTGCCGGATCATGCCGGGACCTGCGGGAGAGGGCCGAGGTCGCGGATGATCCCGGCCAGGGCGCGGACGTGCTCGCTCTCGGCCTCGCTGCGCCACACCAGCGCGTACGGCAGCGGCTCCAGATCGGTGACCGGCAGGTACGTGATGTCCGGTCGCGCCCAGTAGCGGGTGACGTGGGCGGGGAAGAGCACGACGAGCCCGTCCATGCTGGCGAGGGTCATGGCCTCCTCCGCGTCGCGCACCACGGGGCCGCGCTCGATCTGGCGGCCCCGCCGGGTCAGGCGCGGGGCGTAGGCGTCGTACCAGTAGCCGGGGCCGTTGTCGGCGTTCGGGTGCTGGAAGTCGGAGACCATCTCCAGGGAGACCGACGCGCGCGGGGCGAGCTGGTGGTCGACGGCGACGGCCAGCACGCGTTGCTCGGCGAACAGGACCGGCCCCACGGTGAGGTCGGGTTCGTCGACGGGGAGCCAGGTCACCAGGACGTCGATGTCTCCCCGTCGCAGCGCGGGAAAGGCTTCGCCCAGCTGGGTCTTGTGGATGCGCAGCTGCCATCGCGGGTGGCGGAGGCGGAAGACGTCCCAGTACGGGCGCAGGTCGTAGGCGTTGAGGGGAAGCATGCCGACGCGCAGCGTGCCGGTGATGCCCTGGCCGGCGAGCTGGGCGCGCTCCACGCTCTCCTTCAGCCCGGCGTGGAGCGGCCGGAGGTCGTCGCGGAGCTGCCGCCCGACCTGCGTCAGCCGGACCGTGCGGTTGGTGCGCTCGAACAGCGGGACGCCGACCTGCCGTTCCTGCTTCTGGATCGCCTGGGTCACGCGAGCGGGCGACAGGCACAGCCGGGCGGCGGTGCGGCCGAAATGCAGTTCTTCGGCCAGGGTCAGGAAGATCTCGATATCACGCAGCTCCACGCCTGACCTGCTCCGTTCACTCCCACTGAAGGTGATCTTCCGATGTTCGACGTTGTTCCGGGTGTTCACCGTACTTGATCCTCGATTCGTACGAAATCGCCCGGTCGAGGGGGCACGTGGGTGGACGTCCTTCGCTGGACCTGCGCCTGGGCGGCACGGCGGTGCCGTACGAGGCCGTGGCGATCCGCGCGACCGGCCTGAAGAGCCTCCGGGACGACCTGGCCGGCCTGCCGTACGCACCCTCGCCGGGAGGGCTCGACCGCACGACGGTGGCCCGCCCGGGCCTCGGGCGGCTCAAGGACTACGTGTCACGCGACGAATCGAAAGGTCAGGGATGACAGAGCAACACGATGCCGCCCGGCTCGCGGAAGACGATCCGTCAAGGGACGCTGAGGTGGTCATCGTGGGCGCCGGGCCGACCGGTCTCATGCTGGCCGCCGAGCTGCGCCTGGCCGGGGTGCGGCCGCTGGTGCTGGAGCGGCAGCCGCGGCGCCGCGACACCCCCAAGGCCGGTGGCCTCGGCGGGCAGATCCTCGAGCTGCTGCGCTACCGGGGCCTGCTGGGACGCTTCGAAGCCGCATGCACCGGCCCCGTCCCGGCTCCCCGGTTCCCGTTCGGCGGCGTGCACCTGGACTTCACCGAGCTCGCCGATCCCCCGATGCGCGCGCTGCCGCTCCCGCAACAGCACCTCGAGCGCCTGCTCGGCGAGGTGGCCGGCGAGCTTGACGTCGACCTGCGCCGCGGGCACGAGGTGACCGGGATGAGCCAGCACGAGGCCGCCGTCACCGTGGACGTCCGCGGCCCGGACGGGCCGTACCAGGTCAGGGCCCGGTACGTGGTGGGCTGCGACGGCGCGCGCAGCCGGGTCCGCGCCTGGGCCGGCATCGGCTTCCCCGGCACCACGTACCCGGAGGTCAACCGGCTGGCCCAGGTCACCCTGCCCGGCACGGTCACCGTGCGCGGCGACGGCGGCCTCGACGTCCCCGGCTTCGGCGCCATCCACCCGGGGTTCACCCGGACGGACCACGGGCTCTTCGGCATCGGGGCCTCGCCTGGCTCCCAGGCCGTCTCGCTCTACACCGTCGAGGACGAGAGCGTCGAGTACGACGACGACACCCCGATGACCGTCACCGAGCTCCAGGACAGCCTCCGCCGCGTGCTCGGCGTGGACCTGCCCGTGGCCGAGGCGGTCCGGCTGTCGCGGTTCACGTTCAAGGCGCGGCAGGCCGACCGCTACCGCGAGGGGCGGATCCTGCTGGCCGGGGACGCGGCGCACCTGTTCCCGGCCACCGGCGTGGCGCTCAACGCCGGCATGCTGGACGCGGTCAACCTCGCCTGGAAGCTGGCCGCCGACCTGCACGGCTGGGCCCCGGCCGGCCTGCTGGACACGTACCACGGCGAACGTCACCTCGCCGGCGCCCGCACCATGCTGCACACCCGGGCCCAGGTGGCGTTGCGGCGCGGGCACGACCCGGCCGCCGAAGCGCTGCGGGAGGTCGTACGGGAACTGCTCGCCGACGAGCAGCCGCTGCGCCGCATGGGCGCCCTCGTCGCCGGCTCCGACATCCGCTACCCGATGCCCGGCGCCGCCCGCCACCCGCTGACCGGCGCCTTCGTCCCCGACCTCACCCTGCACACCGAGCGGGGCATGACGAGCGTGGCGGAGCTCATGCGCCCCGCCCGGCCCGTCCTCCTCGACCTCGCCGGCCGCCGGGACCTGCGCGAAACCGCCGGGGACTGGCAGCCGCGCGTCGGCGTCCACACCGCCAAGACCGGTGACCGGCCGGCCGACGCCCTGCTCATCCGCCCGGACGGCCACATCGCCTGGGCCGCCACCGTCGACGAACCCGCGGACAGCGCGACGCCCTCTCTGCGTGAGGCGTTGTCCGCCTGGTTCGGGACATCCTGAGACCTGAGGAGAGACATGACCAGCAGATTCACCGAGCTGACCATCGACTGCCACGATCCGGAGAGACTCGCGGCCTTCTGGTGCGAGGTCCTGGACTTCACGGTGATCGACCGGAGGGAGGGCAAGGTCGAGATCGGCTCCTGGGAGCCGACGGTCGAGGAGGTGCTGGCCCGCCAGATGCCGCCCACGCTGCAGTTCATCCAGGTGCCCGAGGGCAGGACCGTGAAGAACCGGCTTCACCTCGACGTGAGCCCGATCGACCGCAGCACCGGCGACGAGGTGGCCAGGCTGCTCGGCCTCGGCGCCGTCACGAGGGACGTGGGCCAGGGCTGGGTGGTCATGGCCGACCCCGAGGGCAACGAGTTCTGCGTCCTGCGGACTCTGGCGGCGCCCGGCCCCGGGTCTTCGGCGTAGAGGCGACCGCTCCCCCGGTCACGTCGATATCGCGTCAGGTCTGCCGGGTGGGGTAGACGACGACCTGCGAGAGGTTGACGTGCGCGGGACGCGAGGCGGTGAAGGCGACCACCTCGGCGACGTCGTGCGGGTCGAGCCAGGCGAACGCCTCGCGCGCCTGGGCGACCCAGGCGTTGACGCCCTCGTCGGTGACGTGCCCCTGGAGTTCGGTGGCGGTCATGGCGGGCTCGACCACGCTGACCCGTACGCCCTGGGGGCCGAGTTCGGTGCGCATGGTCCTCGACAGGTGGCTGACGGCGGCCTTGGTGGCGTTGTACACGGCCATGTAGGGGAAGACGACGTGCGAGGTCATCGAGGACATGGTGATCAGGTCGGCCGGGCGTCCGGCTCCCGCGGCGTCGAGGAGGCCGGGGAGGAAGGCGTCGACGACGTTGAGGACGCCGCTGACGTTGACGTCGACCTCGCGCCGCCAGTCCGCGGTGTTGCGGGCCTGGATGGCCGAGGGCAGCATCACGCCGGCGTTGCTCACGACGAGGTCGGTGGTGCCGTACGTGGCGCCGATCCGTCCGGCGGCGGCGGCGAGCGTGGCGGGATCGGTGATGTCCGCGGCGACGGCCAGCGCCTCTCCCCCGGCGGACTTGATCTCCTGGGCGAGCGCGTCGAGCCGGTCGAGGCGGCGGGCCAGGAGCGCCACCTTGGCCCCTCGGGCGGCCAGGAGGCGGGCGGTGGCGGCGCCGATGCCGCTGGAGGCTCCGGTGACGACGGCGATGCGGTGGTCGAGAGACATAGGTTGTGCTCCATGGTCGGTTGTTCGGTGGTTCCGACTCTGACGCACGGCTAATTCCGGAAAAACGCCCAATGCCGCAATAATCGGTCAGTCAGTGTGAACAGTCGCGGTGGAGGCGTGGATGGCCCTGGAGCGCAGCGAGATCGAGACGTTCCTGACCCTCGCCCAGGAACTCCACTTCGGCCGCACCGCCGACCGCCTGCTCGTCTCGCGCGCCCACGTCACCCAGACCATCCAGAAGCTGGAGCGCCGCATCGGCGTCCCGCTCTTCGAGCGGTCCACCCGGCAGGTACGGCTGACGCCCATCGGCGCGCAACTGCTTGACGGGCTCGGGCCCGCGTACGCCCAGATCCAGTCCACGGTCGCGACGGTCATCGAGGCTGCACGCGGCATCACCGGCTCGCTGACCGTCGGGTTCCTCACCGCGGCCACGGGGCAGATCGCGCTCGCGGCGGCCGAACGGTTCCGCGAGCGCCACCCCGACTGCGCGGTCCACGTCAGGGAGGTCCAGATCGGCACCGCCCTCGACCCGCTGCTCGACGGGCAGGTCGACGTGATGCTGATCTGCTTCCCCATCGAGGAGGAGGGGCTGACGCAGGGGCCGGTGCTGTTCACCGAGCCGATGGTGCTCGCCGTGCCGGCACGCCATCCGTTCGCCCGCCGTACGGCCGTCTCGGTCGAGGACCTGGCACGGGACAAGGTCATCCAGGTCCCGCCGTCGATCCCCGCCTACCTGCGCGCCGCCCGCCACCTGCACACCACGCCCTCGGGCAAGGCCATACCGGAAGGCCCGACGGCCGGCACCTTCCAGGAGGTCCTGACCCTGGTCAGCGCGGGCAAGGGGGTCTTTCCCTGCGGCGCGGCGGGGGTCCGCTACTACGCGCGGCCCGACGTGGCGTACGTCCCGGTCCACGACGGCCCGGCCCTGGAGTGGGGGCCCGCCTGGCGCACGAACGCGGCCACCTCCCGGGTCAAGGCCTTCGTGACGACCGCCCTCGACCTCGCCGACCCCGTAACCAGCCCCCGCTGACCGGGGACAGGCGCCGTGTCGGCCGGGGATCGGCGCCTCCCGGAAATCAAAGATCCTTGCGCATGAGAACGCACGTGGTCTCATGGCGATGGACCGAGCCGTCCGGCGCTTCCTCGTCCCAGGCCTCCGGCTTGCGGCCATAGGCGACATAGCCCAGGCGTTCGTACAGAGCGCGAGCTCGAGGGTTGTCCTCCTCGACGGCCAGTTCCGCCCTGCACAGCCTCCGTTCACCGATGCGCTGTTCGGCGGCCTGGATCAGCAACGTTCCCAGGCCACGGGACTGCAGCGCCGGGAGGACGGCGAGCTGCCACAGGGTGCCGGCCCCCTCGCGGAGCCGGTAGTCGACACCGCCGATGGCCACCGGCAGGTCCACTGGGGTGCATACCGCCAGGTAGTCCACCTCTCCCTTCGCGGCGCGCGCCAACTCCCGCTCCACGAGGCGCAGGTGGCCGGCCGACCCCGACCATGCGCACGCCGGCAGATCGCGGGGAATCAGGTCGCGCACGGTGACGGGGATGGCCACGGTGGCTTTGACGGGGCGATGGGCTTCGATCACCGGGATGAGGATGCCAAGCGACGCAGCGGCATGGCAACGCGTTTGCGGGTGGACGCCCGCGGACCATTACGCGGCGCGTACGGTTCGCGCTCAGGCCTGACTGGCTGGTCCCGTGCGCTGGCGGCGTGTGGACTGGACGGTCGGAGCGGTCGTCGTGGCCGGGGGTGGTTTGAGGTAGCCGGTGGCCACGGAGGCCGCGATGCCGACCAGCGCGATGGCCAGGCCGGTGATCACCGGGGCGGAGGCGCTGCTGCTGAGCGCGATGCCGCCGGCGATCGGGCCCAGGGCGACGCCGATGTTGATCGCGGAGGCGGGCAGCGACTGCGCCAGCTCGCCGCCCGGGCCGGCCAGGCTCACCACGCGGAGCTGGAGCGAGGGCACCATGACGAAGGCGAACAGGCCCCAGAGCAGCATCGTCAGCGCCACCAGGATCGGGTCGCCGCCGACGAGGTGGAGCATCAGCAGGGCGGCCGCCATGCCGGTGGTGCCGACGACCAGGGTGCGGGCGGCGTTCCTGTCGGCGAACCAGCCGCCGGAGAAGGAACCCACGGCCGTGGCCAGGCCGTAGACGAACAGGTACACGCTGACCATCGCGGCGGGGACGCCCGTGACGTCCCGCAGGAACGGCACGATGTAGGTCAGCGCCGCGTACAGCGAGGTGAACACCACCAGGTTCAGTCCCAGCACGGCGAGCACCCGGGGGGCGAGGGCGTACCTGGCCTGGCCGGCGGAGCCGCTGCGGCTGCCGGGCACGGCGGGAACCAGCGCCAGGGTGGCGATCAGCACGATCACGCTGAGCACGATGATCGCGGTGAACGAGCCGCGCCAGCCGAGCGTCTGGCCGATCGCCGTGCCCAGCGGCAGCCCCAGGGCGGCCGAGACGGCGACGCCCGAGATGATCACGGAGATCGCCCGGCCCGCGCGCTCCGGCGGGGCGATCGAGGTGCCGACCCCGAACGCGACGGCGACGAACAGCCCCTGCGCCGCGCCGTCGACACCGCGCGCGACGACGAAGAGGGCATAGTCGGTGATCAGCACCGGGGCCAGGTTGGCCAGGGCGAACAGGACGAGCGCGCCGGCGAGCACGGCCCGCCTGTCCAGCCGGATCGTCAGCGCGGTCAGGATCGGGCCGCCGATCGCCAGGCCCAGCGCGTAGGACGTCACCAGGGCGCCGGCGGCGGGAATGGAGACGCCGAGGTCGGCGGCGATCGGTTCGAGCAGGCCGACCACGAGCAGTTCGGCACAGCCCAGGGCGAACACGCCGAAGAACAGCGTGGCCAGTACGAGATTCGTTCCGCCCCGGCTCGGCGTCGCTTGCGGGGTACTCATGTGCGCCTTTCTCGGTGGAGGATCCGCGCAGGACGGGACCCGCGCGGCGGTCATGGGATGGCCGTGGTCACCGTGGGCCGTGCGCCCCGCCGATGGCGGCCGGATCGTACTCGTCGTGGCGGTGCAGCCAGCTCATGGCCGGGCCGTCGGCGCGGCCGGGCGGCTGCTCCCAGTCCTCCTGACGGCCGAGCGCGGTGAGGTCGAGCCAGTTGTACGTGCCGTTGAGCAGGTCGATGCCGCGCCCGAAGCACGAATAGGTGTGGAAGATGTCCCCGTCGCGGCGCAGGAAGGCGCTCACGCCCATCTCCTCGCCCGTGTACCCCTCCCAGCCCGGGTTCGCCCGCACGAGCTGGTCGTAGTCCTGGTAGTTCCATTCGACGGGCGTGATCGAGGCGTCGAAGCTGACGTGGAAGTCGTAGTTGAAGTCGCTGCCGAACGACGAGTACCACGGGAGCGTCCAGCCCATTCGGCGCTTGTAGCGCTGGAGCTTGTCCAGCGGCGCTCGCGAGACGGCCGCCAGCGTCGTGCCGCGGGCGTGCAGGTGGGTGAGGCGGCCCACGTTGTCGATCCAGAACGAGCAGGCCGGGCAGGCCTCGTCGGCGTCGGGAGCGAACATGAGGTGGTAGATCAGCAGCTGGCTCCGGCCTTCGAACAGGTCGAGCAGGCTCACCTTCCCGTCCGGTCCGTCGAACGTGTACGGCTTGTCCACCCGGACCATCGGCAACCGGCGCCGCTCGGCGTTGATCCGGTCACGGGCCCGGGTGAGCTCCTTCTCCTTGGCCAGGAGCTCCTTGCGGGCGGCGAGCCACTCCTCGCGCGAAACCACCTCGGGCAGATTGTCCAGCGACATCTGAGCCTCCTCAGACTGCTCTCGTTTTGCAACTTGCTACGCGGCCCAACCTAGGCCACACTGATACGAACATGCAACCAGTTCGAAGGTGGGTGCGGTGCGGAAAGACACGCGGTCGAGGTGTCCGATCAACCTGTCGCTGGAGATTTTCGGCGACCGGTGGACCTTGCTGGTCCTGCGCGACGTGATCTACACCGGCGCCCGGCACTTCCGTGAACTGCTCAACGGCCCGGAGCGGATCTCCTCCAACATCCTCGCCGACCGGCTCGCCGTGCTCGTCGAGCACGGGCTGCTCACCAAGGCCGAGGACCCGTCGCACAAGCAGAAGGTCGTCTACAGCCTGACCGAGCCGGCGATCCAGCTGGTGCCCGTCTTCGCCCAGCTCGGCGCCTGGGGAACCCGGCACCTCCCGGTCGCCGACGAGTACGCGGCCCGCGGGCAGGTCCTCGCCGCCGGCGGCGAGTCGGCCCTGGAGGCGTTCATGGACGAACTCCGCGAAACCCACCTCGGACCCGAGGCGCGCCGCAAGCCCGCACCGGACGGCCCCACCATCACAGCGCGCATGCAGGACGCCTACGCAGCCGCACTCGACCACACACCCGGCACCTGACCGAACCGCCCCCGGCGCCCATCCCGCGAATCCCCGGCACGGACCGTTGCCCCTGGCTATTCTCGCTGCGGTGGCCACCGACCCTCCGCCGTCGCAGTCCGCCGATCGCCTGCGAGCCGACATGGTCGCCGAGCTCAAGCAAGGCGCCTGGATCCGCTCCCCCGAGGTCGAAGCGGCCTTCGCCACAGTGCCGCGTGAGCGGTTCGCTCCGGAGGCGCCGCTCGGCGTGATCTACTCGGCCCACGACGTCGTCGTCACCAAGCGCGATCACAACGGCAGAGCCACGAGCTCGATCAGCGCGCCCTGGTTGCAGGCCGACATGCTCGAAGCGGCACAGCTCCGCCCGGGCGCGCGTGTCCTGGAGATCGGCTCCGGCGGCTACAACGCGGCCCTGATCGCCGAGATCGTCGGACCCGACGGGCTGGTCGTCACCATCGACATCGACCCCTTCGTCACCGAGCGCGCCGGCCGCTTCCTGGCCCGCACCGGCCATGACCGGGTGCGGGTCGTCCTGGGCGACGCCGAACATGCCGCCGAGCGGCACGCTCCCAGCGGCGGCTTCGACGCGATCATCGTCACTGTCGGCGTCTGGGATGTCCCGTGGACGCATCTGCTCGCCCCGGGCGGCCGGATGATCGTCCCGCTGCGCTTCTCCACCATCAGCCGCTCGTTCACCTTCGTCCGCGAGGGAGATCACTTCCTCGGGCTCAACCCGAAGGTCTGCGGTTTCGTCCCCTGCCAGGGCGCCGGCAAGCTGCCCGACCAGGAACCCGTCCTGGCCGGCGGCGCCGTCAGACTGACCCTGGAAAGCGGCCCCGCACTCGACGCCGCCGAGCTCGACCAGGCTCTGGACGGCGACCGCACCGAGCTGTGGACCGGCGTCAGCGTCGCCGCTGGGCAGCCCTTCGATTCGATGCACCTGTGGATCGCCACCAGCGACGAGCGGTTCGGCATGTTCTGGCAGGACCCCGACCGCGACTGCGGCCTCATCCAACCGGCCATGCGCTGGTACTGCCCCGCGCTGATCACCCACGACAGCTTCGCCTACCTCACCCTCCGCGAGCCGTCCAGCGACAGGACCGGCACGTCACGCTGGGAGTTCGGCGCCTGCGGATACGGCCGCGACGGCGCCGGGCTCACCCGGCAACTGCACGATCACGTACGGACGTGGGACCGCTGCCGGCGAGACCACCCGAGCCCTGTTTTCACCCTCCACCCTGCGAGCGCCGTCCTGCCCGCTCCCGCTGTCGGCCGCATCTTCCGCAAGCGCCACACGCAGCTGGTCATGGCCTGGACCTGACCCCGGGCCGCCGGATCCTCCGGCGGTCCGGCTGTGCCTGTGATCCGTAGTTGGCGGCTGTGAACGACAGGTGGCGGACGCTGATGTCGGCGCACAGGCAGACGTACATAGGCAGTACGGGCAAACGCGCAGGGTGATGCGCGTGGTCGGCGATACCCGGAAGATCAATTGGTATGGCCTGTCGGACCGGTCGGCGGCCGTGGGGGTGGTGTGATCGGGGAACGCTCGCCGTGGCGGGCATGCCGTCATCAGGGCTGTGTTCGTCTGGTGTCCCAGAGGGTCTGGTAGTGCTGCACGCTGGATGGTTCGCCGGGCAGCGGGCCGGTGTTGTGGGCCTTCAAGCCGTCCAGGGCGATGGCCAGCAGCCGGGAGCGGATCTCTTCCTCGGCTCGTCCGGGCGGAGCTGGGGTGCTGCGGCTGAACTGGCCGATGAGCAGGGAGATGTCCATGGTGGTTACGTCGGTTCGGAGTACTCCGGCGCGGTGGGCACGGGCGGTGAGTTCGTCGGCCAAGTGCTGGGCTCGCTGGTTGGCCTGCTGCATCTCGGGCGTGACGTCGATGGCGCCGGCCAGCGGGGCCAGGATGCCGAAGCCGAAGGCCACGCATTGCTGGATGTAGTGGGCCAGTCCCTGCCAGGGGTCCTCGTGAGCCAGGCCGCCCTGGGCAGCGGCCGCGACGCGTTCCATCGAGTCGACGCACAACCGTTGGAGGAGTTCTTCCTTGGTGCGGTAGCGGCGGTAGAGGCTGCCCATGCCCACGCCCGCATGCTCGGCGACGGCTGATACAGGCGCGTCGAAGCCCTGAGTGGTGAACACGTGGCGGGCGGCCTCGATCAGCGCCTGGTCGTTGCGGGCCGCCAAGGCCTGCGGGCCTCGCTTGCGGCGAGTCACGGGGTCGGACATGGATCCAGGATACCGATTGCGGAGCGTTCCGCTCCGAGCTACATTACTCGGAGCAAAACGCTCCGAGTAAGAGGCGGTTACCTGACCATGTCTGCTTCCCGAGTTGTTCTCGTCACCGGTGCCACCGGCAACCAGGGCGGAGCCACCGCCCGCCAACTGCTGGCCCGCGGCTGGACCGTCCGCGCGCTCGTCCGTGATCCGCGCAAGCCCGCAGCGCAAGCGCTGCGGGAGCAGGGCGCGGAGCTGGTTCAGGGCGAGTTCGACAACCCCGACTCCTTGCGCGAGGCGATGAGCGGCGTACACGGCGTGTTCAGCGTCCAGGCGCTGGCCTACGAGCCCGAGACCTTGGCCGCCGAGGTACGCCAAGGCAAGACCGTGGCCGACATCGCCCACAGCAGCGGCGTCGCCCACCTGGTCTACAGTTCCGTGGGCGGCGCCGAACGCGAGACCGGCATCGATCACTTCGAAAGCAAGGCCGAGATCGAGCGGCACATCCTGGCCCTCGGCGTGCCCGCCACCATCCTGCGGCCGGTGTTCTTCATGAACAATCTCCTGCACTACGCCAACGCCGACGGCGAGCGACTCCTGGCACTGCCGGCCAAGCCGGACAAGCCGATGCAGCTCATCGCCACCGACGACATCGGGATCTTCGCCGCCGATGCCTTCGACAACCCCGGGCAGTTCATCGGCCGGCAGGTCGAACTGGCCGGCGACGAGCTCACCTTCCCCGAAGTCGCGGAGACCTATGAGCGTGTCACCGGCACTCCGACCAGGTTCGAGGCGCTGCCGATAGATGAGCGCATGTTCGAATGGTTCGCCGAAGAGGGCTACCGGGCCGACATCTCGGACCTGCGCCGACGGCATCCGGAACTGCTGACGTTTGAGCAGTTCCTCATCCGGCGGCTGGGTCCGACCCGATCCTGACCGTTCGCATGCCGCCGCCCCGGTCCACGCCCTCAGGGCGCGGCGACGCTCCAGCCAATCGCTGCGCCAGACTCTGCACATCTGCACGTGCTTGCCTCTGCATAATCACCTATACGCCGCCAGTTGATCTCGGCTCGGAATCATCGACAGCGTAGGGGCCGCCGATTTCTGCACGACATGCTGTGCTTTGTCAGTGACTCTGCGCGACTCGGGGTTGGTGCGGTCGGATCGCTGTGGGCTGGCTGAGTTGTTTCTGGCCTTCGGGGTCGGCGAGGCGGAGCGTGGCCGTCTGGCGTTGCGGCCCGACTGGGCCCGGCGGTGGACGGGTGCTTGGCGGACGTCGGGTGTCGAGGTGGTGTGCGCGATCCGGGATCTGGGAGCGGTTCCGGTGGCGCGGTGTGAGCCGACAGGATCGCTCGTTCTCCGTCACCGCTTGAACCAGTACGCCGCCGATCTCGGGGCACGATGCGACAGCGGCGCGGGACCGCTCTCACCGACCTGAGTTGCCCCAGCACGATCGGCCAGCGCTACCAGAGTCGATCAAGGTGACGTTGCAACAACCAACGCCCGCCACCTGTAGTTCACAGCCGCCAACTACGGATCACAGGCACACCGGCCAGGAGAGGTCATAAGCTTCGGCCGCCGCCTCGACGAGGAGCGAATCCCCGCAGGGTAGGGGCGGTTTGCTGGGCGTAGGCCGATCGTGCGAGAATTCCCGCACAATCATTGTGCGACTATTTTCGAACGATAGGAGACGACCATGCCTCCACGGACCTACGAGCACCCGGCGACCGACGAGATCGCGATCCCGCGCGTGCTCTTCGCCCTGAGCGAGCCGCTGCGGCTGAACATGGTGCGGATGCTCGCGGAGCGGGGCGAGGTCGACAGCATCGACCTCGGCCCGGACCTGCCACGTTCGACGCTGACCCATCACACGAGCCTGCTGCGCGAGTCCGGGGTCGTGTTCGTACGCGCCGAGGGCCGTAAGTGCATGATCCGGCTCCGGGACGAGGATCTCGAAGCCCGGTTCCCCGGCCTGCTCGGCACCGTGCTCGCCGGCTACGAGGACGATGACGCATGATCCGCCGTGTCTGGCCGCTCGTCGCCGCCGCGGTCGCGCTCGGGATCGACGCCTACGTCCTGGCCGGGGTGCTTCCGTCCATCGCCGGCTCGCTGGGGGCCACGGTGGCGATGATCGGCCTGGGTGTCACCGCGTTCACCGCCGCCTACGCCGTCGCCGGGCCGCTGCTGTCGGGGCGCCTGACCCGGGGCAGCACGGCGCGGGCCATGCTGATCGCGCTCGGGGTGTTCAACCTGGGCAACCTCGTCACGACGGTCGCTCCGGGGATCGAGGTGTTCCTGGCCTCGCGCGTCGTCGCGGGTGCGGGCGCCGGCATCCTCACCGCGGTGGCGACGGCGACGGCCGCCGCGATGGTCGCCGGCCATGAGCGGGGCCGCGCCATGGCCATGGTGACCTTCGGGCTGTCCACGGGCACCGTGGCGGGCGTGCCCGTCGGGATGCTCATCGGCCAGGGCGCCGGCTGGCGCTGGACCATGGCCCTGGTGGTGCTCATCGGCGTGGTCAGCATGGCGGCCATCGCCTTGCGCGCCAGGACGCTCCCGCGGCTCGACGCGGCGTCCGGCGAGCCCGCGTTCAAGGTCCTGCGCGCGGGACGGACCAGCGCCGGCGTCGTGGCCGCCTTCCTGCTCGGCGTCGCGAGCCTGGGGCTCTACACGTACCTGCTGCCGATGGCGGAGGACCGCGGCCTGGGCGCGTGGGGCTTCGCCCTGGTGTGGGCGTGGGGCATCGGCGGCGTCACCGGGTCCGCGCTGATCGGCAGGCCGCTCGACCGTTACGGCCCCAAGCCGCTGCTGGTCGCGATGCCGGCCCTGCTGGCGCTGAGCTTCGCCGTGGCTTGGCTCTCGGCCTCGCCCGGGGCGTGGCTGGCCGCCGCGGCGGTCTGGGGCGCGGCCGGCTGGGCCAGTGTGCCGACGCTCCAGCAGGCGCTCACGGCCGACCGGCCCGCGCAGGCGATGCCGATCATCGCTTTCCAGATGGCGGCGATGTACCTGGGTTCCGCGGCCGGCGCGGCGCTCGGCGGCGGGCTTCTCACCGCCGGCACCGGCCCGGCCGACCTCGCGGCCTGGGCCCTCGTCCCCGCCGTGCTCGCGCTTGCGCTCACCGGGTGGATCGCGGTCAGGACGGCCGGGCGCAGGAGCCCGGGACCGGTGACGGCACCGGCGTGCGAGACCGCCCGGTGACGCCGCTCGGCCGGCTCCGGAAGACAGGTGCCGGGCGCTATCCGCGCGCTCCTGGCCGAGGGCGGCTACCAGGCCGCCACGTTCGAGGCCATCTGCAAGGAGGCCGGGCTCAGCAGCAAGCGGCTGATCACGTACCACTTCTCCAGCAAGGACGAGCTGTTCGCGGCCGTCGCCGATCACGTCGTCGCCGACTCCGAGGCCTACATGAGGGCCGCCCTTGACGGCGTGACCGGCGCCCGCGAACAGCTCGCCACCGTCATCCGGGCGAACGTGGCGTACATCGCGAGCCACTCGCCGCAGATGCGGGCGCTCCAGCAGATCCTCCTCAACGGCGGCGCAGGCGCCTGGGAGCATCACCACGTCGCATCGCAGAACCGGCTGGCCGGCCTGTTCGCCGAAGGGCAGCGCAGCGGCGCCTTCCGCCCGTTCGATCCGCAGGTCATGGCGGCGGCGCTGCGAGCCTCGATCGACAGCACGGCTCCGCTCCTCGCCGCCGGGCTCGCCCCCGATCCGTGCGCCGATGAACTCGTCGAACTCTTCGACCGCGGCACGACCGCATGACGCCACAGGTCATTGCCGCTCCTCGTGTTTCGTAGGACGTGCGCACCGCCGTGGAGGCCGCGGCGCCGCAACCGTTCGGCGGCTTCCCCGGGCGGCCGGAGTGGGTCGGCGAGCTCATCTGCTGGCTCGCCGGCGCGGACAACCGCTTCGTCACCGGCCAGGTCATCTTCGCCGACGGCGGCGCGGAGTCGGCGCTGATCGGAGATCTCCACTGGCGCTGACGCCCGGCTCTTGACGATCACTTCCACCTCTTCCTAGTCTCATGAAATGATTATGATTATCACTACAAAATGAAGAGGTGCGCGTGCCCGACGAGTACGAGCGATCAGCGGAGTTCATCGACGTGATGATGGCTCCGCACTGGGCGGTCCTGGGGCCGCCGCTGGAGGAGGCGCTGCGCGGGGTCACCGATCCGGTCGTGGACGTGGGCGCCGGTGGCGGGCACGGCACCGGGGTGATCGCCAAGGCGTGCGACGGTGAGATCGTGGCCGTCGAGCCGTCGCCGGGGCTGCGGTCCGTCCTGCTGGCCCGGGTGTACGAGGCCGCCGAGCTGCGTGATCGGGTGACCGTGCTGCCGGAGGGGCTGCTCGACGCCGACCTGCCGCACCGGCTCGGCGCCGTCGTCGCCATGAACGTCCTCGGCCACTTCGACCCGGCCGGCCGGCAGCGGATCTGGGCGCTGCTCGCCGAGCGTCTCGTCCCCGGCGGCCTGGCGGTGCTCAACCTGCAGCCGCCTGCCGCACCGGTGGCGGTGCCGCCGGCCCGGACCGCCGACGTACGCCTGGGACGGCGCCGCTACGAGGGCTGGGCCCGCGCCGAGCCCGCCGGCCCGGACCGCGTCACCTGGCACATGACCTACCGAACCCACCACGACGGCCGCCTGGTCGACGAGGTGACCGCGACTTACGCCTGGTGGGTCCTCGACGAGCGGCGGCTCAGGGCGGAGCTCGCCCGGCACGGCCTCAGGCCCGCCCGCACCGGCCCGGCCGAACTCGGCATGTACCTCATCAGCAGAGGAGACGCGTGATGTACGAAGTGATCGTGGTCGGCGGCGGCCCGGCGGGGCTCAGCGCGGCGCTGGTGCTGGGCCGCCAGCGCCGCCGCGTCCTGGTGGTGGACGCCGGCCAGCCCCGCAACGCCCCCGCCGCGGAGATGCACATGTACCTCGGCAGGGACGGCGGCTCCCCGGCGCGCCTGCTGGCCGACGGGCGGGCCGAGCTCGCGGCGTACCCGACGGTCGAGTTCCGGCAGGGACGCGTCACCTCGGCGGAGGGCGAGCCGGGCCGCTTCACGGTGACCCTGACGGGCGGCGAAACGGACGGGGGAACGGGCGGCGAAACGAGCGGGGGAACGGGCGGGGAACGCGTCGAGGCGTCCCGCCTGATGCTGACGAGCGGGCTGACCGACCAGCCCGCCGACGTTCCAGGGCTGGCCGAGAGGTGGGGCAGGAGCGTCTTCCACTGCCCCTTCTGCCACGGCTACGAGACGAACGGCAAGGTGCTCGCCGTCATCGGCAACGGCCCCGACGCGATGCTCGCGGCCTACGTCGCCGACCGCTACAGCGACGACGTGGTCCTGTGCACGAACGGTCCCGCCGCCATGCCGGAGCCCGTCGCCGCGGTCCTCAAGGCCCGGGGCGTCCCGGTGAAGGAGACGCCGCTCACGGGCGTCGACGGCGATCTGGACGCGCTGATCCTGCGTTTCGCCGACGGGACGACGCTGGCGCGCGAGGCCGTCTACCATCGCGCCCCCACCCGCCCGAACACCGGGCTGGCCGTGCAGCTCGGCTGCGAGCTGCTGCCGGACGGCTGTGTCGAGGTGGACGAGTACGGCCGGACCAGCGTCGCCGGTGTGTACGCGGCGGGGGACGCGGCTCATCTGAAGGCGGTGCCGGATCCGGTGACGCTGGTGGGGCCGAGCGCCGCCGACGGCGTGCGGGCGGCCGTGTGGCTGGAGCAGGAGCTGTTCCGTGCCGGGCTGCCGGTGGCGCTGGGCTGAGCGGCGGGGGCGGATCCCCGCCCCCGCCCCGGTTCAGAGCTTCGCGGCGACGAACAGGTGCTGTGCCGGGGCGGCCAGCGGCGAGGCGGCCCCGGGCAGTTCCAGGATCGGGCGCAGCCCCGCCTCGGCCAGTTCGGCGGGCAGCTCGCCGCCGGTGAGGAAGACGCGCCCCGTACCGCCTCGCCGGTCTCCCACGCCGAGGTCCGGCTCCCCTTCGCGCGGGGACATGAGGAACTGCATCGTGGCGAGCACCAGGTAGTGCTCGCGGATCGCCTCGGTCACCACCAGCAGGCCGCCGGGCGCCAGCAGCTCCGCCATCCAGCGCAGCGACCGTCCCGCGTTCCGCGCGCAGTGCAGGACGTTGGCGGCGATCACCACGTCGGCGCCGGCGCGCCGCGCCCCCTGGGCGACGAGGTCGGCGTTGACGTCCAGCAGCGCGTAGCGGAGCCGGTCGCCGAACCGGTCCTCGGCCGCCGTGGTGAAGAACCTCGACACGTCGGAGAACAGGTAGTCCGCCTCCGCGTCCGCGAGCCCGTCCAGCGCGGCGGCGGTGCTTCCGCCCGCTCCGCCTCCGAGCTCCACGACTCGCAGCGGCCTCGCGCGGGTGGCGGCGGCGCGGGCGAGGACGTGTCCCAGGGCGGCGTTCAGATAGGTGTTGCTGACGTTGTGCTGGTCCTTGCTGAGCGAGGTGAGCAGGTCGCCGTCGGGGAAGAGCAGCGCCTGGGCCGGGATCTCGTCCCGCAGCAGTTCGGGCAGGTGAGCCAGGGCGGTGCGGAAGAAGACCGCCATCTCGTCCGGGTACCCGAGCGCGGCGCAGGCGCGTTCGAGGTCGCCGCCGTCGTCCCGGGTCGGGTCCGGCCCGGCCGTGGCCGCGTACCGGCCGCCGGGGTCGCGGCGCAGGAGCCCTTCCGCGGTGAGGACCTCCAGCCAGCGTCCGACGATCCACGCATGCCGTGGCGCCGTGCCGAGCGCTGCGACGGCTTCCCCGGCCGTCCGTGACGTCCCCTGGGGCAGGACGCCGCTCATCAGCGTGAGCAGTGCCCGCAGGGCGATCTCGTCGAAGGTCCGGACCGCGGCCGGGAGGTGGGCGAGCGCGGCGTCGGGCACCGGCTGCGCGGCCCGATCGGCGGGCAGGCGCGCTCCCGTTCTGCCGGTCCGCGCGAGCGCGAGGCGTCCGGCGCGGTCGGCCTGCGCGGCGTCCTCGGCCAGGCTGACGGCGTCCCGGCCGGCGCCGTCGGGGACCCGCGCGGCGAGTTCCGCGGGGATCGGCAGCCCGGCGCGGCGGAGCTCTCGCTTGGCCACCTCGACGAGCCTCGCGCGGGCGAACGCGCCCAGCGGCTCGTGCGGCCTGCCTGCCCCGGCCAGCGCGTCGACAGGCAGGGCGGCAGCCTCCGAAGGCACCGCGACCTGCAAGAACGCCGGGTCGGCGGGATCGAGGAGCACGGCGCTGTCCGTGCCCTCCAGCACCGCGCGCAGGCTCGCGCCCGACTCCGCTCCCGGAACGGGCCGGAGCAGGCGGTTGGGGATGCCCGTCACCCGGACGGGACCGTCCCCGGCCGCCAGCGCGGCCAGCGCGGCCGCCGGATCAGGCCCCAGCTCGTCCCAGGCGCGCACGAGGGCTGCCGGGCCGGCCGGCGCGTCCACGTGCAGCACGGCGTCGAACCGGTACCGGGTCAGCTCGGTGTCGAACGTCAGGGTCTTGGCGTGGAGGCTGACGGTGACGCTCCGGTTCGAACGGGCGGCGGCAGCGGCCAGCGTCACCGGGTCGAACAGCAGCTCGGTGTCGGCCGCGGCGCGCTGCTCCGCCGCGTCCGCCGTCGGTTCCAGGCGGCGGCAGTGCTCTCCCAGCAGCCCGGAGTGGCGTACGTCGCCGACGATCACGGTCCCTCCGGGGGCCACGGCGTCGATCGCGTCGCGCAGCACGGCGGCCAGGTACTGCACGCTCGGGAAGCACTGGGTGACGGAGTTGAGCAGCACGCAGTCGGGCCGGTCGCCGAGGCCGGCCAGGGAGACGCGGACCGCCTCGCCGTTGATCTCGTGCGCGGCGGCCCGTACGACCTTGACGCCGGGCAGCCCGAGCCCGCCGAGGCGGGCCACGACCGGCTCGGCGAGGTCGGTCCCCACGTACCCCTTGAGGTGGGGGTGGAGGCGGTGCAGCAGCATCCCGGTGCCGCAGCCGAGCTCCAGCACCCGGGACGGCCGGTGCCTGAGCACGAGCTCGGCGGTGCGGTCGGCCCATTCCGCCATGTGGTCGGCGGGCAGTGGCTCGCCGGTGTCCGTGGCGCGCCAGCCGGACAGGTCGAGGTCCGGCCGGCCGGTGTCCCGGCCGGAGCGGTAGGTCCAGTCGTAGACCTCGCCCCAGTGTTCGAGGTGCTCGGCCACCAGGTCGCCCAGGACGGGCGGGTGTCCGGGCTCGTGCCGTACGGTCAGCGCCGCGGGGTCGGCGGTGACCACGAGGCCGCCGTCGCGGGTGTGGTCGACGCGGGCGATCCACGGGTGGGCGAGCAGGAGTTCATCGGGCGTCAACGGGTGGCCTCCGGTCGTCGTGGTGGGACAGGCAGTGGGGGCAGGACAGTGGCGGGAAGGGCGGTGGCGGGGAAGGGCAGTCGTGCAGCCGGCCCGCTTCGATCCGCAGCACGCGGTCGGCGCAGGCGGCCACGAGAGGGTCGTGGGTGGCGGTCAGGACCGCGAGGCCGGTGTCGCGGCGCAGCGTGTCGATCAGGTCGAGGACGAGGTCGGCGGTCCGGTCGTCGAGGGCGGCGGTGATCTCGTCGGCCAGCAGGACGGCCGGGCCCCCGGCCAGCGCCCTGGCGAGCGCGGCTCGCTGGCGTTGCCCGCCGGACAGCGCGGCGGGACGGCGGCGCGCCAGTTCCCGAGGCAGGCCGACGGCGGCCAGCAGCCGGAGTGCTTCCGTACGGGACTCCTGCCGGGAGAGTCCGCGCAGGGTCCGCAGGGGACGCAGCAGTGCCGCTCCGGCCGTGCGCGCCGGGTTGAGCGCGGCCACGGGGTTCTGGCCGACGAGAGCGAGCGCGCGCAGGGCGGCCGGGTCCCGGTCCGCCACCGCCCAGGGAAGCGGTGCGCCGAGCACGGTGGCGTGGCCGTGCTCGACGGGGTGCAGCCCGGCCAGGGCGCGCAGCAGCGTGCTCTTGCCGCTGCCGGACGCGCCGAGCACCGCCACGGACTCCCCCGCCGCCACGGTGAGGCGGGCGTCCGAGAGCAGCGGCGGGCCGCCGGGCGGCTGCGCGAGGGTCAGCCCGCGCACCCGCAGCGTCACCGGTGCCTGCCCGGCCACGCGCACGCGGCCGCGCCCAGCGGGACGAGCCGGGGCCCTTTCCGCGCCGAGCCGGACGACGTGGTCGGCCAGCCCGGTCACCACGCCCGCGTCGTGCGAGACGACGAGCGTCACGGACCGGCCGTCGCCGCGGCGTCGGCGTACCAGGTCCAGCGCGAGGCCGAGCGCCGTGGGGTCCAGCGCGCTGGTGGGCTCGTCGAGGACGAGCAGCTCGGGGTCGGCGGCCAGAGCGCGGGCGAGCGCCACGCGTTGTGCCTGGCCGCCCGAGAGCTGGTGGGGGCGGCGGTGACCGATGGCGGCCGGGTCCAGGCCGACCCCGGCGAGCGCCCGTTCCGCTCCGCTCACCCGCGCGGCTCCGGGCAGGGCCTCGCCCACCGAGGCTCGCGCGTCCCTCAAGGGGTGCAGCGCCGAGGCCGGGTCCTGGCCGAGGAAGCCGGCGGTCCGCCGCCGCCAGCGTCGCGGCGCCCGTACGGGGGTCCCGTGCCACTCGATCACGCCGGCCGTACGCGTCAGCCCGTCGGGGAGCGCCCCCAGCACGGCGCGCAGCACGGTCGTCTTGCCGGACCCGGAGGGGCCGGTCAAGGCCAGCACCTCCCCGGGGAGGACGCGCAGGTCCAGCCCGGACACGACGGGCGTTCCCGGCCCGCCGACGACGGTCAGGCCGCGGACGGTCAGCCCCCGGCCGCTCACGGGGCGCCGTCCCGGCTGGTCAGGGCGTGGGAGAGGGCCGCGAAGCTGCCCGTCAGGATCGCCAGGGCCAGCGCGGGCACGATCGTCGCCGCGGGGTTGAGTCCGAGGCCCGGCAGGTTCTCGCGGAGCATGGCGGCCCAGTCCGGCGCGGGCGGCGCCGGCCCGAAGCCGAGCACGTTGAGCGCGACGGCGAGCTGCACGGACAGCACGAACCGCTGGGCCAGGTCGGCGCCGACGATCCCGGCGTGCGCCGGGAGGACTTCGCGCATCAGCACGGACGCTCCCCGTTCGCCGCGTGCCAGCGCCGCCTCGACGTATCCCGCGTGTCTGGCCCCCGCGGTGGCGTCGGCGACCACCCGCAGGGTCAGCGGCGTGCCGCCGAGGACGGTGCCGGCGATCACCGCGGCCGGTCCTGGCAGGACGACCACCGCGAGCAGCGCGAGCAGCAGGAGCGGCAGCGCCAGCAGCAGGTCCGCTGTCGCGGCGACGGCTCGTGAGAGCCGGCCGCGGTTCCATCCCGCCCACAGGCCGCCCGCCACCCCCAGGGCCGAGGCGGTCAGGGCGGCGGCCAGCGCGGTCAGGGTCAGGTCCTGCCCACCGGACAGGACCCGGGACAGCACGTCGCGGCCCAGCCCGTCGGCGCCCAGCGGCAGCCCGGGAGCGGGGACCGCCCACGGCGTGGCCCCGACGGCCGCCGGGTCGTGCCCGGCCAGGGCCCGGCCGCCGAGCGCCACCAGGACGGCGGCGCCCGCCGACGCGGCGAGGGCGCCAGCGGTGCGGCGCCTCACGAACGGGCCGCCTCAGGCGCGGCCGCGTCGGCGACGAGCAGCCCGGCGACCACGACGGCCGCGGCGAGCAGGGCGACGTTCTGGACGACGGGCACGTCCCGCGTCGAGATGGCGGTCACCAGCAGCTCGCCCAGCCCGGCCAGGCCGAACAGGATCTCCACCACCGCCGTCCCCGCCACGAGCCCGCCGAGGAGCACCGCGAACAGTCGGGTGGCGGGCGCGGCGACCATCGGCAGCACGTACCGGAACAGGACCGTGACGGGTGACAGGCCGCGGAGCTCCGCGTCGCGCACGTACGGCTGGGCGACCACGTCGGCGATCGCCCCGCGCAGGAGGGCGGCGCCGTACGCGGCGGTCGGCAGCGCCAGCGTGAGGACGGGGAGCACGAGCAGGTCAGGCCGGTGCCACGGCGGCTCGCCGGCCGGCAGCATCGACACCGGGGGGAACGCCCGCCAGGCCGTCGACAGCCAGGCGACGAGCGCGGCCGCCACCACGGCCTGGGGCAGCGCCGCACCGGTGACGATCAGCGTGTTCACGGCCGGCCGCGCCCATCGGGGCCCTCGGACGGCGGCCCAGGCCAGTGCCGTCGTGAGCGGGATGCCGAGCGCCAGCGCCGCCACGGCCAGGGCCAGGGTCACCGCGGCCCGCTCGGCGACGAGCTCGGCGACCGGCCGGCCGGTGATGAGCGAGACCCCGGGCTCGCCGGTCAGCACTCCCGACAGCCAGTCCAGGTAGCGGACGGGCAAGGGGCGATCGAGCCCCTGTTCGGCACGCAGCCGGGCGAGCTCCTCGGCGGTGGCGCGGCCGCCGCCGAGGACGTCGGCCGCGTCGCCGGGCAGCGCCGCCGTGCACAGGAAGATCACCACGGAGGCGGCGGCCAGCAGCAGCGCCGCTCTGACCGGCACGCCGGCCGGCCGTGGGAGCTGGAACACCTCAGCCGTCCAGGCTCACCTGGTCGATGAACGCCGAGGCGAAGCCGATCCCCTCGGGCACGCCGCTCAGCCCGGCCCTGGCGAGGTCGAGCCGGTCGCTCAGCGCCCAGACCGCGTAGCCGCCCTGGTCACGCAGCTCGGTCTGCAGGTCCGCCAGGAGGGAGCTCCGCCTGGCGTCGTCCGCCTCGGCCAGGGCCTCGTCCAGGCCGGCGAACCAGGCGGGGTCCTTCCAGGCCGTCTCGTTGGTGGGCGAGCCGGGCGTGAGCGCCACCCTGACCACGTCGAGGAACGGGATCCCGCCCAGGTAGCTGAGGTAGAACGGCTTGCGCCCGTAGATCTCGGAGAAGTACGTGTCGGCCGGCTCCAGGCTGACCTCGGCCCGGATCCCGATGCCGGCGAGCTGCTGGGAGATCAGGGTCGCGGCGCTGTCCATGCCCGGGTAGGCGGTGGTGGTGTGCAGGGTGAGGTCGACGCCGCCGGCCAGCCCCGCGTCGGCCATGAGCTTCCTGGCCCGGCCGAGGTCGCGGGTGCGCTGGGGCAGGTCCCGCGGGCTGGAGGCGTCCTTGGGGGTGATGAGGTCGTTGCCGATCTCGCCGTACCCGAGGAAGACGGTGTCGAGGAGCTGCCGGCGGTCCAGCGCGAGCCGGACGGCCTCGCGGACCCGGTGGTCGTCGAACGGCTCGGTGTCCATCCGCATGACCAGGGGGTAGAGCGTGGCGCCCGGCCTGCGGAGCAGGCGTACCGCGCTGTTGCCCTCCTGCTGCTTCGCCAGCGTGGCGGGCACGCCGCCGGCCAGGTCCACCTGGCCGGACAGCAGGGCCTGGGCGCGCGCCTGCGGATCGGGGACGGCGCGCACCTCGATGAACCTGGAGGGCGGGGCGGGCCCCCACCAGTCGTCGTTCCGCTCGTACACGACGGCCTGTGCCCCGCCCCTGGCGGTCGGGCGGAACGGGCCGGAGCCGGGCACGGGCTCGCCGAAGTCGTCGCTGCCTTCCGGCACCACGAAGGTGGCGCCCTCCAGCGCCCTGCCCACCTCGGCGTAGGGCTTCCTGGTCACCAGCTCGAAGGCGGTGTCGTCGATCACCTTGGAGGCGCCGAGGTCGAACATGGCCATGCGGCCGAAGTTCTCCGCCGCCTTCTCCCCCATGCGGCGCAGCGAGAACAGCGCGTCGGCGGCCCTGACCGGACGGCCGTCGGAGAACGTCGCGTCGTCGCGGACGGTGATCCGCCACCTGGTCAGGGTCTTGTCGGGCCGCCACTCGGTCGCCAGGCGCGGCTGCGTGGAGCCGTCGGCGCCGGGGACGGTGAGGACGTCGTAGGTCAGGGCCATCCTGACCATGTCGCTCTCCCCCGGCAGCAGGCCGTGCGGGTCGGTGACGGCGTTGGACGGGGAGCCGGGCGCCGCGTAGCGCACGGTGTCGTTCGCCGCCGCCGGAGGTCCGGCGGGGGCGGGGGCGGCTGCGGGCGCGTTGCCGGCGCAGCCCGCCAGGACGGCGACAGCGGTGACGACCGCCGCCGTCCGGCGGCGGAACTGGGAGCGCATGGTTACCTTTCGCGAAGTCGCGCCAGCGTCTTGTCGAGCGCGGCGTTGATCAGGTCGGCGACGGCGGGCAGCACCGGGGGGTGCAGCAGGCCGTAGTGGTGGGCGTCGACACCGGCGGACTGGACCACTCCGGCCAGGTGGCGTCCCCAGCCGAGGTCGGGCCGGCCGGGCGGGGTGTCGTCGACGCCCATCCCTATGCCGGAGTTGCGGGGAGAAGGGCGGTCCGCCCTGATCAGCAGGGTCGTGGTGTCCGGGTCGGCCAGGTAGCGCGGGGTGTGGGCCGCCAGCGCGCGCAGGTGCCTGGCGAACACCCCCAGCCGCACGGTCAGGTCCTCGCCCCGGCCCAGCAGCCGGTGCCCGCGCAGGCGGTCGGCGACCGCGGCCATGCGCCGTTCCGGGGGAACGGCGGCCAGCGCGTCGCCGGCGTCCAGGTCGATGCCGAGGTACGCCTCCAGCGCGTGAAGGTGCCGGACCGCCACCTGCCAGGCGACCTCGTCGGCGTCATGGCCGGGGACGTCGCGGATCAGCGCCGGGTCGTTGGAGTCGAGCATCACCAGCAGCGCGGTGTGCCGGCCGCCCGCGTGCAGGTGCCGGGCCATCTCCTGGGCCACCGTGCCGCCCATGGACCAGCCGCCGATCAGCCAGGGGCCGGGACCGCCCGCCGCGTCGATCGCCGCGAGGTACTGCCGGGCGATTCCCTCGACGGTCCCGGGTCCCGGCCCGGCCGCTCCCGCCAGCTCGGGGTCGGCCAGCGCGACCACGTCCACGCGGGGATCCAGCAGCCGGGACAGCTCGGCGTAGCAGAGCACGTCGCCGCCCGAGGGATGGGCCAGGTACAGGGTGGGCCTGGGTGCTCCGCCGGGCTCGGCCCGCAACGGCAGCACGATGTCCCGCGCGCCGGCTCGCACCGTGCCCGGCACGCCGGACCGTGCCGTGTCCGGCATGGTGGGGACGGAGGCCCGCGGGGGCCGGTCGCCCGTCCACGCGGCCGGGTTCACCGCCAGGTCCCGCACCTGCGCGGCGTGCTCGGCGATCACCGCGTCCAGCTCGTCGGCGGGCAGGACGCCGTCGAGCGCGTCCCACTGCAGCCGCAGCTCGCCGTCGTGCTCCAGCACCTGGTGGTCGAGCCAGGTCTGCGGCGTCTGGGAGACCGCGTACACCTGCTCACCGGCCCATTCCAGGCTCTCTTCCCCTTCCACCATGCCGGCGACGCCGAGCGCGCTGGTGAACACCACCGGCACCGGCCGCACCTCACCCGTTCCGGCCGCCTGCTCGGTGAGCACGTCCAGCGCGGAGAAGCCCCGGTGGTCCAGGTCGTCGAACATGCGGGCCTGGGTGGCGGCCGCCCGTTCGGCGAAGGTGGCGGCGGGAGCGGCCGGCACCTCGTGCAGCAGCAGCGAGGTGAAGTCGCCGACGACGCGGTTGACGTGCGGGTGGATGGGCGGCCGGTCGAACAGGGTCAGCGTCACGCAGAAGCCGGCGGATCCCGCCCAGCGGGCCAGCGCGTCGGTGTACACGGTCAGCAGCACCGCCGCCGGGGTGACCCGGTGACGGGCTGCGGCGGCCCGCAGCGCCGCCCAGGCGTCGCGGTCCAGCCGTACGGCACGCCGCACGAAGCGGGGCGGCGTGCCGGCCGGATCGCCGACCGGCAGGCGGGGCGGGCCGGGAAGCGTGCCGAGCCGTTCCCGCCAGTAGGCGGCGGCGCGCTCGTCCTGCCGTTCCAGGGCGGCCGCGCAGGCCGCCGGGTGGAGGTCGAGGCGCGGCAGGGCGGCGTCCGGGTCCCGGTAGAGGGTGCGCAGCTCCGACTCGATGATCCACCAGCTGGCCGCGTCGCAGACGAGCACGTCGACCCCGATGAACAGCCTCACGACGCCGCCGGGCAGCCGGGCGGCCTGGATCTGCGCCAGCGGCCACCGGTCGGGCGGTCCCGGCCGGGTCGACAGGCGTTCTCGCAGGGCGGCCAGCCGCTCCGCCCTGCGTTCTTCCGGCGTCGAGGCCAGGTCGTGCACCCGGATCCGGTAACGCGGCAGGCTCTCCAGCACGCGGAACTCCCCCTCGGGGGTGGCCACGGCGCGCAGCATGGGATGCCGGGCCACGACCCGGTTCCACGCCTGTTCGTAGCGGTCGAGGTCGAGGGCGGGGCAGTCGTGTTCGAGGTAGAAGTGGCAGGGCAGGTCTCCCCAGCGGTAGCCGCCGTCCCGGCCGACCCAGTAGGCGTGCTGGACGCGGGTCATCGGGAACGTGCCGCCGGGCTCGACGGCGGGCTCGACGGCGGGCTCGGGCGGCAGGTCCTCCTCCGCCGTCCTCTCGCGCGGGCGCGGGGAGGTGACGAGTCCGGCGATCCCGGCCACGGTGGGTGAGGCCAGCAGTTCCCGCATGCCGGGCCGGACGCCGAAGCGTTCGCCCAGCGCGGCCAGCATGCGCGCGGCCAGCAGGGAGTGCCCGCCCAGCGAGAAGAAGTCGGCGTCAGGATCGGTCACGGGGGTGCCGAACAGCTCGGACCAGATGCCGGCCACGGCCCGCTCGCCCGGGCTGAGCCGCGTGACGTCCCCGGCGGCGGCGATCCGCCTGGGGCGGCCGGCCTCGGCGATCCGCGGCCGGAGGTCGGTCGCCGCGATCACCACGGCGGCGGGCAGGTGGCCGGAGTCCCGGGCTGCCAGCAGCCGGTCCAGCGCTCCGGTGCCGGTGGCCTCGTCCAGCGCGCCGGCGAGCACCACGGCCGTCTCCGCGCCGTCGAGGCCCGCCCGCCAGCCGTCCCAGACCGCGCTGACCCACCGGGTGGGGCCGGTGGCGGCGCGGGAGAAGGCGTCCATCGCGGCGTTGGCGGCCGCGTAGGGGCCCATGCCGACGCCGCCCACCAGCGTGGTCACCGAGGACATGAGCAGGACGGTCCTGGGACGCCTCGCTTCGGGCAGTGCGGCGATCGCGTCCCGCAGCGCCACCGCGCCGCCGAGTTTGGCCCCCACCTGCCCGGTGACCTGCCCGGCCTCCAGGGATCGGAGCGGGTCCAGCCGTGCCCCGGCGATCACGCCGGCCGCGTGCACGACGAGTTCGAGCGGCCCGTCGGCGGACAGCTCCTCGACCAGGGCCGTCGTGGCGGCGGGGTCGGTGGCGTCGCAGACGCGCACCTCCACTCCGGCCTCGCCGAGCTTGCCGCCCCGCCCCGCCGTGCGCGAGGTGACCACCACCCGATGGCCGCGACCGGCCAGATGCCTGGCGAGCACCTGGCCCACAGCGCCCAGCCCGCCCGTGATCAGGACGGTGCCGGGTGACGGCGCCCGTTCGCCGCCACCGGGCCGCCAGGAGGTCGTGCCGCGCCGCCACCGGGTCGCGCCCCGCAGGGCCGTCTCGGCGCCCGCCTCCGTCCCGGCCGCCAGCGCGGCGAGCTCGCGGAGCACCGCGCCCGCGTCGGCTCCGGGATCGGCGGGGCTGCCGAGGTCGAGCGTGGCCCAGCGCAGGCCGGGCTGTTCCTGGCCGAGCACCCGCGGCAGCACCTTCAGCGCCGCCCTGGCCGGATCGGGCGGCGGATCGCCTGCCACCTGCTCGGCGTGCCGGGTGACCAGGAACAGGACCGGCTGCTCGGCCTGTGCGGCCCACCTGCCCGCGACCGCGCCGAAGTCCAGGACGGCGGCGGAGACCCCGTCCGGGGAGTCGTCGCCGTCCTCCGTGGCCACGACCACCAGCCCGGTCAGCGGTTCGCCGGCGGCCGGAAGGTCACCGGCCGCCAGTTCAGCGCGCACCGCGTCCGCCAGGGCACCGGTTCCGGTCACGGCCCATCGGCCGCCGGGCGCAGCGGCGGGCTCGGCCGGGGGCACCTGGCTCCAGACGGGCAGTTGCAGCGGCTCGTCCCCGGTGATGTCAGGATGCTCGCCGGGCGTGCCCGAAGCCGGCGGGTCGATCCACAGGCGGCGGCGCTGGAAGGCGTACCCGGGTGCGTGCACCCGCCGCCTGCCCGGGGCCGGCAGCGCGGCCAGATCCACCGGCACGCCGTGCGCCCACAGGGTTCCCGCCGCCTGCCGCGCTGCTGCGCTCCCGGGCTCGTCGGGCGTCATCGTGGTCACGACCGAGCGCACGCCGGGCAGCGCGTTCCTGCGGGTCAGCGCCGCCAGGGCGGTACCCGGGCCGACCTCGACGACCAGGGCCTGCCCTTCGTCGCCGACGGCCGCCCGCAGGGCCCGCCCGAACAGCACCGGCTCGCGCAACTGCCGCGTCCAATGCCCGGCCCGGCCCAGCTCGGCGCCGATCGAGGCGCCGGTGACCGTGCTGAACACGGGGACGGCCGGGACGCCGCCGGTCAGCCCGGCGAGCGCCTCGCCCAGGCCGGGGAGCTCCGGCTCCATCCGCCGGGAGTGCATCGCCGCGGTCACCCGCAGCCTCGTACCGGTCCGCAGTTCGGAGGCCAGCCGGTCGACGGCCGGGGCGGGGCCGGACACGACGCAGGCGCCCGGGGCGTTGACGGCGGCGAGGTCGAGCTCGGGATGGCGCGACAGCAGCTCGCGCACGTCGTGCTCGCCGAGCGGCACGGCCAGCATCGCGCCGCCCCCGGCCGCGCGGGCGGCGGCCGCGCACCGGGCCGCCACCAGCCTGGCGGCCTCGGCGAGGGGCAGCGCGCCGCTCACCGCCGCGGCCGTGCACTCGCCGAGGCTGTGGCCGACGAGGGCGTCGGGCCGCACGCCCCAGGACTCCAGCAGCCGGGCCGCGCCGTACGACACGGCGAAGAGGGCGGGCAGCCCGAAGGCGACGTCGCGGACGCGATCCTCGGCGACCCCCGGGTCCAGGACGTCACGGACGTCGGCGCCGAGCAGCGGGAGCAGCAGGCGGGCACACGCGTCGACGGCCTCGGCGAAGACCGGCTCGTCCTGGTAGAGCCCGCCGCCCATGCCGGGGCCGGCGCTGCCCGCGCCGGGGAAGGCGAACACGACGCGCGGGGCCGGGCCGGCCGCCTCGACCGGCGCCGCCGCGGCGAGCCCGGCCCGGCCCACCCCCGCCACGCGGTAGGCCAGCGGGGAGCGGCCGACCGCCAGCGTGTAGGCCAGGTCGGCCTCGTCGAGCTCGGTCCGGGCCGCGAGGGCCCGTCCGGTGGCGCGCGCCGCCTCGGGGGTGGCCGCTGACACGGCCAGCAGCTGCGGCCGCCGGTCGGCCGGGGACGGCGGGCGGTGCGGGGCCGGTCCCAGCACGGCGTGGCAGTTGGTGCCGCCGATGCCGAACGAGCTCACCCCGGCCAGCGAAGGCGTGTCCCACTCCCGGGCCGCGGTGATCACCTCGAACGGCGATCGCTCCAGGTCGAGAAGGGGGTTGAGCGGATGGGCGTGCAGCGTCGGGGGCAGCACGCGGTGGTGCACGGCCAGGACGGCCTTGATGAACGAGGCGATGCCGGCGGCGGAGTTCGCGTGGCCGATGTTGCCCTTCACCGAGCCGAGCCCGCACCAGGCCGGGCCGCTGTCCCCGAACACCCGCCGCAGCGCGGCCACCTCGATGGGGTCGCCCAGCGGGGTGGCGGTGCCGTGCGCCTCGACGAGGCCGATCTCGCGGGGCGAGACACCGGCGACGGCGAGCGCCTCGGCCACCACGCGGGCCTGACCGCGCACGGACGGCGCGGTGAACCCGGCCTTGCCGGCGCCGTCGTTGTTCGTCGCCGAGCCGTGCAGCACGGCCAGCACGGGATCCGCGTCGGCCAGCGCGTCGGCCAGGCGGCGCAGCGCCACCACGCCGACGCCCTGGCTGTAGACGACGCCGGTGCCGTGCTCGCTGAACGGCCGCACGGTGCCGTCCGCCGAGTACACGCCGCCGTCGACGTGCACGTACCCCTGCCCCTGGGGCACGATCAGCGACACCCCGCCGGCGAGGGCGGTGTCGCACTCGCCGGACAGCAACGACTGCGCGGCCAGGTGCACGGCGACCAGCGAGGTGGAGCAGCTCGTCGCCACCGCCACCGCCGGTCCGGTGAGGTCCAGCCGGTACGCCGTCTGCAGGGGCAGGTAGTCGGCCTGCGTCGAGATCGCGGTCTGCAGGCTCCCGAGCGGATCGCGGCCGGAGCCGGTCGGATCCCAGCGGCCCGCGAGGTTGCCGGCCAGGTAGGCGCTCTGCATGGCGCCCGCGAAGACGCCCACCGCGCCGGCGTCGCGCCCGCCACCGTGGCCGGCGTGCTCCAGGGCGTGCCAGGCGCATTCGAGGAACAGGCGCTGCTGCGGGTCGAGGAGGGCCGCCTCGGCGTCGCTCAACCCGAACGGCTCCGGGTCGAAGTCCGCCTGGCCGTCGATGATCCCGCCGACCGGCACGTACCCGGGATGGGTGCGCAGCCGTCCGGGGACTCCGCGCCCGTCCAGCTCGCTCTCGGTGAACCTGGTGAGGCCCGTGCGGCCGTCGCGCAGCAGCTCCCAGTAGGCGTCGGCGTCCGGGGCGCCGGGGAAGCGGCAGGCGAGGCCGACGACGGCGATCGGCCCGGGCCCGGTGGTGTCCGGCACGGCGCTCATCCGGCGAGCTCCGCGGCGTGTGCCCGCGCCGCCCGGCGGGCGGCGGCCCGTCCGGCGACGGGATCGGGTGCGGGATCAGGTACGGGTACGGGTTCCGGCCCGGCCTGGGCCACCTCCTTGCGGGAGGTGATGAACGCGGCCAGCTCCCGGACGGTCGGCCGGGCGAACATGTCGACCACGGTGAGCCCTTCGTCCAGCTCCGCCCTCAGCGTGCGGTGGGCGAGGACGACGGTCAGGGAGGACGCGCCCAGCCGGAAGAACGGCGTGGTGACGTCGACCGGCGTCTTGAGCAGCTCGCTGAACACCCGGGCCACGGCCCGCTCCACCTGGGGATCCGGCTCCGTGTGCCCCGGGGCGGCAGGCGGCGCGGGCGGTGGTTCGGGCTGGGCGGCCGGGGTGACGGTCCGCGCGGGGTCGCCCGCGTCGCCTTCCACGACCAGCTCCATCACGCCGTCGGCCGACACGGTCAGGCTGAGCCGCAGCCCGCGCGTCACGGTCGCGGTGACCGTGCGTGCGTCCGTCCCCGGACGGGTTGCCGCCGGGGCGGGCTGTGCGGTCTCTTCCCGCGGTCGGCTGTACGGGTTGGCGAGCGCCCGGTAGTCGATCTTGCCGTTGTCGGTGATCGGCAGCGCGTCCGCGATCAGGAACCTGTTGGGCACCATGAAGGCGGGAAGGCTTGCCCGCAGCGCCTCTGTCAGGTCGTCGTCCGACGGCGGCGCGGCGGGGTCCGCGGGCACCACGTGACAGACCAGCCGGGGCCGGTCGTCGGGTCCGGGGACCGCGCGGGCCACGGCCTGCCGGACCGAGGGCAGCCGGTCCAGCGTGGCCTCGATCTCGCCCAGCTCGATGCGATGGCCACGGATCTTGACCTGCCGGTCGAGCCGGCCGAGGAACTCGATCGTGCCGTCGTGCCGCCAGCGCCCCAGGTCGCCGGTCCGGTAGAGGCGTCGGCGCAGGATCGGATGGGTGATGAAGCGCTCGGCCGTCTGCGCCGGGTCCCCGACGTAGCAGCGGGCCAGCCCGTCCCCGCCGATGTGCAGCTCGCCGGCCTCGCCGACCGGGCAGGGCCGGCCGTGCTCGTCGAGGATGTGGAAGGACTGCCCCCGCAGCGCCCTGCCGTACGGGATGCTCGGCCAGGCGGGGTCGACCTCGCCGATCGGATGGCAGATCGACCAGATGGACGCCTCGGTCGCCCCGCCCAGGCTGACCACTTCGGCGTGCGGGGCCAGCGCCCGCAGCCGATCGGGCAGCGTGACGGGGATCCAGTCCGCCGACAGCAACACCAGCCGCAGCGTGGCCAGCGCCCGCCGGGTCGCCTCCGGCTCCAGCTCGGCGTACTCCACCAGCATCTCCAGCAGGGCCGGCGCGGTGTTCCAGACGGTGACGCGGTGGCGCGCCATCAGCTCCAGCCAGTGGCCGGGGTCGCGCTGGCGGGCGGCTTCGGGCAGCACCACGCCGCCGCCCGAGCCGAGCACGGAGAAGATGTCGTAGACCGACAGGTCGAAGCTGAACGCGGACAGGGCGAGCACCCGGTCCTCGGCGGTGAGGGGGAAGCGTCCGGCGAGGTCGTCGAGGGTGGTGCGGGCGGCACGGTGCTCGATGGCCACGCCCTTGGGGCGTCCGGTCGAGCCCGACGTGAAGATCGCGTAGGCGAGGTCGTCCGGTTCCGGGCGCCGGGGCTCGGCCTCGGGGCCGGCGAGCACGCCGTCGTCGTCCAGCCGATGGACGGTGATCCCGTCCGGCCACAGCGTGGCGTCGGCCTCCGGGGCGAGCAGCGCGTGCCGGATGGACGCCTGCTCGCACAGCGAGGCCACCCGGCTCGCGGGCCAGGACGGTTCGACGGGCACGTACGCCGCTCCCCCGGCGAGCACCCCAAGCAGCGCGGTGACCTGGGCGATGCCCTTGTCCGCCGCCACCGCCACCAGCTCCCCCGGACTGAGCCCGAGGGCGGCGAGCGCCCGCCCGCTGCGAGCGGCGCGCTCGGCCAGCTCCCCCGCTTCGACGCTGCGGGCCGGGCCGAGCAGGGCAGGCGCGCCGGGGTCGCGCGAGGCGGCGGCGCGCAGCGGATCGTCCAGGAGCGGCCCGGCCTCGCCGAACGCCCCGCCGGGCACGTCCTCGTCAGGGAGGAACGACGGGTCCCAGCCGAGGGCGGGGTCGGTCCACAGCTCCGGCTCGGTGGCCAGCCGCCGCAGCAGGCGGACGTGCGCGGCCAGCATCCCGTCGACGAACCCGTCGGGCAGCGCCCCGTCCACGGCGTCCCACGCGATGCGGAGCCGGCCGTTCTCGTCCCACACGATGTGGTCGAGCAGCACCTGCGGCGTCTGCGACACGCCGAAGACCTCCGTGCCGAGCCAGGCCGCGGGCGCCTGCCCGGCCCCCGCCAGCCCGACGCCGCTGGTGAAGACCACGGTGTGCGTGGGCAGGGGCAGCCCGGTGGCCGCGTCGGTCTCCCTGGGCCGTTCCCCTGCCTCGATCGCGGCGCGCAGCGCCTCCATGCCGGAGACGGCCCGGTGGTCGAGGTCGGTCCAGAACTGCCGGTTGACGGACGCGGCATAGCCGGCGAAGCCGTACCAGCGGCCCGGGTCCGCGACCGGGATCTCCACCAGGACCGTGCTGGTGAAGTCGCCGACGACGCTCTCCAGGCCGGGGGTGTCGTCGCCGAGCGCGAGGTCGTCCCGGTCGAACAGGGTGGTGTTCAGGCAGAAGGGCTCGCGGGCGCCCCACCGCTGGAGCACCAGGCCGAAGGCCGCGAGGAGCAGCCCGGTCGGGCTCAGCCCGTGCGCCGCGCCCTGCTTGCGGAGCCGCGTCCACTCCTCGGCGGACAGCCCGGCGGCGTGCCGGGTGAGCCTGTGCCCGCTGAACTCCGCCGGGCCCCGGCTCCAGGGCAGTGCCGGCCCGTCCGGCAGGGCAGGCGCGCGGCGCGCCCAGTAGGCCGCGTCCGTCTCACGCCGCCGCCGTTCGACCGGGTCGGCCGCCTTGCGCCGTACGAGATCCGCGAAGCCGAGCGGCGGAGCGGGCAGCTCCAAAGTGGGGTCGGCGACGAGCCGGCCCCACTCCCTCATCAGCCGCATCCAGCTCATGAGGTCCAGGGCCAGCACGTCCACACCGACGAACAGCCGGGTGCGGCCGTCCGGCAGCAGCGCGGCACGCAGGTCGAACAGCGGCCAGCGGTCGACGGGGAGCATCTGGTGGGAGCATTCGGCGCGCAGCTTGTCCAGCGTCTCGGCCGCGGCTTCGGCGGACTCCCCGCGCAGGTCGGTGCGCGGGATGACGTAGCCGGGGACCTCGGCGAGCACGCGCTGCCGGGCGTCGGGGCCGACGACCATGCGCAGCATCGGGTGCCGTCGCACCAGCCGGTTCCACGCGCTCTCCAGCCGGTCGAGGTCCGCCTCGGGCGTGTCCTGGGGCGTGCGGTCGTACTCGAAGTAGTAGAAGGTCGCCACGCCGCCGAGCGGGAACGCGGGGTCCCGGCCGACCAGGTAGGCGGCCTGGACGGGAGTGAGCGGGAACGACCGCTCCTCCTCGGCCGACTCCTCCGGCACGGTGCCGGAGGCGACGGTGCGGGCGGTCGCGTCGCCGAGGAAGGCGGTCAGCGGCAGGTTCAGCCCGGCGTCCTCGGCCAGCCGCCGCCGCAGCCGCACGGCGGTGAAGGACTCCAGGCCCAGGGCGGTGAGCGGGACGTCGGGGTCGAGGTCCGAAGGCCGGAGTTCCAGCACGTCGGCCAGACAGGCCAGTACTTCATCGACGGTGGCCGAACCCAAGGGAGGCCCCTTCCACGGAGACAATAAAACGAAAACGGTTTTCATTGCTACACGCTTCGAGGGCCTTTGTCTAGATCTTGAAAATGATTACCGTTATTTCGTACGATCTCGCCTCATGTCGCCACTGAACGACCGAGCGGACCGCGCCGGGCGCACCGCGATCGCCGGATCCGCCACCGGTGGCGCCGCGGCAGCCGTACAGGACCTGGACCGGCTGATCCTGCTCGGCATCGCCGCCGACCTGCACCGGCGCACCCGGCTGCGCGACGGCGGAACGCACGATCCCGGCGCGGTCGCGCAGGACCTCGGCACCGCACCCCGCCACCGGTGGATCCCCGGGCACTGGCTCGCCGCACTCCACGAGCACGGCCTGGCCGGCCGCGACGCCGCGGGCGGCTACCACGGCCTGCGCGCACCACGCCGGGCCGAGCTGGCCGAAGCCCGGGCCCGCATGGAGTCCGCGCGGGCGGCGCTCGGCTACCCCGCCGAGCTCGCGGACCTGATGCTGCGGTCGCTGCGGGAGCTGCCCGCGCTGCTGCGCGACGAGGTCGGCGTGCAGGCGCTGCTCTACCCGGACGGCGAGCCGGGCACCGCCGAGGCCGTGTACCGCGGCAACCTGATCAGCCGCTACCTCAACACCGCCGCGGCCGAGGTGCTGAGGGATCTCGCCGGACGGACCGGCCGTCCACTGCGCATCCTCGAACTGGGCGCCGGCATCGGCGCGACCACCGCCGACCTGCTGCCCGCGCTGGACGGCCGTCCGGTCGAGTTCTACCTGTTCACCGACCTGTCGCCGTTCTTCCTCGACGCCGCGCGGCGGCGGTTCGGCGCGGGCTTCCTGCGTTACGCGCTGCTCGACATCGCCCGCGACCTGCCGCGCCAGCCGGGAGAGCTGGACCTGGTCGTCGCGGCGACCATGGCGCACAACGCCCCGCACGTCGGCCGCCTGCTCGACCGGATCGCCGCGCTGCTGGCCCCCGGCGGCCGGGTGCTGCTCATCGAGACCGTCCGCGAACACCCCCAGTCGCTGACCTCCATGCCGTTCGCGCTGTCCACCGCGGACGGGCCGCCCGAGCGGCACGACGCCCGAGCCGGCACCACCCGCACCTACCTGCGCCGCGAGGAATGGCTGGCCGCCCTCGAAGGCAGCGGGCTGCGCGTCGACGTGGACCTGCCCCGGCGGGACGACCCTCTGACCGCGCTGTCGCAGCGCCTGTTCGCCGCCACCCGCTGATCACTGACGATGGGAGTGCCCATGAAGGAACTGGCCGAGATCTGGTCGGAGCTGCTCGTCCTGCCGCCCGAGGAGATCCCGTACGACACCGGCTTCCTGCGCCTGGGCGGCGACTCCGTCCTCGCGGTGCGCATGTCCGCGCTGGTGCGCAAACGCCTCGGCGTCGCGCTGGCCCTGTCCGACGTGCGCGTGGACACCACACTGAACGAGCTGGCCGAGCTCGTCCGGCGACGCGCGGCCGGGGGCCCCGGACCGCGGGCCCTGCCGATCACGGTCACCCCGCGCCCGGACCCGCACGCCGAGTTCCCCCTGCTCCCCCTGCAGCAGGGGTACTTCGTCGGCCAGCAGGACGGCTGGGAGCTGTCCTACGACTCGGCCCACTACTACCTCGACCACGCGCTGACCGGCGTCGACGGCGACGAGGCCGCCGACGCGCTCACGGACGCGATCGAGCGGCTGGCCGCGCACCAGCCCACGCTCCGGGCGCGCGTCACCTCCGACGGCCGCCAGCACGTCCTGCCCGCCGGCGCTCCCGGCGCCGTGCCGCGGGTGCGGGTGTACGACCTGCGCGAGGCGAGCCCGGACGAGATCGCCGCCACGCTGCGGGACGTACGGCACGAGATGAGCACCAGCGGCCCCGACCCCGCCCGCGGCCCCGGGCTGGACGTGCGGCTGACCTTGCTCCCGGAGGACGAGGGGCGGCTCCACCTGGGCCTGAGCCTGCTCGTCTTCGACGGCTGGTCGTCCAGCGTGCTCAGCCGCGACCTGCTCACCTTCGCCGCCGACTGGAACGCCGCCCTGCCGCCGCTGGAGATCCACTTCGGCGACTACGTGGCCTCGCTCGCCGGCCTGCCCGCCACCGAGGCGTGGCAGGCCGACCGCGACTGGTGGTGGTCCCGCCTGGAAGCGCTTCCCGGCCCGCCGGCCCTGCCGCTGGCCGCCGACCCGCAGCGGGTGCGCCCGGTCACAATGGGCAACCGCGAGCATCGCTGGAGCGCCGATCGCTGGAGCGCGCTGCGGCAGCAGTGCACGAGCCGGGGCGTCACCCCGTCCACGGCCATGCTCACCGCGTTCGGCGTGGTGCTGGCCCGCTGGGCCGGGCATCGCCGGATGCTGCTGAACTCCCTGCAGCTCAACCGGCTGCCGCTGCACCCCGACGTGCAGCGGGTCGTCGGCGCCTTCGCCGCCACCATGCTGCTCCCCCTCGACCTCGACCCGGCCGCCACGTTCGCCGAGCTCGCCACCGCCGCGCAGGCGGCGTCCGGCGAGCACGCGGCGCACAACCTGGTCACCGGCGTGGAGGTGGGCCGGGAGCTGGCCCGCCGACGCGGCAGCCGGCGGCCGGTCGGGCCGGTGGTGTTCCAGAGTGTGCTCGGCGTCGACGCCGCGATGGGCGGCCGCCCTCCGGAGGACGCCGGGCCGCTGGGCCGGGTGGTCGCCTCCGACTACTTCCACCAGTTGCGCACCCCGCAGGTCACGATCGAGGTGCGCTGCTTCGAGCTCGGCCCGGAGATGGTCGCGGTCTTCTCCCTCGTCGAGGAACTCTTCGACCCCGATCAGGTGACGGCGGCCTTCGCCGAGTTCGTCGACCTGGTGGACGCCCTCGCCGACGGCTCCGGCTGGGACCGGGTGCCGGACCTGCCCGAGGCCGCTGAACCCGCGCCGGACGAGAGGCTGCGTCTCGGCCTGCTGCCGGAAGCGGCCGTCCGCCACCAGGAGGGCCCGCCCGCCGACGACCTGGAGCAGGCGGTCGCCGACGTCTTCGAAGACCTCCTGGAGGTTCCCGTGCTGGACCGGGGCGCGGACTTCTTCGGCCTGGGCGGGGACTCCCTGCTCGCGGTGCGGGCCGTGGTGCGCCTGGCCAAGGAGGCCGGGGCGTCCGTTCCGGTACGCGAGTTCCTGGCCGACCCGACCGTGGCCGGGGTGGCGCTGGCCGTCCGCACCCGTCTCGGGGACGGGCGATGATCGGGCTGCTCGGCGCCACCGGCGCGGTGGGCCGGACGGCCGCTCAGCGCATCGCGGCCTTCGGCCTCGGCCCGTTGCGCGTGGGCGGTAGGAACGTGGCGGCAGCCGCCGACGTCGCCGCCTCCCTCCCCGGCCCGGCCCACGCCGTGCGCGTGGACCTCGGCGACCCCGCCGAGCTGGCCGCCTTCTGCGACGGCTGCCGGATCGTGGTCAGCTGCGCCGGGCCCACGTACCGGGTCCTGGACACCGTGGCCCGCGCCGCCTTCGCCGCCGGGGCCGACTACGTCGACATCGGCGGCGAGCTGGCCGCCAAGGACGCGCTCACCGGCCACCCCCTGGCGGGCGACCGTACCGCGGTGTTCTCCGCTGGAGTCATGCCGGGTCTGTCCGGGCTGCTGCCCAGGCTGCTGGCGAAGGGACGGGCGCCGCGCCGGCTCGACGTGTACGTGGGCGGCGCGGCCGTGTTCACCCCCCTGTCCGCCGTGGACGCGCTGCTCACCAGGGGGCCCAGGTTCGGGGCGCCGATGGCGGCCTGGCGCGGGGGCCGGGTCGAGCCGAACGCCCTCGCACCGCTGCACGGAGTGCGGCTGCCGGGCTTCCCCGTCCCCGTGCACGCCTGGCCGTACCTCACCACCGAGGCGCAGACCCTGGCCGCCGACACCCGCGCCGACGAGGTGCGGTGCTACAACGTCTTCGTCTCCGGCCGGCTCCCCGAGGCTCTCGCGGCGGCCTGGGCCGAGGCGGACGGCGCCGATCCCGCCGCGCTCGCCGGCTCCGTCGTGCGCGCCTCGCTGGCGGACAACGCCGACTTCGGCGCCTTCTACGTCATGCTCTTCACCGCCCGCCCCCGTCCCGGCGAGCCGCCCGGCCCCGGCCGGATCGTCCTCACGGCCGTCGACTCGTACGCGCTGAGCGGGGTGGTGATGGCGCTCGCCGCCCGCGCCGTGCTCACCGGCTCCGTGCCGCCGGGCGTCCATCTGGCGGCGGAGGTCCTGGACCCGGACGCCACCGCCGCCGAGCTGCGCGACGACCCGCTGGTCGAGGATTTCGTCGTCAGCTGACCCTCGCGCCGGGCCGGGGACGGCTCAGCAGGGATGGTGACGTGGCCCCGCGAGGTCGGCGAGCCTGGTGTCCTTGCCCGCGAGGATCGAGCTGACGTAGCCCATGACGAGGGGCACCCGGCTCAGCCGGAGCATCAGGCGCCGGACCCGCAGGTCGGCCGGTGAGGAGGGCAGGAACCAGCGGGCCATCGACCGGGCGTTGCGCTGTTTGTCCTCGACCACGGGCCGCCACAGCCGCTCGAACCCGGCCGTGGCCCGCTCGATCGCCGGCTCGTGCGCGAGCCGGTCGGCGAGCAGGAAGGCGCCGGCGAGCCCGAGCGACGCGCCCTGCCCGGCGATCAGCGACACGGCGTGGGCGGCGTCCCCGATCAGGACGACCCGGCCGGTGCTCCACTCCGGAAGCTCGATCTGCGCGACCTGGTCGTAGTAGATCTCCTCGGCCGGCGGGCACCGCTCCAGCGCGCGCGGCGTCACCCATCCCAGGCCGGCGTAGGCCCGCTGGACGGCCGCGCGGGGGTCGTCCTGAGTCGCGGGGTCGGCGCTGCGGTGCACCGTGAACGCGGCGACCCGGCCGTCGCGGAGCGCGTAGAAGCCCATCTGCCGGTCGGCGGAGTCGGTGAGGCAGAACGCGTGCCTGACGGCGGCGTGCACGTCCGGCGCGTCGAAGACGAACGCCGCCGTGTGCAGGCCGAGGTAGCGCAGGTAGCGGTCCTCCGGTCCGAAGGCCAGCCGGCGGACGGTCGAGTGGATCCCGTCGGCTCCCACGAGCAGGTCGGCGTCCAGGGCACCGCCGTCGGCCAGCGTCACCGTCACGCCGCCGGGGCGGTTCGCCACGCCGGTCAGCGCCGTGCCGTAGCGCAGGTCGACCGAGGCCGGAAGGGCGTCTGCCAGGACGGCCTCGAGGTCGGGGCGCAGCAGGCTCAGCAGCGGGCCGCGCGAGAAGCTCTTGGTCCGGAGCGTGGCGCGGCGGCGGCCGTCCCGGTCGACCAGCTGCCCCTCGTCGTAGTGGTAGGCCGCTCGTTCCAGCGCGGGCAGCAGCCCCATCGCCTCGGCCGCCTCCAGCCCGGGGCCGAAGAAGTCGATCATGTATCCCTGCGGGCGGGGCCCGGGGGCGCGCTCGACCACCACGACCTCGCCGCCCAGGGCGGCGAGCCGGTGGGCCAGGGCCAGGCCGCTGATCCCGGCCCCGCAGATCACCGTTCGCACGCTCATCCCTCCTCGACCGGCGCGGGGACGAGCCTGTGGAGCACCGCCGAGAGATCGTCCGCCTTCAGGCCCAGGCCACGGTGCAGCAGGAGGCCGTCCACGGAGGCCGCCAGGACGGCTGCCGTCTCGAACGGGGCGGGCACCCCGTGCCGCTCCAGCCACCCGCCGAACCGCTGCCGGAACTCGGCGACCAGCTCGGCGATCCGCCCGCGCAGCTCGTCGTCGCGGGTGCTCGCCAGATACGCCTCGACGAACAGCAGCGAGCTCGCGTCGGCGCCGGTGTACTCCTCGGCCGACGCGAGCATCGTCCCGATCGCGTCGCCGGGCGACCGGGCGCCTTCCAGCAGCTCGTTCAGCCCGGCCAGCAGCTCCCTCATCCGGCCGGTCGCGGCCTCGCGCAGCAGGCTCGGCAGCGAGGGGAAGTGGTAGTGCACCACGCTCGGCGTCACCCCGGCGCGCTCGGCGAGGATCCGGGTGCTCACCGCCGCCCAGCCGCGTTCGGGGATGAGCTCCACCGCCGCGTTCAGCAAGCGTTTCCGCACGTCGCGTCCGCGCTCGGCCGCCGGGGACGTCATGGCTTCCTCCGATCAGGGCAGTCGTCCTGTACGACTGCCCTGATCGTATGCCCGGACGAGCCCGCGGGCAAGGGCCGGTCAGTGTTCCCAGGCCGCCGCGCCGCGCAGCAGGTGGTGATCCGACATGCCCGGCGTGCACGCCGCCGCGTCGCCGCGGACGGTCGTGAACCAGTAGTGGCTGAGGAAGACGTAATCGATCTTCCCGGGCTCGCTGACGTGGGGCGAGCACGGCAGCTTCGCCGTCGCCTCACCGCTCCTGCAGCGGTCCCGGGTCTGCGCGCACGCTGAGCCGAAGTGCTCCTTGTCGTTCTCGTCGACCTCCTGGAACACGCCGTGCCCGCCGGTGTGGCCGTACAGCGGGTCGAGGGTGTCGTCCGTCGGGAGCACGTTGAAGTCGCCGCCCAGCACCACCGGCTCGCCCTGGGCCGCGTAGCCCTCGGTCAGGGCCGCCACGCGCTCCACCTGGAGCCTGGCGGTCGCGTCGTCGGGGTCGATGTGGGTGTTGCAGGCGCGGACCTGGCGGCCGGTGACGGTGGCGCGGGCGCACAGCAGGATCCGGTTCTCGACGTCGCGCGCCTCGGGCAGCGGGTGGACGACGCGGGAGCCGTTGTCGATCGTCCCGGTCCCGCCCTTGGCGAAGATCACCAGGCCGAAGCGCAGGTCGTCGCCCCAGCGCGAGCAGCCGGGGGCGGACGGCAGGGCCGCCGCCCACACCGAGTCGTACCGGGGCTCGCCCGTACGGCCGCGCAGGTGGTCGCGCAGCAGGGTCCACTGCCCGTAACAGACCTCCTGGAGCATCACGAGGTCGGCGTCCCAGGTGTCCAGGGCGCGCACGACCACGTCCCGCCACGCGATCGCGGAGTCCTCGTAGATCGGCGGGCAGTGGCTCGCGCCGCCGCAGACGTTGTAGCTGATGAACCGCGGGCGCGGCCAGTTCTCGGCGTCGGGCGAGTCCGCATGGGCGGGCCCTGGGGCGAGCAGCGGGGCTAAACAGATGAGGGCGGAAAGGACCGTTCTGAGCGCTGCTCGCATGGGGCGAGCTCCTTCCTGTTGCGGTTCCGGCCTCACTCCACGGTGATGACCCGGTCGGTGAGCCTGGCCCGTTCGGCGGCGAAGACGGCCAGGTGGGAGGCGAGCGATTCGGCGGGGCCCGAGCGGATCAGGCCGCGATCGCCGGTGGCGACGGCGCGGACGAACGCCTCCATGAGCCGCTCGTCGCCGCCCGCGTGGCCGCCGCCCGCCGTGGGGTCGCCGGTCGGCGTGACGGCGATCGTCGTGGAGTCGCCGGTGCGGAAGTCCTCGACGACGACGCTCCGGCCGTCGCACGACAGCTCGCCGTGGGTGCCGAAGATCCGGGTACGGCGATGCCCGCCGGTGTTGAAGCCGGTCATGGTGAACGTGCCGGTGGCTCCCCCGTCGAATTCCAGGGCGACGACCTGGTGGTCGACGACGTCGTTGTCGCAGTCGTAGACGCACCTGCCGTACGGCCCGTGCCGGAGGGCGCCGGTGAGGGCCTCCTCGGTGAAGGTGGGCGTGACGACGCTCAGCGGCCAGCCGTGCCGCCCCTCGCGCAGCCGTCCGAAGTACAGGCGCGTCGCGGAGTACGGGCAGCCGGGCTCGACCGCGCAGTCGAGGCAGCGTGAGGCCGCTCCCTCGGGGCGGTTCTCCGGGCGGAAGTGCTTGAGCCCGCCGAAGCTCGACACCCGGCGGACCGGGCGGCCGACCACGTACTGGAGCCAGTCGAGGTCGTGCGACGACTTGGCCAGCAGCATGAAGCTGGCCTGGTCGGACCTGCGCCAGTTGCCGCGCACGTAGGAGTGCGCCTGGTGCCAGAAGCCCACGGGTTCGAGGTGCTGGACGGAGACGATCTCGCCGATCCGGCCCGAGCTCAGCACGGATCGCACGGTGTCGGTGTACGGCGCGTACCGCAGCACGTGACAGACGGCGAAGATCACCCCCGTCCGCTGGACGGCCGAGACGATGGCGCGGCACTCGGCCTCGGTCGGCGCCAGCGGCTTCTCGACGAGCAGGTGGCAGCCGAGCCCGGCGAAGGTCCGGGCCGGTTCGGCGTGGTCGGAGTCCTGGGTGGCGATCACGACGGCGTCGGCGATCCGGCCCGCCTCGGCCAGCTGCCTCCAATCGGGGAAGACCCGGGCGCCGCTCGGGCGGGCCAGGGCCTGGGCCCGTTCCTCGACCGGGTCGGCGACGGCCACGATCCGGGCCTGGTCAGGGTGCTCCAGCGCCCACCGGGCGTATCCGCTGCCGCGGTCCCCGGCTCCGACGATGGCCAGCGACACAGGTGACATGCTTCTCTTCTCAGCCATTCAGGTTGTCCAGCAGGGAACTTTCGACGACGTCCAGGGCGGTGCGCAGGGCCCCGGCGGTGACGGCCCGGTCTCCGAGCGACGACACCTCCAGCCGGGGCGGCAGCGAGGTCATCTGCGGCAGCCTGCGGCGGATCGGCTCGGCGATCTGCTCGCCGGCGGCCGCCACGCCGCCTCCGATGACGATCAGCTCAGGGTTCAGGAGCAGGGCCAGCGTGCCGACCGCCCTGGCGATGCGGGCCAGGATCTGCTCGAGGACCTGCTGGGCCTCCTCGTCGCCGTCACGGGCGGCGGCCATCAGGAGCGCGGCGTCGCCCGTCAGCCCCTCGGCCTGGCCGGCCGGCGGCTCGCCGTGCTCGCGCAGCCGGGCCACGACCTCCTTGCCGACATGGCTGGCCAGCGCGCCGATGCCCTCGGCTCCCGGGGTGTGCTCCAGCAGGCTGAGGAAGGCCATTTCACCGGCGCCCCCGTCGTGGCCGCGGAAGACCTGGCCGCCCGAGACGATGCCCGCGCCCAGGCGTTCGCCGGCCAGCACGTAGATGACGTCCTCGCTCGCGGCGGCCACGCCGCGCCAGCGCTCCCCCACCACGGCGAGGTTGGCGTCGTTGTCGGCCAGGACCGGCGCGCCGAACGAGCGGCCCAGCTCGGTCCTGAGGTTGAGGCCCTTCCAGTCGGGCAGCACGTCGCAGGCCAGCACCACCCCGGTGCGGGGGTCGACGACGCCGGGCGTGGCCGTGCACACCGCCAGGACGGCGGACCGGTCGACCCCGGCGGGCTTCAGCGCGGCTCGTACGGTCCTCCGAACACCGTCGAGCCGGGCCTTGCGGCCGAGTTCCTGCCCGAGCTGCCGCACCTCGGTGGCCAGGACGGCGCCGCGCAGGTCGGCCACCGAGACGACGCACTTGTGCACGCCGATGTCGATGCCGACGACGTAGCCCCGTTCCGCCCGCAGCCGGACGAGCCTGGCGGGACGGCCGCGGCGGCCGGCGGTGGCGTCCTCGGTCTCGGCGATCAGCCCGATCCTGCGCAGATCCTCGATCACCGCGTCGACCGTGGGCCTGGACAGGCCCGAGGCGTCGGCCAGCTCGGCGAGGCGGATCGTGTCGACCTCCCGCAGGACGGCCAGCGCCTTCTCGGCGTTGAGCCGGCGCAGCAAGGGAGCGGTCGCGGAAGACGTCATGGCAGCACTCTCTCGGGCAGACGGTGGGTTCCGGCGTGAGGCATGGTGTCACCCCTTCACGGCGCCGGAGGTGAGCCCGGCGACGATGCGGCGTTGGGCGAGCAGGACGAGGACGACCACCGGCACCGTCACCATCAGGGCGGCCGCGGCGATGGCGCCGTACGGCTGCTGGAACTCCGAGTCACCGGTGAAGAAGGCCAGCGCGGCGGGGACCGTGCGCGAGGCCTCGGTCGAGGTGAGCGAGATCGCGAACAGGAACTCGCCCCAGCAGCCCAGGAAGGTCAGCAGGAACGTGGTGACCACGCCGGGCACGGCCGCGGGCAGGACGACCCGGACGAGCGCCTGGAGCCGGGTGGCGCCGTCGACCTGCGCCGACTCCTCCAGCGCGCGCGGGATGGTGCGGAAGAAGGAGGTCAGCAGCCAGATCGCCAGCGGCAGCGAGAAGGAGACGTACGGGATGATGAGGCCGAGCCAGGTGTCGAACAGGCCGAGCTCGGTCCACAGCGTGAACAGCGGCCCGACCAGCGCGATCGCCGGGAACATCGTCAGGCACAGGGCCGTGCCGAGCACCAGCCCGCTGCCGCGGAAGGCCAGCCGCGCGATCGCGTAGGCCGCGAAGATGGCGACGATCACCGAGACGGTCGTGGCGATGAGCGAGATGCCCACGGAGTTGCCCAGCGCGCTGGTGAACACCGGCTTGGTGAACAGCCCGGTGTAGTTGTCGAGCGTCGGCGAGGCGGGCAGGAAGCGGCCGTCGTTCTGCAGGGTGGCGGGCTTCAGCGACAGGCTCACGACCCAGGCGATCGGGGCCAGGGTCCAGACCGCGACGGTCAGGGTGACCAGGATGTCCGCGACGCGCCGTTTCATGATTCACCTCTGAACGCTCTGACGAATCCGGCCGCGATCATCGCCACGCAGACGAACAGCAGCACCGAGACGGCCGAGCCGAGGCCGACCTCCAGGTCTCTGATCAGGAAGCGGTAGCTCAGGAACGACAGGGTCTCGGTGCCGACGGCGCCCTGCGTCTGGATGTAGACGGTGTCGAAGATCCGGAACGCGTCGAGCGTGCGGAAGAGCAGCGCCACCATGATCGCCGATCGGATGGCCGGGATCGTCACCCGCCACAGGCGCTGCCAGGCGCCGGCCCCGTCGACCTTGGCCGCCTCGTGGACCTCGCCGGGCACCGTGACGAGCCCGGCCAGCAGCATGAGCGCCATGAACGGCGTCGTCTTCCACACCTCGGTCAGCACGATCACCGTGTACGCCGACCAGGTCTCGCCGAGCCAGTTGAAGTCGCCGCCCACGAAGCCCACCGACGGCTGGAAGGCGAAGCGGAAGGCGAACGCCGACACCACGGTGAGCACGGCGTACGGCACGAGCACGACGGTGCGCAGCAGCTGCCTGCCCCACAGGACCTTGTGCATGGCCAGCGCCAGGGCGAAGCCGAGCACGAACTCGATGCCCACGCTGGTGACCGTCAGGATGACCGTCGAGGACAGGTCGCGCCACCAGTCGCCGCTGGTGAGGATCTCGCGGTAGTTGCCGAGCCCCGCGAACGCGCGCTCGCCGGGGGCGCTCAGGGAGTAGCTCTCCAGCGACAGCGCGACGGTCCGCAGGACGGGCACCACCGTCACCGCCGTCATGAGGAGCAGCGCCGGGCCGGCCATGAGCCAGCCCAGCCGCCGCTCGGTGCGGATCCGGTTCACTGTCCCACGGCCTCGGCGACGGCCGTGTGGGCCTTGGCCGCGGTGTCGGGGGTCACCGACGCGGGCGGGTGGAAGGCGGTCTGGATCGCGGTCGACAGGGCGTTGTACTTGCGCACCATCGGCCGGGGCTCCGCCTCGGCGATCGAGTCGCGCATGACGTCGGCGAACGGGAACGCGGCGCGTACCTCGGCGTCGTCGTAGACCGAGGCGCGGGCGGCGGGGATGCCGGCGCCCATCATGAAGCCCTTCTGCGACTGCGCGGAGGTCAGGCAGGCGATGGCCGCGTAGGCGCTCTCGCGCTGGTCCTCCGGCGTGCCGGCGCCGATGGCGAGGTTGGAGCCGCCGAGCGGCGGGGCGCTGGGCCGGTCGGCGGCGACCCTCGGGTAGCGGGCCCAGCCGTAGTCGTCGAAGACCTTCTTGAACGCGGGCTCCTTCGCGGCGCGCTCGGCGGCCGCGGCGTAGACGTAGCCCCAGTTCGTCATGAACGACGCCTCGCCCTGCTCGAAGGCGGCGCGCATGGTCTCCTCGTCGAGGGTGCTCAGGCCCTTCAGCGCCGCCGGGCCGGTGGCCAGGGAGCCGATGACGGTGGCGGCGGCCCGCCCGGCGTCGCCGTCGAGTCCGGGACGGCCCTCGGCGTCGACGACCTGCCCGCCCGCCGAGGCGACGAGCGCGTTGACGAAGACCGTGTACCCCTCGTAGCGGTTGCCGGGCGTGGCCACTCCGCGCTCGCCGTCGGGCAGGCGGCCGGCCGCCGCCAGGAGCTGTTCCCAGGTCAGCTCGCCCTTGGCCGGGTCGATGCCCGCCTGCGCGGCTCGCGACTTGCGGTACCAGAGCAGCTGCGAGCCCGACAGCAGCGGCGCCGCGTAGAGTTCGCCCTTCCACGTGGCGGACTTGAGAGCGCCGTCGAGCGTGCCGTCGGTGACGGTCCTGGCGGTGGCGTCGGGCAGCGGCAGGATCCAGCCGGCCTCGGCGAACTCGGCCGTCCACACGACGTCCATGGTGATGAGGTTGACCGCCCGGTCCTTGGCCGACAGCCGCCGGACGAGCTGCTCGCGCTGCTTGTCGGAGCCTTCGGGGAGGGTCTCGACCTTGATCGTGTACTTGCCGTCGCGCGTGCAGGCGGCCACGGCTTCCCGCGTGGGCGTCTCGGCGTTCGGGCCCTGCCACCAGGTGAGCGCGACGGGGCCGTCGCTCCCGGCGGCGGCGCACGCGGTCAGCGGCAGGGCGGTGAGTGCGGCCGCCGCGAGCCGAAGCAGATTCCTCATGAGGGGGTCCTTGGGTCGGTGGGGTGCGGAGGGTTGCTCTTTTTTTCAGGGTCATTTATTAATTGACCCTGAAGAATAGGAGCCGCTCGATGCGCCGTCAAGACACGGGTCTCGGTCGGGCCGGCCACGAGAACGAAGGACGCACATGCCCAGCACAGCCTTAACGTCCCTGGTAGCGGCCCTGACCGTGCTGCTGCCCGCCACGGCCGGAGCGACCCCGCCCGGCCTGCCCCCGGGCGTCAGCCTGACCACGCTCTCGCTGGGCGCCCAGGACGCCGACGACCACTGGACGGTCCACGTCTACCTGCCCGCGACCCTCGACGGCCCGGCCGCCACGGCGGGCACCGCGCTCGGACCGAGGCAGATCGCCGACCGGATCGCCGCCGCCCTGCGCGAGAAGGGCTTCACCCCCCGCGTCGAGCGGGTCGACCTCCCGGACTTCGCCGACCGCCCGGCGGACGTCCTCGGGTGGACCGTACGGGTGGGCCGCTACGCCACCAGCGGCGAGGCGTCCGCCGAGCTGACCCGCATCAGGGCCGCGGGCTTCGCCGGCGGCACCCGCTACACCGCGCAGGACGGCGCCGACGCGAACGCGCCCCAGAAGGTGCACGTGCTGCGCGTCGACTTCCGCGAGTTCCGCGGCACCGTGGACACCGAGTTCGGGCAGGCGCTCAACGGCCCCGAGACGCTGACCGACCTCATGGCCGCGACCGGCGCCGCCGCCGGGATCAACGCCCAGTGGTTCTACAACCGGGCGCCCGGCGGCCTGTACGTCAAGAACGGCAAGCTCATCGGCTCCGCCACCCAGGGCCGCGGCGGCATCAAGATCACACACGGCGGCCGCCGGGTCGACGTCGACGCGTTCACCGCGCGCGTGACGCTGCGCGCGGGCGGGGCGACGGCCGAGATCGACGGCGTCAACCGGCTGCCCGGCGAGGTGTGGAACTGCGGCGGCGTCGGCGGCGACCAGCCCACCGAGAAGCCCCAGCACGACCTCAGGTGCACCGACTCCAGCGAACTGGTGCTCTTCACCCCCGAATGGGGCGTGCCACCCGCGGGCGAGGGCGCCGAGGCCGTGCTCGACGCCGACGGCACCGTGCTCGCGGTCAACACCACGCGCGGCGCCGCCGTCCCGGCCGGCGGATCGGTCGTCCAGGCCATCGGCGACAGCGCCGCCTGGCTGCTCGGCCACGCCGCCCCGGGAAGCAAGCTGACCGTCACCGAGCGCGTCGAGGACAGCAGGGGCCACCGCGTACCCCTCACCCCCGACACCACGATCCTGCAGGTCGGGCCCACCCTCGTCCGTGACGGCAGGATCTCCGTCAACGCCGGCGCCGACGGGCTGATCCGGGAGGGCGCCGACCAGACGTTCACCTACAACTGGACGCTGCGCGCCAACCCGCGATCCATGATCGGCATGGACGACCGCGGGCGCCTGATGCTCGTGGTCGTCGACGGCAGGCAGGCCGGATACAGCGAAGGGCTCGGGATCGCGCGGACGGCCGAGCTGATGAAGCGGCTCGGCGCGGTGGAGGCGATGAACCTCGACGGCGGCGGCTCCAGCGTGCTCGCCACGTCCGGAGCGGGCATCGTCAACCGGCCCTCCGACGCCACGGGACAACGCTCCCTGGGCAACGCCATCCTGCTCAGACCGTAGCCGGGGCCCCGGCATTCAGTCGTCGAGGGCCTGGTAGAGGGTGGTCCAGAAGTCGTGGAACAGCCGCGCCGGGGCCGGGGTGGACATCCCGGTCTGGGTGAGCAGGATTCCCGTGAGCTGGTTGGCCGGGTCGGCGTAGACGGTGGTGCCGGTTCCGCCGTCCCAGCCGAACTGGCCGACGGGAGCGTAGTCGCTCCGGTGGGTGCGCACCGCCATGCCGTAGCCCCAGCCGCCGTGCAGCGCGAGCCCGGCCGACAGGTGCGCGATGTTCCGGTACATGCTGTCGCGGGCGGCCTGCTGCTCGGGCGTGAGGCAGTTGGTGGTCATCAGCTCGACGGCGGGCCGGGACAGGATCCGCCGCCCCTGGTGCACGCCGTGGTTCAGCAGCATCCGGAAGAATGCGTGGAAGTCGTCGACGGTGGAGACCAGCGCGCAGCCCTGGAACACCGGGGGCCGGCTGACCCGCCCGCCCTCGGCCTCGTCCCACACGAGGAACTCCCCGGTCCGCGGATCGGGCCCGTACAGGGGCGGCAGCCGGTCGATCTTGGCGGCGGGCACGTGGTGGCCGGTGTCGATCATGCCCAGCGGGTCAAGGACGCGTTCGCGCAGGAACGTCCCGAACGGCCGGCCGGTGACCCTGGCCACGAGCACGCAGAGCACCTCGTGGCTGAGGTCGTACTGCCACCGCTGCCCGGGCTGGTACGACAGGGGCAGCTCGCCGAGGCGGCGCATCCACTCGTCCGGATCCGGCGCCGGTCCGGACGCCACGCCGTAGTCGGTCGCCTCGAAGAGCGCGGCCCTGATCGGGGCGTTCAGCAGCTCGAAGTCCATGCCGAGCCCGAGCGTCGAGGTGAGCAGGTCCCGTACGGTGATCGGCCGGTCGGCCGGCACAGTGTCGTCCAGCGGCCCGTCGGGACGCTTCAGCACCTTCCGGTCGGCGAGCTCGGGCAGCCACTCGTCGACCGGGTCGTCCGGCCGCAGCCGGCACTCGTCGAGCAGGACCATCGCCGCGGCCATCGTGACCGGCTTGGACACCGACGCCATCCGGAAGATCGTGTCCCGGCGCATCGGCGCGCCGCCGTCGTGCCGCATCGTCCCGAGCGCTTCGACGTGGGTCCGGTCTCCCCTGCTGACGAGGGCGACCAGCCCGGGGATCTTCCCGGACTCGACATGGCGCGCCAGCACCTCGCGCAGTCTGCGCAGCCCCGCGTCGGAGAAGCCGCCGTTGCTCTGTCCCATCATGAGCCTCCTGGTCTTCGCCCCTTCGAGGGGGCGTGGTGTTCGCCCCTCCGAGGGGCCTTGCGGGGAGCGTGCACCCTGCCCTTAGGTCAACGTCAACCCGGTCGCGTCACCCGTGAACGTGAGGGCCGCCGGTACGCTGTGCCGATGGCAGACGGGCTCACGATCGGTCAGGCGGCGGCGTTCGTGGGCGTCACGATCAAGACCGTGCGGCACTATCACCGGCTCGGCCTGGTCGCCGAGCCGGAGCGGGACGGGTCGGGCTACCGGCGCTACCGGTCGACCGACCTGCTGCGGCTGGTCCAGGTCCGGACGCTGGCCGAGGCCGGTGTGCCGCTGGCGGAGATCGGTGACCTGCTCGACTCCGGCCCCGAGGAGTTCGCCGCGTCGCTGCACGACGTCGAGCGGCGGCTCACCCAGCGGATCGAGGACCTGACCGCGCGCCGCGACACGCTGCACCGGCTCGCCCACGGTGACCGGGCCCTGCTGCCCGACCGGGCCTGCGCGGTCCTGGAGCGGCTCGCCGAACTCGGCTTCGGCCCTGACTACGTGGCCGCCCAGCGGGAGGCCCTGCTGCTGGCCCGGGCACTCGTCCCGGAGATCTTCGAGAGCTTCCTGACCCGGCTCGAACACTCGCTTGACGATCCCGAGCTCGTCGAGCTGACCAAGCGCGGCGTCGATGCGATGTCCTGGGATCCCGGCGACCCGCGGATCGAGGAGCTGGCGTCCGCGCTGGCCGACAGGCTGCTGGCCGACCGCGCGCTGCTGGCGCCGCCGCCCGCGTCCCGGAGCCGGTCCGACGCCGCCGCCCGCTACGGCCTGGTCAACCACCACCGGGAGGACGAAGCGCCGAGCATCGCCCGGTTGAACGCGCTGGTCGAGGCGAAACTACGCGCGGCGGGCATCGACGTCCCGCGCCAATGACCGGCGTTCGCGGTCGCCTGAGCACCGGAGCCGGCCGTGGTCACACCGCGACGAACGGCTCCGTCAGGTGCGGCGTCGCCAGGTGCAGCGTGGTGGCGGTCGCGCGGTCGAGCATGCGCTTCCTTGACCGCCTGGCCGCCTCGGGGTCGAGCTCGTGCGCGTAGGCGAGCTCGGGGTGGAGGACCTGGAGCGCGTGCACCAGGAGGTCGCCGGTGACGAGCACCAGCTCGCGCCCGTCGCCCACCACCACGCTCTGGTGCCCGGGCGTGTGACCGGGCGTCGCGACGATGCGCCCGGCGCGCAGCCGCGTGTCCCCGTCGAGAAGCCGGAGCCGGCCGGCCGCCTCCAGCGGGTCGGTCAGGGTCTCGCGAAGCTGCGGGTTGAGCGCGTCGAGGGCCTCGAACTCGGCCCGCTGGAGCAGGTAGTCGGCATTCGGGAAGTACGGGCGACGGCCGCCGGGCGCGGGTGCGCCGTCCGCCGGCGGGACGGCCGCCTCGGTCACGACCGCCCACCCGACGTGGTCGGTGTGCAGATGCGTGAGCACCACGGTGTCGACCTCGGCCGGGTCGAGGCCCGCGGCCGCGAGTGAATCGGGGAGCCTGCCGGGCACGGGCGCCCACGAGCCGGCCGGGCTGTCCGCCGGGCCGATCCCGGCGTCCACGACGGTGAGGCCCTGGTCCCCGCGGATGGCGTACGCGCGGAACTGGAGCCGCCAGCGGCCCTCGGCGTCGACCGCGCCCGGGTCGTAGCGGTCGGCCTCGGCCCACTGGGCGGCCGTGGCCTCGGGGAAGGCCTCGGCGCGCGGGGAGAAGAACGGGCCCTCGGCGTCGGCCAGGGCGATGATCTCGGCCGAGCCGATCCGGAGTCGGGGAACACGCAGGGACATGGCCGCGATCCTGCCACGCGCTCCGCACGGGGCGGTCACCCGCACATGATCACTGGGGACCGGGGAGCGGAGCCGGCTCGGGGAGCGGGAAGAGGCCGAGGAACCGTTCGACCAGGTCCAGGGGGCCGTCGATCACCAGGTCGCCGGCCTTCAGCGCGTCGGCGACGGGCCGACCCTCGTGCAGCAGCGCGGTCAGCGTGGCGGGATCGGTGCCGATGACCACGTCCGCGTGCTCCGCCTCCCCGCGGGCGGCGTCGAGCCGGCCGCCGGCGATCTCGACGCGGAAGCGCTGCTCGCCCATGGTGAGGGCGATGACGGCGTCGAGCCCGGCCGCGGCTTCCGGGGCGAACAGCGCCCTGAAGGACAGGACCAGCGAGTCGACGCCGATCGCGGCGTCGTGCCGGAGCCTCGGCGAGCGGCTGGCCCAGCGGCCCAGGTGCTTGACGATCGGTTCGAGCTGCATGCCCCATTCGGTCAGGTCGTACACCCAGGAGCCGGCCGGGGCGGGCAGCTTGCGCCGCTGCACGATGCCGGCCTCGGCCAGCTCGCGGAGTCGCTGGGTCAGCACGTCCGGGCTGACGCCCGGCAGGCCGGTGCGCAGGTCGGTGAAGCGTTTGGGGCCGAGAAGCAGCTCGCGCACCACCAGCAGCGTCCACCGCTCCCCGATCAGGTCGAGCCCGTGCGACACCGCGCATCCGTCGTCGTACTTCCGCTTGCCCGCCATGCCGCGAGTCTAGCAGCCGTAGTTCTGAAACTTACCTCTCTAGTTGTTTTTTCCAATCAACTAGTTGTACGGTCCAACCACACGGTCACCGAAAGAGGAGAACGGACATGCCGCAGTTCATCATCGAAGCCCCCACCGGGGTTCGAGCCGACGCCAAGCAGAAGATGATGAAGCAGATCACCGAGGCGATCGACGCCGCCTACCGCATCCCCGACGTGCGGATCTGGCTCCGCGAGTACGCGCCCGACCAGGTGGCCCAGGACGGCCGGATCGCCGCCGAGCCGATCCGGCCGCTGTGCTTCCTCGAGGCGCCGGAGCTGTCCAGCCTGGACGCCAAGCGGAGCATGGCCGGAAAGATCCATGCCGCGATCGCCGAGGCGTACCAGGGCCTCGCCAACACCGACGAGACGCTGATCCTGATGAACCACTACCCGCTCGAGAACGCCGGCTGGGCCGGCCGCCTCCAGTCCGACGACCAGGAAGCCGTGCGAGCGATCGCCCAGCTGAACGGCTGACCCGGACAGCCCTTCGACCGGTGCCGCAGCAGCCCGCGCCTGCCCAGGTGCGGCATGGACTGCTGCGCACCGCGCCGTCGAATACGCGAGCGCTCATCTATTTGACTGCTACACGAGCACTCGTTATCTTAGTGCTCACTTAACCAGCTCTCGCTAAAAGGACGGGTTTCGATCATGCCTTTCATCTCCGCGCAGGACGCACGGGTGCACTACGAGGTCGACGGCCAGGGCCCCGGCCTGGTCCTGGTCCACGGCATGGGCGGCGACGCCGAGAAGGTCTTCGGCAACGTCTTCGGCCACTTCACCGCCACCCGGACCGTCGTCCGCCCCAACTTCAGCGGCAGCGGGCAGACCACCGACGACGGGCGCGAGCTGAGCGTGGACGGCATCGCGGAGCAGATCACCGCGGCCGCCCGGGCGGCGGTGGACGGTCCGGTGGACCTGCTGGGGTTCTCTCTGGGCGCGGTCGCCGCGGCCGCCGTCGCCGCGCGCCACCCGGAGCTGGTCCGCAGGCTCGTCCTCGTCGCGGGCTGGCCGGACACCACCGGCCCCCGCGACCGCTTCTACTTCGAGACCGCGCGCAAGCTCCTGGACACCGACCGCGAGCTGTTCAAGCGCTTCTCCACCCTGACCGGCTTCGGCGCCGCCGCCCTGGACCGGTTCGGCCACGAGGGCCTGGCCTACTCGCTGGCCGACGCCTGGCCCCCGCCCGGCATCGGCCGCCAGGTCGACCTCGGGCTGAACGTGGACATCCGCCCGCTGCTGCCCGCCATCACCGCCCCCACCCTGGTGATCGGGTTCGCCGACGACAACATGATCCCGGTCGAAGGCTCCCGCCGGCTGCACGCCGCCATCCGGGACAGCCGCCTCGTCGAGATCGAGGGGGAGGGCCACATGGACTGGTTCGCCGACCCGAGCCGGCTCATCGCGCTCACCCGCGACTTCATCGACGCCCCTCCCGGCACCCGGTGACGGACACCACCCTGCGAAGGCCGCCGGGGACGTGATGCCGGCTCTTCCAACCGGGCCGAGTAGGACACCGAGATGGTGTGCGTCGCCAACCCACCGGACGTCTACGCCGCCCATGTGGCCGCCTCGGCACCCGGCTAGGCACCGGCTGCCCGCTGGGCGACCCGGGCCGGGCAAGCTATCGGGGAGGATCGGGAGCCAGGCTTCCGTCGGGGGCGATGTGGTCGAAGATCTGGCCGATCAGCGTGACCACATGCGGGTCATCCACCGCGTACAGCGTCCGGCGGCCGTCCCGGCTCGCGGTGATCAGCCCGGCCAGCCGGAGCTTGGCCAGGTGCTGGGAGACCGTGGCGATGCTGATGCCCGCGTGCCCGGCCAGCGTGCTGACGTCATACGAGCCGTGGGTGATCAGCCACATCAGGTGCAGCCGTACCGGGCTGGCCAGCAGGGCGAACGTCCCGGCCGCCGCCCTCAGCTGCGCCGGGGGCGGCGACGGGCGCTCGGCTCCAGCTGAACCCGTGGTGGGAGAGGTCGACATCGTTCCTCCATTGTCCCGCGCCGAGGGCCCACCCCCTACATTTCGACACTTGCGCGACTTCCGAAATGTGTGGAGGATGGGGACACTCCGAAGGGGAGTAGTCCGCAACGCCCGCACGTCGACACGCTGAGAACCTCGCGTTCTCCGGTGGCGGGGACCGGTCACCGGCCGGTGGACGAGACCTTCGGCCACGCAGTCATGCCTGGCCGAGTCCCTCCCCGCAGGTGCCCGGCCGGGTCCGTACACCGCCTGCACGCGGTGCCACCGGAAGGGACACCAGAGGATCATGAACACCTCGACGCTGCGGCTGCTGGCCGACGCCCGCTCCGCCAAAGCAGGCGGCGAGCAGGCGATGGCCGCCCGGCAGGGGGCCCGCGTGAGCGAGCTCGTGACCTGGGCGCGCACCCACTCCCCCTACTACCGGTGCCTGTACCGGGACCTGCCGGCCGACGCGGCCGACCTGGCGCTGCTGCCGCCCACCGGCAAGCGCGAGCTGATGGCCGCTTTCGACGACTGGGTCACCGACCCGGCCGTCACCCTGGCACAGGCACGAGCCTTCGCCGACGACCCGGCGCGCATCGGCCGGCCGTTCGCCGGCCGATACACCCTGTCCACCACCTCCGGCACCACCGGCACGCACGGCATCTTCCTCCAGGACGCCCGCGCGACGGCGGTGACCTCCGCGATGATGGCGCGGCTGCTGACCGGCTCGCTGAGCGTACGGGACGTGGCCCGCATCGCGCGGGGCGGCGGCCGGGTGGCGCTGGTGATACCCGAAGGCGGGCATTTCGCCTCCACCGTGGCCGCCGCCCGGCTACGCGGCAGCTCCCGCGTCGCCGCCTTCAGCGTGCACCAGCCGCTGCCGGATCTGGTGGCCGAGCTCAACGACTTCCGCCCAGCGGTGCTGGCCCCCTATGCCAGTGTCGGCGCCCTGCTGGCCGGCGAGGCGGAAGCCGGACGGCTGCGCATCAACCCGGCCCTGGTGTTGCTCACCGCCGAAGGACTGCCCGTCGGCGAGTACGCGCGCGTCGCGGCCGCCCTGCGAGCGAAGGTACGGACCAGCTACGCCTGCAACGAGTGCCCCTTCCTGTCCTACGGCTGCTCGCAGAGCTGGATGCACCTCAACGCCGACTGGGCCGTCCTCGAACCCGTAGACGAGCAGTACCGGCCGGTGGCCCCGGGCGAGCCCTCGCACACCGTGCTGCTGACCAACCTGGCCAACCGCGTGCAGCCGATCCTGCGCTACGACCTCGGCGACAGCGTCCTGCTCCGGCCCGATCCGTGTCCGTGCGGCCGGCCCGGCCCGGCGGTCCGCGTCCAGGGCCGCGCCGCCGACCTGCTCACCTTCCCCGGCGCCGGGGACGAACAGGCGACAGTCACCCTCGCACCGCTGCCGCTGGCCACGCTGCTGGAGGCGGTGCCCGGCCTGGAACTGTTCCAGATCGTCCAGACCGCGCCGGCCACGCTGCGCGTCCGGCTGCACCCCGCCCACGCGACCCTCTGGCATCAGGCCGAGGTCCGCCTGCGCGACCTGCTGTCCCGCCACGGCCTCGGTCACGTACGGCTCGAACGCGGCAGCGAACTGATCCAGCACAGCCCGGGCGGCAAGGTACGCGCGGTCATCCCGTTCCCCGCCACTGGCGGGAACGCGGCCGGTTCCACACTCCCCTGACCGCCTCGGCCCGGGCTCAGAGCGGGGCCACGGCTCCCACGCGGGCCTGGAGCGCGTCCAGCACCTCGACGTGCTCTTCCGGCACCGCCACGTCCAGCGTCAGGCTGCCGGCGGCGATGGAGAGGCCGAAGGTGAAGAAGGAGCAGCAGCCGTTCTCCCGGGCCGCCAGCTCGGCGGCCCGGGCGGCGTTCTCCGGGCTGAGGACGAGCTCCAGGCGCAGCCGGGTGCGCTCCGGCCGTGCCACACCCCGCACCGCGTCGGCGAACAGGGCGTCGAACTCGGCCACGCGAAGCGGCTGCTCGGCGCTGGGCAGGGTGCAGGAGGAAGGCACCCAGCCCAGGCCGGGGGCGAGGTCGTGGGTCATGCCTCGACGGTAGCCCTGCGGCCGGGCCCGCGTGCGGCCCGGGATGCCGCCGTGGTCAGGAGCGTTGGCCGGGCTGGTCCACGATCGTGGCTTCCAGCTGCGCCGTCAGGCCCACCGTGCCCGCTTTGAAGGTCTCCTTACTGCCATCGGCCCACTCGTAGGTCCGATCCTGCAGCCGCGTCGAGTTGGTGCCCAAATACCGGAAGGTCTGCGGGTCCAGGACGAGATAGCTCCGCGCCTCGGCCTCGGTGATGCTGAACGCGACGCCTCGCCGTCCGTCGGCGACGGGCACATCCTGGGTCACCGTGATGCCCTCGATCGTGGGCAGCGCGCGGAAGAGCGCGGCCCGCACCTCGGGGGCGAGCCACTGCTCGGAGATGAGCTGGTTGATCTCCATGAAGAGCATCACCGGCGGGACGTGGCCGTTCAGCTCCTGCGGCCCCCGGCGGTCCTCGTCGAGGATGGCCGCCTTGATCCTGGCGATCACCCCCGGCGGGGTGACAGGCGGTTTGGCCAGCTCAGCCGGGTTGAAAATCGCGCTGCCTTGGAACATCAGCTTGCCGCCCTGGTACCAGGCCGACCGCTTGCCGTCCACGCTTGTCCACCGTTCCCAGGTGTCACGCCGGTCTCGGTCGACGTCCCCTTCGACCCCGGTCAGCTGCAGTTCCTTGGTGTAGAGCCACTGTCCGGGGCCCGGCGCGGGCATCGGATCGTTCTCGGCCGCACGGGCGGCGCGCTCGCCCAGCTCGGTCACGCTGGCCACCGGTGCCATGCCCGGCTCGTCCCTGAGCGTCACGACGGTCCCGCCGACGACCAGGGCCAGAGCCGCCGCCACCGCGATCCGCCAGCCGAACCTTCTCGTGCCGGACGAGGTCGACTTGCGTGTGGCCTCCGGTTCGTGGATCGCCGTCATCAGCCGGGTCCTGGCCGCGGCCGCGGCTTCGTCGGTCATCGCCGGGGTGTTCCGGCGGAACTCCTTGATCACGTTCATCACAGCTCCTCGTCCCCGAGTACGTGCCTGGCCTTCTTCCGCGCCCGGTGCAGGCGTGACCGTACGGTCCCCACCGAGATGTCCAGCGCTCGCGCCACCTCCTCGTACGACATGTCCTCCCACGCCACCAGCAGCAGCACGTCCCGATGACCTCGGGGCAACGACGCCAGCGCCCCCGCCAGCTCAGGCTCCCTGCCCTGGGCCGTCACCCGGCGCGTCACGGTGTCGGCCAGCGCCTCGGGCAGCGGGTCCACGCCGGTGCGGCTCAGCGCCCGCAGCAGCCGTTCCTCCTGCCGCCGGTGCCTGGCGATCAACGTCGTGGCGATCCCGTACAGCCACGGCCTGGCCAGCGCGCACGACGTGTCGTACGTGCCGCGCCTGCGGAAGGCCGCCAGGAACGTCTCGGCCACGATGTCGTCGGCAGCCTGCGTGCCGAGCCGCCGGGCCGCGTACAGATGGATCTGCTTGGCGTAGCGATCGAACAGCGCGGCGAACTGCTCTGGGTCGTGCGCCGAACGACGGATCAGCTCTCCGTCGTCGATCTCGACCGTCTCAGCGCTCAACGCCTCTCCTTCGTGAGTGGGTGTTTCACCGTGCTGTCTCCCGAAGGGCGTCACCGGGTTCCCGATGCCGTTCGCCTTAATAAGGGTTCCTAACCTGTGGGCTGGATCAGATCGGACTTTTTGCATCGAGGGCTTGCAGAGGAGTGCCGTCCCGCTTACGCTCCGCGTCAAGTTAGGAAACTCTCCTAATGACCCCCGACACCCCCCATGTCAGGAGCGTCGATGCTACCTGTGGTGTACGAACCCGCACGTCGCCGTCTGCTCGTGGCGGCCGGCGCCACCGCGCTCACCCTGGCCGCGCAGCCTGTCTGCGCTTCGGCCACCGTCACGACCGTGGACGTCTCCACCTCCGCCGGGCTGGTCGCCGCGCTGGCGGGCGCTCAGCCGGGGCAGACGATCCGGCTGGCGCCCGGCGAGTACCGGGGCGCCTTCGTGGCCGAGCGCGACGGCACCGCGTCCGCGCCGATCACGCTGACCGGGCCCGCCACCGCCGTGCTGGTCAACGACGGTCCGTCGGGACAGGCCCCCTCGTGCCCCGCCCCCGGCAACGGCTGGGACTCCGGCTACGGCCTGTGGCTCTACGGCGCGCCCCACTGGAAGCTGACCGGCTTCACCGTCAAGGACTCGAAGAAGGGAATCGTCCTCGACGACTCCCGGCACGTGACCATCGACGGCGTCCACGTTCATCACATCGAGGAGGAGGCCGTGCACTTCCGCAGGTCGTCCTCCGACGGGGTCGTCAAGAACTCCCGTATCGACAACACCGGCTCGGTCAAGCCCGGGTACGGCGAAGCCGTCTACATCGGCTCGGCCAACTCCAACTGGTCCTGCCACGGCAACTCCGGCGGCGTGGACCGCAGCGACCGGGTGCAGGTGCTGGACAACGTCCTGGGGCCCGGCGTCACCGCCGAGCACGTCGACGTCAAGGAGGGCACCCACGACGGCGTCATCCGGGGCAACACCTTCGACGGCCGGGGCCTGTCGGGGCAGAACTCGGCCGACTCCTGGATCGACGTGAAGGGCATCGGCTACCTGATCGAGGGGAACACCGGCACCTTCTCCTCGCCCGGCGTCCTCGCCAACGGCTACGAGACCCACAACCCGGCGACCAGCCCGTCGTTCACCAACGGCTGCGGCAACGTGTGGCGGGGGAACCGCTCCGACCTGGGCGGCGTGGGCGCCTACGCCATCAGGATCACGTCCACCTCGAAGTGCCGGGCCCGCCCCAACGTGGTGCACTCCTCCAACACCGTCACCAACGCCGTCTCCGGGCTGACGAACATCCCCGTCACCCCCTGAACCCCGCATGGCCGGAGCACCACTCCTGGTGAGGCAAGTTAGGGAAGGAGAGCAAAAGGGGGATCTTGGCGTGCGAGAGATACAGGGTGAGCTCGTTCTGCGGCCGGACGCCAGGAAGGGGGCGATCTTCCTGGTCGCCGCACTGGTGGCCGCCGTGCTCATCGTCGCCGCCGTCCTGGCCGGCGACGCCCCGACGGTGTTCGCCCCGATCGTGGGCGCCTTCTTCGCCGTGCCGATCCTCCTGGGGATCTGCGCCTTCGTCCGGGCCCGGATCGTCCTGACGTCGCGGGAGATCGTCCTGCGGGGGCTGTTCTACCAGCGGCGCCGGTCACGGTCGCGCGTCGCGGAGGTGGTGCGGGCGACCCTCGTCGCGCCGCGGGGGTCGCCCGGCGACACGCTGTTCGTGCTCGACGCCGACCGCAGCCTGCTCATGCGGGTGCCCGCCGGCGGCTACGCGCGTGCGGACATCGACCGGCTGGTGAACGCGCTCGGCGTGCCGTGCGGCGGCCCTGATCGCCCGGTCGACGCCGCCGAGCTGGCCAGGACGTACCCGGGCCTGGTGTCCTGGCCCGAGCGCCATCCCTATCGGATCGCGTTCGCCGTCGCCGGGGTCGTGCTCGCCGTCGTCATGACGGTGATCCTCGTGTCGGTCCTGGCGTGACCGGGCCGTTCACCGCGTGCCCGGCTCGTACAGGGCGGCGTGGGTCTCGATGAGCCTGTCGACGGCGGCGTCGAGCGCCTCCGGCGGGAGGGTGAAGGGAAGCCGCAGGTAGTGGCCCAGGGCGCCGTCGGGCGAGAAATGAAAGCCCGGGGTGAGCGAGAGATTGCGGGTGGCCGCGAGGGCGGCCAGCCGGCTGGAGTCGGCATCGAGGAGTTCGAGCCACAGCGACAGGCCGCCCTGCGGCGTCCGGAAGCGGCACCACGGCAGCGCGGACAGGCGGGAGACCAGATGGTCGCGCTGGGCGCGCAGCTGGGCGCGCCGACGATCGACGATCGTCTCCTGGCGTTCCATCAGCCGGGTCGCGAGGAGCCGGTCGAACGGTGAGGGGGCGAGGGCGGCCGCGAGAGGGAGCGCCGCCAGACGGCGGACGACGTCGGGGTGGGCGCGGATCCATCCCACCCGCAGGCCCGGCCACAGGGACTTGCTCAGGGAGCCCACGTGGACGACGCCGCGATCGTCGGCCCGCGTGACGACGCGAGGCGGCGGGGCGGCGCGCTCGCGCAGGTCGAGCTCCCGCATGGTCTCGTCGAAGACGACCATCGTGTCATGGCGGCGCAGGCGGCTCCGCAGCTCACCACGCTCGTCCTCGCTCATCAGCAGGCCGGTGGGATTGTGGAAGTCCGGGATCAGGTAGACGAGGGACGGCCGGGCCGCCTGGAGGGTGTGGTCGAGGGCCGGGATGTCCCAGCCGCCGGAGCCGAGGGGCTGCGCGACGAGCCTGGCGCCGGCGGAGCGGAACACGGCGAGCGCACCCGGGTAGGTGGGAGAGTCCACCACGACCCTGCTGTTCGGGCGCAGGAAGGCCGCGCCGAGCAGGCTCAGCGCGGCGTCGGCGCCGCTGGTCAGCAGCACGTTCCCGGCGCGGGTCGCGAACCCCTGGGCGGTGTGGGCGTCGGCGATGGCGGTGTGCAGCGCTGACGGTCCGACGCCGCCGGAGGTGTCGTGCAGCAGGACGGCGGGCAGGGCGTCGGCCGCCGCGTGCACCGCCTGGAGGAGCTCGTCGAACGGCGCGGCGGGCTCCGCTCTGGTCAGGTCGAGCTCCGCGCCGTCCCTGCCGGCCTGACCTCGGTCGCTGTCCCACGGCGACAGACGGTCGTGCAGCCGGGGCGGCAGGCAGGTGGTGCTGCCGGAGCCGGTCCGGGTGGTGATCAGCTGGGCGGCCCGCAGGAGGTGGTAGGACGCGGCCACGGTGCCCCTCGCCAGCCCGAGCTCGCCGGCGAGCAGGCGTTCGGCGGGCATCCGCACCCCCAGCGGCAGCCGGCCGTCCTGGACGGCCTTCTCCACGGCCACGGCCAGCCGCTCGGCGAGCGGCCCGTCGCCGGCGCGCCAGTCACCGAGCAGGCGCGGGAAGTGCGACGCCGGTACGCGCCGCACCATGCCAGTCATATAGGCCACTTTAACGGGATTGGACCATGACCGGACGTGCCGTCCCCGCCTAGCGTCGAGGTATCCACCCGCCCTCGCGCCGACCCCGGGAACCCTGATGCCCCTGAGCTACCGCCATGTCGACGTGTTCGCCGCCACGGCGTACACCGGCAACAGCCTTGCCGTCTTCCCCGGACACCCGGGCCTGTCCGGCGCCCAGATGCTCGCGATCACCCAGGAGCTCCGGCACTTCGAGACGATCTTCCTGAGCGAGCCCGGCGAGGCCGGAGAGGTCCGGGCCCGGGTGTTCGACCTCTTCGAGGAGCTGGACTTCGCCGGGCACCCCGTCCTCGGGGCGGCCGCCGTCCTGCACGAGCGCGACGGCGATCCCGGCCCGCGGCGGTGGCGGTTCCGCCTGCGCCACAGGACCGTCGTGGTGACCACCCACCGTACGGCCGCCGGGCACCACGCCGCGGTGGACCAGGGCAGGCCGGAGTTCCTCGCGACCGTGCCGGCCGGGGGCAGGCGGGAGATCGCCACGGCCCTGCGCCTGCCGGAGACCGCGCTCGCCGACCTTCCCCTGGAGGTCGTCTCCACCGGGCTGCGCTACCTCGTCGTCCCGGTGGCGGGAGGTCTGGCCGGGGCGAGGATCGTCCGCGACGACTTCGCGGATCTGCTCGCCCGTCATGGCGCGCAGTTCGCGTACCTGGTCGACGTCGAGGCCCTCGAAGGCCGCCACTGGAACAACGACGGCGTCCTGGAGGACGTCGCGACCGGCAGCGCCGCAGGCTGCGTCGGCGCCTATCTGGCCAGGCACCGCCTCGTCCCCGCCGAGGCGGAGTTCGTGCTGCGGCAGGGGCGCTTCGCCGGCCGGCCGAGCCTGCTCACCGTCCTGCCGCAGGGCCGGCCCGAAGACCTGCACAACGTCCGCGTCGGCGGACACGTGACCGCGGTGGCCCGGGGAACCCTGGACACCCTGCCCGGATGAGGACTCCGCCCATGCCCAGTCTCCCGCTCCACACCGCCGGCCGGATCCGCGCCGTCGTCGACGCCGGAGAGGTGAGCGCCGGCCGCGTGGACGGCGAGATCGGCGACGTCCTTGCCGGCCCGCGTTCCCGGACGCCGCACGCCGGAGGACGTCACGGTGGCCAAGCTCATCGGCGTCGGCCCGCAGGACCCCGCCGCCGCCGAGACCGCCCTCGCCCTCCTGGAACGAGGGCGGCGGCGCGACAAGTAGGAGTCCCCGGTCTCGATCTGCCTGGTCAGCGGCTGTGAGGACGTCACACTGATGTCTGCGGCCATCGGTCTTGACGTGCGCACCACGCGGAGGATCACGCGATGGCCGCCCAGCCCGCTGACGAAAGAGGTTCGCATGCGCCGCCGATCGTTCCAGACCCTGCTGACCGCCTCGGGCGCCGCCGCGCTGCTGGCGCTCACCCCGCTCACCGCCGACGCCGCGTCGTTCTCGGGCGGCAACTACGGCGCCTACGGGTTCGAGGGCCAGTACCCGACCGTCGGCGGCTGCGCCGGCACCTTCCGGCAGGTCGGGCCGACCAGGACCGCCGGCGGCATGGCCCTGAAGTACTTCTACTCCGACCGGTGCGGCTCGTTCGCCCGCATCGAGAACTCCCGCACCAACTGCGCCGCCGTCCTGGAACGCTCCAACTCCGGCGCCGCCCGCGCCGACGGCTGGGTCTCGGAGACCGTCGACCCGGGCGTCACCTACGCCTACACGAAGATCGGCAACAACCTCCACGGCCGCGTCTCGCGGGCCCTGCTGGCGTGCGACGGCCACGTCCTGACGAGCACCACCTGGACCTGACCGCCGAAGCGCCACGACTGCGGGCCGCCGGGTCAGCCCTGCCAGATCGCTCCTGGGCCGAGCAGGGCCTTGACGTCGCTGTAGAAGGCCGGCTCCGGGGCGACGCGGAAGGGCTGCAGGTTCAGCAGCAGCCCTTTGGCGCCCTGGCGGTGCAGGCGGACGTGGACGGGGGCGCGGCCGGGATGGGCGGACAGGATCTGCTTGAGCTCCGAGACGACGCGCGCGTTCAGGCGGCTCTCCTGGATCGAGAGCACCACGGGCGGCTCGGCGTTCGCGTGTGACACGTCGAGGACCTTGATCTCCTCGCCGTACACGCTCAGCGTCTCGTCGCGGACGTTGACCCGTCCCCGTACGGAGATCACCCGGTCCTCGGCCAGCGCTTCGCCGTACAGGGTGTAGGTCTTGGGGAAGACGAGGCACTCGACGGCGGCGTCGTGGTCCTCGAGGGTGACGATCGCCCAGGGGCTGCCCTGTTTGGTGATCTTGCGTTGCAGGCCGGAGACGATGCCGCTGATGCGGACGGGCGCGTCCTGCCGCCCGGAGGTCTGCAGCTCGGCGATGGTGGTGTCGCGGTTGGCGTCGAGGACGTGTTCGGCGCCGTCGAGCGGATGGCTGCTGACGTACAGGCCGAGCATCTCGCGTTCGAAGGCGAGCAGGGTGGCGCGGTCCCACTCGCCCTCCGGGATCGCAGTCGAGAACGCGCTGCTCCGGCCGGGCTCGCCGAACAGCGAGTCCTGGCCGTGGGCCTCGTTGCGCTTGAGGTCGACGACCGCGTCGACGGCCTGCTCGTGCACCGCGACGAGGGCCTGGCGGTGATGGCCCAGGCTGTCGAAGGCACCGGCCTTGGCCAGGGACTCGATGACGCGCTTGTTGCAGACGACGGCGGGGACCTTGGTGAGGAAGTCGTTGAAGTCGGTGTAGTGCCCCTTGGCCTCCCGGGCGGTGACGATCGCGTCCACGACGCCCGTGCCCACGTTGCGGACGGCTCCCAGGCCGAAGCGGATGTCGGCGCCGACCGCGGCGAAGTCCTGGCGGCTGGCGTTGACGTCCGGGGGCAGCACCTTGATGCCCGCGCGGCGGCAGTCGGCCAGGTAGACGGCCATCTTGTCCTTGTCGTCGCCGACGGAGGTGAGCAGCGCCGCCAGGTATTCACACGGGTGGTTGGCCTTGAGGTAGGCGGTCCAGTAGGAGACGAGGCCGTAGCCGGCGGTGTGCGACTTGTTGAAGCCGTAGCCGCTGAACGGCACCAGGACGTCCCAGACCGCCTTGACGGCCTCCTCGGAGAAGCCCCGCCCGCGCATGCCCGCCGAGAAGCGGTCCCATTCGGCGTCCAGGACCTCCTTCTTCTTCTTGCCCATGGCCCGGCGCAGCATGTCGGCGGCGCCGAGTGAGTAGCCGGCGAGCTGCTGGGCGATGGCCATCACCTGCTCCTGGAAGACCACCAGGTGGTACGTGTCGCCCAGGATGGGCTCCAGCGCCTCCTCCAGCTCGGGGTGGATCGGCTCGACCGGTTGCCTGCCGGTCTTGCGCAGCGCGTAGTTGGTGTGGGCGTTCATCTCCATCGGGCCGGGCCGGTACAGCGCGTTCACCGCGGCGATGTCGGTGAACGTGGTCGGCTGCATCAGCTTCAGCAGCACCCGCATGCCGCCGCTGTCGAGCTGGAAGACGCCGAGCGTGTCGCCGCGGGCCAGCAGCTCGTACGTCGCGGCGTCGTCGAGCGGGATCTCCAGGACGTCGAGCTCGACGCCCTTGTTGGCGCGGACGTTCGCGATGGCGTCGCCGATGACGGTGAGGTTGCGCAGGCCGAGGAAGTCCATCTTCAGCAGGCCCATCTCCTCGGCCTGGGTGAAGGGGAAGCCGGTGATGACGGGCCCGTCCGTCTTCGGCTTGACCAGGGGGATCACGTCGATGAGCGGCTCGCTGGAGAGGATCACGCCGGCGGCGTGGATGCCGGTCCCCCGGGTCAGGCCCTCGATGCCGGTGGCGGCGTCGATCACACTGGTGACGTCGGGGTCCTGCTCGTACATCTGGCGCAGCTCGGCGGCCTCGCCGTGGCGGGGGTGGCCGGGGTCGTGGATGGCGGCCAGCGGGATCTCCTTGCCGCCGTCCGCCGCCGGGAACGCCTTGGTGATGCGGTCGCCGAGCGCGTACGGCAGGCCCAGCACCCGGCACGAGTCCTTGATGGCGGCCTTGGCCTTGATGGTGCCGAACGTGACGATCTGGCAGACCCGGTCGTCGCCGTACCTGCGGGTGACGTAGTCGATCATCTCGTCCCGCCGGCGGTCGTCGAAGTCGAGGTCGACGTCCGGCATGGAGACGCGCTCGGGGTTGAGGAAGCGTTCGAAGATCAGTTTGTGCTCGATCGGGTCCAGCTGGGTGATGCCGGTGCAGTAGGCGACCATCGAGCCGGTGGCCGAGCCCCGGCCGGGGCCCAGGCCGATGCCGTGCTCGCGGGCGTACCGGCAGATGTCGGCGACGACCAGGAAGTAGCCGGGGAACCCCATCGCGTCGATGACCGACAGCTCGTAGTCGATCCGGTCCAGCACCTCCTGCGACGGCCGGCCGCCGTAGCGGCGGCGCGCCCCCTCCAGCGTCTCCTTGCGCAGCCAGCTCGACTCGCTCTCGCCTTCCGGTACGGGGAAGCGCGGCGTCAGGTCGCGGTGCGCGAACACCTCCCCGTAGTCGCCGACCCGCTCGGCGACCAGCAGCGTGTTGTCGCAGGCGCCCGGCACCTCGGCGTCCCACGACGCGCGCATCTCCTCGGCGGGCTTGACGTAGTAGCCGCTGCCGCTGAAGCGGAAGCGGTCGGGGTCGGCGAGCCGCTTGCCGGTGCCGACGCACAGCAGCGCGTCGTGGGCCTGGGCCTGGTTCTCCGTGACGTAGTGGGAGTCGTTGGTGGCCAGGGGCGGCAGGTCGAGCTCCTTGCCGAGCCTCAGCAGGTCGTCGCGGACCCGGCGCTCGATGGCGAGGCCGTGGTCCATCAGCTCCAGGAAGTAGTTGTCCGGGCCGAAGATGTCGCGGTAGCGGGCGGCGGCCGCGACGGCCTGGTCGTACTGGCCGAGCCGGAGCCGGGTCTGCACCTCGCCGGAGGGGCAGCCGGTCGTGGCGATGATGTCCTGGCCGTGCTCGGCGAGCAGTTCGTCATCCATGCGCGGATATTTCTGGACGTGTCCTTCGAGCCAGGCCCGGGACTGCAACCGGAAGAGGTTACGCAGGCCCTGAGCACCGGCCGCCCACATCGTCATGTGCGTGTACAGACCGCGCCCGGAGACGTCCCCGCCCTCGCCGGTCTCGTCGTCGGAACGGCGCAGCGAGAGGTCGTCGCTGTAGTACACCGGCTTGCGGTGGTGCCTGGAGGCGGGGGCGACGTACGCCTCGATGCCGATGATCGGCTTGATGCCCGCCTTGCGCGCCTTCTGGTGGAACTCGTACGCCCCGTGCACGTTGCCGTGGTCGCTCATCGCCACGGCCGGCATGCCGAGCCGCGCCACCTCCTCCATCAGCAGGCCGACCTTGGCCGCGCCGTCGAGCATGCTGTACTCGGTGTGCACGTGGAGATGCACGAAGGACCCCGTCACTATCCACTCCCCCTGGTTGTACGCTGCGGCGAAGACCCCGCATTCGACCCGAGAGGAAGCCGGGTTGTCCAACAACCGACACGCCGCCCGCCCACAACCAACGGTGGTACCACCAGTTGACCTGGACCTCGCGGCCGTCCGCGCCTTCGTCACCGTCACCGACGAGCGCTACTTCAGCGAGGCCGCCGCCACGCTCGGCATCAGCCAGCAGGCCGTCTCCAAGCGCATCGCGAAACTGGAGACGGACCTCGGCGTACGGCTGCTGTCCCGCACGCGCGTCGGCGCCGAGCCCACCCAGGACGGCCGGGCGTTCCTCAACCACGCCCGCGCCCTCGTCGGCCTGGCCGACCAGGCGGCCGAGATGCTGCGCAACCGGCGGCGGACCCTGCGCGTCGACGTCCTGGACACCCGGCTGGCCTCCATCGACGTGATCCGCGCCTTCCACCAGGTCACCGCGGACGCCGAGATCGACATCGTCACCTCCAACGGGCTGCGCTCCGCGCGCGCCTCGCTGGCGAACGGGTCCGTGGACGCGGCCTTCGCCCGGGCCTGCGGGCCGCTGGGCGACGACCTGGTGTCCAGCCCCGCCTACCTGGAGCAGGCGCACCTGCTGGTGTGCCGCGACCATCCCCTGGCCGCTCTGCCGCAGGTGGAGACGGGGCGGCTGGCGGGCATGACCGTATGGATGCCGGGCAACGCCGCCGGCAGCGAGTGGGCCGACTTCTGGAACCTGTTCGGCGCCGAGTTCGGCGTCCACATCGACGACTCGGGCCCCGACTTCGGCTGGGAGTACTACGTCGAGGGGATCGCCTCAGGCGAGCGCGTCGGCCTCGTCGGCGAGTGGTGCCGCCTGCCCAGCCATGCGCGCACCGTGCAGATCCCGGTGGTCGACCCGGTCCCCGTGTATCCCTGTTCGCTGCTCCGCCGGCGGCACAACGACCATCCGCTGCTGACGTCGCTCGCCCGCTTCGTCAGGGACCGGTTCCGCCCGTTCGACCCCGGACGCCAATGGCTGCCCGCTGCCGACCGCGCCGCCTTCCTCCCCTGAGGGCCTGTCTCGGGGTGACGCGGCTCAGTCGACGATCGCGGTGACCTCGGCCTCGACGAGGATGCCGGGCTCGAAGAGGATGTCGACGCCGATCAGCGCGGCCGGCGGCGTGGCGAGGTCGAACTCGCGCGCCGCCTGCTCGACGCCCGCGTTGAAGGCGTCGTACATCTCCCTCTTCCAGCCGGCGGCGTACCAGGTGAAACGGACGACGTCGTGGAACGTCGCCCCCGCCGCGCCGAGCGCCTTGGCGACGTTGCGGTAGACCTGGGCGACCTGCCCGGCCAGGTCGCCGGGCGCGACCAGCGCGCCGTTCTCGTCCCAGGCCACCTGACCGGCGAGGTGGACGTGCCTGCTTCCGGTCGCCACCGCGACGTGGTGGTAGAGCGGCACGCGGACGTGTCCTTCGGGGTTGATGAGCGTAACAGCCACGATCTTCTCCATCGATAGTTTCTTGCGGTTACTCAGGAACTGTAGGAGAGTGTGCGCTGACATGGAAGAACGCACTTTTCAGTGACTGGGGAACCTGATGGTGACCAAAGAGCTCAGCAACCTGTCCGACGAAGCGGATCTGCGGCGCGCCGACTCCCTGGCGCGGGAGATCTTCTCGGACGTCGCCAACAAGTGGGCGTTGCTGATCATCGAAGCGCTCGGCGAGCGCACCCTGCGGTTCAGCGAGCTGCGGACCGAGGTCGAGGGCATCAGCCACAAGATGCTCACGCAGAACCTGCGCATGCTGGAGCGCAACGGCCTGGCCGAGCGGAAGGTGTATCCGACGGTGCCGCCACGGGTCGAGTACACGCTCACCGGGCCCGGCCAGGCCCTGCGCGCCACGGTGGACCTGCTCTGCGGCTGGACCCACGAGCACTTCGGGCACATCGAGTCCGCCCGGCGCCGCTTCGACGCCTGACGCCTGCCACGCCTCGGCGCCCGCCGGTGCCCGGAGGGCATGACCGAACGCAATGTTTGACGCTCCATCTTCCACCTGTCAGACTCAACTAACAGGTGAAAACCGGCGCGCACAAAGGACGGCATGCTGACCAGTGAAGAGTTGCTCCAGCTGCTGGCCGCGTTCGGGCACCCGGTGCGGCTGCGCATCCTGGCCGAGCTCGCCGGAGAGCGTGTGCACGTCAGCGAGCTGGCCCGCCGCGTCGGCGTGTCCCGCCCGCTGCTCTACATGCATCTGGAGCGGCTGGAGAAGGCCCGGCTGGTCGAAGGGCAGCTTGAGCTGTCGGCCGACGGCAAGGCGATGAAGTATCTCCGGCTGCTGCCCTTCGAGCTCACCCTGAACATCGGCACCGTCCTCGCGGCCCTCCGCGCGGACGACGAGGAAGGACCCCACCACGTGCAGGAGACCCCGCAGTGATCGACGTCGGTTCCATCGTGATCCCCATCGCGGTCATGCTGATCCTGTTCGGGAGCATCACGGCCTGCCTGGCGTTCTACTTCCGCTTCGAACGGCATCGCACGGACGTCCTGGCGGCCGAAATGGCCCGGTACCGGGAGCTCACCGAGCAGGCCGTACAGAAGCAGGACCAGGTGCAGACCAGGCTCGCGGAGCTGACCGAGAGGGTCGCGGCGGTGGAGCGGATCCTGCGCAGCGTCGACTGAACCACCTGTGAACGAGGTCCGGGAGCGAGCGGCAACTCGCCCCCGGACAGCGGAAACCGCACGACCACGCCTGAACGGCGTGCCTTGACGCGTACGTGTTCCCTAGGAAAGGAGAGCAGCTCATGCTGCTCGAACGCAAACCATCCCGTCGGCGTGCCCTGGTGTGCGCACTGGGCGCCGCCGTCTCGTTCCTGAGCGTCACCGCCCCCGCCGCCGCCGAGAGCCCGGCGCAGTCCGTACGGGACTTCGCCGACACGTTCGTCACCCGGCAACTGGCCGAACACCGGATTCCCGGCGCGGCCGTCTCCGTGGTGGCCGGGGGCCGTCAGGTCTTCGCCCAGGGCTACGGCGTGGCCGAGGTGGAGACGCGCCGTCCCGTGGACGCCGCCGAGACCGTCTTCGCCCCCGCCTCGGTGGCCAAGCTGATCACCGCCACCGCCGTCATGCAGCTCGTCGAACGGGGCCGCATCGACCTGGACGCCGACGTCAACGAGTACCTCACGGACTTCAAGATCGAGGACGCCTACCCGGGCAAACCGGTCACCGCGGCCCACCTGCTCACCCACAGCGCGGGCTTCGCCGGCGGCGACTTCGGCACCGGCGCGGCCACCGCGCAGGACGTGCACCGGCTCGGCGAGCATCTCGCCGGCCACCAGCCCCGCCGCATCCGCCCGCCCGGCACCCGCGCGGTGTACTCCAACTACGGCATGGGCCTGGCCGGCCACCTGGTCGAGCTCCGCTCGGGCATGCCCTTCCACGAGTACGTCCAGCGGAACATCTTCGCCCCGCTGGGCATGACGCGCTCCACCCTGGCCCAGCCGGAGCCCGGCCCCATCGGCCGCGCCCTCGCGCCCGGCTACCGGCTGAGCGGCGACCGCCAGGTCAGGGCCACGGGAGCGAAGTACGGGCACATGCCGCCGCACGGCGCCGGGTTCCGTTCCACCGCGACCGACATGGCCGCCTTCATGCTGGCCCACCTGGACGACGGCGGGAAGATCCTCAAGCCGGAGACCGCGCGCCTGATGCACACCCGGCAGTTCGGCAACGCCGAAGGAACCTCCGGCATGGCGTACGGCTTCCAGGAGCACACCAGGAACGGCCGCCGACTGCTCGTGCACCGGGCCAACATCCCCGGCTACTTCGCCGTCCTCGCGCTCGTCCCCGACCGTGACATCGGCATCTACGCCTCCTACAACGGCAACGGCAAGGGCGGCCCCGACTCCGCGTGGGCGCTGGTCAACGCCTTCGCCGACCGCTTCGCCGCCGCCCCGGCCCCCGCGGCGGAGCCCGCCGGCCCGCTGCCCGACCCGGCCGGGTACGCCGGTTCGTACCGCACCGCGCTGGCGGCCGACATGACCGACCTCGGCAAGGTGAGCTCGCTCACCAGCGTCACGACCGTGACCGCCGCCGCGGACGGAACGCTGACGACCACCGGCGCGACCGCGCTCGGGGCGCCGGAGACCCGGCAGTGGACGCAGATCGCGCCCGGCCTGTTCCGCGAGAAGAACGGCTACCGGACGATCCGGTTCGGCGCGGACAGGCTGCTCGCCACCGAGAACCCGGCCGGGCCGCTGGAACGGCTCGCCTGGTACCAGTCGCCCTCGCTGCATCTCGGCCTGCTCGGCGTCAGCCTGACCGTCCTGGTGCTGTCGGCGGTGGGCTGGCCCGTCGCCTTCGCCGTCCGGCGGGCACGCCGCCGCTCCCCCGCGCCCGCACCCCGGCCGGCCGGGCTGCCGGGCTGGCTCACCGCGGCGCTCGTCACGGCCTCGGCCGGCTCGCTCGTGGCGATGGTCGCCGACTTCGACGCCAACCAGGCCGACTTCTTCCTCGGCGGCAGCCCGCTGTTCACGGCCATCACCACCCTGCCCCTCCTGGCCGCGGTCGCGACCGCCGCCCAGGTGGTCACGGTCGCGTTCGCCTGGCGCAAGGGCTGGTGGACCCTCGCCGGACGGGCGCACCACAGCGTCGTCACCCTGGCGGCGCTGGCCTACCTGAGCGTGGCGGCGGCGTACAACCTGATCGGCTGACGAGACATCCAGCAGCTCGGCGACGAGCGACGGCAGGTCAGGGCCGCTCCGGCTGGCGGGCGCGCCAGCGGCGGGTCGCGGCGCAGGCGATGCCGCCGGTGATGAGCAGGGCCAGGAGGGCGGCCTCCCCGACGGTGTGGATCAGGTAGCGCTCCAGGTTCCGCTCGACGATCCACCAGGCGTCGACAGCGGAATAGGCGAGCTGGGCGACGCCGATGCCGGCGACCCAGCGGACGTGCGGGGTGGCGGCGGCGGTCACGTACGCGACCGACAGCGGCCAGATCCACCCGGCGGGGGACCATTCCCCGGCGTGGTAGAACGCCAGCACCGCGATCGACAGCAGCAGCACGGTCATCGGCCGGCGGCGGCGCAGGAACAGCAGGCCGCCGAGGCCCAGCGCCACCGGGATCACACCGGGCCACGGCTGCCAGGGCGAGGCCACGCCCGTGCCCAGCGCGACGGCGACGAACAGGACCACGGTGCCGGCGGCGAGCCCGGCGTCGACGATCGTGTCGAAGTGGCGGACCAGGACAGGCGGGCGCAACGGCACCGAATCGGTCATCACTACCTCCACCGAGAGACGGACGGCGGAGACACCATATGTCGGCTGGCCGGTGATGAGGCAGCCTTTTGACCAGAACTTCGAGCCGACTTGCAAGGCTAAGTTAGCATGCTAAGTTAGCTGGCGTGGAACGCAATCTCAGTCTCAACCTGCATGTGCTCCTTGCCCGCCTTGACCGGGCGGCGGACCGGATGCTGCGGGCGGAGCATGACATCTCCTACAACCGCTTTCTCGCGCTGACCCTGATCAGCGAGCTGGGTGTCTCGACGCAGCGCGCCCTTGCCGACGGCCTGGGTGTGACCGAGCCGTCGGTGAGCCGGATGACCGCCGTCCTCGCCGCCGACGGGCTCCTCGACGTGCAGCCCGACCCGGCGGGAGGGAACCGCCGGCAGCTCAGCCTCACCGGCAAGGGCGAGCGCCTCGTGGCCTCGCTCCGGCAGGAGTTCGAGGAGAAGCTGGCCGCTCTGGTCGAGCACAGCGGCGTGCCCTATGCCGAGTTCGCCGAGCACACCGCGCGGCTGCTCGCGACGCTGGACCGGGTGGAGCGGGAGGCGGCCAGGTGAAGCAGCGCACGGTCTTCTCCGCGGACGGGACGCCGATCAGCTATCTGACGTCGGGCGCCGGGCCGGGTCTCATCGTGCTCGGGGGCGCGCTGCGAACCTCGCAGGACTACTTACCGCTGGCCGCCGCGCTGGCCCGTTCCTTCACCGTGCACGTCGTCGACCGGCGGGGGCGCGGCGCCAGCGGTCCGCAGGGGCCCGGCTACTCCCTGGGCAAGGAGGTGGAGGATCTGCTGGCCGTCCAGGCGGAGACCGGAGCGCGGCTGGCGTTCGGGCACAGTTTCGGCGGCCTTGTCGTTCTCGAGGGCGCACGGTCGTTCCCGGTGTTCGAGCGCGTCGCGGTGTACGAGCCCGGAGTCCCCGCCGGTCCGGTGCCCACGGGGTGGATGGATCCGTACCGGGAGCGGCTGGCCGCGGGTGATCCGTACGGTGCGTTCGTTCATTTCATCCGGGGCGCGGGTGGTGCGCCCGCCTTTCTGGCCAAGTTGCCGTACTGGTACCTGCGGATGGCGCTGCGGGTCGGGTTCCGCGGGCCGAGCTGGCAGCGGATGCGGCCGCTGCTGGGCGCCGGCCTGGCCGAGCACGAGCAGGTGGCGGCCCAGCAGGGCCGGCTGGCCGCGTTCGCGGCCGTCACCGCCCCGGTGCTGGTGCTGTGCGGGGGTCGTACGCCGCGCGCGAGCAGGGCGGAGTTCGATGCCGTACGCGACACCCTTCCCCGCGCCGAGCTGGAGACCCTGCCCGGCCTGGACCATTTCGGGCCGGAGGGGAAGACGGCCCGGACGGTCGCCGAGCGCGTCCTGCGGTTCCTCCGCAGCCCTGACGCCGCCGGCTGATCCGGTCCTCATGCTCGCCCGCGCCGAGGGATGAGGGCCAGGACCAGCACCATCGTGATGACGGCCAGGCCCGCGCAACCGTAGAGCACCGCCGACGCGCCGGAGGCGACGGCGGCCTCGCGCGGTCCGGCGGTGACGCCGGCGATGCGGGTGGTGTAGACGGCGCCGAGCACGGCGGTGCCGATCCCGGCGCCGATGGAGGCCAGGCTGGTGATCGTGCCGGAGACCATGCCGGCGCGCTGCCTGTCGGTGACGTTCATGGCGACGGCCATCACCGGCGCGCCGGCGATGCCGCCGCCGACCCCCCAGACGAGCAGGGGGATGGTCAGCAGCCACGGCGAGGCGGCCGGGGTGAGGGCCAGGGCCAGCCACGTGGCGCTGATCGCCTTGCAGAGGTAGCCGGCGGCGATGACGTGCCCGGGGGCGAACCAGCTCAGGAGTTTGCCGCCGAGCAGACCGGCCGCCATCTGGGCCAGGAAGACGGGCGCCAGCAGCAGGCCGCTCTGCGTGGGGCTCAGGTGCAGCGCCTCCTGGAAGTACTGCACGAAGTAGACCGTGCCGCCGATGGACAGCACGCGTGAGATGAAGACCGCCGCGGCGGCCCCGGTGAAGGCGGGCTTGCGGAACAGCGCGAGGTCCAGGGTGACCGCGCCGGACCTGGACTGGAGCAGGAGGAACACGGCGAGCAGGACGGCCGCGATCACGAGCTGGGTCAGTGTCGCCGCCGACGCCCAGCCCTGCTCCTCGCCGCGGAGCAGCGCGAAGTCGGCCACGGCGAGCGCGGCGATCAGCAGTGCGGCGCCCGCCCAGTCGATCCGGCCGTGCGCGGCGGACCGGCCGGAGGCGTCGGCCGGGAGGACGCGCAGGCAGAGCAGGAACGCGGCCACGCCGATGGGGACATTGATCAGGAAGATCGCGCGCCAGCCGAAGGCGTCGACGAGGGTGCCGCCCAGGAGCGGGGCGATCAGGCCGGCGGCGGTCGCGGCACTCCCCCAGGTGGAGATGGCCAGGTTGCGGCGTTCCCCGTCCAGGTGGTCCGACAGCAGGGGCAGGGCGTTCACCATCAGGACGGCGCCGCCGATTCCCTGAAGGGCGCGGGCGAGGTCGAGCACCACCGGGGTGGGCGCGGCGCCGCAGGCGAGCGAGGCGAGGGTGAACAGGGCAATGCCGAACAGGTACATGCGGCGCCGGCCGATGCGATCGGACAGGCTGCCGGCGACCTGGGTCACCGCGCCCATGGTGATCATGTAGCCGACGATCACCCATTGGACGCCGGCGAGCGTCGTGCCGAAGTCCGCCTGGATCGCGGGCAGGCCGATGGTCACGATCGTCATGTCGATGACGACCAGTGCGGTGCCGGCGATGACGAGGCCGAGGATCGCACGGCCGCGAACGGCCGTCGCCCGGCCAAGGAGCTGGGGATTGGTAAGGCTCACCTAAGTGATCGTGATGCATGCCCTGGCTTAAAGTCAACACTGTGTGAAGTTCAACGTTGTTATGCTCGGACGGTGCCCGAAGATCCCGACACAGCCGGACCGGACCGGACCGGTCCCGCCGACGGCCCGCGCCGCCGCCGCAGGCCGCTGACGCGCAAGGGCCGGCCGACGCTCACCAAGGACCTCATCGCCCAGACGATGCTCGACCTCGCGGGCGTGCACGGGTTCCGCGCGGTGACCATGCGGCTGCTCGCCGAGCATCTCGGCGTGACGGTCCGAGCCCTGTACAACTACGCCGAGGACCGCGACGAGCTCGTGGCCCGCGCGGTCGCCCTGTTCATCGAGCAGTGGCCGGCCCCGCGGCCGGACCCTGAGCAGTGGGAACGCAGCATCCGGGAGTACGGCGCCGCCCTGCGCGCGGTCTACCGGCGCTACCCGCGCGCCTTGCTGGTGTCGTTGGACGAGGACCTCGGCGACGTGGCGATCCACCCGAACCGCCTCGTCCACACCGACGCCTTCCTGGGCATGCTGCGGGCGATCGGGCTGAGCGTCGCCCAGGCGCAGATCGTGCACCACGATCTGACGATGCGAGTGTTCGCGTTCGTCCTGCTCGTGGACCACCGCCAGGACCAGGGCGAGCCGGTCATGCACCACACTCCCGCCCCGCCCTCCTGGCTGCGCGCCCATCCCGGCCTGGCCGTCCCGCACCTTCGTGAGGCGGTCGCAGCCGCGCCGCTCATGACGGTGGACGAGGCGTTCGAGCACGCCATGCACGGGCTGATCGTGACCGCGCGCGACCTGCTGGCCGACGCGCGGCACCGTACGTGATCCTCGCCGGGCGGGCCGGCGTCACGAGAAGGTCGACTCCTTCGGGGCCGGGTCGTCGGTCCAGCCCAGCCGCTTGACCAGATACGCCGAGGACCCGTCACTCTCCTGGATGGCGAGGAGCCGCCCGCTGTCCCGGTCGATGACGATCTGCTGACGGGCCGACGCCTCGCCGTACGTCAGCGCCACCCCGGTGCGGCCGTCGAGGTCGGTGACGCCGTCCTCCACCCGCACACCCGGCAGGCCGGCGAGCACCCGGTAGAGCGCGGCCCTGGTGGCAGGGGTGGTCTCGGCGTCGAGAAGGAGCCATGCGCTCGCCCCCCACAGCCACGCCTCCGGGGCCCGCCCGTCGGTGGCCCGCAGGATCTCGGCCTTGAGCGCGCCGGGTTCGGCGGGCAGCCGCATCACGGGCGTCGTCGTCAGCTTCAGCGGGGTGAAGTAGATCTTTCCCGGCAGGCAGTCGTCGCACAGGTCGGGCGAGCCCGCGGCCTTCCACGCCTGCCGGTCGGCGGCCGTGAGCGGTTCGGCGGAGACGGGGCCGCGCTGGTGCCGGTATCCGACCTTCCGGTCCCGGCTCGCCCACAGCACGTCCCTGGCCCGCTGCTCCACGGTGTAGGTCGCGGTCCGCACCCGCGACACCCGCACCATCTCCCGCCGCCACCACGCCCCGGTCCCCGGGGGCTGGGCGGCAAGCCGGCCGGCCGCCGCATCGAGCACCGCGTCCGCGGCAGGCACGGTGGGCACGGTTGCCGTCCGCACACCCGTCCCACCCAGGAGGGGGACGGCCACGAAGCCCACGGCGATCACCGCGCTGACCGCGACCGCCGCGAGCGCCACCCTGGGCCAGACCGGCCGCCGCCCCCGGGCACCGCCCAGCACCCGGGCGCGCGCGGCCATCACCGTCGCGTGGTCGGCGGGCGGCAGGTGCGGCATCACCTCGTCGATGAGCTGGAACTCCTTCATCACACCTCAACTCCCAACGCGTCACGAAGCTTGGTCCTGGCCCGGCTGAGCCGGGAGGCGACGGTGCCGTAGGCGACGCCGAGCGCCGCCGCCACCTCGTCGTAGGTCAGCTCGCCGTAGGCGACGAGCAGCACCACGTCGCGCTCGCCGCGCGACAACCCCGCGAGCGCGGCGGACAGGTTCTGTACGGTCACCCGCGCGGCGACCTGGTCCACCACCCGCTGGTCATGGCCGTCGTCGTCCACGGGCGGCCCCGATCTGGCCAGCGCCCGGTATCGCCGCAGCTCGGCACGCCGGTGCCGGCCGATGAGCTTGGTGGCGACCCCGTACAGCCAGGGTCTGATGCCGCCCTTGGCGGCGTCGAAGCTGTCACGCCGGCGGAAGGCGATCAGGAAGGTCTCGGCCGCCAGGTCCTCGGCGACGTCGAGATCGAGCCGACGGCCGATGTAGCGGCGGATCTCCTCGTAATGGGCATCGAAGAGGACGGCGAATCGCTCGGGATCGGCGACCTCTCCGTCGAGGAACGTGGTCATGCATGGTCTCTCTCACCTGGAATGTCAGGACACTGGTGATTGCCCGGTCGCCGGGAACCCTTCCAGGTGAGTTTCACGGGCTTCGGATCATGCCGGCGGGTCGCCGGTGAGGGCGGCGGTCACGGCGCCGATCAGGTGCTCCTCGACGTCGGCGGCGCTCCTGCCCCGGTCGGTCGTCAGTTGCTCCCAGACGGGGATCGAGGTCATCGCCCAGGCCAGGTCGGCGGCGAGGTCCGGGGTCAGGCCGGGCCGCAGCCGCCCGGCGGCCCGCAGCCGGCGGGCGGCGGTGAGGAAGCCCTCGTGGAGCTCGCCCATCCGGTCGTTCCAGGCCGCGGCCGCGTCGGGGTCGTCGCGGCGGGAGGCCAGCAGCACCGAGGCCACCGGGTGGATCGTCGCCGCGTAGCCCAGCCAGACGTGCAGGAAGGCGCGGAACGCCTCGACGGGTTCCGGCCCGGTCAGGGCCTCCTCGCAGCGTGAGCGGATGCCGCTGCGCGCGTCCATGTTCCGCACGACGGCCACGAGCAGGGTGGCCCGGGAGCCGAAGTGGAGGTAGAGCGCCTGCCGGGAGATCCCCGCCGCGCGGGCCACCTCGGCCATCGAGACCTGGGGACCCTGTTCGGTGACGAGCCGCTGGGCGGTCTCCAGGATGCGCGAGCGCGTGCTTGACATGTGTCAAGCGTAGACCTAGCTTGACACGCGTCAAGCAGTGGCCCCTGAGGAGGCACCCGATGGACACCACCCACCCGGCGGCCGTCGCCGCGCTCACCGCGATGAGCGCGATCGGCGCCGGCGACCGGGACGCCTGGCTCGCCTGCTACGCGCCGGACGCCGTGATCCACGACCCGGTCGGCGGCTCGCCGCTGGACCCCCACGGCGCCGGACTGCGCGGCCGGGCCGCCCTCGAACGCTTCTGGGAGCTCACCGTCGCCCCCGGCCAGGTGCGCTTCGAGGTCGCCGCGGTGCATCCCGCCGGGGCCGAGGCGGCGGTCGTGGCCTCGGTCTCCGCCCACTTCGCCACCGGCGCCCGCGTCGGCTACGACGGCGTCTTCGTCTACCGGGTCGACGGCGACGGGCGGATCGTCTCGCTGCGCGCCTATTGGGACCTGGGCCCCGTCCTGTCCGCGCTGACCGGCTGACGGAGCTTGCGGGACCCCTGTCGCAACCTGTAGGTTGCCTGTTGATGGCAACCTACAGGTTGCGAAGGAGGTGGGCATGGACGCGGACGCGATCGAACGGGTGGTGGTGCTCCGGCACCCCGTCGAGCGGGTCTGGGCCGCGCTGACCACCGCGGAAGGGCTCTCGCGGTGGTTCGGCTCGGTGGCGGAGATCGACCTGCGGCCCGGCGGGCGCGCGTTCTTCCGCTGGGACGACCTCGGCCAGGAATCCGTCGCCACCGTCGCGGTGGTCGACCCGCCGCGCCGTTTCGCCTTCAGGTGGGCGATCGAGGGCCTGCCCGAGGACGACGCGGCCCGGACGCTGGTGGAGTTCACCCTGGAGCCCGTGCCGGAGGGCACGCGGCTGCGCCTGGTGGAGAGCGGGTTCGCCCAGGCCGCCGCCGACGTGGGCCGCTCCGCCCGCGCGGCCAACAGTCAGGGGTGGGACGACGAGCTCGCCGAGCTGGAGATCTACCTCGATGCCACCGGGTGACGTGGAGAGCCAGGCCCTCGCGGTGTTCACGGCGCTCACCGACCCCACGCGGCGGGCACTGCTGGACGAGCTCGCCCGCGCCGGGCCCGCGACCGTCACCGACCTGGCGCGGCGGCTGCCGATCAGCCGCCAGGCGGTCGCCAAGCACCTCGGCCAGCTCGCCGAAGCGGGACTGATCAGCTCCGCCGGCCCGACCGGCCGCCGCCATCCCTACCGGCTGGAACCAGCCGCCATCCGCACCGCCCAGACCTGGCTGGCCAGGCTCGCCCACAGATGGGACGACCGCCTGGCCGCCCTGGAAGACGCCCTGGACGCCACCGAGGACGCACCGCACGCCACCGAGACGAACCGAGGAGACACACGACCATGACCGCTCCGACCTTCACCGCCGGCCTGAACATCGCCATGAAGATCCCCAAGGCGCAGTACGAGGCCACCGTGGCCTTCTACCGCGACACCCTGGGCTTCGACGTCAAGGAGGACGACGTCTCCTACGCCCCGACCGTCTCGCGGACCCATTCCGTGCGGTTCGGCCCCAACACGCTGTGGCTGGACTGCGTCGACAACTACAGCCGGCCCGACCTGTGGCTGCAGCTCCACACCGACGACCTGGACGCGGCCGTGAGCGAGCTGGCCGGCATCGGCGTCCACCCGTGCGACGAGGTCGAGCCCCTGGAGAACCTCGACTCCCGGACCCACTGGATCAAGAACCCGGCCGGCATCGTCCACCTGATCGCGGAGACCCGCTGACATCGTTAACTAAAAGGTGTACTGTTAGCCACATGGTGAACGATCCGTTCAGGGCTGTGGCCCATCCGATCCGGCGCAGGATGATCGAACGGCTGGGCGACGGCCCCGCGACCGTCGGCGAGGTGACCTCGGACCTGGGCGTCTCCAAACCGGCGATCACCAAGCACCTGAAGATCCTCGAAGAGGCCGGGGTCGTCGTCCGCAAGGTCGTCGGCCGTACGCACCGGCTGGCCCTGAACCCGGCCGCGCTCGTCGACGCCGTCACCTGGGTCGACCGCCAGCGCGCCCTCTGGGAGCGCATGTTCGAGGCCGTCGAGGAACACCTGGCTGACAAGGAGCAGACACCCATGATCGAAACGACCTCGCAGTCGACCGCCGTCCGCATCGAACGCACCTACCGGGCGGCGGCGGACGCCCTGTTCGACGCCTGGACGAACCCCGAAGTGATCAGGAAGTGGTGGCACGCCGGCCCCGACTGGGAGACCTCCGAGGCCGAGGTGGACCTGCGCGTCGGCGGGCGGCTGCGCGTCGTCATGCGCGACACCGACGGCGTCGAGTACACCGCCACCGGCGTCTACACCGTCGTCGAACGCCCCGCCCGCCTGGCCTGGATCTGGCACGGCGAGGAGGGCGAGGCGGGCACCGGATCGCGCTGCGACCTGGAGATCACCGAGCGGGACGGCCTCACCTCGGTCGTGCTGACCCACTCGGGCCTGCCCGACCGGCAGGCGGCGGCCGAGCTCCGCGAGGGCTGGGACCTGTGCCTGGACAACCTCGACCGGGTCGTCACCCGATGACCCGCCTCGCCGAGGCGGCGTTGCCGCAGGGCGACCTCCGCCTGCTGGAGACCGACGTCGCCCAGCGGCTGCTCCACTCCACCGAGCTGGCCCGGGTCGCCTACGTGGCCAAGGACGGCACGCCGCGGGTGTTCCCCATGCTGTTCCACTGGACCGGCGCCGAGATCGTGCTCTCCACCTTCGGCGGTCTCAAGGTCCGGGCCTTACGGGCCCGTCCCGGCATCGCCATCACCATCGACGCCGCCACCACCCCGCCCTCGGCGCTCCTCGTCCGAGGGAACGCCGAGGTCACCGAGGTCGAGGGCATCGTCGAGGAGTACGCCGCCGCCCAGCGCCGCTACGCCGGCGAGGAGCAGGGCGCGGCGAACGTCGCCGCGGTCGACCGGCCCGGCACCACCATGGTCCGCATCGCCGTCCGGCCGGCCTGGGTGGGGGTGCTCGACTTCGTCACCCGCTTCCCCGGCGGCACGACGCCCGACGAGTTCGCCCGGCGAGGTCGATAGCCGGGCATCGGCTCAGGCGCACCCGGTGAGCACGGCCAGCACGTACGGCACGTGGACGGCGGCGGCCAGCAGGGTGAGCGCGGTCAGGCAGCAGGCGGTGGCCACGGCGGCGATCGCACCGGTCATGCCGGTGTGGGGCCGGACCAGGTGGTGGATGCGGTTGGGGCCGAGCGCGTGCAGGGCCCCGGCCAGCGCCGCGCCCTGCGGCCGGCCGTTCTGGCCGAGGGTGAGCAGCGCGCCGGCCAGGGCGGGCGTCCCGACCTGGCGGCGTGCGGTGTCGTCGGCGGCGATCTCCAGGTAGTGGCCGAGCGCGGCCTCGGCGGCGGCGATCAGCGGCACCCACCGCAGCCTGCGGGTCAGCGTGGCGACGACCGCGGTGATGAGGTGGTGGCGCTGGCGCAGGTGGGCGTGCTCGTGCGCGAGGACCGCCGCCAGTTCGCCGGGGTCCAGGACGTCCAGCGCGCCCGTGGAGATCACGATGCCGCCGTGGCGCCGTGGCAGGGTGAGCGCGAACGGGTGCGGGTCGTCGGCGACGAGCACCGCGTGGCCGTGCAGCCGGCGGGGCTCGCTGCGGGCCCGGAGCCGTCGCGCGGTGCGCAGGGTGCCGCGGTGCCGTCGCCGCGCCTCGACGATGATCGAGACGGCGTGCAGCAGCGCGCCCGCCGTGGGGAGCGCGAGCAGCGCCACGACCGGGACGACGGTGTCGACCGGGATGTCCGTGAACGGGTTGGCGGCGGCCAGGCAGCGCCGGCAGACCTGGGCCGCCCCGCTGGGCAGGACGTCGGGGCCGGAGACGACCCAGGCCAGCATCGGGCCGAGCGCGAGCAGCGCCAGCACCCAGGCCACGATGCCGCCGGCGAGCAGCCCGATCGCCGGTCGCGGCAGGCGCATCAGCACCGGCGACGCGCGGCGCAGGGCCCACGGGCCGGCCACCGCGGTGAGGACCAGTCCCAGGATCAGCAGCGCGGCCAGGATCCGGGCCGTCATGACCGGTGCCCGTCGTCGCGCCGCCGCAGATATTCGCGCAGCAGGTCGAGGTCGCTGTCGGGGATGCTCTCCACGAAGTGCAGGATCGAGGCCGCGCGGTCCCTGCTGGTGCCGAGGGCGTGGTTCATCACCGACGCCACGTGCTCCTCGCGGGCGACGCGGGCCGCGTACAGGGTCGAGTGGTTCTGCTTGCGGGAGGTGACGAGGTCCTTGCGGTCCAGGTTGGCCAGCACGGTGGCGATCGTGGTGTAGGCGGGCTCGCCGGGGAGGCGGCCGATGATGCCCCGGATCGTGGCCGGCCCGTGATCCCACAGCACGTCCATCACCTGCGCCTCCAGCGCGCCCAGCCGGGGCGGCTCTCCGGGGGCGGCGGGGTTCATCGGACCGCCTCCCCGGCCGAGGCTGCCGGCGCCGGATCCGTCATCCGCGGGGACCACTCCATGCGTCCATCATGCCCTGTGTCGACTATGGTGCATAGTCGACTATGCGAGATAGTCGACTGAGGAGAAGGAAGACCGACCTGTGAACTCCCCGGCATCGAGCTCAGCGGACGCGATGGCGGCCAGGCGCCGCCGCTCCACGACCTGGACCGTCGTGCTGAGCGCGGTGGTCGTGTTCCTCGCGATCGTGGTCACCGCCCAGCTCCTCCCCCAGCGCTCCCCCGCCGCGGCGCCACCGGCGGCGTCCCCGTCGTCCCCTGCGGGCCAGGGGGCGGACCAGGGGGCGGGCCAGGGCCAGGAGCTGGAGTTCGTCCGCCGGGACGCCGGCGACCCGATGGCGATCGGCGACGTGAACGCCCCCGTGGTCCTGACCGAGTGGCTCGACCTGCGCTGCCCGTACTGCGCGGTGTTCAGCCGCGAGACGCTGCCGGCGCTGATCGGGAAGTACGTCGACACCGGCAAGGTGCGGATCGAGTTCCATGACGTGACGTTCTTCGGCGAGCAGTCCGAGGACGCCGCCGTCGCGGCCCGGGCGGCGGGCAGGCAGGACAGGTTCGTGGAGTTCGTGACGGCCGTCTACGCCGCCGCCCCCGACAAGGGGCACGCCGACCTTCCCCGCGCCACGCTCGTCGGCCTGGCGAAGAAGGCGGGCGTTCCCGACATCAAGCGGTTCACCGCCGATCTCGACGATCCCGCGCTCCGGGCTGCCGCGCGGGCGAGCACGCAGTCCGCGCAGCAGCTCGGCGTCACCGCCGTGCCGTTCTTCGTCGCCGGCAACACCTCGCTGTCCGGGGCGCAGCCGGCGGAGGTCTTCCAGGGGTTCCTCGACCAGGCCCTGGACCAGGCGAAGTAGCCCGGCATGGACATCGGCCTGCTCGGCGCGTTCCTCGGCGGCGTGCTGACGCTGCTCAGCCCGTGCTCGGCGATGCTGCTGCCGGCGTTCTTCTCCTACGCGTTCGCCGGCCCGCGCGCCCTGCTCGCCCGTACCGGGGTGTTCTACCTCGGGCTGATCACCACCCTCGTCCCGCTCGGCGTGCTCGCCGGGACGCTCGGGGCGTTCGTGAACGAGCACCGCTTCACCTTCGTCACCGTCGCCTCGATCGTGGTGATCGCGCTCGGGGCGGTGATGCTGCTGAACGTCCCGGTCCCGTTCCTGTCCCGCGGCGCCGCCGCCGAGGGGACCTCCACCACGGCGGTGTACGTGCTCGGCACCGTCTACGGGCTGGCCGGGGTCTGCGCGGGCCCGCTGCTGGGCGCCGTGCTGACCGTCGCCGCGGTCTCCGGCAACGCGCTCGCCGGCGGGCTCGTCCTGGTGGTCTTCGCCGCCGGGATGGCCCTGCCGCTGCTGGTCCTCGCGCTGCTGTGGGGGCGGGCCCCGTTCGTCAGGCGCCTCGTCCGGCCGCGCGAGGTCACGATCGGGCGGTGGCGCAACACCTGGACGGGGATCGTCGGGGGCGCGCTCACCGTCGCCGTCGGCGTCCTGCTGCTGACCACCGCAGGCACGACCGAGCTGACCGGCATCCTCGGCGCGACCGACCAGGCGGCGGTCGAAGGCGCCGTCCTGCGAGGAGCCGGCCAGGTCCCCGACCTTCTCGTCGTCGGCGTCGTGGTGACCGTCGCGCTGGCCGGCCGGCTCCTCGTCCGGGCTCGGAAGGTCACCCGGTGAAGCGGATCGTGGCTCCCTGGCTGGTGATGGCCAGGACGCGGAAGGACAGGGCGTTCTTGCCGTTGCTGCGGAAATCTCCCTCGGCGCCCTCGCCCAGGGAGGCGGTCAGGCCGGGCGCCCGCACCACGACCATGTCCGTGTTGAAGATGCCGCCGACGTACTCCTTCGACACGTACACCCTGGAGAAGCCGTAACGCTTCTTGGAGATGCGGAAGCTGACGGGGTCGGAGAAGGTGAACTTGCACTTCCCGTCGTAGCAGCCGCGGTAGGAGGGCTTGGCCGTGGCGGCGGCGGGGGCGGCGGCCACCGCGGGCGCCATGACCACGGCGCACGCGAGGGCCAGGGCGGTGACGATCATCCTGGGCATGGGCTTCCCTTCGGCAGGCATGCCACGGTTGTACCGCCACCACGCCGGGAGGGGTCCCGAGATCCTGATCAGCGCGGGTCGATCGTGAAGTACGGGGCGACCTCCAGCTTGTCCGCCGACTCCAGCAGCCGGTGCACCAGCTTGCCGTCGAAGGCCACCACGCGTACCTCGTCCTCGGCGCCGTTGTCGTACTCCCAGCAGTACAGGTGCGCCTCGTCGTACCAGCCGAGCACCTTGTCGCAGTCGGAGGAGAACGTGCGCAGCCGCTTGCCGGTGCGCGAGTCCCACAGGCAGTGGTCGCCGTCGTCCGAGCCGGGGCAGTCGGTCACGAACATCCGGCCCGAGGGTGAGAAGACGTCGACGGTGCCGGACGCCAGCGGTCCGACGCCGGGGAGGTCGCGCGTGCGGTTGCCGGAGGCGTCGAAGAAGCGCAGCGCCTCGTCCTTCCCGGAGACGGCGATCACGCCGTCCTCCTCGGCGTCCCAGCCGAAGTCGCCGTCCCGGATCGAGTCGTCGGCCACCTCGACCACCTGGACCCGCGCCCGGGGCACGTCCAGGATGGCGAAGCCCAGGGTGGTCCAGACGTCCTTGCCCTGTTTGTCCTCGGTCTTCCTGTTGAGGTTGAGGAGGATCTTCGAGCTGTCCTTCGACCAGGCGCGGACGCTGGTGTCGAGCGGTTCGCGTACGGTCCTGACCCGGAAGCTCGAACCCGCCTGCCGGTCGGTGATGAGGATCGAGTCGTAGCCGTCGGAGGTGTAGTCCTCCGGCCGGCCGGCGAGGTAGCGGCCGTCGGGAGAGACCAGCGAGTCCACGTTGTCCGGGTACGCCTCGAACGTGCCCCGTAACGACTGCCTGGCGTAGTCGGCGTCGTCGACCTCGTACGCGGTCAGCGTGATCGGGTCGGACGGGCTCTCGTACAGCGTGATCGTGCCGCCGGGGAGCGGGACCTTGGCGGGGGCGGCCCGCGACGGCGCGGCAGCCGTCCCGACGCTCTGGGCGTCGGCCGACGTGGACAGCGTGCTCTGCTTGGTCTGCGAGGTCGGTGTGGCCGGTCGGAGCCAGCCGGGCACGACCAGCGCGGCCGCCACGGCCGCGACGGTGAGCACCGCCCCGGCGGCGGCGAGCATCGGCGTGCGCGACGGCCTGGTGGGCCCGGCGTCCGGCGCGGCCTGCCTGGCCCCCTCCGTGAGCGGGTCGGCGCCCGGCTCCGGGTTCCGCACCAGGCGGGTGATGACGTCGATGGCCGTCGGCCGGTTCTGCGGCTCCTTGTCCAGGCACTGGCGGACCAGGTCGCCCAGCCGTCCGTCGAGCAGCCCCGGCTCGGGCCGCGTGTTGAGCACCCGGTGCATCACGGCGGGCGTCCCGTCGGTGCCGAACGGCGGCCGGCCGCAGGAGGCGAAGACCATCGTGCAGCCCCAGGAGAACATGTCCGCCCCGGGCCCCACGCCGCGGCCCAGGATCTGCTCGGGGGACATGTACGCGGGCGTCCCGATCTGCGTGCTGCTGGTCATGGTGGCCGGGCCGAGCGTGCGCGCGATGCCGAAGTCGATCACGCGGGGGCCGCCGACGCCCATGATCACGTTGCCGGGCTTGAAGTCCCGGTGCACCACGCCGGCCTCGTGGATGGCGGCGAGCGCGGTGACGGTGCCGATGGCCAGCCGCTCCAGGTCGCCGCCCGTGAGCGGGCCGTCCTCCCTGACGACCCGGTCCAGTGAGCGGCCCTCGACGTACTCGCTGACGATGTACGGCCGCTCCCCCTCGACACCCGTGCTCAGGACGGCCGCGGTGCAGAACGGCGCCACCCGCCGGGCGACCTCCGCCTCCCGCAGGAAGCGCTCGGTGCTCTCCTCGTCCTCGGACGGATGCAGCCACTTGACGGCCACGCGCACGTCCATCGGGGTCCTGGCGAGGAAGACGACGCCCTGTCCCCCTTGGCCCAGCCGGCCGAGGAGATGCAGGCCGCCTATCTGCTCAGGGTCACCGGGCAGCAGCGGGGTGAAGTCGGCCATGCGTCATTGTGATGCCAGACAGCAGATCTTCCACAAGCTTACTGACGAGTAGTTCGGATGTCAGGACCCGGTTGACTCCCCCGGGGCGGGCGGGGAGGATCGGCGGCATGGCGGGGACGAGGCGCGGGACCGCGAGCAAGGTGGACCTCCTGCCGCGGGACTCCGCGGACCTCCCCCCGGCCGTTCCCGGCACGCTGTACGTCCGGGGGGCCAAGGGCGGGATCCGGGTCGCGCCCGACGCCGGGTTCGAGGTGGTGTTCGGGCGCTGCGAGCCGGACGTCCACGTCTGCGTCGGCCCCGACGACCCGTACGTCAGCCGGCGGCAGGGGTCCATCAGCCGCCAGGACGGGCGGTGGGTGCTGCACAACCTCGGCAACCTGCCCATCCGCCTGCCGGCCGGGCGACTGGTGCTCACCCGGCACCGGGTGGCGTTGCCCGTGGCGTACACACCGCTGTTCGTCGTCGGCCCCGAACGCGAGCACCTGCTGGAGGTGCGGGTCGTCGCGAGGCCGCCGGCTCCGGCCGCGCCGGCCCACCAGGAGGCCGACACCCGCGAACCCGCGGGGCACCCCCTGAGCGCCGCCGAACGCCTGGTCCTGGTCTGCCTGGGGCAGCGCTATCTCCGGCCGGAGCCGTGGCCGCAGCCACTGACCTGGGCCCAGGTCGCCGACGAGCTCGCCCGCGTCCGTCCCGGCGAGCGGTGGACCGCCAAGCGCGCGGCCCACATCGTCACCCAGACGCGCAAGCGGCTCAGCGCCCGCGTGCCCGGGCTCCTGGAGGAGGAGATCCCGCCGCCGCTGGGCAACACGCTCAACCACAACCTGATCATCGCGCTGCTGGCCTCCGCCACGATCACCCCGTCCGATCTCCGGCTTCTCGACGAGCCGGACCCGCCACCTGAGGAGCCGGCACCCGCCAGTGGGCGGGCCAGTTGACCAGCGCGATGACGCCCATGATGACGAGGTGGGTGGGGGCGGCCCAGCTCTCCACCGCCGGGTCGTGGTTGACGATGTGGGTGGTCACCGCCCCGGTGAGCACGAACATCAGCACCGTGGCCCCCAGGAAGCGCGTGCGCCGGTGGGGGATCACCAGCAGGACGGCCGCGACGCCCTCCAGGGCCCCGACCACGAACCGCATCCAGGACGGGTAGCCCCAGTCGGCGAACTTCACGGAGTACGCCGGACCGAAGATCGTGTCTCCGGGCCAGTACTTGGTCACGGCGCCCAGCGCGAACTGCAGGGCGATGAACCAGTACAGGGCGGTCTTCAGGTGTTTCGGCATGGTCGCCCCTTCCAGGGGAGCTCGGCTGTCACATCGGCGGCTGTCCGCCGGTCAATCGGTATGACAGGCCCGGACGGAGGAATGTGACGAATGGTCGAGCAGGACTGGCTGAGCGAACGGTTCGCCGAGCACCAGAGCCGCTTGCACGCGGTCGCCTACCGGATGCTCGGCTCCCCCGCCGAGGCCGAGGACGCGGTGCAGGAGGCGTGGCTGCGGGTCGGCCGCGCCGACACCGGCCAGGTGGAGAACCCGGGCGGGTGGCTGACCACGATCGTCGCCCGCGTCTGCCTGAACATGCTCGAAGCGCGCCGCGCCCGGCGTGAGGAGCCGGCCGGGGCGCTGCCGCCCGAGCCGGCCGCGCCGCCGCCGAGCGGCCACCCGGCCCGGGCCACCCCGGAGGACGAGACGCTGCTGGCCGACTCGGTCGGTGTCGCGCTGATGGTGGTGCTGGACACGCTGACTCCCGCCGAGCGGCTCGCGTTCGTGCTGCACGACGTCTTCGCCGTGTCGTTCGCCGAGATCGGCGCCGTCATCGACCGCTCCCCCGCCGCGGCCCGGCAGCTCGCCAGCCGGGCCCGGCGCCAGGTGCGGGGAACGGCGGACGCCTCCGGCGCGGCCCGGTCGGCGAAACGGGAGGTCGTCGAGGCGTTCCTGGCCGCGGCCCGGGGCGGGGACTTCGCCGCCCTGGTCGAGCTGCTCGATCCGGAGGCCGTGGCCGTCGAGATCCGCGGCGCCGAAGCGGTCGCGGCGTTCTTCGCCGGGCGGGCGCAGGCGGCCCGGCTCGCCCTGGTCGACGGCGTCCCGGCGGCCGTCTGGTCGCATCGTGGCCGCCCGAAGGCCGTCATCACGTTCACCGTCCACGACGGGAAGATCACGCACATCGCCATCGACACCGACGCCGACCGGCTGCGGGGCCTCCACATCGTCCACCTCGCCGGTGACAGGGAGCGGTGCTGACCTGCGCTCACGTTCGCGACGGCGTGTCCCAGGTGGCGGAGTGGTCGAGGCCGTCGCCGGTGACGCGCAACGTGGCGGCCGACCCGTACGGGCTGATCTCGCAGGTGGCGTGGGCGCTCCGCAGGCTCCCGGCCGTGCCCACGCTGATGTCGGTCCGCGTGCTGAGGCGCGTCGCCGAGGGGTCGTGGGCGCGTGCCGAGATCTCGTACGCGTGCAGGAGCTCCACGGGATCGCCCCCGAGGGTGCGGCCTGCCGACCGGTGACCGCCGCGCACGACGACCTCCGTGCCGTCGGGGCTCTCCTCGACGGTCACGGGCACGACCCGGTCGAGCATCCGATCGCCGCCTTCCACGGCGGCGGGCCCGGGCAGCTCGAACGGCGGCGTCTCGTCGGCCGTGGGGATCACGGGCAGGTGGAGCGCGCTGCCGTGCGGCGGGCCGACGAGCACGTCGTAGCCGCTGCCGGACAGCTGCGGCCAGTGCTCGGGGAAGGCCGCCGCGCTGAGCGTCAGCTGGAGGCGGTGCCCGGGCCTGAGCCGGTAGCGGGTGGGGTCGAAGGCGAGCTCCACCCGATGCCCGGCGTCCGCGGGCCGGGGCGTCCCGGTGTAGGGCGGCGGGTTGGACAGGCGCTGGAACGCGCGGGTGATCAGCATGGCGCGGCCGTCCGGCGCGAGGTCGTTGAGGTTGGCGGCCACGTCCACGTCGAGGTGCGGGACGAGCAGCGAGAGGCTGACGCGCGGCTCCCCCGCGAGGTCCAGGCTCGCGCCGAGCGCCTCGGAGGTGAAGACGGCGGAGCGGGCGGCGTCCCGCGCCTGGTCGCCGGGGGCCGCCGACATCCCCAGGCCGGCGGCGACTCCCACCGTCGCGTCGAAGCGGACGGAGACCCTCCCCGGCGTCGCGGGCGGGCCGGTGCACAGTGCGCCGGCCGCGAGGTGGAGGACGTGATCGACGGGCGGCACGGCCGGATACCGCTCGGCGAACTCCCACCGCTCGGCGCCCATGACGTACGCGGACACGGCCGGCGCCGGCGGGCCTTCGGGCCGGATGTCCCGTACGTGCTCGTCGAACCAGGCGATGGCCAGCGCCACGGAGTCGACCGGCGCCCGCTCCTGCCCTTCCGGCATGCCGTGCAGCCACGGCCCGCAGACGATGCGGCGGGGCGCCCGGATCGCCGCGAAGTCGCGCCACGCGCCGGCGACGTTGGTGTCGCGCCAGCCGGTGAAGAGGAGGGTCGGCACCTCGATGGCGGCGGGGTCGACCTCCCGGCCCTGCCAGTAGTAATCCCGGTGCGGGTGCTCCGCCCACGCCTCGTGCCAGGGCCTGGCCGCCCGGAGCCGCGCGGAGAACGCCGATCTGGGCAGCCAGGGCGATTCGGGTGGCAGGGCGGTCAGCGCCAGCATCATCGCCGACCACTCGCCGATGATCATGGCCAGCCCGACGGCGCCCCTGCGCGCCACCTCGTCGGTGTAGGGGTCCGTCGATCCCTCGATCGCCACCACCGCGCGCAGCGACGGAGGCCCGCCGGCCGCCGCGCGCAGCGCCGTGATGCCGCCGTAGGACAGGCCCCAGACGGCGGCCCGCCCGTCGCACCACTCCTGTGCGGCGAGCTCCTCGACGACGTCGTGGATGTCGTCCTGCTCGACCCGCTCGAACGCGTCCTGCTTGACCCCTTCCGAGGCGCCGGTCCCGCGGAAGTCGACCACCGCGACCGCGTACCCGGCCTGGGTGAACCTCTCCAGGTGCGGGGCCGTCCGCGGGCCGAACCACACGTCCTTGGCGTACGGGTTCGCGGCCACGACCACCGGCGACCCGGCGGCGGAGTGGCCGCCGGGCAGGTGGACGTTCGCGTCGAGGCGTACGCCGTCGCGCATCGTCAGAGGAACGTGACGCAGGATCCGGGACATCGTTCAGTCTCCTGCCTGGCACCGGTCATGGTCCGGCCGTGCCTGGCTGTCCCAGGTCGCCGGGGTGATCCCGGCCTGGCGCAGGCGGAACTTCTCGACCTTCTGCGTCGGCGTCCTCGGCAGGGCAGGCACGAGCTCGATGTAGCGGGGCACCATGAAGCCCGGCGCGGTGTCCGCGCAGAACCGGTGCAGCTCCTCGGCGGTCAGGCTCGCGCCGGGCCGGACGACCACGACGGCCTTGACGTCCTCCTCCGTCAGCTCGCTGGGCACGCCGACGGCCGCCGCCTCCACGACCGCCGGGTGCCGGGTGAGGAGCTGTTCCACCTCGTAGGCGGAGATGTTCTCGCCCCGGCGGCGGATGGAGTCGCTGAGCCTGCCCTCGAAGGTCAGGTAGCCGTCATCGTCGAGCGTGCCGAGGTCGCCGGTGTACAGCCAGCCGTCCCTCAGGACCCGCGCGGTGGCCTCGGGCATCGCGTGGTAGCCGTTCATCACCAGCCCCGGTTCGCGGCCCCGTACGATGATCTGGCCGATCCGCCCCCTGGGCAGCGGGCGGCCGGCGTCGTCCACGATCCGGACGTCGAACTCCGGGATCACCCGGCCGCACGTGCCGGGCCTGCGCGGGCCCTCGACGGGGTCGTAGACGGGCACCCCGCCGTCGGTGAGCCCGTACACCTGCCGGAGCGGGATGCCGAACCGCTCCTCCCACTCCCGGTGCCACGCGGGCATGGGCACGCCCCACGCCAGCCTGACCCGGTGGTCGCGGTCCCTCTCGCCGGGCGGCCGCTTCCAGAGGATCGTCAGCGTCGCGCCCATGAAGTTGAACACGGACGCGCCGAAGTCGCGCACGTCGTCCCAGAACCGCGAGGCGCTGAAGCGGCGGCCGAGCGCGGCGGTGCCACGGCAGGCCAGGGCCGCCCCGACGGTCAGGGTGGCCGCGTCGATGTGGAACAGCGGGAAAGGGCAGTAGAGGACGTCGTCGGCGCGCAGGCCCAGGTTCGCGGCATGGAGCTGCGCCTGCCTGGCGAGGTACCGGTGCGACAGCACGCACGCCTTGGACACGCCGGTCGTGCCGGAGGTGAACAGCAGGGTGGCCGCGCCCAGCTCGTCCACCTCGGCCCGCGGAGCCCGGTCCGGGCAGTCCCGGTACGCGGCCAGGTCCTCGTACCGGGACTCGCCCGGCGGGCCGTTGACGACGACCCGCCTCAGCTCGGGCAGCCGATCGAGCACCGGCGCGACGACCGGCAGGAACTCGGCGTCCGCGACCAGCGCCGACGCCCCGGCCACCCGCAGCGCGTGCGTCAGCTGCTCGGCCAGCAGGGCGGTGTTGAGCGGCACGTGCACCGCGCCCAGCCGTGCCAGCGCGAACCAGACGACGACCTGTTCGAGGCTGTTGCCCATCAGCAGCGCGACGCGGGCGCCCGTGCCCACTCCCGCCCGGGCGAACGCCGCCGCGAGCCCGGCCGACCGCTCCTCGGTCTCGCGGTAGGTCAGATCTCCTTCACGCGTACGGAGGAAGACGCCGTGAGGGGTGTCGGCCGCCGCCCGGCCGAGCATGGCGGACAGCGTGACGCCGCCCGTCACCGGGCCGCCCCGCCGAACCCGAACAGGCGGGAGGCGTTGTCGTGGAAGAGCGCCCGCAGCGCCGCGTCCGGCAGCCCGGACTCCCGCCACTCGGCGAGGGCGCGGGCCGGAGCCATCATCGGCCAGTCGCTGCCGTAGAGCACCTGATCACGCAGGACGTTGCGCATCATGCCGAACAGCGGATCCCAGCCGGTCCCCGCCCTGGCGACGTATCGCGGCGCCAGCGCGCCGAACTCCAGGTAGACCGTCGGGTGGCGGCGCGCCACGGCGCAGTACTCGGTCACCCACGGCCAGCCCGCGTGGCAGGCGATCAGCTTCAGGTCCGGGAAGTCGCAGGCCACCTGGTCCAGCAGCTCCGGCCGCTCGTGCCGCAGCGGGTGCATCCGGCTGTAGGTGATGCCCGTGTGCACCGCCACGATCAGGCCCAGCTCCTCGGCCCGCGAGTACAGGGGATACAGGCGGCGGTCGTCGATGTCCAGCCCGAAGAACGCCGGCTGCACCGTGACCCCCAGCAGGCCGAGACCGGCGATCGAGGCCGTCTGCCGGGCGATCCGCGTCGGCCGCGACTCGGCGACGTCGACGCATCCGATGCCCGCGAACCGGCCGGGATGGTCGGCCAGGACCCGGCACAGCGCCTCGTTGAGCGCCTCCGCCGGCTCGCCGCCCTCGGACTCGGCGTGCATGACGGCCCGGCCGATGCCCTCGTCGTCCATGGCCTGCAGCAGATCGGCGAGGCGGCCGGCGTTCATCTTGTCCGTCAGCTGCAGGACCCTGTCGTACTGCTCGACCTGCTGGCGCGGGGCGGCGTACGCGGTGGCCGGGCGGAGCTCCTGCGGGAGCCGTACCCGGGCGTCGATGACGCTCACCCCGCCACCTCCGCGCGCTCGGCGACCGGCTCGCTCGCCAGCCGGGCGGGAGCCGGAAGCTCCTCCGGCTCCCCCGGCCTCCGCGCCGGCGCCCCCATGAGGCGGCAGGCCAGCTCCACGAACTGGTCCTGCAACTCGGCGACGCCCAGCCGGCCGTCGGGCCGGTACCAGTTGGCCACGCCGTTGCACATCTCCAGCAGGGCCAGGCGGGCGACACGCTGATCCGCGAGCCGGAAGACGCCCGTGCTCATGCCGTCCTCGATCACCCCGGCGAAGATCGACTCGTAGTCGTCGCGGAGCCCGACGAGCAGCCTGTGGTCATCGGCGGTCAGCGCCCGGATCTCCTGGTCGGTCACCTTCGCCGTCAGCGGGTTGAGCGCGCACAACCCCACATGCACCCGCACCAGACGAGCCAGCCGCACAGCCGGATCCGCCGACCCGCCCACCGCCTCGCGCGCCGACCGCAGCAGCTCCTCCAGGCACGCCCGCATGATGCCGGTGAGGATCTCCTCCTTGGAGCCGGCGTAGTGGTACAGGGTCGCCGACGTGATGCCCGCGGCCCGCCCGAGCTCCCGGATGCCCGTCGCCGCATACCCCTTCTGCGCGAACAGGCTCACCGCCACCTGCTGGATCTCCGCAATCCCCATGAACAGCTTCCCTATCGATCGATTGACAGGTACTGAACCACGAGGAGGACCCCCGGTCAAGGACCGGCGCATCACACGTCCGGTTGGACGGCGCCCGTACGCAGAGGCTCCTGCGCCGCCCGCACGGCTGACCCGCCCGCTGGATCGCCGCTGGGTCGGGCGGATTCTGCACAGCAGAATCTGCTGTTCTCTTTCGCACCTCGCGAGACAAGCTGGGGTCCGCGTCGACCGACCAAGGAGCTGACATGACCGAGACAGCGGACTCCCCGGTTCGCCTGTCCGTGGTGGACTCCCCCGGCCAGCCGTCGCCGACGCCGGCGCTGGCGGAGTTGTACCGCGGCTTCGAGAAGGAGTTGCTGGTCCCGCTGTGGACCGAGATCGGCGACCTGATGCCGCCGCACCCCCGGTCGAAGGCGGTCCCGCACCTGTGGCGGTGGGAGAGCCTGCTGGCCCTGGCGGAGCGCTCGGGGCACCTGGTGCCGGTCGGCCGGGGCGGGGAGCGGCGGGCGATCGCGCTGGCGAACCCGGCGCTCGGCGGGCGGCCGTTCGCGACGCCGACGCTGTGGGCGGCGATCCAGTACCTGATGCCGGGCGAGGACGCGCCGGAGCACCGGCACACCCAGCACGCGTTCCGCTTCGTCGTCGAGGGCGAGGGCGTGTGGACGGTCGTCGGCGGCGATCCGGTGCCCATGCGCCGCGGCGACTTCCTGCCGCAGGCCGGCTGGAACTGGCACGCCCACCACAACGCCGCCGACCGGCCGATGGCGTGGATCGACGGGCTGGACATCCCGTTCCAGTACGTGACCGAGTCCCAGTTCTTCGAGCCCGGCCGTGACCGGATCGGCGCGGCCGAGCGCATCACCCCCGGGCGGTCCCGGTCGGAGCGGCTGTGGGGGCATCCGGGCCTGCGCCCGGTGGCGTTCCCCGGCTCCCGGCCCGCCACGCCGCTGCTGGCCTACCGGTGGGCCGACACCGACCGGGCGCTGGCCGACCAGCTCGCGCTGGAGGCCGAGGGTCATGCGGCGACGGTCGAGCCCGGTCACGCGGCGGTCCGTTACGTCAACCCCACCACCGGCGGCGACGTGCTGCCGACCATCCGGGTCGAGATGCACCGGATCCGGCGCGGCGCGGAGACGGCGCCCCGCAGGGAGACCGGCTCCTCGGTCTACCAGGTCTTCGACGGCAGCGGCCGGGTCACGGTCGGCGGCGTGTCGTGGCCGGTCACCCGGGGCGACCTGTTCGTCGTGCCGTCCTGGACGCCGTTCTGGGCGCGGTCCGAAGCCTCGGCGTCCGACTCCGACTCGGGCGCGCTCGACCTCTTCCGGTTCAGCGACGGCCCGATCTTCGAGGCGCTGCGTCTGGACCGCTCCGACGTGGAAGGACCCAGCACGTGAAGCACGTCACCGGCGGAATCGCCGGGCCGGTCGCATGACGGCCGCGTACCGGAGCCGCGCCGACGCCCTGCGGTGGATGGCGCAGGGCGGCGCGATCCTCGGCAGGGCGCTGGCCGCGCTGCCGGACGATCGGCTCGACGGGCCGTCCCGGCTCCCCGGCTGGAGCGGCAGGCACCTGCTCGCGCACCTGGCGGCCAACGCCGACGCGCTGGTCAACCTGGCGCACTGGGCCCGCACCGGCGAGGAGCGGCCGATGTACCCCTCCCCCGAGCGGCGGGACGCCGACATCGAGGCCGGCGCCGCGTTGCCGGCGGCCGAGCTGCGCGCCTGGCTCGCGCGAGCCGCGCTGACCCTGGACGCGCGGCTCGCCGAGCTGGACCGGTCGCAGTGGGAGCGGCACGTGCGCACCGCCCAGGGCCGCACGGTGACCGCCGGGGAGATCCCCTGGATGCGCGCCCGCGAGGTCATGGTGCACGCCGTCGACCTGGGCGCGGGCGTGGAGTTCGACGATCTGCCGGCCGATTTCCTCGCCGCCCTGATCGACGACATCACCGCCGGGCGGTCCGCCGCCGGGCCCGCGCTGGTCCTGACGGCCACCGGCCACGACGGCACGTGGACCGTGCCCGGCTCCGGCGAGCCCGCCCGGGTCACCGGCACCCTGGCCGGCCTGGCGGCCTACCTCTCCGGCCGCCGGTCGGACGGCGTCACGGCCCCCGGCGGCGGCCCGGCGCCCAGGCTCCCCCGCTGGCTCTAGTCCGGCACGCGTCGAGAAAGGCGATCACCGGTCATGTCTGTACAGGGCCACGACGTCGTGGTGGTGGGCGGCGGCATCGGCGGGCTGGCCAACGCCCTGGCGCTCACCCGCAAGGGCCTGCGGGTGCGGCTGCTGGAGCAGGCGCACGAGTTCGGCGAGGTCGGCGCCGGGCTGCAGATCGCGCCCAACTGCACCCGCATCCTGCACCACTGGGGGCTGCTCGACGAGGTCACGTCCCTCGGCGTGCTGCCCCGGAGCATCGTCATGAGGGACGCGCTCGACGGTGACGTCCTCACCGCGCTCGACCTGCGGGACGTCGAGCGACGCTACGGCTTCCCGTACCTGGTGATCCATCGCAGCGACCTGCACGGCGCGCTGCTGCGCGCCTGCCGGCGGGCCGGGGTGGAGCTCGTCAACGACGTCACCGTGACGGGGTACGAGCAGGCCGGAGGAGGGGCCTTCGCCGTTCACGACGGCGGGCGGGAGTTCGGCCGGGTCGTGCTCGCCGCCGACGGGCTGCACTCGGTGGCGCGCCGCATCATGAGCGACGACGCCCCCGTCAACTCGGCGTACGTCGCCTACCGCGGCGCCGTGCCCTTCGCCGAGGTCGCCCACCTGCCGACGCAGCCCGATGACGTGGTCGTCCACGTCGGCCCCCGGTGCCATTTCGTCCAGTACGCGCTGCGCAACGGCGAGATGTTCAACCAGGTCGCGGTGTTCGAGTCGCCGAAGGCGCTGGCGGGAGAGGCCGACTGGGGCACGCCGGACGAGCTCGACGCGGCGTTCACCGGCACCTGCGAGCAGGTGCGCGCCGGTCTGCCGCTGATGTGGCGCGACCGCTGGTGGCGGATGTTCGACCGCGATCCCATCCCGAACTGGGTCCGCGGCCGGATCGCCCTCACCGGTGACGCGGCGCACCCGCCGCTGCAGTACCTGGCCCAGGGCGCCGTCATGGCGATCGAGGACGCGTGGGTGCTGGCCGAGCACGCGAGCGGCCGGGCGGAGAGGGTCCCCGCGGCCGGGGTCGGCTGGGACGCCGCGCTGGCCGCCTACAACGCCGTGCGCGTCCGGCACTGCCACCGCGTGCAGACCACCGCCCGCGCCTGGGGCGAGCTGTGGCATCACGACGGGGAGAAGCGGACGTGGCGCAACGAGGTGCTCCGCGCCCGCGACCCCTACGACTACGGCCATGTGGACTGGCTCTTCGGCCCGACCGCGCTCACCCCGGATCAGCTGCCGCCGATGTTCGCCGGCTACGACGACCGCTGATGCCGGCTATCCGTCCAGGTCGCGGCGGCGGAACCCGTACAGGCCGAGCAGGGTCACCCCGGCCGCGAGGACGGTGAGCGTCACCAGCGGGGTGAGGGTGAAGCCCTCGATCGGCATCCGCGGGATGTGGTCGAACAGGGACAGGGCCTTCAGCGCCGCCGGCAGATCCGTCGCCCAGAACCGGACGAACCCGCCGTAGGCGAGCACCGCCCAGGCCACGGCGACGGCCCTGGGCGCGAACCCGTACAGCGCCAGCGTGATCGCCAGGAGCAGCAGGATCTCGGGGGCGCGGGCGAGGACCGCGCCGGTGAGCTCCCCCACGTAGCCGCCGTCGCCGAGCGAGAGCGCGGCGCCGGCCCCCAGGGCCAGGCCCGACAGGGCCAGCAGCGTCACCGCCGCGGCGGCGGTCACCAGCAGGGACGAGCCGAGCCAGGCCCACCGGCTGGTCGGCGTGGTCAGCAGCGGGGCGATCCGCCCGCGCACCTCCTCCGTCCGCAGCCTGGTCACCGCCAGGATGGCGAAGATCCCCACGATGAACGACATGCCGACCACCATGAGGCTGAGGTAGCCGCTGAGGACGTCGGGCCCGGCGTCGAGGAAGTCCGTGGCGAGGCCGTCGCGCATCGACCCGGCGAGCGCGCCGAAGACCAGGCCGCCGGCGACCAGCGAGCCGCTCCACCACAGGATGGAGGAGCGCTGCAGGCGCAGGGACAGCGCCGCCGGCGAGCGCAGCCAGCCGGGCGCCGACGCCGGGCCGGGGCGCGTGGCGACCACTCCGGCGCCGAGGTCCCGCCGGGCCGCCAGCGCGTACGCGGCCGTCACGAGGACCGCGGTCAGCGCGGCGGACAGGCCCAGCGGCCACCAGCGCTCGTCCGCCAGCACGCGGGTGAGCTGCGACCACCCCAGCGGGGAGAGCCAGGTCAGCCCGCCGCCCTCGGTGTCCTGGACGGCTCCCGCTCCCCGGATCACCCACACGACGCCCAGCACCCCGCCCGCGATGCCGGCCGCGGCCCGCGCGTGCTCGGTCAGCTGCACACTCACCGCGGTCACCCCGGCGAAGACGAGCCCCGTCGCCGCCGTGGCCACGGCGAACAGCAGCGCGCTGCCGGCGGGCAGCCCCGCGCCGATCGCCGTGACGGTCATGAGCCCGGCCAGCACGGCGGTGGTGATGACGCTGAGGAGCAGGGCGGCCGTGAGCGGGGCGTGCCGTCCGACGACGGCGGCCCGGATCAGCTCGGCCCGGCCGGTCTGCTCCTCGGCGCGGGTGTGGCGGGCGATGAGCAGGATGTTCATCAGCGCGGCGCCCAGCAGGAACTCCACGAAGTAGACCGCGATCAGGTAGCGCTGGACCGTGAGGTCGCCGGTGCCGTACGAGGGGCCGGTGAACAGCCGCAGCATGGGCACGTCCATCATGTCCATCGTGCGGCGCAGGGCCTCGGGGATCGGGTTGGTCCTGGCCGCCACGGTGGCGAAGTAGGGCACGAACAGGGCGATGATCAGCGTCCAGGCCGGCAGCTTGATCCGGTCGCGGCGCAGGGCCAGCCCCAGCAGGATGCCGGTGCCGGTCAGCGCGCCGCCCCGGGTCATGGTCGCGCTCATGCCGCCGCCCCGTCGCCGTAGTGGCCCTCGTCGCCGTAGTGACCCTCGTCGCCGTAATGACGGAGCATGAGCTCCTCCAGCGTCGGCGGATGGCTGGTCAGCGCCCGGATGCCGAACGCGCCCAGGTGCTTGACGGCGGCGTCGAGGTGTTCGGCGTCCACGCTGAAGCGCACCCGCGCGCCGGAGGCCGTCGCGCCGTGCACGCCGGGCAGGGCGGGCAGGCCGGTGACGGGGGCGGCGGTCTCGGCCTCCACGGTGGTGCGGGTCAGGTGCCGCAGCTCGGCCAGGGTGCCGGCCTGGACGATCCGGCCCTGCCTGATGATGCTGACCCGGTCGGCCAGCTTCTCGACCTGGGCGAGGATGTGGCTGGACAGCAGCACGGTCCGCCCGGCGTCCTTCAGGCCGGCGACGATCTCCTGGAAGACCGCCTCCATGAGCGGGTCCAGCCCGGAGGTCGGCTCGTCCAGGATCAGCAGCTCCACGTCGGAGGCGAGGGCGGCCACGAGGGCGACCTTCTGCCGGTTGCCCTTGGAGTAGGTGCGGCCCTTCTTCGTGGGGTCGAGCTGGAAGGCCGCGATCAGCTCGTCGCGCCGCCCGGCGTCGATGCCGCCGCGCAGCCGGCCGAGCAGGTCGATGGCCTCGCCGCCGGTGAGGTTGGGCCACAGCTCGACGTCGCCGGGGACGTACGCCAGCCGCCGGTGCAGCGCGGTGGCGTCGCTCCAGGGGTCGCCGCCCAGGAGCGTGGCGCGCCCGGCGGTGGCTCGCATGAGGCCCAGCAGGATGCGGATGGTGGTGGACTTGCCCGCCCCGTTGGGGCCGAGGAAGCCGTGGATCTCGCCGCTGCCGACGGAGAGGTCGAGTCCGTCGAGGGCGCGTACCGGCCCGAAGGTCTTGACGAGCCCGGAGGTTTCGATGGCAGGGGTCATGGGTGTGCTCCGGTGGTGTCGATCAGAAGGGGTGGTCCGATCGGGGCGCGATCGCCACGCCCTGCGGCGCGGTCCTACGGGGTACGCGCGCGTCAGGGTGAGGGGTCCCGGAGCTTTTCGAGGGCGTCGCGCAGCGACGCCGCCGCCTCCGGGGTGAGGTGGGGGTGGGAGTAGAGGTCGAGCAGGACCAGGGCGAGCAGGTGTGAGCCCTCGGGCCCGTGGAGGTCGACGCCGAGCCCCCGGGAGATGTGCTGGTGCAGCACGGGGACGGCCAGGCTCATGGCGGTGCCGACGGTGGCGCGGGCCTTCCGGCTGGCGAAGGGCGGGTCGGGGCGGGCCTTGTCGGCCTCCTCCAGCCATTCCTCGGCCATCCGCACCATCTCGTCGAACACGGCCGCGGCCCGCCCTTCGGCCAGGGCGCGGGCGAGGTAGGGCTGGTACGCGCCGAACATCCGCTGGGCGGCGGCGACCGGGTTCGCCTGCCGGGGCGTCGGGTCGGCGCGGGTCTCGTCGTTGAGCCGGCGCAGCGACTTGACGAGGAACTGCTCGCACTCCTCGCGCAGCGCCTCCTTGGAGCCGAAGTGGTGGCGTACCAGCCCTGAGGACACGCCCGCCGCCTCGGCGATCCCGCGGATGGTCGCCCGTTCGAACCCGAGCTCGCCGAACTGCCGCAGCGCGGCGTCGCGGATGCGGGCACGCGCGGTCAGGTCCTCCGGGTCCGCTTCCACCCTCGCCATGACCAAGCCTCCTACTCCGCCGTACATCTGGCTACACGGTCGGATCGTATACTACACACTTGTGTAGTCATAGAGGTGCCGAGGATCGGTGCGGCCCGGTTTCTAGCTGTCGGTGAGGCGCAGTTCGCACCAGTGGCTGAGGAAGTTGCCGAGCAGACCGCCCTGCTCGCCGTCCTTCAGCGCCCGGGCGGCACCGGTCAGCACGCCGTCCCGCTCGTTGAGGTCCAGGTTGAGCAGCGGCGAGTCGGCCCGCGCGTCCGCCGTGGGGAGCTGCACCGCGAACAGGGCGCGCAGGTCCCACTCCGGGGTGGCGGTGACCAGCTCGCCCGCCACCGGCTCGCCGCCGTCCAGCGAGACCTCCGCCTGCCCGTCCCGCAGGTGCAGCACGAACGGGACGCCGCCCTCGTACGTGTCGATACGCCCTTCCCAGACGCCCGCGGGGACCGTCATCTCGCGGGCCGGGGCGTCAGCGGGCGGCGGCAGCGATGCCCGGGTGAATCCGGGCACCAGTTCGCCCATGAGATGGACGAGCACCGATTCGCGCACGGCCGCGCCGGTGCGATTGGTGAGCACGCAGGCGGCCAGCCGCAGTTCGGGCACCACCACGAGCATCGTGGCGACGCCGCCCATGCTGCCGCTGTGGCTCACGACGGTGTGCGCGCCCTGGCGCGAGACGAACCAGCCCAGCCCGTATCCCAGCCCGGGGCCGATCGGCAGGGCGTCCAGCATGGCCGCCCGCGAGTCCCGGCCCAGCACGCCGGGCGCGTCCGCGCAGGACAGCCCGAACATCGCCAGGTCGGTGGCGGTCGCCCAGGCCAGCGTGGCGCCCCGGTGGCTGGTGTCGCAGACCGGGTAGCGGCCGCCGTCGGCGGTGTGCCGCGCCGCCTCCTGGGCGGGGCCCCGGTACTCCGGGCCGATGTGGCAGCTCCGCAGCCCCAGGGGGGTGAAGACGCGATCCCTGACGAAGCTGGCGGGGTCCTGGCCGGCGACGGACCCCAGAACGAGGTCCAGGACGCCGTACCCGAGGTTGGAGTACTCGAAGCCGGAGCCCGGCTCGCGGTACAGCGTGCCGTAGCGCTCGACGGCCTGCCGCGCCGTCACGCTCGGGGCGGGCGCGTAGGCGAAGTCGTAGTGGCTGCCGAGCCCGGCCCGGTGCTGGAGCACCTCGCGCACGGTCGGCTCGCCGTGATCCCGGGGCCGGGCGAGCCGGAGTCCGTCCAGATGCTTCTCCACCGGGTCGTCGAGGCCGAGCAGCCCTTCCTCCGCGGCCAGGCACACGGCGGTGGCCATCATCGGCTTGGTGATGGAGGCGAGCAGGTAGGCGGTGCCGGTGGTGGCGGGCCGCCCTTCCTCCAGGTCCGCCAGGCCGAACGCCTCGGCGTGGACCGGCGCGCCGTCCCGGGCGACGGCGACGGACACCGAGGCGGACGGGGTGGTCGCGAGGACGTGGGCGCAGTGGTCACCGAGCGACTCGAGCATCAGGCGAAACACCCCATCTGTTCGGTTATGTGGCCGTCAAGCGTATCAATCACCCCAAATGCCACTCCTGCCGGCAGCTACTCGGTGTTGCTAGATAGCGGTAGTCAGTGTTACTTTGTACCGGTAGTCAGCGTCACCGAGTAGTCGTCGAACGGCTTCACGAAGGAGGCAGGCGGACATGGCCGACGAGCCGAAGAGCCGCGCCCTCCAGTACCTGGAGATCGTCACCGGGTCACTGGAGGACAAGAAGCGCTACCGGCAGTACAAGGCACGCGTCAAACAGCTCCCCCCGGACCACCGCGCCGCGGTCGAGGCGCTGGAGCGCTACCTGCTGCACTTCGGGCCGGTGGACGGCGCCGGCGCGATCACGATGTACGAGGACCTCGCCGACCTGTTCGAGCAGGCCGCGGCGGACGGCACCCCGATCCGCGACATCTTCGGGCAGGACCCGGTGGAGTTCGTGGAGGCGTTCATGGCCACCTACCCGCTCGGCCAGTACAGGGCCCGCGAGCGCGCCCGCTTCACCAGCGCCGTCGAGCGCGCCGCGCAGGAGGACAGGATCCCGCGATGACGACCCAGGAAGCTCAGGCGATCCAGGTGCAGGGCCTGGAGAAGTCGTACAAGGATCTGCACGTGCTGCGCGGCGTGGACTTCACCGTGGCGCGGGGCAGCATCTTCGCCCTGCTCGGCTCCAACGGGGCGGGCAAGACCACCGCCGTGAAGATCCTGTCCACGCTGCTCAAGGCCGACGCCGGGACGGCCCGCGTCAACGGCTTCGACGTCGCCACGCAGGCGCCGGACGTCCGCGAGTCGATCAGCCTCACCGGGCAGTTCGCCGCGGTCGACGAGATCCTCACCGGGCGGGAGAACCTCGTGCTGGTCGCCCGCCTGCGCCACCTCAAGGACCCGGGCGGGATCGCCGACGACCTGCTCGCCCGGTTCTCGCTGACCGACGCCGGCGGGCGCAGGGTCGCCACCTACTCCGGCGGCATGCGCCGCCGCCTGGACATCGCGATGAGCCTGATCGGCCACCCGCCGGTCATCTTCCTCGACGAGCCGACGACCGGCCTCGACCCGCAGGCGCGGATCGAGGTGTGGCAGGCCGTCAGGGAGCTCGCCGCGGGCGGCACCACGGTGCTGCTCACCACCCAGTACCTGGACGAAGCCGAACAGCTCGCCGACCGGATCGCGATCCTGCACGAGGGCCGCATCCTGGTCAACGGCACCCTGGAGGAGCTCAAGCGGCTGCTCCCGCCCGCCAAGGCCGAGTACGTCGAGAAGCAGCCGACCCTGGAGGACGTCTTCCTCAGCCTCGTCGGCACGAAAGCCTGAAGGGGACGACCATGAGCAAGCACTTCTTCGGCGACACCGCCGTCCTGCTGGGACGCTCCCTGCGCCACATCGCGCGCAGCCCCGACACCATCATCACGACCGCGATCATGCCGATCGCGATGATGCTGATGTTCGTGTACGTGTTCGGCGGCGCGATCAGGACAGGCTCGGGCTCGTACGTGAACTACATGCTGCCCGGCATCCTGCTCATCACCGTCGCCTCGGGCATCGCCTACACCGCCTACCGGCTGTTCATGGACATGCAGGGCGGCATCTTCGAACGCTTCCAGTCGATGCCCACCGCGCGCTCGTCGGTGCTCTGGGCGCACGTGCTGACCTCGCTGGTCGCCAACCTGATCTCGCTCGCGGTCGTGATGCTGGTGGCCCTGCTGATGGGCTTCCGCTCGGGGGCGGGAGTCCTGGCGTGGCTGTCGGTGGCCGGGATCCTGGTCCTGTTCACGCTGGCGCTGACCTGGATCGCCGTCATCCCGGGCCTGTCGGCCAGGACGATGGAGGGCGCGAGCGCGTTCTCGTACCCGCTGATCTTCCTGCCGTTCCTCAGCTCGGCGTTCGTGCCCACCGACACCATGCCGGGACCGGTGCGCTGGTTCGCCGAGAACCAGCCGGTCACCTCCGTCGTCAACGCCGTCCGCGCCCTGTTCGCCGGCCAGCCGGTCGGCACCGACCTGTGGGTCGCCCTGGCCTGGTGCGCCGGCATCCTCGTCGTCGCCTACGGCTTCGCCATGAACACCTACCGCCGCAAGATCTCCTGAAGGAGCCGTCATGACCGAACACGCCCTGCCGGCGCTGCCGACCGAGCGCCGTCCCGGCTGCCCCTTCGACCCGCCCCAGGAGCTCGTCGAGGCGCGCGAGCATAGCCCGATCAGCCGCCTGCCCTTCGCCGACGGGCACCAGGGCCTGCTGGTCACCGGCTACGACCTGGCCCGCTCGATCCTGGCCGACCCGCGCTTCAGCTCCCGCAAGGAGCTCATGAAGCACCACCCGACGATCGACTACGGCGACATCGAGGTCCCGCCCGCGCCGCCCGGCGAGTTCCTGCTGATGGACGACCCACGGCATGCCCGCTACCGCAGGCCGCTGGTCGGCAAATTCACCGTCCGCCGGATGCGGCTGCTCACCGAACGGGTCCAGCAGATCACCGCCGAGCACCTGGACACCATGGAGCAGGCCGGGCCGCCCGCCGACCTGGTGACCGCCTTCGCCAAGCCCATCCCCGCGATCATGATCTGCGAGCTGCTCGGGGTCCCGTACGAGGACCGCGGCTCCTTCCAGGACGACATCGACACGTTCATGAACGGGGAGACCAGCGACGAGGACCTGATCGCGGCCTACACCGCCGTCCAGGAGTACCTCGCCGCCCTGGTGGCCGCCAAGCGCGCCGGCCCCACCGACGACGTGCTCAGCGACCTGCTCGACAGCGACCTGACCGACGAGGAACTGCGCGGGATGGCCCTGATCCTGCTGGCCGCCGGGCTCGACACCACCGCCAACATGCTCGCCCTGGGCACGTTCGCGCTGCTGGAGAACCCGGAACAGCTCGCCGCGCTGCGCGCCGACCCCGCGCTCGCCGGCCCCGCCGTGGAGGAGCTGCTGCGCTACCTCAGCGTGGCCAAGCAGTTCGTGCGGGTCGCGCTGGAGGACGTCGAGCTGGGCGGCCACCCGATCAAGGCCGGGACGACGGTCATCCTGTCCCTCGGCACCGCCAACCGCGACCCCGAGCGCTTCCCCGGCCCGCACAGGCTCGACCTGCGCCGCCAGGACGGCGGCCACCTGGCCTTCGGCCACGGCATCCACCAGTGCCTCGGCCAGCAGCTCGCCCGGGTCGAGCTGCGCGTCGCGCTCCCGGCCCTGGTCCAGCGCTTCCCCACGCTGCGCCTGGCCGTGCCCGCCGAACAGGTCGCCCTGCGCCCGGAGATCGCCGACATCTACGGGGTCAAGAGCTTGCCCGTCACCTGGGACGCCTGACCGGCGGCCGGTGACGCACGACGCCGCGGTTCCCTTTCCTCCCCTCTCTCTGGAGTGACCCATGCCCACCGTCCCTTCGGGCAGCGTGCGGGCGCCGTCCCCGGCACGAGCCCGCGCGCTCGCCCCGGACCTGGCGCGCGGCTTCATGCTGTTGCTGATCGCGCTGGCGCACGCGCCGGTCTTCATCAGCCACGCCGACCTCGGCCCGGCGGCGCTCAACACCTTCGGCCGGTTCCTCAAGGTCTTCGCCGCCGACAACCTGGCGCGCTCGATGTTCGTGTTCCTGTTCGGCTACGGGCTCGGCCAGCTCGCCGCCGGCCGGTTCGCCAAGGGCGACGACTGGCTCGCGGTCCGCAAGCTGCTGCGCCGCCGGGGGTTCTGGCTGCTGGTCATCGGCTTCCTGCACGCGACGCTGCTGGTGCCGCTCGACATCGTCTCCACCTACGGCCTGGCGCTGCTGATCATGGCGCCGATCATGCGGGCCCGTGACTCGGTCCTGCTCTGGACCTCGGCGATCTCCCTGGTGCCCATGACGGGCCTGCTGGCCTGGCAGACCGTCCGGGCGCACGCCGCCGAGGTCGCCGGCCACCCCGAGACGCTGCCGTCGATGATGAAGGACGACTTCCCCAGTCAGGTGCTCCTGCACCTGCTGGTGTGGGCGGGGAAGGCTCCGGGGGTGGTCCTGCTCGTGGTGCCCGGCATCACGATCGGCATCTGGGCCGCCAGGCGCCGGATCCTCGACGACCCCGAGCGGCACGTGGCCCTGCTCCGCCGCGTCACCTTCGTCTTCCTCGCCCTGGCCGTCGCCGGCCGGCTGCCGATGGCGCTGATCTCGGCGGGCGTCTGGAAGACGGACGCGACCTGGCTGCCCGCGATCGCGCACACGTTCACCGGCCACACCGGCGGCATCGCCCTGGCCGCCGCCGTCGCCCTGGCCGCCGTCAGGATCGGCGGCGCCCACGGCCCGGTCACGACCGCGCTGGCGGCGCTCGGCCGGCGCTCGCTGACCTTCTACCTCTTCCAGTCCGTCGTGTTCGTCGCGCTGTTCTACCCCTTCACGCTGGACCTGGCCGACGACGTGGGCACCGCCGCCGTCATCGCCATCGGCGTGGCGGTCTGGCTGGTCTCGATCGTGCTGGCCGACCGGATGCGCCGCATCGGCCACCGGGGCCCGTTCGAGATCGCCCTACGCCGGCTGTCCCGCTGATCCCCGCGGGCCGTCCTCGTCCGGCTGCCCGGCCGGGAAGAAGATCGCGCTGATCATGTGCGGGCGGCGCCCCGGCGCGGGCCCGTTCCCCGCCCGGGCTCTGAGCACCGCCAGCAGCTCACCCGCGACGTCCTCCATCTCCTCCGGGCTGAGCCACAGCGTCCCCTGCCGGTACCCCACCCGGTCCGCGGCCGGGTCGGCTCCCGGCCGGTCGAGGTAGGCGTTGAACTCGGCGAGCAGCGCCGCCACGGCCACCGCGAACCCGTGACGGTGATCGTCGTTCGACATGGCCCGGGCCGTGTCGGGACCGACGCGGAGGGCGTCGTGCCGCAGGCGGTAGTGGCGCTCGATCATCCCGCGCACCCGCTGCTCGCCGGCGACCTCCAGCAGCCCGGCGTCGGCGAGCAGGCCGACATGCCGGTACAGGGTCGTCCTGGGCACGTCGGGCAGGCTTTCGCACAGGTCGGACGTGGTCCGGACGCGTCCGCCCGACAGGGCCCACATGATGCGCAGCCGGATCGGATGCAAGATCAGCTCAAGCGTGTCCATGAATCAATACTCCCATAAATGGTACTGTTCCCAAACTTGGGAGAATTGAAAGGGTGTCGATGACCACGCACACGACCACACCACCGGCCCGCCTCAGCGACGCGGCGGTGATCCCCCTGCGCACGCTCGATCCGGCCGCCGCGCTGGACGACCTGGAATGGCTCGACGAGGCGATCGGGGACGCGCGGGTGGTGGCGATCGGCGAGAGCGCGCACTACAACCGCGAGTCCTACGAACTGCGCCACCGCCTCCTGCGCTACCTGGCCGAGCGCCACGGTTTCGGCGCCTACGCGATGGAGACCGGTTTCACCGAAGGATGGCGGGCTGACGCCTGGGTCCGCGGCGGCGGCGACCGGCTCGGCGAGGTCATGGCGGACGGTCTGACCTCGCTGATGGGCCTGTGGCGGCAGATGGGCGCCCACCTGGAGTGGATGCGCGGGCACAACGCCTCCGCCGAGCGCCCGATCGGCTTCCACGGCATCGACCTGGGCGGCCACAACGCCTCGCTGATCCCCGCCCTGGACGCCGTGCTCGCCTTCCTCGCGCACGCCGATCCCGGCTTCGAGGCCGACCCGGCCGTCCGGGAGACGGCCTCGGCCTTCGCCGCGACGTCCCCGTTCGCCGCGCCCGCGACCATGGCCGCCTACGCGCAGCTTCCGCCGGAGACCCGGAACGCGCTGACGGCGGGCCTCGCCGGCCTCGCCTCGCGCATGCGGGGCCGGCGGCTGGAGTACGTCAGGCGCACCACCCCCGAGGCGTACGAGCGAGCGCTGCGCTCCCTGCGCCACGCGCTCACCCTGGACTCCGTCATCCGCGGCATGACCGGCGGTGACCAGCGGAGCGTGCTCTACAACCGCGACGCCGAGATCGCCGGCACCGTCGAGGAGATTTTGCGCAGGCACGACCGGATCGTCCTGGCCGCCCACAACGCCCACGTCCAGCGCGGGCCCGCCGTGCTGCCGGGCATGGACCCCGTGACCCCGCTGGGCCTGCACCTGGCGGACCGGCTGGGCGAGGACTACCTGGTCATCGGCGTCACGTCGGGCACCGGCCACGTGCTCAACGCCGACGCCGCCGCGTTCATGGCAGGCGCCCTGTTCTCGCCGATGCCCGCCCCGGAGCCCGGCAGCCTCGACGCCCTCATGCACGCCAGCCACGACAGCCCCTTCGCGGCCGACCTTCGGCGGCTGCCGCCCGCCGACGCCGGCGCCGTCCGGGCCGCGGCCACGCAGCGCGCCGGTCTCGGCGCCTTCTACGCGCCGGTGAACGCGCTGGAGGCGTACGACATCGTCGTCCACCTGCCCCACGTCACCGGCGCCGACCCGGACGAGGCCGCGCTGGCCTGCTCACCCCCGGAGGTGCGGGAGGTGTTCTCCCGCTACGCCTCCGGCAGGGCGGCCCCGCGTCACACGTGAAGCTCCGCGGCGAAGCCGAGGACGGCGGCGGCCCTGGTCAGGTCCAGCGGGACCGTGCGTCCGGGCAGCCGGCGGCGGAGCTCGGCCGTGGGGTGGAACCTGCGGAGCAGCTCCTCCGTGGGGTGGGAGACCAGGGTTTGCGGCGCGGCCACGGTGATGACGTGGAAGCCGTCCGGGCCGAGGCCGGCCAGGCACGCCCGCGCCGCGTCGCGGGTCTCCAGGTAGGCCCACAGGCCGGGCGCGTGCAGGCCGGGGTCCAGCTCGCACCTTCGCGCGAAGTCGAGCAGGCGCTCGTCGAAGCCGCCGACGTACGGCAGGCGCAGGACGACCACCGACATGCCGAAACGCCGCGCCATCGTCCGGGCGGTCAGCTCGTCGACCTGTTTCGACAGCGCGTAAGGGTCCTCGGACTGTGACGGCTGCTCCTCGTCCACCGGGACGTACGGCGGGTGGAGGGTGCGCGCGGCGAACGGCAGTCCCGAGATCGCCGTGCTGCCCGCCGTGCACACCCGCCGGATCCCGGCCCGGCCCGCCTGTTCCAGCACGGTGCAGGTGGCCTGCGTGTTGGTGGCGAACACCACCTCGGCCGGATGCCGCTCGGGAGTGGGGATCGCCGCGAGGTGGACGACGGCGTCGGCGCCGTCGAGCGCGCGGCGCACGGCGTGGGGATCCGTCGCGCTGCCCTCGACGACCCGGTCGGCCTTCAGGTCGCCCGGATCGTCCAGCACGAGGGCACTGGCCGCGATCCCCCGCCGGTCGAGCAGGTCGAGCACGGCCCGGCCGATGCGGCCCGCGGCGCCGGTGACCAGGACACGTCGCATGCCTCTACTCATACACGCGCACCGCCACGACATGGGCGTACGGCGTCCCGTTGGCGGAGTCGACCACGATCCGCAGCGCGTCGGCGGTGACCGCGCCGAGGTCGTGGACGTTGCGGCGCCGGCGGTTGCCGCGCACCTCGGCCACCGTCCGCCAGCGGCCGTCCCGCCGCGCCTCCAGCCGGTAGTCGCGGATCAGCGTCGGCATGACCTCGAACGGCGTGCGGTGGTGGTGCAGGTTGATCAGGTCCTCGTTCACGTCGTCGTCGGCCAGCAGGTCGACGCGGCCGATCGGCACCGGCGCGGGCCAGGACAGTTCGAGGGTGGCGGGCAGCTCGCCCGACACCCACATGTGCGGTCCGGCGTGCGGGCGCTGGAATCCGTCGAGCGCCCGGGACGGTGTGAACGCGGCGGTCGGGCCGGCGCGGAAGCAGAAGGTGCGGCGCAGCAGTCCGGCGTCGGTCCACTCGCGCAGGAGCTGCGGCGCCTCGTCCTGGGGGCGCAGCGGGATCCGGGTGAAGCAGAGCACGCCCGGCGTCGGCCGGTCGGCGACGTGCAGGCAGACGTCGGGGTTCGCGCGGACCAGCAGGAACGCGTTCTGCGCCGGATCCGGCCGGAAGGACGGCTCCACCCGGACCCACTGGTTCTTCCCGGGCTCCACCGCGACGCGATGCGTGGAGATCAGGCGCCGCGGCACGTAGTTCTGGCCCAGCACCGGGTCGTAGAGGTCCACGACCAGCTCGGTCGCGGCGGCCGCGTCCAGCAGGAGCTCGACCGCGTCCAGCGCCGGGTCCACCGGCAGGACCAGCCCGGCGTCGGCCGCCAGCGGCCACGCCTCGGCCGGCGTCTCCACCTCCAGCAGGGACAGCGTGCTCGACGCGGTCGCGGCGGCCGTACGGGCGAGATCGGCGGGGTCCTCGTACGGCACGCCGATGATCGAGCCGTCCTCCCGCAGGAGCGTCGTCCGCAGGTCGCGGGCGTCCAGCTCCCTCGGCGCGACCCCCTCCGCCACGCACAGGGCGGCCGCGGTGCCGGCCGCCTGGCCGATCGTGGCGCAGGTGGCCATGACCCTGGTCGAGCCGAACGCCACGTGTGACGCCGAGATGTTGCGCCCGGCCATGAGCAGGTTCGGCACGTCGCGCGAGTACAGGCAGCGGTAGGGGATGTGGTAGATCCCGTCGGCGTAGCGCTGCCTGGCGCCGTCCTCCTTCGCGTACATGCCCTGCGGCGGGTGCAGGTCGATCGACCACCCGCCGAAGGCGACCCGGTCGTCGAACGGCGTCTGGCCCAGCACGTCGTGCTGCGTGAGCACGTGGTCGCCGAGGAAGCGGCGGTACTCCCGCTTGCCCGGCAGCGCCCCCACCCACTCCAGGGTCATGGTCTCCGCGTCGAACCTGCCCGAATTCTTGATGTGGTCCCAGATGCCGTAGATGACCGACCACAGCTCGTCGCGGATGCGGTCGTTGTCGTGCACGGTGTCCAGCTCGCCGCCGAACTCGATCCACCAGTAGGCGCAGCCGTTGTCGCCCGCCCTGATGATGCGCCGCTCGGGGATCGACGTCGTGGTGATGTCCTTGGCGAAGCTCGGCGGGACGTAGCGGACCGGCTCGCCCGCGTCCTTGGTGTAGAACAGCAGCGTGCTGCCGAGCGTGATGTCGTCCGGCTCCTCGGGCGCCCACGGCTCGCCGTACTCCGCGCGGCCCTCGCGGCCGATCCGGTGGCTCGCGCCGGCCAGGTGGCCGACCAGCCCGTCACCGGTGCAGTCGAGGAACATCGGCGAGGCGAAGGTGATCAGCCGTTCGGAGCCCATCATCCAGCCGGTCACCGAGCGGATCCGGCCCTCCCCGCACGCCACCTCGCGCACGTCGGTGTTGAGGAACAGCGCGATGTTCGGCTCCTGCCGGACGAGGTCGAGCACGGTCGTGTCCCAGAAGTACGGATTGCCGTGCGGGTTGCGGTACTGGTTCTCCAGGAACAGCTCGCCCATGATGCCGCCCTCGCGGGCGTGGTGGTTCCTGCCGTGCCCGGTCGCGCCGACCACCCAGACCCGCACCTCGCTGCTGGAGTTGCCGCCGAGGACGGGCCGGTTGGTGACCAGGGCGACCGTGCGGCCCAGCCGGGCCGCGGCGACGGCGGCGCTGACACCGGCCAGGCCGCCGCCGACCACGGTCACGTCGTGCGAAAGGGTTTCCGATCTCATAGCTCCAGCCCGTAGTAGAGACGCGGGGCGCCGTCCAGCGTGAGCTGGGCGCGGCGGCCCCTGGCGGTGATCGTGCGCTCCTGCCCGATGCAGTCGATCTCCCGGACCGTCCGGCCCGAGGTCTTCAGCGACACGCGGGTCTTGGTCGGCCAGTGGTCGACCCAGGCTTCCGGGTGCGGGTACCACTGGCCGTCGCCGTGGTCGCGGTTCAGGATGTAGCCGTCCTTGCGGCTCCACAGGATCGCCAGCCTGCCCCGCGGCGTGTCGAACAGCAGGCCCTTCAGGTCGGAGTCGGCGAAGGTGAGCCAGCGTTCGAAGGTCGCGCCCTCCAGGTGGCGGGTCGCCGTGGCGAACGCGAGCAGCGCCGGCTTGGTGCTGGTGTCGCGGTTCAGCAGCCCGAAGTGGTATTCGGGGTTGCCGGAGTCGGCTTCCTGCGGGTGGTGGATGGTGCTGTCGTGGGGCTGGTACCAGTTGACGCCGTCCACGCCCTCCGACAGGCAGAGCGCGAGCTGCAGCAGCGTGTTCTCGGCGGCCTGCCGGTGGGTGTCGTTCCACCAGTGGTTGGGCCGGGTGCAGGCGTACACCTCGGTCAGCCACAGCTCCTTGCCGCCGCCGTACTCGTCGAGGGTCTGCCTGGCCTTGCGCAGCGCGCCGAGGAAGTTCCAGTAGGAGCCGTTGGAGCCCTGCTCCCACTCCTCCGGCGGCGGCGCGTAGTCGGCGGTGAAGTTGCCCCGGCCCGGGTGGAAGGCGAAGGCGTCGATCAGGTCCCAGCCGCCGGCCGCGTGGAAGTTGGTCGTCCAGCGGTGGTCCATGCCGCCCAGCCCGCAGTTCATCAGCTTGATGCCGGAGTCCTTGAGCCGGTCGTGGATGGGCTTCAGGCCGTCGCGTACGTACTCCGCCGCCTTCTGCCCGGACATCCAGGGCTGGTTCAGCTCGTTGGCCACCTCGAAGTAGGCGGCGCCCGACTGCCTGGCGATCGCCGCCCGGTCGTCGGCCCAGGCGGCGATCTGCTGCGCCGTGCCGTTGAAGATGACGCCGCCGAGCTGGACGTTGTGCTTGATGCCGAGCGCGTCGAGCTCGGCGGGCGGGATGCCGGGCGCGCCGTCGTAGGCGATGCGCACCCACGTGACGCCGAGCTTGCGCATCAGCCGGCCGACCTGCTGCTTGCCGGGGACGAGGAGCCAGGTGTAGTTCGCGATGCCGAACTTGCCGTCGGCGCGGTAGGCGTACGGCTTGAGCGTGGCCAGGTTCGTCCGCGCGAACGCCTCCTCGCTCCCGGAGGTGGCTCTGACCTCGGTGAACACGATGCCCTGCGCGGGGCCGCGCACGGTGAACGTCTCCTGCCACGCGCCGCCGGGTTCGACGGTCCTGCTGAGCGTGCCGGTGCCGAGGACGGCGCCGCCGAAGTCGCGGGCCCACCAGGTGAGGGTGACCGGCTTGGCGGCCGGGCCGCCGTTGACCACCTGGGCGTTGACTGCCAGGGCCGCGAAGGGCTCGTAGAGGCCGAAGGGCTGCTCGCTCCACACGTCCACGCCGAGCGGGGCCGCGGTCGCCACGGCGTTGGCGGCGCCGGGCCGCATGTCGCCGAGCACCAGCTCCACCCGGGTCGTCCCGTCGGCGTCGGCCGGCGCGTGGATCCAGGTGGCGTTGGTGAACGACGGCCGGGAGGCCGCCAGCCGGAAGTAGGCGCTGGTGCCGTCCCACCTCTCCTGATAGAGCGAGCCCGCGTTGATCTCGTACGGGACGCCGCCGCGCGGGTCCTTCGTCCAGACCGTGGCGGGCACGTACCGCTCCGGGGCGGTGTTGCCGATGAGGGCGCGGGAGAACATGTAGCCGCCGGGGGTCAGCGTGGTGCTGCCGGTCACCTCCCAGCGCAGGCTCGCCCGGCGGGCGGCGACGGTGAACGTGCCGCGCACGGTCACCGCCGAGGCGCCGGCCGACATCCTGTAGGCGACCTGGAGCGCGGGGCGGCCGTCCACGGTGGTCAGGCTGGGCGTGCCGCCGAACGTGCGCTGCTGGCCGAGCACGCTGTCCTTGATCATGAAGTGGCCGATCCTGAGGCGATCGGTCCCGGAGCCGTCGCGGACCAGGATCGAGCCGTCGGCCTCGGCGACGAGCGTGATGCCGTCGGCCGTGATCGAGAGGCTGCCGGCATCGGCATCGGCGTGGGCGGGGGTGATGGTGAGCGCGGAGGCCGCGCCGGTGATCGCGGCGGCCTGGATGAGGGTGCGGCGGGAGACTTCAGGCATGGGGGGACTGCCTTTCGTGATCGGCGTTGCGGGTCAGCCTTTGACGCCGGTGAAGCCGAGTCCGGCGACGACGTACTTCTGGAACACGAGGAAGAGCAGGACCGGCGGGGCCAGGGCCATCGCCATGCTGGCGATGAGGATGTCCTGCGGCGCCTGGTCGGCCAGCGTGGCCAGGGCGACGCTGATGGGCTGCTTGGCCGGGTCAGTGATGGCCACCAGCGGCCAGATGAAGTCCTTCCAGCTGTGCATGATCGCGATCAGGCTGATGACGGCCAGGATCGGCCGGCTCATCGGCAGCACGATCCTGGTCAGGAGCTGCCAGGAGTTGGCGCCGTCGACCCTGGCCGCGGCGAACAGCTCGGGCGGCAGCGCGTCGAAGAACCGCTTGGCCAGCAGGACGTTGAAGGCGCTGGCTCCGGCGGGCAGCCAGATCGCCCAGTAGGAGTCGACCAGGCCCAGGTCGATGATGGTCAGGAAAAGGCTGGTCATGGAGACCGTGTAGGGGACGAACATGGTGGCGAGGATCGCGCCGTAGATCACCGTGCCGAGCCGGGGTCTCAGCACCGACAGGGCGTAGCCGGCGGTGACCGCGACGACGAGCTGCACGGCCCAGGAGCCGCCGACGACCTGGAGGGTGTTGAGCAGGTAGTGGCCGATGCCCAGGTCGTTCCACGCGGTGCCGAAGTTCTCCGGCCGGGGGTCGCCGGGCCACAGCTGGAGCGGTTCGGCGATCAGGTCGGTGGCCGGCGAGACCGCGCCCTTGACGGTCATGTAGAGCGGGCCGATGCCGATCACCGCCAGGACGGCCAGGGTGAGCCACTGGACCGTGCGCACCGCGGCCCTGACGGCCGGGCGGCGCTCCTCGACGTGGGAGATCAGGCTCATGCGGAACTCCAGCTGCGGGTGGCCCGCAGGTAGATCGTGGACAGCAGGCCGAGGAAGATCGCCAGGAGGAAGGCGAGCGCGGCGGCCTGGCCGTAGTCGCCGTCGCGGAAGGCGTACCTGAAGATCAGCAGGAGGACCGTCAGCGTGCTGTTCTCCGGGCCGCCGTCGGTGAACACGTACGGTTCGGTGAACACCTGGGTGGTGCTGACCAGTTGCAGGAGCAGCAGCAGGCCGATGGTGGGGCGGAGCTGGGGCAGGGTGATGTGCCACAGCCTGCGCGCGATCGACGCGCCGTCCATCTGCGCCGCCTCGTAGAGCTCGGCGGGGATGGTGACCAGCGCGGCCAGGTAGATGAGGACCGTGCTGCCCATCCAGGCCCAGGTGGACTGGATGACCAGGCTGAGCATGGCGGTCCTGGGCGACTCCAGCCAGGGGAAGGGGCCCAGGCCGGCCAGGCCCAGCAGCTCGTTGAACAGGCCGTGGCCGGGGTCGTAGAACCACTTCCACAGCAGGATCGCCACCACCGGCGGGATCACCACCGGGAGGTAGACGAGGAAGCGGTAGATCCCCGCGCCCTTGCGCACCGTCGACATGACGGTGGCCAGGATCAGCGGCGCGGGGAACCCGATCAGCAGGCCGAGCCCGACGAACAGCAGGGTGTTGGCGATCGCCGTGGACAGCAGCGGGTCCCGCAGGAGCGCGGTGAAGTTGTCCAGTCCCACCCAGGTGGCGGGGTCGACCAGGTTCGTCTCCTGGAAGGAGATCAGCAGTCCCCTGATCATCGGCCAGTAGGAGAACACCCCGAAGGCGACGAAGGCCGGGATGAGGAAGAGGAACGCCATGACGGGGTTCCCCCGCCTCCTGGCGAGTGGCGCCACGATCACTGCCGGCTCGCGGCGAGCTTGGTGTTGACGTCGGTCTCCGCCTGGGCCAGGAGGGCGCTGACGTCGGCGTCCTTGTCGGTCAGGACGGCCTGCACCACGCTGTCGAGCACGGCGTAGACGGCCTGGGCCTGCACCGGGGGCTCGGCGCGGAGTTCGAGCTCGGGCGTGCCCTCGACCCACGGCCGGAAGTGCTCGAGCTTGACGTTCACGTACGGCTTGACGGCCTCGTCGATCTTGGCCTGCTGGGCCTCGTCGAACATCGGCAGCGTCGGCACGCCCACGGCGGCGTTCGGGTCGGCCGCCAGCGCCTTGGCCCGCTCGGCGGCGGCGCCGGTGTCGTACTGCGGCTGGGCGTAGGCGAACAGCAGCCACTTCACGGCCGCGGCCGTCTTCTCCGCGGAGGCCGATCTGGGCACCATGTAGACGTCGCCGCCGGTCATCGTGGCGTTCCCGCCCGCCTGGGGCATCGGGCCGACGCCGAACGCGTCGGTGTCCTTCATGCCGTAGGTCATCTTGGCCAGCCGGTAGGTGCCGGGCGTGCCCAGGTACATGCCGATCTCGCCGGCGGCGAACCGTTTGATCACGTCGTTCTGGTCGATGAGCTGGTTGTCGCCCATGGAGTCGTCGCTCCAGCGCATCTCCTTGAGCAGGGTCAGGGCCTGGCGTGCCGGCTCGGCGTTGAAGGCCGCCACCCACGAGCCGCCGTCCTGCTTCTCCATGTCGCCGCCGAAGGCGTAGGTGAGCTTCGTGAGCTGCCAGCCGCCCTGGTTGTTCTTGGACTCGTGCACGAACCCGGCCTTGCCGGTCTTCTCGGCGATCCGCCTGGCGTGGTCGCGGACCTCGTCCCAGGTCGCCGGCGGCCGGTCGGGGTCCAGGCCGGCCTTCTCGAACAGGTCGCGGTTGTAGACGAGCCCCATCGCGAACGGCGACTGGGGCACGCCGTACACCTGGCCGGCGGTGTCGCTCAGCGGCCGCAGCACCTGCGGGTTGAACTCCTTGTAGTGCGGCCACCTGGCCAGCTCCGCGGTGAGCGGCTTGACCTGCTTGCGGGCGATGAGCCCCTGCGGCTCGGTGAGCGGCACCTTGATCACGTCCTCGACCTTGCCGCCGGCCAGCTTGGCGGAGAACGTCAGCGGGTCGTAGTCGGCCGAGGAGCCTTCGACGGCGATGCCGGGGTTCTGCTTCTCGAAGTCGGCGGCCATCTTCTCGAACGCGGCCAGGCCCGGCTTGTCGGTCGCCGGCGGCATGCCCTGGACCCTGAGGGTGATGGTGCCGGACTCCTGACCGGAACCGGAGGACGAGCCGCACGCGGCGAGGGCCGTGGCCAGGGCGGCGACGCCGAGGGCGGCGGTGGTCTTCTTCATCTGAACTCCCGCATTCAGGTCATAGCAGGATGAATGGTGTTAAAGATGGCATGACGGGATAGCGGTACGGCATGCCGCACCGCGAAAGGGACCTTTCGGTCAGCTGTGCACGGGCCCGGTCGAGGATCTGGGGATGAGCCGGGAGCCGATCTCCACCACGCGCCCGCCGCCCCGCTCGGCGATGGTGTCGAGCAGCAGGTCGGTGGCCTGGGTGGCGAGCTCCTCGGCCGAGATGCGGATGGTGGTCAGCGACGGGGTGGAGGTCTCGGCCAGCAGCGTGTCGTCTATGCCGATCACGCTGACGTCGCCCGGCACGCTGACGCCGAGCTTGGCGAGCTGGTGCAGCACGCCGAGCGCGACCAGGTCGTTGTGGGCGAGCACCGCGGTGGCACCGGAGGAGGTGACCAGGGTGGCGGCGTGCACGCCGGTCTCGAAGCGCGGCTCGTACGGGCCGAACTCGACGAGGGACAGGCCGTGCGCCTCGAACGCCTCCTTTATCGACTTGCCCCGGCTGAGCTCGGCCCGCGAGCCGTTGACGAAGACGCAGCGGGAGTGGCCGTAGGCCTTCAGGTGCTCGGCCGCCTGGGAGATGCCGGCGGTCAGCGAGATGTGGACCTCCGGGATGCCGGGCACGTGCCGGTTCACCAGCACCACCGGCATGGTCGCGGCCAGCTCGGCGAGCCGGTCCTCGGCCAGGGTGGAGGCCCACAGGATCATGCCGTCCACCCGCTTGGAGACCGCGGCGATGGTCTCCAGCTCGTCGGACTCCCGCTCGTCGGTGTCGGCGGCGAGCACGGTGTAGCCGAGCCTCCTGGCGCGGGCCTGCATCGCCTTCATGATCGGCGGGAAGAACGGGTTGGCGATGTCGGGGATGATCAGTCCGAGCGACTCGGTCTTCCCGCCGCGCAGCGAGCGGGCCGCCGGGTTGGGCGTGTAGCCCAGTTGCGCGGCGGCGTCCCTGATGCGCCGCAGGGTCTGCGGCTGCACCTGGTCGGGCGCGGTGAACGCGCGGGAGACGGTCGAGACCGACACCCCCGCCGCCTGCGCCACCTGCCGGATCGTCACTGCCACGCCGCCCTCCTCGTCATCGGTACGGAGGATGCTCGCAAACGTTCCCGGGAACCGTCAAGAGTGTTCTTCACCTTTCTGACCGGCATGAATCCGCCCCTGGTCAATCCAGTCGGGATGTTGCATGATTTGTTGCGAAAATCCCGGTAACGTTCTCATTGGAGTTCGCCTGTGAAGATCACTGGTTGGGAAGTGCTCACCCTGCCCGAGCACGGCGACAGCATGATGCTCGTCGTCATCGACACCGACGAGGGCGTGCACGGCATCGGCGAGGTGGGCATCCGATCACGGCAGAAGGCGGTCGCCGGGGCGATCGACCACCTGGGCGACCTGCTGCTCGGCGAGGACCCCGCCAGGATCGAGCACCTGTGGCAGGTGATGTTCCGCCGCGGCTTCTTCCCGGCCGACCGGATCCTGTCCTCCGCCATCGCCGCGATCGACGTCGCACTGTGGGACATCCGGGGCAAGACGCTGGGCGTGCCGGTCTACGAGCTGTTCGGCGGGCGGGTGCGCGACCACGTCCCCGCCTACGCGCACCTGGGGGACGACTACCACGACCTCGACGCGTTCCTGGACCGGGCCAGGGCACTCATCGCGGACGGCTGGCGGCACCTGCGCTTCGCCGTGCCCCACGACCGCGACGGCACGCTCGACCAGCGCGCCTCGATGCGCTGGGGCATCGAGCTGTTCCACGCCGTACGCCAGGCCGTCGGCGACGACGTGGAGCTGATCCTCGACGTGCACACGCGGCTCGACCTGCCCGAGGCCGTGACGCTGTGCCGCGAGATCGAGCCGGCCAGGCCGTACTTCGTGGAGGACCCGCTGCGCTGCGAGAGTCTCGAGGTGTACCGGTCGCTGCGATCGCGTACGGCGGTGCCGCTGGCGGCGGGCGAGCAGCTCGGGTCCAAATGGGAGTTCCAGCGCCTCGTCGAGCAGGACCTGGTCGACTACGCCCGGGTGGACGTCGCCGTGGCGGCCGGGCTCACCGAGGCCAGGAAGATCGCCGCGATGTGCGAGACGCACTACGTCAAGCTGGCCACCCACAACCCGCTCGGCCCGGTCACCGCCGCCTCCTCGCTGCACCTGAACCTGGCCTCGCCGTACGTCGGCGTGCAGGAGCACCAGGCGCTGCCCGAGCTGGCCGACGTCTTCACCGCCCGGCCCGTGGTGCGCGGCGGCCGTTTCGCCGTCCCCGACCTGCCCGGCCTGGGCGTCGACATCGATCGCGCCCGGGCCCGCGCCTACCAGGCCACGGCCGCCGAACGCCCCCACCTGCGCACCCCCGACGGCGCGTTCACCAACTGGTGATCGCGCCTCTACCCGGCCCTGCGGGCGCGGACGAGCACGAAGGTCGCGAGCCCGGCAGCCAGGAGGACCAGCGCCAGAACGGCGAGACCCTGCCGGCCGAGCACGTAGGCGACGAGGGTGGCGACGCTCCAGAGCGTCACCCCGGCGACGCCGAGCGCCAGCGCCGCGATCCCGACGACCACGGGCGAGGGTGACGGGCTTCTGCGTGTCATGCCTCCATCATCCCCGGGCGGGAGCGGGGACGGGGACGGGGGGCGGGGCGGGGGCGGGGACGGCAAAGAGACGGGAAGGAACGGGGCCGGGCGGGCTACGGCCCGAGCGGGGCGGGGTAGGCCCTCACAGGCCGGGCCGCCACCGAGGAGCGGGGGCGCGTGCCCGCTCAACGGGGAGTGCCTGTGAGAGTCGTCGTCGACCTGACGCGCTGCCAGGGATACGGGCAGTGCGCCTTCCTCGCGCCGGACGTCTTCAGCATGCGCGAAGAGGCGCTCCTGTACGACCTCGACCCCGTCGACGAGCAGCGCGGGCACGTGCTGCGGGCGGCGGCCGCCTGCCCGGTGCAGGCCATCCATCTCGACTGGACCGAGACGTACGCCGCCCAGGGACGGTCCCGGCCGTCCGGCCGGAAGATGACCGACGGCCGCATCGTCATCGTCGGCGCGTCGCTGGCCGGGGCCAGGGCCGCGGGGGTGCTCAGGCGGGAGGGGTTCGCCGGTTCGCTCACGGTGATCGGCGACGAGCGGCAGGAGCCGTACGACCGGCCGCCCCTGTCCAAGCAGGTGCTCACCGGCCAGGTCGCGCCCGGCCACACGATGCTGCCCCACCTGCGCGAGGTCGACGCCGAATGGCTGTGGGGCACCCCGGCGACCGGGCTCGACGTGGCCGGCAAGCAGGTGCGGCTGGCCGACGGCCGCGAGATCGGCTTCGACCGGGTGCTGCTGGCCACGGGCACCCGGGCCCGGCCCTGGCCGGACGAGGCGGAGGCCGCGCTGGAGGGCGTCCACACGCTGCGCACCACGGCCGACGCCGAGCGGCTGCGCGCCGCGCTGGCCGCCCGGCCCAGCCGGGTGCTCGTGCTCGGCGCCGGGTTCACCGGCAGCGAGATCGCCTCCGTCTGCCGCGAGCTGGACCTGCCGGTGACGGTCGTCGAACGCGGCCCCGCCCCGCTGGTCAACGCGCTCGGCGGCGTGATCGGCGACGTGGCGGCCGCGTTGCAGCGCGAGCACGGCGTGGACCTGCGGTGCGGCACGACGGTGACGGCGCTGGAAGGCGACGGGCAGGGCCGGTTGCGCGGGGCCCGCCTGTCCGACGGCAGCACCGTCGAGGCGGACGTGGCCGTCGTCGCGCTCGGCTCGATCCGCAACGTCGAGTGGCTGCGCGACTCCGGCCTGGCCGCCGGGGTGTGGGGCGTGGCCTGCGACGCGGGCTGCCGCGCCGTGGACACCAACGGCCTGGTCACCGACGACGTGTTCGTCGCCGGCGACATCGCCCGCTTCCCGCACCCGCTCTACGACTACCAGTTCATGACGCTGGAGCACTGGGGCAACGCGGTCGCCCAGGCCGAGATCGCCGCCCACAACATGGTCAGCGACCAGGCGCACCGGTGGCCGCACCTGTCGGTGCCGGTGTTCTGGTCCACCCAGTTCGGCGTCAACATCAAGTCGGTCGGCGTGCCGACGTTCGCCGACGAGGTCGTCATCACGCAGGGCTCTGTCGCCGAGCGCCGCTTCGCCGCCGTCTACGGCTACCGGGGCCGCGTCACCGCGGCGGTGACGTTCGACCAGGGGCTGTGGCTGGAGTTCTACCAGCGGCTGATCGAGTCGGCCGCGCCGTTCCCGCCGGAGTTCCGCCACGTCGACCAGGACGGCGACGGCGGGCCGGTGCCCGCGCGGGTGCCCGAACGGCTGGTCGCCACGGCGGGGGCCACCGTGGTGGTGACCGGCCACGACCCGGCCGAGCGCCGCGCCTCGCTGCTGCACGCGCCGCAGAGCTGATCGCCCCGGCAGGAGAAGACATGACCACGACCTCGTCCAGCGCCTTCGAGCGGATCCTCGACCCCTCGGGCCGCGCCGACCCCTATCCGCTGTTCGGCGAGCTGCGCCGCACTCCGGTCGCGCGCCAGCCCGACGGCACGTACGTCGTCAGCACGTACCGCGAGATCGTCGCGCTGCTGCACGACCCGAGGGTCAGCTCCGACCGCCGCAACCTCGGCGGCCCGGACGCGGACCCGGGCGCGAGCGGGAAGGAGGACGGCGCGATCTCGTTCATCGGGCTGGACCCGCCCGCGCACGACCGGCTGCGGCGGCTGGCCATGCGTCACTTCGGGCCGCCGCACTCCCCCGGCGTCGTGGACGGGCTGCGGCCGGCGATGCTGGCCATCACCACGGAGCTGATCGACGGCATCGCCGGCAAGCGGCGGGCCGACCTGGTGGACGAGGTCGCCTACCCGCTGCCCGTGGCGGTGATCTGCCGGCTGCTGGGCGTCCCGCAGGAGGACGAGCCGCAGTTCCACGCCTGGGCCGACCAGATCGTGGAAACGCTCGGACCGGGCGAGGAGGACCGCGCCGAGCGCGAGCGCGAACGCCTGGCCGTGGCGCGGGACCTGGAGCGCTATCTCGGCGGGCTGGCCGAGGAGCGCCGCCGGCAGCCGGGCGACGACATGCTGTCCGGGTTCGTCACGTACCGGGGGCCCGAGGGCGGCATGTCGCCCGAGGAGGTCGTCTCCACCGCCGTGCTGCTGCTCATCGCGGGCCACGAGACCACGATCAACCTCATCGCCAACGGCATGCTCACCTTCCTGCGCGATCCCGGCCTGCTCGACCGCCTGCGCGCCGATCCGGGCCTCATCGTCCCCGCCGTGGAGGAGCTCCTGCGGTACGAGCCGCCGGTGCAGCTGGTGTCCTCGCGGATCGCCCTGGACGACATCGTGATCGCCGGCACGACGATTCCCGCCGGATCGCCGATCGTGCTCGCCCTGGCGGCGGGCAGCCGCGACCCCGGCCACGTGGCCGACCCGGACCGCTTCGACCCGTGCCGTGCCCGCAACGAGCACCTGGGCTTCGGCGGCGGCGTCCACTACTGCTTCGGCGCGCCGCTGGCCAGGCTGGAGGCGCAGATCGTGCTGGCCGAGCTCGTCCGCAGGCTGCGCGGGCCGCACCTGGTCGCCGACCCGCCGCCGTACCGCCCGAGCGCCGTGCTGCGCGGGCCGCGCCACCTGCTGGTCGACTACGAGGGCGTCGCTCCCGCCTGAACCGTTTTGGATTTCAGAGTCCATTACGTGTTAGGGTGTGCGTCATGGGCAGGCCACGGATGTTCGACGAGGTCAAGGTGCTCGACGCCGCGGCGGACGAGTTCCGGGTGCGCGGGTTCGCCGGCACGTCGACCGAGCAGGTGTGCGAGGCGGCGGGCGTGCGGCGCAGCAGCCTCTACAACACCTTCGTCTCCAAGGACGAGCTCTACGTCCGCGCGCTGGAGCGCTACGTCGAGGTGACGGGCGCGCGGCAGGCCGCGATCCTCACCGACCAGGGCGTGCGCGGCGCCGAGCGGCTGCGCAGGCTCGTCGACGTGGTGGTCGCCGAGGAGCATGACGCCGCCGCCAGGGGCCACGCGGCCGGGTGCATGGTCGTGCACGGCTTCATGGACCCCGGCCTGCGCGAGCGGGACGAGCGCGTCGCCCGCCTCCTCGACCGCGACCTGCGCGAGCGGCGCGCCCTGGTGGGCGAGGCGATCCGCGCCGGGCAGCTCGACGGCAGCATCTCCCCCGGCGTCGACCCCGACGACGGCGCACTGCTGGTCAGCACCGTCATCTCCGGCCTGCGGGTCACCGCGCAGGCCGGTACGGACCCCGAGACCCTGCGGCGGATCGCGCTGGCCGGGCTGCACGCCCTCCTGGGCTGACCCCCCGCCTCGGCCCTCGGGGCGCTTCCGCATGCCCTCATTTTGGATTCTCAATCACAGAAAGCTGATGACATGACCCGAACGGTTCCCCTGGTCGTCTACGTCCTGGCCGCCGGCATCTTCGCGATGGTGACCAGCGAGTTCGCCGTCGCCGGCCTCATGCCCCAGCTCGCCGAGGGACTCGGCACCGGCATCGAGCGGATCGGCTACCTGGTGACGATCTTCGCCGTGGCGATGGCGGTCGGCGGTCCGGTTCTGACGATGGCGCTGCTGCGCGTCCCGCCGAAGACCGCGCTGCTAGTCATCATCGCCGTCTTCCTCGCCGGCAACGTCCTGGCCGCGCTCGCGGCCTCGTACCCGGTCATGGTGGTCGCGCGGGTCGTCAGCGGGGTGGCCTCGCAGGCGTTCTTCGGCATCGCCGTGTCGATGTGCGCCCGCGTGGTCGACGAGCGGATGCGCGGCCGGGCGGTCGGCGTGGCGATGAGCGGGCTCATGCTCGGCACGCTGCTCGGGCTGCCGCTGGCGACGTTCGTCGGCGGGCGGCTCGGCTGGCAGGCGGCCTTCTGGACCATCTCGGCGCTCACCGTGATCGCCGCGATCCTCACCGTCGCCTACGTCCGCGACCCCGCGCGGCCCGACGCCGCGGCGGCTCCATCGGCGTCGCTGCGCGACGAGCTCGCCGTGCTGCGCCGGCCCCAGTTCCTGCTGGCGATCGTCTCCAGCACGCTGATCATCGGCGCGACCTTCTCCGCCTTCAGCTTCTTCACCCCCGTCCTGACCCGGGTCACCGGCTTCGGCGAGGGCACCGTCCCGCTGCTCCTGCTCGCCTACGGCGCCGCCACGCTCATCGGCAACGCGGTCGTCGGCCGGCTGGCCGACCGGCGCACCGTCGCCACGCTGCTGACCGGCACCGCGCTCAACGCGGTCTCCCTGGCGGGGCTGGCGCTCTTCACCGACGTCCCGGCCGCGGCGGTGGCGTTCATGCTCGGCATCGGCCTGACCGGCGTGACCATGAACCCCGCGATGGCCGTGCGCGTGCAGCGAGCCGGCAGCACCGCGCCGCTGGTCAACACCGTGCACGCATCGTTCATCACGCTCGGGGTCGTCCTCGGCTCCGCGATCGGCTCGGCGCTCATCCCGGGCCACGGGCTCCGCGCCCCGATCGTGCTGGGCGTCGTGCTGGCCGTCCTGGCGATCCTCACGATCCTGCCCGCGCTCGCCAGCCGCCACCTGCGCACCGGCGACCGCGACGAGGCCGCCGAACCGGCCCTCTCCCCCGTGTGACGGCCGGGCCGGGGGAGGAAGCCGGTACGTCATGGGCGGCCGTCCGGGCTGACGGGCTACGGCGTGCGGGAGGGCAGGGCGACGGCGGCGAAGAGGCCGAGCGCGGTGCCGGCGGCCGCGACGTACACCGCGGCCGGCATCCCCCACGCGGCGGAGATCGCGACCAGGACCGCCAGGCCGGTGGCTATGCCCACCTGGAAGGCGGTCGACGCCATCCCGCTCGCCGTGCCCTGCTCGTGATCGGCCACCCCCGTGCCGGTGGCGGCGAACATGGCGGGGAAGACGATGCCCATCCCCAGCCCGTAGACGACCACGCCGGGAAGCAGCGCGACGAAGCCGGCCTGGGCGCCCATCGAGGCGGCGAGCAGGACGTTCCCGGCCACCCCGGCGAGCAGTCCGACGATCAGCGTCGTACGGGTGCCGAAGCGGTGCATGAGCCGCTCGGAGCAGAAGTCTCCGGCGGCGATGACCAGCGACATCACCAGGAACGCCAGCCCGGCCTGGAGCGCGGTGTAGGCGAGCACGTCCTGGAAGTACAGCGTGAGGAAGAACATGACGGTGTTCATGGCCGCCCCGAACGGGACGATCACGAGGATGCCCGCGCTGAGGTTGCGGTTGGCCAGCAGGCGCAGCGGCATCAGCGGCGAACGGCTGCGCGCCTCGATCGCCACGAACCCGGCCAGCGACAGCACGGCGAGCACCCCCGCCACGGCCACCGTCGTGGTGAGCCCGGCCTCACCGGCCTGGGCGATGGCGAACACCAGCAGCGTGGCCCCGGCCGTCCCGGTGATCGCCCCGGGGATGTCGAACGCGCCGCGCGCCTGCGGACGGTCGGCGTCGAGCAGCGTGAACGCGCCGATCAGCGCCGCGCCCACCAGCGGGAGGTTCACCCAGAACACGGCCTGCCAGCCGAAGGCGTGGGTGAGCAGCCCGCCCAGCAGCGCGCCCAGGCTGAGCCCGCCCGCCCCGGCCAGCGCCCACCACATCAGCGCCCGGTTGCGCTGCCTGCCCTCGGCGAACACCGTGTTCACCAGCGACAGCGTGGCGGGGAACACGAGCGCCGCGCCGATCCCCTGCAACACCCGGGCGACGATCAGCGGCGCCGGGGAGGAGGCCAGGCCGCCGAGGACCGAGGCCGCGCCGAACAGGATCAATCCGGCGTTCAGCGTCCTGCGCCGCCCCAGCAGGTCGGCCAGCCGCCCGCCCAGCAGCAGGAACCCGCCGTAGAAGACGGCATAGGCGCTGACCACCCACTGCAGGCCGTGCGCGGTGAAGCCCGCGTCCTGCCCGATGTGCGGGAGCGCGACATAGATGATGGTGAAGTCCAGCGACGTGATCAGATTGGCGAACGCCAGGAGGGCGAGGGTCAGCCCGGCCAACCGGCCCGGCCTGCTTTGCGTGACAGTCATGATCCCGACCGTAGGAACCACACCCCATACCCCGAATCGGTAAAAATTACGGAATTGCGGTTGGCCGGGCAGGGTTACGTATGGGTACTGACACACCTACGGACGGAGGGCCGGTGCTGTACGGGCGGGCAGCCGAGCAGGAAGCCGTCGAGGCGCTCCTGACCGCCGCCGCGAGCAGGCGCAGCGGCGCCGTGGTGATCCGCGGCGAGGCCGGCATCGGCAAGTCGGCGCTCGCCGACTGGACCGCCTCCACCGCCGCCGCGCGCGGCTTCCGCATCCTGCGCGTGACCGGCGTCGAGAGCGAGGCCGACCTGGCGTACGCGGGCCTCGTCCAGCTGCTGTGGCCCGTCCAGGAGCACATCGCCGCCCTCCCCCGGCCCCAGGCCGACGCGCTCCGCGCGGTGCTGGGCACCGGCGGCGCCACCGGCGTGGACCGCTTCCTCAACGCCCTGGCCGTGCTCACCCTCCTCACCGAGCTCGCCGACCGGCAGCCCGTGCTCTGCCTCGTCGACGACGCCCACTGGGTCGACCGCGCCACGACGGAGGCGCTGCTGTTCACCGCCCGGCGCCTGGCCGCGGAGGGCGTCGTCATGGTGTTCTCGGCCCGCACCGGCTCCTTCGACGCCGCCGGCCTCGCCGAACTCCACCTGTCCCGCCTGAACGACGCCGACGCGGCGCGGGTCCTCGCCGCGCGCAACCTCCCGGCTGCCCTCGCGGAACGGATCATCGCCGAATCGGGCGGCAACCCCCTCGCGCTCGTCGAGTTCGCCGCCTCGCCCGCCCCCCAGCCGGACCCCGCTGCCCCGCTGCCGGTCCCCGACCGGCTCACCGGCCTGTTCCACGCGCAGATCGCCGGCCTCCCCCAGCGCACCCGCACCATGCTGTCCCTGGCCGCCGCCGAGGGCCGCGGCCACCTGCCCACTCTCGCCACGGCCGGGCGAGTGCTCGGCGCGAGCCTGAGCGACCTCGACAAGGCCGACCGCGCCGGGCTGATCTGCATCACGACGGACCGGGTCGTCTTCCGCCACCCGATGATCCGCAACGCCGCCTACCACGCCCTCGCGCCCAGCCGCCGGCTCGCCGTCCACGCCGCCCTGGCCGGCGCGATCGACGACCCCGACCTGCGCGTACGCCACCTGTCCGCCGCCACCACCGAGCCGCACGAGCCGACCGCCGCCGACCTCGCCGCAGCCGCGAGCCGGGCGCACGCCCGGGGCGCGTACGCCTCGGCCGCCCACCTGTACGAGCGGGCGGCCCAGCTCACCCCCGACCCGCGCCGCCGCGCCGAACGCCGGGCGCGAGCCGCCGAACAGGCCCTCGCCGCGGGGGACACCGACCACGCCGAGACCCTCGCGGCCGACGCCGCCACCACGACGGCCGACGGCCCCCACCGGGCCCGCGTCGCCCGGGTCCGCGCCACGGTCGCCTTCGAACGCGAGAACCCCGGCCACGCGGCCCTCCTGCTCATCGACGGCGCCGCCGGGGCCGAACCGGAGCACGCGGCCGAGATGCTCCGGCTCGCCGCCGGCTACGGCTGGTTCTCCGGCGACCCCGCCACCGTCCACACCGCCGCCGCGCGCCTCGACGCCCTCGGCCTGCCCGACGACACGGCGACCGGCATGGCGCTGCTCATCGAGCAGGACTACCCGGCCGGCGTGCGCCGGCTCGAACGCCACGTACGGCGCACCCTCTCGGCAGGCGGCGACCCCGAGCGCATCCACGCCATCTACGCCGCCGCCCTGCTCGGCGACGACGACGCCGTCCTGGAGCTCACCGCCGCCGAGATCGAGAAGTACCGCAGGCAGGGGCTCATCGGCCGCCTGCCGAAGGTCCTGCAGAACCGGTGCACCGCCCTCTTCCGGGCCGGCCGCCCCCAGGACGCCGCCGCGGCCGCCGCCGAGGCCGTCACGATCGCCCGCGACACCGGCCTGCGCCGCCGCATCGACGAGATCGAGGTGGCGCTCGCCTGGATCGCCGCCGCCGAAGGCGACGAAGCCCGCTGCCGCGAGCTCGTCGCCGACGCCACCGACACCAGCCGCGTGGCCGCGGCCTGCGCCCTCAGCCTCCTCGACCTCGGCCTCGGCCGCGACGAGGCCGCCCTGCGGCGCCTCGAAGCCGCCCACGCCGGGCCGGGCCACCACGTCACCGTGCTCACCACGTCCATGCCGGACCTCGTCGAAGCCGCCGTACGGATCGGCGCCGCCGAACGGGCCGAGGAGCCGCTGCGCCGCTTCGAGGCATGGGCCCACGCGAGCCGCCAGCCATGGGCCGAAGCCGTCGCGCTGCGCTGCCGCGCCCTGCTCACCGGCTCCCCCGACCTGTACGCCGACGCGCTGGCCCTGCACGCCAAGGGCGGCAGGCCGTTCGAGCGGGCCAGGACCGCCCTGCTGTACGGCGAGCGGCTCCGCCGCGACCGCCGCGCCGCCGAAGCGCGCGAACACCTCACCACGGCGCTGCGGATCTTCGAGGAGCTGCGCGCCCGCCCCTGGGCCGAACGCAGCCGCGGCGAGCTGCGCGCCATCGGCGCCCCGGCCGCCCCCGCCCGCCCGGCCGCGCCCAACCCCCTGGACCGGCTGACCCCGCAGGAGCTGCAGGTCACCCGGCTGGCCGCGGAGGGCCACACCAGCAGGGAGATCGCCGCCCGGCTGTTCCTCAGCCGCCGGACCGTCGAACACCACCTCTACCGGGCCTACCCGAAGCTCGGCGTCACCTCCCGCCGCGAGCTGGCCCGGCTCAGCATCTTCGGCTGAACCCGCCGGCCTGGAAACCACCGGCCTGGAAACCACCGGCCTAGAAGCCACCGCCGCCGAACGAGCCGAAGAACTCGGAGAAGACGGCGAAGAACGCCAGACCGGCGACGGCCGCCACGAGCCCGAGGACGATGCCCCCGTAGCCGCCGCCGACGGCGCCGGCGGGCGCGGCGTGCGTCGGGTCCTGCGGGTCGTACAGGACCTCGACCTCCCGGCCTACCCCCAGGTCCGACACCGCCCACGACTCGGTGGTCACCTCCCGCCCCTCCACGGTCGTGAACGTCAGCACCGGCCGCCGGCTCGCCCGCAGATGCTCACCCCGCCCGGCGAACGTCGTCCGCACGTCGGCGACCACGCCCGGCACCCGCCGCGCCCCGCGCACGAACCGCCTGCCGTTCACGATCCCCCTGACCGACCCCCACGCGATCACCGCGCCGAACGCCACGAACAGCAACGGAAAGTACGCGAAGACCTGCTCCACCAAGGTTCCCCCTGAGCTCGACACACCCTGACAACGATCAACGACCCCGCGAAGTTCGCACGGCGCGGCTCAGCCGGTCAGACCGAGGGCGGGGCGCAGCTCGGCCCACGCCCACGCCCCGAGCGTCGTGTCGGTGGTCGTCACCGCGGTCCGCGGCTGCTCGGGCACGAAGCCGTCACGCAACCCGGTCGACATGCCCATCACCGCCTCCACCCGCGCCGGCGACAGCCCCGCGCCCGTCAGCGCCGCCCGCATGTCCTCGTCGGCCACCCGGCGGACCGTGACCGTACGCCCCACGACCTCCCCGACCACGGCCACCGCCTCCTCCCACGACAGGTCCCCGGGCCCATGCACCGCCTGCACCCGCCGCCCCGACCAGTCACGGCTCAGCACCAGCGACGCGCCCACCGCCGCGATGTCCGCCGGAGCCACCCACGCGAACGGCATACCGGTCGGCAGCAGCACGGACACCTCCCCCGCCCGGATGCCGTCGAGCTCGTACAGCAGATTGCTGTAGAAGAAGCCGCACCGCAGGTGGGTGACGGCCAGACCCGCCTCCCCCACGACGACGCGGTCCAGCGTCTGCTCCACCCGCGCCAGCCCGTCGATCTCCCCGGCGCCCTCCCGCAGCTCCGCCCCCACGCTGCTCTGCAGCACCGTACGCGGCACGCCGTTGCCGGCCACCGCGGCGGCCACGACCTTCCCCACCTCGGCGTACGCGGCCACCGGATCGTCGCCGTCACCCGGCGGCACGACCAGGAACAGCGCGTCCACACCCCGCGTAGCCTGAGACACGGCCCCGGCGTCCCGCAGATCGACCTCACGCGCGTCGACGAGGTCACCCCAGGCCGCGCGCAGCCGCTCAGGATGACGGCTCAGCAGCCGGGGGCGGACCCCGGCACGGACCAGATGCCCGACCAGAAAACGACCGACGTTGCCGGCCGGTGCAGTGACAGCGATCTCCATACCGCCACCGTACGAACAGATGCGGCCGGATCCCGGCCGCAACTCACCCTCCGGCCCGGCCCGAGGGACGGCTTGACCCTGACGCTGGGTCAAGCTTTCAGCATGGTGGCATGACCGATGAAGAGCGGGCGGAGAGAGACGACACGACCATGCGGCACTTCACCATCCGGCACGACGGCGTCACGATCCCGGTGTCCCAAGGGGGCCGGGGACGGCCGCTGGTCCTGTGCCCCGGGCTGAACTCCACCCAGGCCGACCTGCGCGAGCTGGCCGAGCTGCTGCGACGCGACCACGAGGTGGTGACCTTCGACCTGCGCGGCCACGGCCTCGCCTCGGCCGCCGGCCGCTACTCCTTCGAGGCGTTCCTCGGCGATCTCGGCGCGGTGATGGCCGAGCTGGGACGGCGCGGCCTGGCCGAGGCGCCCGTGCTGGCGGGCTACTCGCTGGGCGCCGACCTCGCCGTGCACTACGCCTGCGAGCGTCCCGGCGCCGTCGCCGGGCTCGTCCTCGTCGACGGGGCAAACCCGGTGCCGGAACCGTTCGTCACCGAGGCCCTCCTGCCGCAGTTCCGCGCCATGTGGGAGGGCCTGGCGGCCCGGCAGGAGACCCTGCGGGGCACCGCGCGCCAAGTGCTGCTCACCGCCCAGGAGATCGCCGAGCTGAACCTCGAGATCGACGCGATCCGGGCCGGGATCCTCGACCGGTACAAGAAGATCGACCGGCCCATCACCATGATCATGTCGACCTCGATGGCCGGCGGCGACGGCGAGGGACCCGCGCCGGGCTTCAACCGGAACTGGCGGGCGGGCGTCGAACGACTCGTCCGCGCGCACCCGCACATCACCACCACCTGGCTCGACGCCGACCACCAACTCGTCTTCACCCATGCCCACGAGATCGCCCGGATCATCGGCAGGGCGACGGCGAGCTTCTGAAGCGATTCCTGGAGAGTGCTCTGATGCTGACCATCAGCGAACTGGCGTCGTACGCGGGAGTGACGGTCCGCGCGGTGCGGCACTACCACGCCAAGGGGCTGCTGCCCGAGCCGGAACGGGACCACTCCGGCTACCGCAGGTACGACGGCGGCGCCGTGGTCGAGCTGATCAGGATCCGGACCCTGGCCGAGGCCGGGGTCCCGCTGGCGCGGGTGCGAGAGCTGCTGCGGGCCGGTGAGGAGGAGTTCGCCGCGGCGATCGCGGACATCGACCGGAGGCTGCGGGCGGAGATCCGCGAGCGGCAGCGGCATCGCGAGCGGATCGCCCGCCTGGCCGCCGGGGAACTGCTGGTGCTGCCCCCGGAGGTGGTCGCGTATCTGGACCGGCTGCGGGAGCTCGGGGTCGACGAGCGGATCGTCCAGGCCGAGCGCGAGGGCTGGATCCCCTTGGCGGCACACTCTCCCGGGCGGGTGCCGGAGTGGATGGCGCGCAAGCGCGAGCAGCTCGGCGACCCGCGGTTCGTCGACTTCCTCCTCACGCTGAGCCAGGCCCTGGACCGGGCCGACGACGACCCGCTGCTGGCCGGGCTGGCGGACAGGCTGGCCGCCTACCTGACGCGGCTGGCCGACGAGCGCGGCGAGGACTACGTCGACGACACCGGCATCGAGCTGCCGCTCGCCGCGCTGATGGACACGCTGGCGTTCGCGACGGTGCCGCCGGCGCGGCGGCTGATCGAGCTCCTGAGGCAGCGCGGCTGGACGGGCTGGACCAGGCTCGAACGCCTGCGTTGACGCGGCCGGCCCACCATGCGCTATAAATGTAGCGATACAGATGTAGCGAATGGAGTCGAGTCATGCACGACGTCCTCATCGTGGGAGCCGGCCCCACCGGACTGATGGCCGCCTGCGAGCTCGCGCTGGCGGGCGTGTCCTGCACGATCGTGGACAAGCGCGGCAGCGCGTCCAGCGTCACCCGCGCCTTCGGCCTGCACGCCCGGGCCCTGGAACTGCTCGACGCCCGCGGCCTGGGCGACGCCCTCGTCCGGGCGGGGAACCCGCTCAGGACGGTGCACCCCGCCTACGCCTCACGGGTCGACTTCGGACGGCTCGACACGCGCTACCCGATGCTGCTGCTCGTCCCCCAGAACGGCACCGAGAAGCTCCTTCAGGACCGGGCCGCCGAGCTCGGCGTACGGATCCGCCGCGACGCCCAGGTGACCGGCCTGACCCAGGACGCCGACTCGGCACGGCTGACGCTCAAGGACGGGGACGAACTGGAGGCCCGGTACGTCATCGGCGCCGACGGCGCCCACAGCACGGTCCGCGACCTGACCGGCGTGGGCTTCGCCGGCGCGGCCTACAGCCTGCCCATGCTGCTGGCCGACGTCCGCATCCCCACCGCCGAGCCGCCGCCCATCACGCAGGTCGGCACGCAGGGCGTGGTGGTGACCCTCCCCTTCGGCGACGGCTGGTACCGGGTCGGCGCATGGCTGCGCGAAGAGGAGAAGGACGCCGGCTTCGCCCGGATCCGCGAAGCCTTCCACCACATCGCCGGCACCGACTACGGCATGAGCGAGCCGCGCTGGTTCTCCCGCTTCACCGCCGAACGCCGCCAGGCCCGCAGCTACCGATCAGGGCGTGTGTTCCTGGCCGGGGACGCCGCCCACGTCAACTCCCCCATCGGCGGCCAGGGCATGAACACCGGTATCCAGGACGCCGCCAACCTGGGCTGGAAGCTCGCCGCCACCCTGCACGGCTGGGCACCGCCCTGGCTGCTCGACACCTACCACGCCGAGCGGCACCCCGTCGGCTCCGCCGTCCTGGCCATGACCGACCACCTCACCGGGCTGGTGCTCAGCGGTTCACGAGCGCGCCTGGAGATCAACCGGCGCGTCATGGCGACCCTGCTCCACACCGCGCCCGGCCGCCGCCGCATCCTCGGCAGGCTGTCCGGCCTGGAGTTCGCCTACCCGCCCCGCGAGCCGGACGCCCACCCGCTGGCCGGCCGCCGCGCCGCCGACGGCCCGACCCACACGGGCCGCCTGTACGAGGTGCTGCGCGCCGGCGCCTTCGTCCTGCTCTCCGACCACGGCGTCCCGGCCCCGTGGCGTACCCGCGTCCGGCACGCCAGGCCCCTGACCAGCACCAGGCCCGAGGCGACGCTGGTCCGCCCCGACGGGTACGTGGCCTGGGCCGGGGACCACACCGGCGTCGAAGCGGCTCTGGTGAAATGGTGCGGTCCGGCCGGCCACCCCACCAGGGAAGGAAACCATGCCACCGCCTAACCCCCAGCGCCGCGACCACCTGGCCGACGCGGCCATCACCGTGCTGGCCGAGCAGGGGTCACGCGGGCTGACCCACCGAGCCGTCGACACCGCCGCCGCCGTGCCGGCCGGCACCGCCTCGCGCTACTTCCGCACCCGCGACGCGCTGCTCGACGGGGTCATCGAGCGCATCACCCACCGGCTCGGCGAACGCGTGGACTCCTGCACCGTCCGGCCGATCTCGCCGGCCGACCTGGAGGAGGCGCTGGTCGGCGTCCTGACCACGATGCTGAGCGACCGGCACGACCCTCTGGCCCTGTTCGAGCTGCACCTGGAGAGCACCAGGAACCCCCGGCTGCGGCGCGTACTGACCGGCGCCCTGCACAGCCGGAGCGACCTCCTCGTCCGCCAGTGCCGCGCCGCCGGGATCGACATCGGCCAGGACGAGGCCATGCTCCTGGAGATGAGCGTGCTCGGCATCCTGTTCACCGCCCTCACCACCGGCGTGCCCGAGTCCCCGAGCGAGCCGATCCGCACCGCCGTGCGGGCTCTCCTGGCCCGGACCGGCTGATCGCTCCTGCCGGCGGCCTTTACGTTGTAGATCACGTAAGGCCGAGCAGGCGGACGCTCTCCTCCCGCATCTCGACCTTGCGGATCTTGCCGGTGACCGTCATCGGGAAGCCGTCGACGACGTGGACGTAGCGCGGGATCTTGTAGTGGGCGAGCCTGCCCGCGCAGAACTCGCGCACGGCCGCCGCGGTCAGCGGCTCGCTCCCCTCCCGCATGACGATCCAGGCCATCAGCTCCTCCCCGTACTTCTCGTCGGGCACGCCGATCACCTGCACGTCGGCGATGTCGGGATGATGGTGGAGGAACTCCTCGATCTCGCGCGGGTAGACGTTCTCCCCTCCCCTGATGACCATGTCCTTGATCCGGCCGACCACGTTGACATAGCCGTCGGCGTCCATGGTGGCCAGGTCGCCGGTGTGCATCCAGCGGGCGGCGTCGATGGCCTGGGCGGTGAGCTCCGGCTCGTTCCAGTAGCCGAGCATCACCGAGTAGCCGCGCGTGCACAGCTCGCCCGGCTCGCCGCGCGGCACGGTCAGCCCGGTCTCCGGGTGCGTGATCTTGACCTCGACGTGCGGCATCACCTGCCCGACGGTCTCGGTGCGGCGTCGCAGGTCGTCGTCGGACCTGGTCATGGTGGAGACGGGCGAGGTCTCGGTCATGCCGTAGCAGATGGCGACCTCGGCCATGTTCATCTCGGTGACGACGCGCTTCATCACCTCGACGGGGCAGGGCGAGCCCGCCATGATGCCGGTGCGCAGGCTGGACAGGTCGAAGCGCCCCGCGAGGGCGAGCTCGGCGATGAACATCGTCGGCACCCCGTACAGGGAGGTGCACCGCTCCTGCTGGACGGCGCGCAGCGTCGCCTCCGGGTCGAAGCCGGGCGCCGGGATGACGACGCAGGCGCCGTGGGAGGTGGCGCCCAGGTTGCCCATCACCATGCCGAAGCAGTGGTAGAAGGGCACCGGCAGGCAGACCCGGTCGTGCTCGGTGTAGCCGATGCCCTCGCCGACGAAGTAGCCGTTGTTGAGGATGTTGTGGTGCGAGAGCGTGGCGCCCTTGGGGAAGCCCGTCGTGCCCGAGGTGTACTGGATGTTGATCGGGTCGTCGGGACTGAGTGCGGCCATGCGCTCGCGCAGCGCCTCCTCGGGAGCGAGCGCCTCCAGCGGGCCGGGCTCGCCGAGGTAGACGACGCCGGAGAAGCCGATCTCCTCGATCATCGCCCGGTAGTCGCTGCCCTTGTGCGTGCGCGCGCTGAACAGCAGGCGCATCCCCGACTGCCTGACGACGAAGTCGAGCTCGTGGGCGCGGTAGGCGGGGTTGACGTTGACCAGGATCGCGCCGATCTTCGCGGTGGCGTACTGGACGATCACCCACTCGGCGCAGTTGGGCGCCCAGATGCCGACCCGGTCGCCCTTGGCGATGCCGGCGGCCAGGAGCGCGCGGGCGAGCCGGTTCACGTCGGCGTCGAGCTCCGCGTACGTCCAGCGGCGGCCGGTGGGCACGTCGACGAGGGCCTCGCGGTCGCCGAAGCGCCGGACGGTCCGTTCGAAGTTGTCGCCGATGGTCTCGCCCAGCAGCGGGGCCGGCGCGACCGCGCTCGAATAGGACCACATGTCAGAACCTCCGATCGGTGCATTCATTGAAGACCACGGGGTGGCCGGGTGGCCAGCTAGACGAGGTTCTTGAGGGCCTGGTTCTGCCAGGCGGCATTGGCCGTCAGCTCGGGGGCGGCTCCGGCGAACGCCCCTCGGGCCTGCGTGTCGCCCATGAGGCGGTAGCGCAGCCAGGCGGTCACGTAGCCGAGGAAGGCGCCGCCGGTGTTCTGGATGTCGTTGTGTCCCGCGCCCTTGAGCAGCGCCATGCCCGCCCCGGCGGTGGCCTGGTCGTAGTAGCCGCGCACGGTCGCGGCCGAGGAGATCAGCCAGTCGTTCGCGCCGCTGAGGAAGAGCACCGGGCAGGTCAGGTCGGCGACGGAGAACTCGTCCCCGGGGCTCGCCATCCACTGCGCGGGCACGGCGATCGGCACGACGGTCGTGATCAGCCCGGCGGAGTCGTTGGCCGCGTTGATCGAGCCGCCCGCGCCCTGGGAGTGGCCGGCGGCGGCGATCCGGGTGGCGTCCAGCTTGCCGTGGAAGACGCTGGCCGGGTCGTCGCCGAGGGCGGCGAGGTGCTGGGCGGCGGCCAGGATCTCGGCGCCGGTGCCGGTGGTCGTGTCGGTGGAGGCGATCACCGCGAAGCCCCACGAGGCGAGGTGGTTGAGCAGTCCCGGGTAGTTGTCGGGGGTGGCCCACGAGCCGTTGCCCCAGGTGACGATCGGGTGGGTGACGCCGCCCGCGCCCAGGGTGGCGGGGTGGTACAGGCGGTGGCCGCCGGAGGTTCCGGTGGTGACCGGCCACGGGCCGGTCGCCTGGTAGGCCGACTCGATGGTGGCGGTGGCGGTCGCGGTGGCGCTCTCGGCGGCCGACGCCAGGAACGCGGCCGGCAGGAGGCCGAGCGTCCCTGCGCGCAGGGCCTGGCGACGGGTGATGTTCTTCATGGGCACCTCACGGGTGGTCCGGAGACGCCGGGCGTCTCCTGGGGTGGGGGGAAGCACCGGCACGGTGCGCGGGCTCCGCGCGGCCGTGCCGGTGGGCGTGCCGTTGGATAGACGGCCGGTGGTCAGGCGCAGCCGGGGGTGCCGGAGGCGCGCTGCTGGCGCATGGCGGTCACGTCGCCCGCGACGGCGGACTGCGCCATCGGGCCGAGGTCGAGCACGACGTCGGTGAAGGCGAGCGACGCCTTGCGCATGACCGCCAGGTCGATCGCCTCGGCCCCGAACCTCGGCGAGAACAGCGTCTTCGGCGCCGCGATGGGCGCGATGACGGGCAGCAGGTGCTGGTTGTACGGGGTGCCCTCGCCGCCGAAGGAGCAGTGGCGCGGCACCTTGGTGAGGTCGGCCGCCGACAGGCCCTTGAGGATCGCGGTGCGCCGTACGTCCCAGTGCTCGATGTGGCCCCTGACCAGCTCGCGCAGCGGGGTGCTCTCGCTGACGGGGACCAGCAGCAGCTCGGTGAGCGCGGGGTCGGCGACGAGCTGGCGGCCCGGCAGGCCGCCCGGCCTGGCGACCGCGTCGTAGCGGCGGGCGCCCAGGTGCTCCAGGACGACGACGGAGGAGACTCCGCCCTGGTCGTACTCGGCGTCGAGCTGGGCGGCGAGCTGGCCCGCGCCGCCCTCGCGCACGTCCGGGCCGGTCAGGTGCTGGTAGAGGTGACCGGTGACGAAGGCGAACTGCACCGTGCGCGGGCGGCACGCCACCGGCAGCGACGCCAGGTAGCGGGCCATCTCGATCATGGTGAGGGGGCCGTTGTCCCACACCGGGCTCATGCCGTCGGTGTGGCTCTCGACGACGATCTTCTGCGCGGCGCCACCGGGGAGCGTCGCGAGCAGGGTGCGGGTGGTCGTCGGCGTCCAGGCGGCGTTCACGGTGAGCGCGGCCTGGACCTGCTGCCCGGCGGCCAGCGCGTCCTTGATCTGCTTGCCCTGGTCGGCGCCGACGTACACGCCGGGCACGCCGTACGGCAGGCCCTCGTAGGGCGCGTACATGCCCTCGATCTGGGCGTGCGGGAGCGTGCTGATCTCGATCACGCCCAGCGCGCCCGCGGCGGCGGCGGCCTTCAGGTCGGCGTCGGCCGCGGCCGGGGCCTCCATCGACTCCGAGCCGAGCATGTTGATCGTGAGACCGGGGTCGTACACGGAGTAGCCGAGGGTGAGCGGATAGAAGAGCAGGTTGGGCACGTTGGTCCACGGCAGGTCCCGGACGACGATCTTCCCGGCGGCGTTGGCCGCGGTGATGCCCGTGCCGGCGGGCAGGTGGACGAGCGGCGCCGTGACGCCGGCGGCGGCGGAGAACGGCACCGGGGCCGCCACCTGCACCGGCGTGCCGCCGACGGTCAGGGCGGCGCCGAGGCTGTCCCAGCGGTCGATGGCGTAGGGCAGGGAGGAGAGCTGGAGCCCGGGGACGGCCGCCAGCTCGTCCTCCAGCCAGTCGATGTAGCCGGCGTGCGCGGTCGAGCCGGTCGGCCTGGGGCCGAACGCCTCCTGCTGCTCGGCCAGCTCGCCCAGGCGGGCCTCGGTGGCGAACGCGGCGGGGTCGACGCGAACGGGGCAGGTCAGGGTGGCCGCCTGGGCGGCGGCCGGCAGGGCTGGTGTGATCAGGGGGAGGAGAAGGGCGAGCAGGGCGAGTCGTCTCACGGGGGATCCTTCCAACGAAACGTTTTAATACGTGGTCCGCGACAGTCCCCCGATGCGCGGCCGGGCTTTCTCAGTGGCGGGGCGGGCCTGTGGTGCCCCGGACGATCAGCGTGGGCGAGACCGACGAGGTCACCGACCGGGTCCGGCCCTCGATGCGTTCGACGAGCAGCTGCGCGGCGATCGCCCCGATGGCCTGCCCGTCCTGGTCGACGCTGGTGAGCGAGATGCGCTTGAGCGAGGCGATGCCGATGTTGTCGTAGCCGGCGACCGACAGGTCCTCCGGCACCGACAGGCCCGCCTCGTCGGCGGCGCGCAGCACGCCGAGCGCCGCGATGTCGGCCCCGGCGAAGATCGCGGTGGGCCGGTCGGCGCGGGCGAGCAGTTGCCGCGCGCCCTCGTAGCCGCCCTCCTCGGTGAAGGAGGTCGCCAGCACGTCGTCGGCCAGCCCGTGGGCGCGCATCGCCTGGCGGTAGCCTTCGGCGCGCACCGTGTGCGGGAGCCCCTGGGCGCGGGCGCGCTCCAGGTGGGTGATGTGCGCGATCCGGGTGTGCCCGAGCCCGACCAGGTGGTCGACCACGAGCCTGGCCCCCATGACGTCGTCGTCGACGACCGCGCCGTAGGCGGCGGAGCCGCCGTGCCGGCCCACCACGACGACGGGGACGGCCGTCGCGATGGCGGTGAGCTCGGCGTCCGTCATGACCGGGGAGATCAGAATGAGCCCGTCCATGCTCCGGTCGATCATGGCATCGGTCATCCGGGCCTGCGTCCTGGGCTCGATCCCGCCGGGGCCGAGCAGCACTTGGTACTGGGTGTCGCTCAGGTGCCCGGTGACGCCCTCGATGATGTCGGGGAAGAACGGGTTGCGGGTGTCGGAGAGCATGACGCCGAGCGTGTAGGTGCGTCCGCGCAGCGCGCGGGCCGCGGCGTGCGGGCGGTAGCCCAGCTCGTCGATGGCCTGCGACACCTTGGCCTGCATCTCCGCGCTCACGCCGTAGGCGCCGCGCACCACCTTGGACACGGCCGCCGTGGACACTCCGGCCCGCCTGGCCACGTCGGCGATCGTCACCCGTCCGCTCGGCACACGCCGTCCTTTCTCTCGTAGAACGAACTACACGATCTTTCTGAGGGAGGAGGCTAACTCGGATCGATGCTCAGGTCTACCTCTTGACGGGCGATTATCTTGTGCCCTAACAATGGAGAACGTTCTACACAACCAACCCCCCTATGTGAACAGGAGCACGGGCGTGAGAGCACCATCCCGTCTGCTCGGCGCGGCGATCGGCGCCGTCCTCGCCCTGTCCGTCTCCGGCTGCGGGTCGCCCGCCCCGGAGGGGACCGGTCAGGTGAAGCTGACCCTCTGGCACAACAGCGCGGACCCGGCGGCGCTGCTGGAGATGTACGAGAAGTTCGAGAAGCAGTCCGGCCACACGATCGAGCTCGTGTCGATCCCGTCCGACGGCTTCGAGGACACCACCCAGACCAAGTGGGCCACCGGCGAACGCCCGGACATCCTGGAGTATCACGCGACGGTGAGCGGCCTGCTGGCCCTCAACCCGGCCGAGAACCTGCGCGAGCTGACCGGCGAGGCGTACATCGCCAGGTCCGGCGACCTCTACCAGGCCGCCGGGGCCGTGAACGGCAAGGTCTACGCCGCCATCACCGGCTTCCCCCAGGTGTTCGGCCTCTACTACAACAAGAAGGTCTTCGCCGAGGCCGGGCTGACCCCGCCCACCACCTTCGCCGAGCTGTCCGCCGCCTGCACCGGGCTCAAGGCCGCCGGGGTCACGCCGGTCTTCGAGTCGGGCGGGTCGATCTGGCCGGTGCAGATCCTGCCCATCCTCTACCTGGCCGGCGCCAACCAGGGCAACGCGTACGGCAAGGCCATCGCGAGCCACACCAGCACGCTGGCCGACGCGGGCTCGCCCTTCGTCGCCGGGCTGAGCGCCTACGCCAAACTGCAGGCCGACGGCTGCTTCAACAAGGACATCGTCACCGCCAAGTTCGAGGACTCGATGAAGGCCCTCGTCACCGGTGAGGCGGCCATGGTCGCCCAGCACTCCGACATGCTCCCGGCGCTCCTCGCGGCGGCGGGCGGCGACCAGAAGATCGTGGACGAGTCCGTCGGCTTCGCCGGGCTGTCGAGCGACAAGCCGCTCGTCACCTACGCGCCCGGCCCGATCGGCACGTTCTACCTGCCCAAGACCGGCGATCCGGCGCGCGAGAAGGCGGCGCTCGACTTCGTGCGCTTCATGACCGGCCCGGCCTACGCCGAGTACATCGCCGCGTCCAAGACCTTCCCCGTGCTCAAGGACGTGCCCGGCCCGCAGGGCGTCCCGTCCGTGCTCCAGGACGTCAAGAAGGCGTACGACACCGGCGCGGTCATCGCCTTCAACTCCGACATCCCCGGCATGGGCGGGCTGGCGCAGCTCATGTCCGAGCTGATCGCCGGTCAGAAGGACCCGCAGAAGGCCGCCGCCCAGCTCCAGGGCCAGGTCGAGCAGGCGGCCAAGGCGGCGGGGCTGCCCGGATGGTGATGCGGGACATGACGCGGGCCAGGGCGGCCTGGCTGCCGTGGGCGCTGCCCGCGATCGTGCTGGTCGCGGTCTTCTTCGTCGCCCCGTTCCTGCTCAACGTCCGGTTCGCGTTCTCCTCGTGGACGAGCTTCCGCGCCGAGATCACCTGGAACGGGCTGGACAACGTCCGCACGCTGATCGACCAGGACCTGCTGGCCAACGCGGTCACCGTGACCGTGCTGTACGCGATCCTGTGCATGGCCATCCAGAACGCCGTCAGCCTCTCGCTGGCGCTGGCCCTCCAGCGGACCGGCCGGGTCAACACCGTCTTCCGCTCGGCGTTCTTCCTGCCGACGCTCATCTCGCCGCTGGCCGCCGGCTACATCTGGCGCGGGCTGCTCGCCCCCGACGGGGCGGTCAACTCCTTCCTCGGCATCGAGTGGGCCTGGCTGGGCGAGCCGGCCACCGCGCTGGTGGTGGTCGCGTTCATCGACGCGTGGAAGTGGAGCGGGCTGATCACGCTCGTCTACATCGCGGGGCTCAACTCGATCCCGAAGTCGCTGCTGGAGTCGGCGACCGTCGACGGGGCCGGGGCGTGGACGCGGTTCCGGCGGGTGGTGTTCCCGATGCTCGCCCCGGCGCTGACGTTCAACGTGGCGGTCACGCTGGTGGGCGCGCTGAGCGCGTACGACGTGATCGCCGCCACCACCGGCGGCGGGCCCGGCGACCACACGCGGGCGCTGAACGTGGTGATGCGCCAGCAGTGGGGTCAGGGCTTCTTCGGCACCGCGAGCGCGCTGGGCTTCACCGTGACGCTGCTGGTGATCGCGACCGCCGTGCCCCTCGTGTGGTGGCTGCGGCGCAGGGAGGTGACGGGATGAGGCCCGCCTTCAGGCAGGCGCTCAAGTACGCGGCGCTGACGCTGTTCGCGATCCCGTGGGTGATCGTGCCCGTGTGGCTCGTGGTCGTCAACTCGTTCAAGCCCGCGGGCGAGGCCGCCGAGCTGGGCCTCGGCCTGCCCCGCACGTGGGCGGTCGCCGAGAACTACGGCATCGTGCTCGACCGGGGCGCCTACCTGACGGGGCTGCTCAACAGCCTCAAGGTGAGCGTGCCGATCGTGGCGGCCGTGGTGCTGCTCGGCGCGGCGGCGGCCTGGGCGTTCGGACGCAGCCGGTCGCGGTGGCTGCAGGCGGCCTACTTCGTCATGGGCCTGTCGATCCTGCTGCCGCCGTCGATCATCCCGACCGTCTACCTGCTGCGCGCCCTGTCGCTGGACGGCGGCTCGCTCGGCTACGTGCTGACGATGACCGGCTGCCGCGTCGGCATCGTGGTCTTCCTGGCGACCGGGTTCGTCCGGGCGTTCCCGCCCGACCTGGAGCATGCCGCCGCCATCGACGGCGCCTCCCGCCCGCAGGTCTTCGTCCGCATCCTGCTGCCCCTGCTGCGGCCGGTGCTGTTCGTCGGCGGCGTGATCCTCGTCATCAGCGTCTGGAACGACTTCTTCTTCGCCCTCTTCCTGCTCCAGGGCAGCGCGAACGCCACGCTGCCGCTCAGCCTGTTCCAGTTCGCCTCCGGCACCCTGCAGAGCCTGAACTGGAACCTCGTCTTCGCCCACGTCCTGCTCACCACGCTGCCCCTCGTGGCGGTGTACGTCGCCGCGCAGAAGCGCGTCCTGGCCGGTCTCACGGAAGGTGCTCTCAAGGGATGACCACGCACGACATCGCGCTCGACTGGGTCAGACGCGAGATCGACGGGGGGCGGCTGCCGTGCGCGGTGTTCGGCGCCGCCACCTCCGGCGGCATCCAGGTGCTGGAGGCGTTCGGCACGCACGACGGCCGCGCGACCAGGACCGACGACCACTTCGCGCTCTTCTCCGTGACCAAGCCGCTGGTGGGGCTGGCCGCGCTGCGCCAAGTCGAGCGCGGGCTGCTGTCGCTGCGCCGCCCGCTGCGCGACGTGCTGCCGGACTTCGCGCGGCCCGACGTGACCCTGTGGCACCTGCTCACCCACACCGCCGGCATCGCCGAGCAGACGCTCACCCCCGACGACCTGGTGGAGCACCTGGTCACCGCGCCGGCGCTGTTCGAGGCGGGCACGCTCAGCCACTACTCCAACCTGGCCTTCGCCGGGATCGCGGAGATGATCCGCGACGTCACCGGCCGCGACGTGGCCGGCGTCGTCGACTCCGACCTGAACGCGCTGGTGCCGGGCGGCGGGCGCATCACGTTCGACCCGGCCTGCGACCCGGCCGAGGTCCACGGCGTCGAGCTGCTCGGGCCCGGCTTCGACCTCGACGCGTTCGTCCGGCTCCGCCACCCGGCCGGGGCGCTGTTCTCCCGCGCCGAGGACCTGCTGGCGCTCGGCGGGGCGCTGCTGCGCGGCGACCGCGCGCTGATCCACCCGACCACCCTGGCCGCGATGACGACCCCGCAGACGACGGGCCTGGTCAAGCTGCAGCCCGACCCGGTCAACGCCGGGCAGGACTGGGGCCTCACCTGGAACCTGCGCCACTCGGCTCCCGGGCTGCTGGAACGGCGGCTGTACGGGCACGGCGGCGCCTCGGGCTGCCAGTGGTGGATGTACCCGGAGCAGGACGCGTGCTTCGTGCTGCTGATCAACGTGATGGCGCCGAGCCTGTCCGGCGTCGACGTCGACGGCCTGCACAACGCCTTCACCACCGGGCTCGATGCGTGAACGGGGAATCGGGGGTGCTCGGCCCGCAGGTCTCGGGCGCGCAGGCGCCGCTCATCCGTCCGGTCCCGCCCGGCCCGCAGGCGGGGCTGACGTGCGGTCTGGCCGATCCCGTGGGCGTGGACGAGCCGTCGCCCCGGCTGTCGTGGGGCGCCCGGCTCGCCGAGGAGGCCGCCGTGACGGTGCGCGCCGAAGGGCGCGAGGTGTGGCGGTCGTCCGTCCCGGCCGGGTCGCACCTGGTGGACGTGCCGGACGACCTGCTGGCGCCGCTGACGCCGTACACGTGGAGCGTGGACGGGCACGCGGCCGGCGCGTTCACGACGGGCCTGCGGGCGGGCGGCGGGTGGGACGCCCCGTGGCTGGCGGGCGATCCGCGGGCGGCGGTGAGCCTGCGCGGGTCGTTCACCTCGCGGCCGGGGCGCGTCTGGCTGGCGGCCACCGCGCTGGGCGTCTACCGGGCGCTGCTCAACGGGGTGCGGCTGGGCGAGGAGGAGCTGGCCCCCGGCTGGACCGACTACGGTCACCGGGTCCGCTACCGGCTGCTGGAGCTCACGCGGCTGCTCGTGCCGGGTGAGAACGAGCTGGAGCTGTGGCTGGCGCCCGGCTGGTACGCGGGTCACGTGGCCGGCGGCGGGCCTGGGCGCTACGGCGACCGGCCCGCCGTCAGCGCCCAGGTGCTCGTGCGGGACGGCGCCGGGGTCCGGCGGGTGTGCGCCACGGACGCGGCCTGGACCCGGCACGACCTCGGCCGCCCGCGCGCCGACCTGATCATGGGCGAGACCGTGCAGACGCCGTTCCCGCAGGCGGGAACCGTGCACACGCCGTTCCCGCAGGGCGGGGCGGCCGAGCCGGTGGCCGTCCCGGAGGTCCTCGTGGAGGCCGACCCCGCTCCCCCGGTGCGGGTGATCGGCACCGTGCCCGCCGTGTGCGTGACCGAGCCCGCGCCGGGCGTCCAGGTGGCCGACTTCGGGCGCAACGTCGTCGGGCGTGTCCGGCTGCGCGTCGACGCGCCGGGCCCGGCGCGGATCGTGGTGCGGCACGGGGAGGAGCTGACCGCGACCGGGCGGCTCTACACCGACAACCTGCGCACCGCGGACCAGCGCGACGAGTTCCTGCTCGGGCCCGGCCGGCACGAGGTGGAGCCCGCGTTCACGCTGCACGGGTTCCGCTACGCGGAGATCACCGGCTTTCCCGGCGCGCTGACGCCGGACGACCTGGAGGCGGTGCTGCTGTCGTCGGCGATGGCCGTCACCGGCTCGCTGACCGTGAGCGATCCGGCCGTCCGGCAGCTCGTCGCCAACATCGGCGCGTCGGCGGACGGCAACCTGGTGAGCGTGCCGACCGACTGCCCGCAGCGCGACGAGCGGACCGGCTGGACGGCCGACATCTCGGTGTTCGGCTCGACGCTCAGCTTCCTGCGGCACACGCAGGCGTTCCTGTCCGGGTGGGTGACGTCGCTGATCGACGGGCAGCGGGCCGACGGCGCGGTCCCGCACGTCGCGCCGGTGCTGCCGGAGTACGGCTACGACTCCCCCGTGTGGTCGGACGCGCTGGTCGAGGTGCCGTGGCTGCTGTGGCGGCGCTACGGCGACGACCGCACGCTGCGCCGCGCGTACGACCCGATGCGGCGCTGGGCCGCCTACTGCCTGGCCCAGACCGAGGACGGCGTCCGGCCGGGCCGGGCGCTGGGCGACTGGCTGGCCCCCGGCACGGTCGAGACGCCCAGGAACCTCATCGCCACCGCCGCGCTCGCCCGCAGCCTGCGCCTGATCGCGCACGCGGCCGGCGTGCTCGGCGAGCCGCACGCGGCGGAGTACGCCGAGGCGTCCGCCCGCGTGTCCGGCGCGTTCCGGCGGGCCTTCCTCGACGGGCCGAGGCTGCGCACCGAGACGCAGACCGGCTACGCCGTCGCCCTCGCCTGGGACCTGGTCGCGCCTGAGGACCGGGCCGCGTCGGCGCGGGCGCTGGCCGAGCTGGTCCGCGCCGACGGGCACCGGCTGATGACGGGCTTCGTCGGCACCCCGCTGCTGCTGCCGGTGCTGTCGGAGACCGGACACCACGACCTGGCGTGCCGGATCTTCAACCAGGAGGGCTACCCGTCCTGGCGCTACCAGCTCCGCGCCGGGGCGACGACCATGTGGGAGCGCTGGGACGCCTGGCACCACCGCCACGGCCTGCAGACGCCGGCGATGAACTCCTTCAACCACTACGCCTACGGCTGCGTGGGCGACTGGCTGTTCCGGCACGTGGCGGGGCTGGGCGACGACCCGCGCGGGACGGGCGGCGGCTTCGGCGAGCTGCTGCTGCGCCCCGGTCCGGTCCCGCTGCTGCGCCAGGCGCACGCCCGCTACGCGAGCGCCTCGGGGACCGTCGAGTCGGGCTGGCGGGCCGGGCCCGACGGGGTCCAGTTCACCTTCGCCGTCCCGGAGGGCGTGAGCGCCCGCGCGGTGCTGCCCGTACGCGGCGCGTGGGACGGGATGACCGTGAACGGCACCTTCCTCATGGGCCTGAACGAGCAGCTGCCGGTCACCAGGCTGGCCGGCGGGGGGTGCGCGCTGAGCCTGCCGCCGGGCCGCTGGTCGTTCACGGCTCCCTCGGCGGCCACGGCCCACCTGCTCCAGGAGTGGGACGACCTGGGCTCGTGGCGGCGTCAGGGCTTCCAGACGAGGTAGGACAGGGTGACGCTGCCGCCGGGCCGGGAGACGTCCGTGACCCGCACCGCGGCGACGTTCCGCTCGGTGGTCTCCAGGCAGTACCAGACGCCCTTCTCGGCGTCGACGCTGCCGTAGTGGCGGCGCTGGAGCCGCGCCGCGCACGCGGCCTTCGTGGGGGTCCCGTCGAAGGGGGTGATCCGCAGCTCGCCGCCCCCCTTGGTCCAGAGGTCGGTGTACGGGGCGTTGTAGACGATGTCGGCGGTGGCGTTCACCTCGCTGACGACGCCGCTCTCCAGGTCGAGGTAGTCGTTGTCGGCCAGTGTGACCTGGCCCTCGCCGGTCGCGGTCGTGGAGGGTGACGGGGTCGCCGGGACGGTGACCTCCTCGCCGCCGGCCGAGGAGGCGGGGATGGCGGTGGGGCTGGCCGCGGGGATGGCGGCGGAGGCTTCGGGCGCTGTCAGGAGGCGGTCGAAGGCGGCGCCCGCCGTCCCGGCCCCGACGGCGATCAGCACGGCCACCAGCAGGTCGGCGATGCGCAGGGCGCTGCCGAGCCGCCGCAGCAGCAGGACGAACCCGAGCAGGGCGGCCAGCAGGCCGGTGACGAGGATGCCCGTCACCGAGCCGCTGACCGCCAGTTGCGCGACGGCGGCCGTGTCCGCGACGAGGCCGAGCCCGGTGAACAGCACGGCCTCACGGGTCCGGGCGGGCGGACCGGCCGTTTCCGAACTGGTCAACACGCGTTCCTTCCGTCGCGGCGCGCGGCTGTGGGGCGGGGCTCCCGGTCAGGGCGCCCTGAGGTAGGCGACGCCGAAGTGGGCGTCGGCCAGGGTGCCCGCCCCGGAGTGACAGTAGACGTCCATCAGGAGCGCGGGCGGCGCGCTGTGGGCGTTGACGTTCCCGAGATGGCAGTAGCGGCCCGCGCTCCGGGACGACACCTGGGCGCTGTCGCCCGGCTTGCCGATCCCCGTGTACGCGATCCGGTACCAGCCTGCCGAGAGGCGGGTGACCGCCGGGGTCTCGGCGCTCGTGCTGTGGGAGCGGCGGGTGTCGATCCCGGGGTTCTCCGGGTCGCCCGTGGTCGTGACGTAGGCCGCGGGCGTCGAGGCGTCCCGGTGCAGCCCGGCGTCCTGCGTGTAGGACAGGACCCACGGGGAGTCGATCCGGCGGGGCGTGGCGTCCGCGCCGATCGCGTAGCAGCCGACGCTCACCTCCAGACCGTCCCCGGCGGGCGAGGTGCCTTCCGCGTGGCAGCGCGCGGGCGTTCCCGTCCCGTACGCGCCCACCTGGAGGTATCCCTTGTCGGCGGCGTACGGCGCGCCCTTGAGCACCGCCGTGTAGCGGCCGGTCCCCTCGTGGCGCACGTGGTTGACCAGGCCGGCCGAGTTGAACGTGCCGTCGTTGCGCGCGGGGGCGAGGTCACCGGCGCCGCCGGGCGCGTCGTAGCGGACGGTGGCGTAGGGGGTGTCCCCGGCGGCCGGCGCGGCGAAGAACACGGTGAACCACCAGTCCACCGGGGCTCCGGTCTGGTCGAAGCAGCGCACCCGGATCACCTCGTCGGGCCCGGCGGGCTGCTGACCGGCCACCGAGCAGACGCGGCCCCGGTAGTGCGTGCGGTAGGCGGTGGCGTGGGCGACGCCGGTCTGCGAGGCGACGTCCGGCAGGCGTACCTCGTAGTCCCCGGTCCCGGTGCGTCTCACGCTCGCCCGCCGGCTCGCGGTGGCGGGGTCGAGCCTGCCGGTGGTCCACTGGTAGGCGGGGTTCAGCGCCGTGTCCGCGCCCAGCGGCGCGCTCGCCTGGTCCATGTACGCGTAGCCCCAGCGGGGCGTGGCCGACGGCGCCGGGGCGGCGGCGGCGACCATCGCGTCGACGAGGCGGGCGACGAGGCGCCTGCCCTCCTTCTCGGTCAGCTCGGGCTCCTGCGGCTGCGGGGAGGGAGCGCCGGCGTCGGGCGACACCCCGATGGGGAAGGTGATGGCGTCCCAGTCGTCGAAGCCGCTCAGCGTCTCGTCCTTGCCCGGGTAGCGGAAGCCCGGGTCGCGGACCTGCGTGTCGCCGGGCTCCGCCATGGTCGAGCACTCGTCGTCGTTCCCGGTGACGATCAGGTCGCCGTAGCGCCGGTCGAGGTCGTGCGGCGTGGTGTCCAGGCCGGGCCGCGTGCCGGCGGGATCCTCCGGGGAGACGCACACCTGGCTCCAGCTCAGCAGGCTCACGCCGACCTCGTGCGACGGGTCGGGGTCGGCGGCGCCGCCGGAGCTCCAGTCCCAGTCGATCCCCTGGGAGGCGTCGGCGACCCGCTGGACCAGGCGGGGGTCGAGCCAGGTCACCAGCAGGTCGGTCCAGGCCCCGACTCCCCTGCTCTCGACCAGCTTCGACTGCCGCAGGTCCGTGAGCTTCTCCCGCGAGTAGTCGATCGAGCTCACCGCGCGGACGCGGTCGCTCCAGACGTCGGCGTCGGCGTCGCCCATGCTGCCGACGGCCGCCTGCCAGGCGCTGTAGTCGGGCACGCCGATGAGCCCGTAGGCGTAGTTCATGACGGACAGGTAGTTCGGCTTGTGGTTGACGCCGTCGCCGCCGCCGTGGGCGAGCCCGAGCGCGTGCCCCAGCTCGTGAACGAACAGCGCGCTCCGCTCGCGGTCGGTGACGTCGCCCCACGATCCCAGCGTGACGATGAAGTCGGTACGTCTCCCGCCCGCGTGCGAGTGGCCGCCGCTGTGGTTGTCGCTGTACTGGTAGCCCCACAGGGAGTAGAAGAAGAACCCCTGGCGGGCGGCGGGGAAGTTGCCGTCGCGGTGGTGCTCGAAGACGGTGCGCCCGTCCGGCTCCTCGGCGAACAGGTAGCGCCTGCGCTCCTGCGGCGTCACCGCGATGGCGGTCGACTCGTCGATCAGCAGCTGGATGCCCGTCCTGGACACGGGACCGTACGGGCAGGCCCCGGCGGGGCTGACCGGCGCGCTGTCGAACATGTGCCGCGCCTCCGCCAGGGCGCCGGGCGTGGGCCGGTCGGAGTCCGTGCCGTCGTCGAGCCAGTCGATCTCCACGGCGATCGTCTTGCGGCAGGGGTCGGCGCCGTGCTCGGGCAGCCAGGTGTCGCGGGTGCCGTCGGGACGCGGGATGCCCCGGAGCTCGACGCGGTCGGTCAGGCCGTCGCCGTCGGTGTCCGCGTCCGGCAGGCCCTCCCGGGTGTTCCAGGTCTGGTCGGTGTTCTTGTAGAAGCGGTGGAGCAGCTCGGCCGAGGCAGGACGGTCGGCGTAGACGGCGCCGCTGTCGCGGTCGACGATCCTGAGGGCCTTCAGGTCCCAGTTGTCCGCGTTCAGGTCGGGCGCCGTGTTCAGGTGGTGGAAGGTGAAGCCGTCGAGCAGCGCGTCGGCTGGCACGCACGGCGACAGGTGGGCGTGCCAGGTGAACGTGGTGTGCTGGAGGTCGCCGGTGCCGCCCAGGTGGAACCGCTCGGGCGGGGTGTCGTCGGCGCCGTCGCCGTTCCAGTCCTCGAAGAGGAACGCCTGGCCGCCCAGGGTCACGGTCTCGGTGGAGTCGTCGCGCAGCCCGTCCCCGCCCGTGGTGACGGAGAACGTCACCCGGCACACCTGGCCGGCGTCGGCGTGCGCCGGAGCCGCGGGGGTGACGGGCGACAGGCCGGCCAGGGCGGCGGCCGCGAGCAGGACGACCGCGAGCACGGCGGACGCCCGCGGGCGCCGGGTGCGGGTGGCTCCTGGAGGTGGTCGCATACGGCTGCTCCTAACGTGAGGTGGAGGCGCGTCCGCGCACGGGGGCGCCTCGGCGGACGCCGCCGAGTCGACGATCACGGAGTCCTGGGCGGTTGGGAAGCAGTGCGGAATTGTCCGTACAAGGCCGTACACGACGTATCGGACACCGGGCCTGTAACCCTCCGCCACCTCGCGGCGACGTACTGGTGTGCCGACCCGAGAAGGCCCCGACGCCGCCCGCGAAGCCGACACACCCGAACCTGACGCATCCGGAGCCGACACGCCCGGAGCCGACGCGCCCGATCCCGGGCGGGTGCGCGACCGGCGGGACTTCGCGCGCGAGCTCTCCCTGCTCCGCGAGCAGGCGGGCCTGACGGTCCGGCAGGTCGCGGCGAAGGCGGGCGGGCACGGCGCGCACAGCACCGTCGGCGACTGGTTCGCCGGCCGGGGACTGCCGTCGGCGGCGTCGCGGGACCTGCTCACGCGGGTGCTGCAGGCGTGCGGGGTCACCGACGCGCGGACGCTGGAGGAGTGGCTGGGCGCCTGGCGCAGGACGCGGCGTTCGCCGGGCCGCCGCCCCGCCGGGCCGGAACCGTACCGGGGGCTGGCGTCCTTCGGGGTCGAGGACGCCCGGTGGTTCTTCGGCCGCCGCGAGCTGACCCGCCGGCTGGTCGCCCGCGTGGGCCGGCTGCGGGAGCGGGGCGGCGGCGTGCAGGTCGTCGTGGGGCCGTCCGGGTCGGGCAAGTCGTCGCTGCTGCGCGCGGGCCTGATCGCGGCGCTGCGCGCGGGCGAGCTGCCCGGCTCCGGGGACTGGCCGGTGGTGCTGTGCGTGCCCGGCGCCCGTCCGGTCGACGAGCTGGCCGCGCGGCTGGCGGCGGTCACCAGGACATCTGGGGGCGAGGTCGCGGCGGCGATCCGGGCGGACCCCGGGAGCTGCGCCGCGTACGGCGGGCCGCTCGTCCTGGTGGTCGACCAGTTCGAGGAGGTGTTCACGCTCTGCGCCGACGAGGAGGAGCGGCGGCTGTTCGTCGCCGCGCTGTGCGCGGCCGCCTCGGGTGGCGCGCTGGTGGTGCTCGGGCTGCGGGCCGACTTCTACGCCCCGCTGCTGCGCTTCCCCGAGCTGGTCGCCGCGGTGCAGGACGGTCAGCTGGCCGTCGGCCCCATGACGGAGGCGGAGCTGCGTGAGGCGATCACCGAGCCGGCCCGCCTGGCCGGGATCGACGTCGAGGACGGGCTCGTCGAGCTCCTGGTCCGGGAGGTCGCCCCGAGGGGCGCGGACCGGGCGGCGCACGACGCCGGGGTCCTCCCGCTGCTCTCCCACGTGCTGCACGCCGCCTGGCGGCAGGGGAACGGCAGGAAGCTCACGGTCGCCGGATACCACGAGGTCGGCGGCCTCGACGGCGCCGTGGCGGCCAGCGCGGACCAGGTCTACGGCGCGCTGTCGCCGTCGGGGCGCGAGACGGCGCGCCGCCTGCTCCTCGACCTGGTGCACGTCGCCCCCGACACCGCCGACACCCGGCGCCGGGTCGCCACCGCCGAGCTGCTGGCCAGGCACGGCGGTGACCGGCCGGACGAGGCGGAGGACGTGCTCGACCGCTTCATCGCCCAGCGGCTCGTCACCGCGAGCGCCGACAGCGTCGAGATCAGCCACGAGGCCCTGCTCACGGCCTGGCCGTCGCTGCGGGAATGGCTCGGCACCGACCGGGCGGGGCTGGTCGCCGGGCGCGAGCTGGCCGCCACCGCCGCCGCATGGCAGCGCGACCGGCGCGACCCCGACGCCCTCTATCGCGGGGCGCGCCTGCTGGCGGCCCAGGAGTGGGCCGCCGGGCGGGGCCTGCCGCCGCAGGTGCGGGCCTTCCTCGACGCCAGCACCCGGCACGCGCGCCGCCGCGCCCGGCGCATGCGCCAGGTGATCGTGGCGCTGGCCGTCCTGCTCGTCCTCGCGCTCGGCGCCTCCGGCCTCGCCTTCCAAGCGCAGCGCACGGCCACCCAGCAGCGGGACGAGGCGCTGTCGCTGAAGCTGAGCGCCGAGACCGGCGCGCTGCGGGCCACCGATCCGGCGCTGGCCGCCCAGCTCAGCCTGGCCGCCTACCGCCTCGTCCCCGGCCCGGAGGCGCGCGGCAGCCTGCTCAGCGCGCTGGCCGGCCCGTACGCGACCCGGCTGGCCGGCCACACGAACGCGGTCTACGCCACGGCGTTCAGCCCGGACGGGCGGCTGCTCGCCACCGGGAGCACCGACCGTACGCTGCGCCTGTGGGACCTGTCCGCCCCGCACCGCCCCGCGCTCCTGGCCACGGCCGGCTCCCGTGCCGAGGGGGTGCTGTCGGCGGCGTTCAGCCCGGACGGGCGGGTGCTGGCGACCGGCGGGGAGGACGATCTCGCCCGCCTGTGGGACGTCAGCGTCCCCGGGCGTCCGCGGCAGGTGGCCACGCTGGCCGGGCACACCGGCGACGTCCGGCGGGTGGTGTTCGGCTCCGGCGGGCGCACGCTCGTCACCGCCGGCCACGACCGGCTGGTGCGGCTGTGGGACGTGACCGATCCGGGCGCCCCGGAGCTCCTGACCGCGCTGGACGGCGAACAGGAGGCCTCACCCGCCGTGGCGCTCGCTCCCGGCGGGCGCACGCTGGCCACCGCCGGGTCGGACGGTCCGATACGCCTGTGGGACCTCGGCGACCCGCGCCGTCCCGCCCCGCTCGGCACGCTCCGCGGCCACACCGGGCCCGTCCTGACGGCGGCGTTCAGCCCGGACGGCCGCACGCTGGCCACCGGCAGCTTCGACGACACGCTGCGCCTGTGGGACGTCGCCGATGCGCGCCGCCCGAAGCCGCTCGCCACGCTGACCGAGGAGGGCGGCGGGATCGCCGCGGCGGCGTTCAGCCCGGCCGGGCGCACGCTGGCCACCGGCGGCTACGACTTCGCCGTCCGGCTGTGGGACGTCGCGGACGCGCGCGACGCCGGTGACCCGATCACGCTGCGCGGGCACGCCGACACGGTCTTCGCGGTGGCCTTCAGCCCGGACGGCCGGACGCTGGCCTCCGCCGGAAGGGACGCCACGGCCCGGCTCTGGGACGTCCCCGGCCCGGCGCTCGGGGGCAACAGCGGGACGGTGTACGCGGTGGCGTTCGGCTCTGACGGCCTGCTGGCCGCGGCGAGCCATCGGACGGTGCGGCTGTGGGACACCGGCGGGCCCGTCCGGGTGGCCACGCTGCCGGGGCACGCGGACGGCGTCGTCGGGCTGGCGTTCGGGCCCGGCGGGCGGACCCTCGCCACGGCGAGCCTCGACAGGACCGTGCGGCTGTGGGACGTGTCCGGCCCGCGCCGGCCCGTCCACCTGGCCACGGTGGGCGGCCATACGGACAACGTCTACTCCGTCGCGTTCGCCCCGGGCGGCACGACGCTGGCCACCGCCGGGGCCGACCGCACCGTCCGCCTGTGGGACATCGCGGACCCGCGCCGGCCTGCCGCGCTCGGCACACTGACCGCTCACGCGGACACGGTCTACTCGGTGGCGTTCGGCCCGGGCGGGACGACGCTGGCCACCGCCGGGGCCGACCGCACCGTGCGCCTGTGGGACGTCGCCGACCCGCGCCGGCCTGCGGCCCTGGCCACGCTCGGCGGTCACGCCAACGCCGTCAACGACGTGACGTTCGGCGGCCGGAACCTGCTGGCGTCCGCCGGCTTCGACGGCACGGCCCGGCTGTGGGACGTCGCCGACCCGCGCCGGCCGAAGCCGCTCGCCACGCTGACCGGGCACTCCAACGCCGTCGCGGACGTCGCGTTCGCCCCGGCCGGCCGGACGCTCGCCACGGCGAGCTTCGACGGCACGGTGCGGCTGTGGCGGCTCGACGACCCGCGCCGCCCCGGCGTCCCGGCCGTGCTGAGCGGACACACCGACCGGATCTACACGGTGGCGTACGGCCCGGACGGCCTGCTCGCCTCGGGCGGCGCCGACGCCGCGGCGCGGCTGTGGGACACCGACGCCGGGCGGGTGGCCGCCCGGGTGTGCGAGCGCGCGCACCCGGCGATCACCCGGGCGCAGTGGGAGCGGCACATCCCCGGCGTGCCCCACCGGCCGCCGTGCGGCTAGCGCTGGGCCGCGAGGGTGACGCCCAGGCCGATGAACAGGGTGCCGGTCGCCGCGTCGAGGCGGCGGCGCACCGCCTGCCGGGCGCGCAGCCAGCCGCCGATCCGCCCGGCCAGCACGCCGACGGTCGCGTCGGCCAGGAACTCCAGGATGATCAGGATCGCGCCGAGGATCGCGAACTGGAGCCAGACCGGCCCCGCCCCCGGGTCGATGAACTGCGGCAGGAAGGCCACCATGAACGTGAACGTCTGCGGGTTGGCCGCCGACGACACCACGCCGTTCAGGAAGGCGCTCCGGCCGGTCATCCCGGCGCCGGGCGCGTCGTCGGCGTAGCCCTTCCTGAGGTTGCGGAACATCTGGACGCCGAGGTAGATCAGGTACGCGGCCCCGGCCAGCCGCAGCACGGTGAACACGACGGGGAACGCCGTCAGCAGCACGGAGAGCCCGGCCGCCGCGGCGACGACGTACAGGGCGTCACCCGTGATCACGCCGAGCGTGGCGAGCAGCCCGGCGCGGGCGCCGCCCCGCACGCCGCAGCCCAGCACGAACAGCATGTCGGGACCCGGGGTGATCAGAGCGACGACGGTGGTCACCGTGAACACGGCGAGCAGGTGCGAATCGATCGGCATTCCGATCATCTTGCCACTCGCCGCCGTCCCGATCGAGCGCGGTCGCCGCCGTGCGTCAGGGCGCCGACGGCCGGGTCAGGCCCAGGTCGGCGCCCTTCGGTTCCTTGACCGCCGTGACGGCGACGAGGGAGACGACGCAGAGCGCCATGATGTACGCGCCGACGGACATCGTGGTGCCCGTGCTCTGCACCAGGGCCTGGGCGATGGTGGGCGCGAAGGCCCCGCCGAGGATCGCGCCGAGCGCGTAGCCGATCGCGACGCCGGAGTAGCGGACCGAGACGGGGAACATCTCGGCGTACATGGCCGACATGGGCCCGTACGACAGGCCGAGGCCGAGGGTCAGGACGAGGATCGCGGTGGCGAAGAGCCAGATGTTGCGGGTCTCCATGAGCAGGAAGAGGGGGATCATCCAGACGAAGACGAGCGCGTACCCGATCTGGAAGGTGCGCACGCGGCCGATCCGGTCGGACAGCGCCCCGGCGTACAGCGTGAAGCCGAGCCAGCCCACGGAACCGGCGACGGTGGCGAGCAGGACGGACGGCCGGGACAGGCCCAGCGTGGTGGTGCCGTAGCTGATGAAGTAGGCGATGAGGAGGTATCCGGCGGCGTTGTTCGCCACGAAGATCAGCGCGGTGAGGACCACGTTCTTGCTGTTGTGGCGGAACAGGTCGCGCAGCGGGGCGGAGGAGGTCCTGGTGCGCTGCTGGAGCTCCTGGAAGACGGGGCTCTCCTCGACGGCCCGCCGGACCAGGTAGCCGATGACGATCAGCGTGAGGGAGAGCAGGAACGGCACCCGCCAGCCCCACGCCTGGAACTGCTCCGGCGTCGTCACCGTGCTCATGACCCACAGCACGCCGGTCGCGAGTATGAGCCCGATCGGCACGCCGACCTGCGGGAAGGCGCCCCACCAGCCGCGGCGCTCGCGCGGCGCGTGCTCCACCGACAGCAGGGCGGCGCCGCCCCACTCGCCGCCCGCGGAGAAGCCCTGGAGGATGCGGAGCAGGATGAGGGCGATGGGCGCGGCCACGCCGATGTCGGCGTAGGTGGGCAGCAGGCCGATGAGGGTGGTGGCGCCGCCCATGATGAGCAGCGTCAGCACGAGCATGCGCTTGCGGCCCAGCCGGTCGCCGTACCGGCCCGCGATGATCGCGCCGAGCGGCCGGAACAGGAAGCTGATGCCGATCGTGGCCAGCGAGATGAGCGTGGCCAGACCGGGGGCCTGCTCGTTCACCGGGGCCAGGAACAGCGGGCCGAACACCAGGCCGGCGGCCTGGGCGTAGATGAAGAAGTCGTACCACTCGATGGTGGTGCCGGCCAGGGTGCTGGCGAGGACCTTGCGGTCCTCTCGTGTCATGGGGCGTGGCTCGCTCGTCACGTCGGGGCTCCGTTCCTTGCTTGGGGGGTCTGGTGGCACGTTCCAACGGGCTGGGAACGGCCACGGCGGGCGGCACGAGGCGGCGCGAGGTTGCGCAGCGCGGCACTCGGCATGCGTTTCCCGACCGTAGCCGACGAACGGGCAGGCGGTCAGCCCCCAGGCCCGCGTCGGCGCGTCGTGCCCGGCCGGGTCAGCCCGCCGAGGAGACGACCGACTCCAGCGTCGCCACGATCTCCTCCGCGAACAGCAGCGCCGCCGGGCCGTGGCCGTGCTTCCCGCGCCGGACGAGGGAGAGGATGTTGTTGCTGAAGGCGCGGTCCCGGACCGGCCGGTAGGCCAGGCTGCCGTTGTGCTGCTCCTCGGCGATGTCGAACCTGCTGAGGAACGCGACGGCCGCCCCCGAGGCGGCGAGCCGTTTCATCGTCTCGATCGAGTTCGTGTGGAAGGCGGGCTCGACCCTGAGCCCGGCCTCGGCGAAGGTGTCGGCGATGATGCCGTGGATGAGCATCGACCGGTCCGCGAAGACGAGCGGGTAGGCCGCGCAGTCGGCCAGCGGGATCGACTCGCGGCGGGCCAGCGGGTGCTGCGGCGCGACGACCGCGCCGAGCCGGGTGTCGAGCTGCCAGCAGGTCTCCAGCTGCGGGGAGGCGGGGATGTTGAAGCCGAGCGCGAGGTCGGCCTCGCTGTCCACCATGGCGCGCAGGATGTCGTGGGTGGACAGCGCCCGGATCGAGATGCGCACGGCGGGATGGCGGGCGTAGAAGCTGACGGTCGCGGCGGAGACGATGCCGCTGGCCAGACCGGTCATCGTGGCGATCACCACGTCGCCGCTCGGGAGCGCGTGCAGGTCGCGGATCTCGGTCACGGCCTCGCGGTACTCCTGCATGGTCCGCCGCACGTGCGCCAGCAGGACCTCGCCGGCGGGGGTGAGCCGCATGCCACGCGGCAGCCGCTCGAACAGCGGCTCGCCGAGCTCCTGTTCGAGGACCAGGATCTGCCGGTTGATCGCCGACGGGGCGATGTGGAGCCTCGCCGCGGCCGCCCGGATGGAGCCGTGCCGCGCGACCTCGTCGAGGTACTGCAGCAGGCGTGAATGGAGCATGGGGCCTCCTCGTCCCGACTGTACGCAAAAAGCGTACAGTCCGTGCGAAAACGGCTGCTTGTCAGCAACGGTGGCGTGCCCTTTCATGTCCTCAACGCGACAAGAGCGGCGATGAAGTGAGGAAACGCATGCCCCAGGACAAGACGGCCGACCTGCCGGCCCACTACGACCACGTCCGGATGATCTTCGACATTCTGCGGGGCGAACGGGAGGCGGATCTGCTGCTGCGCGACCTCAACGTCCTGGACGTGCACGGCGAGGCCGTCCACCAGGGCTCGATCCTCGTCCACGACCAGCGCATCATCGCGCTCGACCCGGACGAGTCGGTCGTGCGGGTGCGGGAGGTCTTCGACGGCCAGGGCCTGTACGCGATCCCCGGCCTGATCGACGCGCACCTCCACTTCGACGCCCAGCTCGCCCACCCGGCGGCGTTCGGCGAGGCGATCGTGCCCAGCGGCACCACGACGATCTTCGCCGAGACGCTGGACTTCGCCAGCGCCGCCGGCGACGAGGCGATCGAGGCCGCCCAGGCCCTGTTCAAGGACCACGAGAAGCTGCCGTACCGGATCTACGCCTTCGCGCCGGGCAAGAAGACGTCGGTCGACGTCACCGCCGCCATGCTGCGGATGGACCCGGTGATCGGCCTCGGCGAGCTGGCCCACCTGTCGTACATGACGGGCAACGACGACGACTTCCGCAAGGCCGCGCTGGGCCGCGCCAACGGCGGCTTCGTCAACGCCCACTGGGGGGTGACGGCGCTGCCGGACATGCTGCTCAACTACCTGCCCGCGATCGGCGCCCACAACAACCACGACGTCTGGAACGAGGAGGACATCGACAAGAGCGTCCGGTACGGGTTCCACACGCAGATCAAGTTCGGCGTGGGCAGCCCCGAGGTGATCAGGACGATGCTGCGCGCCATCGTCAGGCGCCGCTGGCCCGCCGAGAACTTCCAGCTCTGCGCGGACAACATCTCCGTGGACCGCGTCCTGACCAAGGGCCACATCGACTGGGTGATCTCCCTGGCCGTCGAGATGGGCGTCCCCCCGATCCAGGCGATCAAGATGGGCACCCTGTACGCCGCCCGCTCCTTCGGGATGGACCACGAGTTCGGCTCGCTGGCCCCCGGCCGCTTCGCCGACATCGTGCTGACCGACAGCCTGTCGAAGATCAACCCGAGGTACGTGTTCAAGGGCGGCGAGCTGGTGGCCCAGGACCGCAAGCTCCTCAAGCGGGCCGGCCTCGACTACTCCGGCATGGTGAAGCAGCCCAGGCCCGGCCTCACCGGCCTGACCCCTGACCAGCTCGACCTCACGCCGATCGAGGTCTCCGCCGACGGCGAGCGGGCCAAGGTCCTGCTCTTCGACGTCTACGGGCGCGGCCACCTCAAGTTCGCCCAGGAGGTGTGGGTCCCGTTCCGGGACGGCGCGGTCGTCCCCGAGGTGGACGGCGTCCGGCTGAACCGGATCTCGGTCGTGCAGCGCTACGCCGACGGGACGCGCCACATCGTCAACGGCCTGTTCAAGGGCGTCTCGATCGACCGCGGCGCCGTCTCCACGTTCTGGCCGGCCCCCTTCCCGTACTTCGTGGTCGTCGGCGCCGACAGCGGCGAGATGTGCGCCAGCCTCGAACGGCTCGACGCCTACGTCGGCGGCTGCGTCGTCACCGAGGACGGGCAGGTGCGGGCCTCGCTGCCGCTGGACATCTACGGCGTCATGGCCGACATGGACCTGCCCGAGCTGGTGGACGCGACCCGCTCGATCGACGCCGCCCTGGAGAAGCTGGGCCACCGCAACGAGGGCGAGCCGGTCGTCAACAAGCTCCTGACCCTGTTCATCTCGCTGGACCGCTTCGGCTTCATGCTCTGACGACAGCGTTTCCGTATCCGACCGAGCGTCAGCGGGTGCCGGTCACCTGACACGTAGCCGAGGAGAGACTGTGCTACAGAACGAACACGATGCCGGGGTCGCTGACACCGGAAGCCTGGTGCGGCGCTGGATCACCTACGCCGCCGGGATCTACGTGCTGACGCTCGGCGTCAGCCTGGCCATCAGGGCGGGCATCGGCATCTCGCCGCAGAGCAGCCTCACCCGCACGATGACCCTGGTGCTGCCGCCGATCAGCCAGGGCACGTTCAACTTCCTGCTCGAACTCGTCATGCTCGGGCTGACGTACCTGGTCATGCCGAAGGACTTCAAGGCCAGGAGCTTCCTGTCGCTGATCCCGGCCCTGGCCCTGGCCTCGTTCCTGGACCTGAACCTGATGCTGACGGACTGGATCGTGGTCGAGCCGTACGCCGGCCGGTTCGCGCTCCTGGTGTTCGCGGACGCCACGCTCGCGTTCGGCCTGTTCCTGATGATCCGCGCCAACCTGGTGCTCATGCCGATCGACATGTTCGTCAACACGATCTTCAAGCGGACGGGCTGGAAGTGGGGCAACATCAAGACGGCCTTCGACTGCACGCTGCTGGTCACCTCGGCGGCGATCGGGCTGATCTTCCTCGGGGCGCCGCACTTCATCCGCGAGGGCACCATCATCAACGGCATCCTCGTCGGGCAGTACATCCGGCTCTACTTCTTCCTGTTCGCCCGGTTCTCCCGTAACAGGGAACGGTAGCGGTGCGCCACCTCGTGGAAGGCCGCCTTGGGCGTCCAGGCCGGGTCGTCGCCGTCCGCCACCTTCACGATGCCGAACCCGGCCTTGTCCAGGTCGAGCCTCGGGTCGTCGCGGTGCGGGAAGCCCCGCATCGCGAAGGTGAACACGAAGCACCCGTGCACGCCGGCGTCGTCGTACAGGCCGATCAGCTCGCCGAGGTAGGCCGCCTGCGTGCGCTCGTCGCGTGGGTGGTCGCCCCGGATCTCGGGCTGCTCGGCGAACCAGCGGACGATGCGGAACGAGGCCGCCCCGCGCAGGTCGGCCCCGGTGAACGCGCCACAGCCGAACTCGGTGACGACCACCGGCCGGTCCTGGTCGCGCACCAGTGACCGCAGGCGCCGCTCGTAGCCCGCGTGGTCGTCGCCCGAGCGGTAGAGGCTGACCCCGGCCACGTCGAAGCGGGACCAGTCGACCTGCTCCCAGCCGGCGGCCGCGTAGCTCAGCGGGCCGTGGAAGACCTGCCGCGCGCACCGCGCCGCCCGGTCCAGGAAGGCGTCCAGCTTCCGGGTGATGCGGCGGCGCAGCAGGCGGCGGGCCCGCAGGATCGCCAGCAGCCGCAGGTAGGACCAGGGCAGCGGCACGATCCCCGGGGCGGTGTGGGAGAACTCGCTGCCCACCAGCAGGATCACCCGATCGGGATGCGCGGCGCGCAGGCGTTCGGCCGCCGTGGCCACCCGTTCCAGGTGCGCCAGCACCTCGGGCCGGGGACGGTCACGCAGATGCGGCCGGACCCAGATCTCCAGACCGGCGTCCAGCGCCTGTCCGGCGGCGCGGATCAGGCGCTCCTCGTCGGTGCCGATCAGCATCACCGCCGTGCAGTGCAGCTCCTCGCGGATCACCCGCAGGTCCCGCCCGACCTCGCCGGGTGGCGCGTCGTCCACCAGGTACGACACGCCGCGAACGGTCAGCATCGGCTCCTCCTCACGCGGGGACGTCGTCCCGCCGGTCGCCGCCCTCGCGGTGGTGGCCGCGCTGGGCGTCACGGTCGAAGATGCCCAGGATCTCGCACGGTCCGCCTTCGGCGCCGATGGCGTGCGGCGTCATCGTGGGAAACTCGGCGGCCTGGTTGGCCTCCAGTCGCAGGCGGCGGTGGCCCAGCATGAGGACGGCCGTGCCGGACAGGACGACCAGCCATTCGCGGCCCGGGTGGGCGCGCATGCGGGCCGGGTTGGCGGGCGGCGGCTCGGTGATGCGCCGGCGCATCACGGTCATGCCGGGGTCGGCCTTGACGGGCCAGCGCATCAGGCCGTGGGCGGCGTCGATCGTCGGGCTGGTGACGACGTCGTCGGTGGCGGTCTCGACGAGCTGGTCGAGGGAGGTGTCCAGGGCGCGGGCGAGGGTGACGAGCTGGTCCAGCGCGAGGCGGCGGCGGCCGTTCTCGATCCGGCTCAGCGAGGACTGGCTCATCCGGGCGCGGGTGGCCAGCTCCTCCAGGGACCAGCCCTGCGCGACCCGCAGCGCGCGGATGCGCGTGCGCACCAGGTGGTCGAGGTCCTCGTCCTCTTGCGTCATGGGCAACAGCTTATGCCTGCGGTGCAAGGCCGTCCTCAGGAAGCTGCTCGGCCCCTGCCGAGGCCGGAAACGGCGAGAAATTAGGCCTTTTCGCGGCGCGCCGGATATTGTGTGCCGCTTTGCGCCCGCATGGTTGCCCTGACAGAGGCGCCCGATAGATTTGTAACTGAGCGCGCATGACATTTGTTCCGGATAACTGACTTCAGAAATCAAGGCGGCGGATAATCCAGGAGGAGAACATGACCGCGACCGCAACAATCCAGCAGATATGGTGCCTGCGTCATGCGACGGGAACGGACGCCGGCGTCGTCGAGGGCCTGGCCGGGCTCGCGCCGGTGAAGCTGCTCAGCGAGCTCGACGGCGGCTCGCTGGCCGACTTCGTCAAAGGGCTGCCCAACGTGGTGAACGCCATCGACAGCGCGCGTTCCGACCCGGACAACCTCTTCGTCACGACCACCACGTCAGGAGACCTGGACGACTCCATCTGGCCGCCGGACCACACCACCGTGGACATGCAGGCGGACCAGACGCAGGCGCCTGGCGTCGACGTGCCGGTGGAGTTCTCGCAGAACATCTCGCTCTGGGACTTCGACGACGTCTCCGACAACGACCTCCTGGGCTCGATCACCGTGCTCGAGTCGGAGGCGGGCGCCGGGTCGATCGCCAAGCTCGCCAAGTCGGAGACCGAGACCTCCTACTACTACGTCACCTACGAGGTGCGGCCGAACGGCTGACGCCATCACATGGGGCGCTCCCCGCTCCTGAACGGCTGCAGGTCGTGGATGATGCGGTGCAGGCGCACGTGCGAGAAATCGGGGGTGCTGCTGAACGTCTTCCTGGCGAGCGTGACCGGGGCCGGCTCCGCGAGAGGGGGCGTCAGCAGCGCCGGATTGAAGGGATTCGGCACGGCGATTTCTTTCGTAGTGAGTTTGACCGCGTATTCCGTGACCGCGTCTATCAACTGGTCATAAAGATTGATCGACCCCGTGACCGTGTTCGCGTCCGGGACGGCGTCGTAGAACGCGGGTTTGTCCCGGGCGAATTCCAGGTCGTTCTTGAGCTGGATATAACGCAGTTTCTTCGCGCGCGCGTCGGCGAGGGCGGCGACGAAGGCCGCCGACTCGTCGGGCACGGGGATCGGCAGGGGCACCGTGTCGTAGGTGGCCACCTCGGTCTCGTAGGCCGTGGGGCGGCTCCTGGCGAACTCCGGGAACTCCCTGAAGTGCTGGATCACCTCGTCAACGGACTCCGGCGACCAGGTCTCCGGGCCCAGGCTGGTGTGCCGGAACATCACGGCCGCGCTCTCGGCGCTGGTGTCGCCGGCCGTGTTGGCCTGGAGGAACGCCGCGTCGAACGATCCGGGGCCCTGCTGCCCGTCCAGTTCCGCCTGCAGAGTCGCGGCGAGGGACGCCTGCGTCGCGACGGACATGGAGGTGATGCGGACGACGGCGCAGAGCTCCCCGCCCCCCTGCAGCCCGCGGACGAAGCTGTCGCCGAACTTCTGCCTGAACTCCGGCAGGCGGGTCGGGTGCAGCAGGTCGGTCGCCTCCTTGGAGAGCCGGAAGTCCTTCCCGTGCTCGATCGGGTTCTTCACGACCACGCGGGCGACGAGGAAGGACGACAGCGCGTTGTACCGCGTCCTCTGCGCGAACATGCCCTTCGGCGACTCCTTGAAGAATCCGTATCGGCCGTTGGCCGTGAAGGACATCCCCAGGGCGTTCTGGAGCTCCTCGTGCGTGGTGACGACGGTGACGGTGGGGATGACCTGCTGCCCCGCCCCGCCGGGGGCGCCCGCCTGCAGGGTGAAACCCTCGAACGGGGAGGGGAGGGCCGATCCGGACTCGCTGTTGAAGCCCATGCCGATCTTCTCGCCGCCGAAGACGGTCCGGCGTACCTGGGGCAGTTGAGTCATCTGCCGTTCCTTTCCTGAGGTCCCGATCAGAAGGCGCCCGCGTCGACGACGACGAGGTACTTGCCGAGGTCCGTCCTGGCGGCGGAGGCCAGCTCCTGGAGGTCGCCCTCCACCGTCCGCGCCGCGGACACGGGCCCGTGCAGCGTCACGACCTGGCTCAGCGCCGTTCCCGTACGCGGGTGCTCCCGTTTCAGCGTGGCGGTGCCCGGTCCGCCGCCGAGGTCGAAGAGCTCCTGCCTGACGAGCCCGAGCACGGCCGTCTTGATCTCGTCGGTCTCGCCGAGCCAGCGGGTCGTCCTGGCGTCCAGGCTTCCGTGCCCGGCGTCGGTGACCCGGGTGGTGACCGCGCCGCGGGCGAGGGCCGCGGTGTGGACGGCGTCGAGCGCGACGTCCTCGGGCAGCGCTCCGCCCGGCCCCGCGGCGTCACGGAGCAGGTCGTACAGCTTGTCGGCGTCGACGTCGACCCGCGCGGTGAGGACGGCCGGTCCGGTGGTGAACTGCTCGGTCAGCCGGTTGCGGATCGTGAAGGGCGGCGCCGCGCCGTCCCGCAGGTTTCTCACGACGGCTTCGGCGGCGGCGGGGGTGAACGACACCAGGAACGTGTTGTGTCCCTGCGCCTCGACGCTGCCCGTCGCCCCGTGCTGGGCGGTCATCACCAGCGGGGGCTCACCCTCGATCACGCACGACAACACGCTCCGGGTCACCTGCACGGGGGTCAGCGAGGGGGCGGGCTCCTTGGCGCCGCGCTCGAACAGCTCGGCGATCCGTGGCGCGGGATCCGGGTGGTCGTGGTGGGCGAGCTTGCGGGTGACGATCTCCAGGGCGGAAGGCGGCAGCGCGAGCGCGACGCCGAACGTGCAGGAGCCGCCGACGTACTCCGGCGTCCCGGGCGCCCCCTTGACCAGGACGCTCGCCGAGAAGTCCAGGTCGGGCGACGCCTGGCGGCGCGCCAGCGCCATCCGGGCGGGCTGGACGTAGTACCGGGCGGGCAGTCCGGCGGCCCGCAGCGCGGGATTTCCCGCGTCGGGGCGCACGTGCACACCCCCGGTGGGGCCGTCGACCTCGACGACGACCGTGTCGGGCCCGAAGATCGGCCCCGCCGGTGACGGTCTCTCCGGCATCGCTGCCTCCTTCCTGTCCTGCTCTCACGCGATCGTGTTCGGGGTGAGGATGAGGATGGGGGTCTCCATGAAGTCGTGGCGGACGGTGACGGTCCTGGGGCCGGCGGCCGCGGTGAGGGTGAGCGCGACCGAGCAGTCCAGGCCCGTGACGGCGGACTCGACGGGGATCGCGACGTGGCGGAAGTCGACGGCGTGCGAGGGGTTGAGCGAGATCGACGGGATCGGGGTGGCGGGGTTCGCCGTCATGGTGATCTGCACGTCGATGGCGGTGACCCCGGCGGCGGCGAAGTCGAGCCCGGCGGCGTTGACGGTGAGCGGGTGGAGGATCTGCTGCACCGTGTGGGTGTGGAAGGCGACGTACTTCGCCATCTGCGTCTTCGGGAAGGGCGTGGGCACGGCGAGCGTGCGTGACACCTCGACGGACGCGCCCTCGGGCACGCCGGCGAGCGTGGCCGAGCCGCCGGCCGGCAGCGCCTGGTCGCCGAGCGCGGTGATCGTGACCTGGTTGCCCTGTACGGCGGCGAACCGGCGCAGCACCAGGTCGAGCGGCCCCCGGTTGGCGGCCTGGGGGCCGGTCGTCACGAGCTCGTCCCCGCCGGCCGTCTGGCGCAGGTTGAGCACGACCTGCGTCTGCACCGGGCTGGGGAACACGTCGTCGAGCCTGACGGCGACGGTGCCGAACAGCGGCGGCGGCCCGGCCGACCCGAGCTGCTGCAGGAACAGGTTGACGTTGGTGACCGCCGGGCTGCCCTCGGCGTCGGCGATCTCCACGCCGACGTTGATCGCCGGGACCTGCGCGTCGCTGAAGGCCGTCTTCGCGGAGGCGAACCCCTCCAGGGACGGCGGCGTGCGCGAGTCCAGCCCGCCGGGCAGCACGACCCGCAACGTGCGGCCCTTGGCCTCGGGGATGCCGAGCACGTCGGCGCGCACCTGAGCGAGGTCGACGGGGTCGGCCATCGGGAAGACCGTGAACGTGAAGTGGAAACGGCACCCGGTGACGTCCCCGGGCGTGGTGTCCACGATGGAGTCGCAACTGGCCTGCAGCCCCTGCGCGGTCCGCTGGATGCCGTAGGCGGCGGGCAGCGCCACGACCGTGCCGCTGACCGCGCCGAAATAGAGGCGGCGCAGCGACGGGTACTTGGCCGGGACGTCGCCCAGCGAGGTCAGCTCCCGGTACTCCGAGCGCGGCCCGGCGAAGGCGTTGAGGTCGTTGGCGTCGATGACGGTCCGCGTCAGGTTCTCGGCGGTGATCGTGTAGCGGCTCCGGTAGTCGTCGGTGGCGAACACCACGCCGATCGGGAGCGACCGGCTGAACCGCGCGACAACCGGAAAGAACCGGTACGTTCCAGCCGGGCTGACGGGCTCGAAGGGGAAGCCCGGCGTGTTGCCGCCGTCACCGAACAGCTCCATCCGCACCTGGGGGGTGGCGACCGGCAGCGTCTCGATCTGGAGAGGGGCGACGAGCGCCGTCTGGTACGCGGTGTACTTCGCCGTGATCTCCAGCCCGACCCCGCCCTCCCTCATCAGGTGCACGTACGCGGCCTCGACCAGCGAGCCGACCAGTTCGAAGGTCAGGAGGAACCCGCCGTCGGCGCCCTCGGTCGCGGTCCCGGGCACGGGCCTGCGCTGGATCGAGCCGTCGGGCGCGGCCACGGGAACGGTCAGCACGGGCTCGATGGCCAGGTCCGGCACCCGTCGTACGGGCTCGCTCTCGGCCAGGGCGGCGAGCTGGGACGGCATGGCGGCCCGCAGCGACATCGTCAGCGCGGCCCGGTTGAACGGCCCGCCGTCCTGGTCCACCCCGGCCTGGGTCACCTTGAACCCGAAGGCCGCGTCGGCCTCGGCGGGCAGCGCGAACTCGGGCATGAACCAGTTGGGATGCAGCAGGCCGGGGAAGATCCCCCCTTCGAGCCGGGGCAGGTCCGCCGCGCCCGCCGGGAGCTCGGCGCGCTCGGCGCTCGCGGACGGCATGCCGGCGCCCGTCCGGGCCACCAGCCACGGCGTGGACCCGCCGGAGATCAGCGCGTCGAAGGTCACGTCGATGAGGTTCTCGAGCAGGGCGGCGATGTCTTCGGTCATGGTGGGCACTCCCCCTGGGTGGTGCGGGAGCCGTACGACCCCCGCACCGTTCCTGATCGCGCCTGCTCAGGCGCCTGTCGGCTCCGGCCATGACAGCTGCGGATAGGCGGCCAGCAGCCCGGCGTCGCCGTCGTCGCCCGACTGCCGGCACGCGGCGGCCCACAGCTCGGTGACCGCCGTGGCCGGGTTCGCACCGCACTTGGCGATGACGAGCACGACGCGGTTGTGCAGGGCGACGCCGTTCCGGCCGTCGGCCAGCTGCTGCTGGGCCTGCCCCTGGCCGTCGATCCACGCCTCCCTGTTCCGCGCGTCCTGGTCGGGGCCGCCGAGGCTGCCGGAGAAGGCGGGCTCCGGCGGGGTGCCCATGCCCATCGCGTCGTAGGCCACCGTGTAGACCCAGGACCGCATGCTGACGCCGCGTTCCTCCGTCTCGATGGCCTTGATCACGGCCAGGAGCATCTTCACCGGCTGGGTGAACCAGGCGACCGGTGAGATCTCCCCCTTGAGGGCGTCGCCGAAGGCCATCGCGAGCTCCGACAGCGCCGCGTACTCCTTGTCGACGACGGCGGCGACGCCGAACGCCCGCAGGATCCCTTCGGCTCCGGCGAGGTCGATGAGGGCGCCGGCCCCGTCGACTATTTCGTTGAGCTGGTCCACCGTGGTCGGCGGCGGCGTGGGCGCCGGCTCTCCTTCGGGCGTGCCTGACAGCGGCTGCCCGGTGGTGAGATCCAGCGGCGCCCCGTTGACGTCGTTGAGCGTGCGCGTCCCGTCGGTCTCGATGTTGAGCACCGAGAAGTCGGGAAAGGTCACCATCACCCGGCCGTCGGGCTCGTCGACCCGCGTGGTGCCGTCCGGCCAGCTCGTCTGTGTGGAGCCGTCCTCGTTCTGGACGATCGACGCGCCGTCGCCGTCGACCGGGTCGAGGCGCGCGAGTTGTTCTGCTGTCGGCATGGCTGATCCCCCTCTGTGCCGGCCGGCCTCACGCGGTGGCCGCCGCCTCCGTGGCCTTCTTGATGTAGTCGTTGATCAGGGGGAGCTTGTCGTCGGGCGGGTCCGGCAGCATCACGCTCGACTTCGGCACGTACTTGATGTGGCCCTGCGCCACGGGCACCTTGACGGGCTCGGGGGTCGAGTAGACGATCACCTCGTCGGTGAAGTTGGGTCCCACCACCGTGACCGTCATGGTGTAGGTGAAGTGGTCCTCCATCACGTACTTGTCCGAGTAGATCTCCCACAGCGCGTTCTTCTCGTTGTCCTTGGTGATCGTGATGGGGGCGTAGGTGTCCGCCCCGATGGTCGGGGTGATCTCCACGGTGATGTTGGGCGGCAGCTTCTGCACCGGCATGAAGCGCACGAACACGTGCCCGACCATGCTCGCGGTCAGCGTGGGGGCGTGATCGTTGTTGTCCACCTCGATCTCGGCGATCGCCGGGTCGTTCGGGGCGATGGCCTTCGACAGGTTGACCCGGGGGTCCTGCCCGTCGAAGATGATCTTGCGTCGCAGCCTCACCTGGTCCGACGGCCAGCCGTCCACGGGAGTGTCCAGCCGCAGGAACGAGATGTTGACGATGTCCTTGGCGTTGTCGCGGGTCCAGATGGCCGGCTGGTCGGACGTCTTCGGCTTGTCCGAGCCGATGATGTAGTGCTGACCCTGCCCGCGCATGTGCAGATTCGGCTTTCCGTCCTGCACGGGCTGGCTGAAATCGGGATAACCGGCCTCCAGCTGAACCGCCTGCACCGGGTCGTCGAGCACGGTGCCGTCGTCCAGTTTGTCATCGAAGTCCACCATGCAGACCGCGGCGACCTGAACCTTCTTGAAGAACTCCCCGATGTCGACGATGAACAGATATTTGTTGAGATTGGCCTGTACGGCCGGGAGCAGCTCGTTCAGGTCGCCGCTCACCGCGTGCGTCGCCGTGTACGCCTGGTCGAGGATGATTTTCTCCTTGAAACGGATGCCTTTTCTCTCGTGCGTGGACTTCAGCGAGACGGACGAGCCACCGAATATCTGGCTGAACCAGCTGCGTCCCGCCGTCGACGCCTTGGTGTCGGCCTTCGCCGGATCCCAGTCGAAGATCTCCTTCTTGACGAGCTCGACCGCCGTCTGCCGCATCGTCACGACATTGTCCATGATCCATTTTTTGGTGGGGTCGTCGAGGACCCCGGAGTTCATGGATATTTTCGTGGTGATGCCGCCGTTGGTCAGGCAGGAACTGTAGGCGAACTCGGCGTTGATGTCGGTGATCCCGAAAAAGGAGCCGGTCGACACGGCGGCGGAGAACGAGTCGTACACCTTGTCCACGTCGACCTCGACCTCGACCGTGACGCCGTTGATGTAGAACATCTCCTCGAGCGTGTTCATGACCAGGAACGGCGGCGAACCGCCCGCCTTGAGCGCGCTGGCTATCAGGCCCGCGGCGGCGAGGTTGCACGACACGAGGAACGAGTTGATCCCCTGCGCCTCGATGCTGCCCTTGCCGTTGTAGTCGGCCTTCATCTGGATCACGTTGCCGGACACGGCCGGGTCCTGCACCGCGCAGACGACGGTGCTGCTGGTGATCGGGATGATGCCGACGTTCGGCTCCGGGTCGTTCTGCTGGTAGTTGAAGAACGCGCCGAACCGCTCGTTGGGGGTGTCGTGCTCCTGCTTTTTGATTTTCTCGCGCACCTGCTGGATCACGTTGGGCGGGATGCCGAACGTGGTGGAGAACGTGCAGAACCCGCCCCCCAGCTCCTTCTGGGCCAGCTCCTGCGGCGTGATGGTGGTCTCCTCCGACATCAGGCCCTTGAAGAGGGTCATCTCGAAGTCGAAGTCCTCGGGGGATCCCTGTTTGCGCGCGAGCATGATCCGCGAAGGCTGGAAGTAGTACTGCGTCGGCATTCCGGCCGCGCGCAGTTCCGGGTTGTGCGCGTCGGGATAAACCTGAAGACTCAACGGCTTTCCCGTCTCGTCGTTCACGGTGACGACGACGGAGTTGGGGCCGAACAGCGGGCCCACTCCTGACACAAAATTGGACACGTCAGAGCTCCTGGAAACATACGGAGAACGAACGGCCACCGGCGGCACGCCTGTGCCCCCTGCCGCGAATTCGTAAGAGAGATGATGTCGCGGCCCGCGGCCGCTCCCAGAGAAATGCCGATCAAGCACGACACTGGCTGTCCGGCATATTCCCGCCGCTCCTTCAGCGCCATCCCCCGCTCCGCTGCGTTGTTTCCCCCACCGCTCTCAAGGGCGGGGAGATCACCGGGGCCGGCCGTGACCCGCGCGTTTTCCGGCACTCCGAATGCGGCGGTGCGCGCCTGCCCGAGAATGCCGCCGCCGCGCTCGGGCAGCCGCCGGTCATGTTTTGGATGAATTCGTTAAACCGGGGTGCCGCCCGCTCCTCCGAGGGACATACACCAGCGATGTAACCCCCCGGCCGTGAGCGGATGACGCTCCGTCGGTGAAAGGGAGCCGTCCGATGACCGTGTCGAGGCGGAGGCGCCGGTTGATGGCGCTGGGCGCGATCGTGCTCGTGGGCGCCGTCGTGACGGTGTGGTGGATCGTCGCCGTGTTCGCCGGAGTCTGGCCGTTCGACGGACGGCTGGCCTGGCGGTTCACGCCGCTGTGGGCGGCTCTGGTCGCCGCGTTCACCCTGGCCGCGACCCTGACAGCCGTCCATCTGGCGGTGCTGCTCGCGCAGGACGTGCCGCCTCGGCCGACGCGGCGGGAGCTGGCGGGCCTCGGCGAGGTGGAGCGGGCGCGGCGGATCCGGGACTACCGCCGGGCCGGGCTCAAGGGGCTGGTCGTCGGGAACGACGGGCGGACCTCGACCTCGCAGCTTCAGGTGGCGATCTGGACGCTGGCCCTGGCGTTCGGGCTGCTGATGCTCATCGTCGTCGGCCGGACGCCGAACTGCCCGCTTCCGGCCGGCGCGCCGTTCCAGGGCGACTGCCCGCTCGACGACATGCGCGGGATATCGTTCGCGTCCCTGCTGGGCCGGGACTTCCGGTGGGAGTACCTGTTCCTGCTGGGCTGGCCGCTGGCGCTGGCCATCACCGCCAAGCGCCAGGTCTACAAGGCGCTGGACTCGATCAACGAGGTCAACGAGGCGCACGGCGTGGACGTCCCCGCCGGCACCCCGGCCGCGCTGGAGACCGACACCGCGGCGCGGGTGAAGGCTCCGCCCACCGACGCGAACGAGGTCGGGTGGGTCGCCGGGCTCCGGCAGGCCATCAGCGACGACCACGGGCGGCTGGCGCTGATGGACGCCCAGTACTTCCTCTTCACCGTCATCACCATCGGCTACTTCCTGCTCCAGCTGGTCACCCATCCCCGGGAGGGGCTGCCGGAGATCCCGGCGACGCTGATCGTGCTGATGGGCGTATCCGGTGGCGGCTACCTGTCGGGCAAGCTGCTCGACCCGGTGGACGTGAAAGGTGATCAGAAGCTGCCGAGCCCCACTCCTCCGGGCGCTTGACTTCATGTTGACATTAACTTGCACACTTGCCTCACGCTAAGCGATCACTGCTAGGGAGGCAAGAGATGTTCGACGTCGTCATCGTCGGCGGGGGCCCGACCGGGATGTCCGCAGCGCTGGCCCTGGGGCGAGTGCACCGATCGGCGCTGCTGCTCGACGCCGGGGAGGGCCGCAACGCCGCCGCCCCGAACGTGCACAACTTCCTGACCCGGGACGGCACGCCGCCCGGCGAGCTGCGCAAGCTCGGCCGCGAGGAGCTGGCCGCGTACCCGTCGGTGCGGGCCAGGACCGGGACGGTCGCCGGGGTCAGCGCGCGGGACGGCGAGGGGTTCCGGCTGGAGCTGTCCGGCGGCGGCACGGTGGGCGGCACGGTGGGCGACACGGCGGGCGGCACCGTGGGCGGCACGGTGGAGGGGCGGCGGCTGCTGCTGGCGACCGGGCTGGCCGACGAGCTTCCCGGCCCGCCCGGCGTGCGGGAGCTGTGGGGGCGCTCCGCCTTCCACTGCCCCTACTGTCACGGCTACGAGTGCACCGGCAGGCGGGTCGCCGTGCTCGGCGCCGACCCGTCCCGCGTCCGGCTGGCGCTGCAGCTCAGCCGCTTCGCCGCCGGCGTCGTCCTGTGCGCCGACGGCCGGCCGCTCGACCCGGAGGCGCGGGCCGCGCTGGAAGGGCACGGCGTCGGCGTCCGCGAGGAGGCCGTCACCCGCCTGGAGGGCGACGGCGGGCGGCTGGAGCGGATCATGTTCGCGTCCGGGCCGCCGGTGGAGCGGGACGCGGTGTTCGTGGTCAACGTGCCGCGCCAGCGCTCCGGCCTGGCCGCCCGCCTGGGCTGCGCGGCCTTCGCCGACGGGTGCGTGGAGGTGAACGAGTTCGGGCAGACCAGCGTGCCCGGCGTGTACGCCGCGGGCGACATGGCGCGCCGGGCCAGCGTGCCGGTGCCGCTGGCCGCGGTGATCGCCGCCGCGGCCAGCGGCACCGTGGCCGCGGCGGCGCTCGACCAGGACCTGCTGAGCGCCGACTTCGGGCTGCCGAACCCGTTCGCGGGGGCCGGGCGATGACGCGCACGGACGTCGCCCCGGCGGTGACGCGCGGCGGCAACGTGCCGCTCGCCACCGCAGGGCTGCTCATCGGCATGCTGCTGTCGATCCTGGACCAGACCGTGGTGGCGGTCGCGCTGCCCGACATCGCGGCCGACCTGGGCGGCCTGGACGCGATCGGCTGGATCGTCACCGCGTACGTGCTGACCTCGACCGCGACGGGCGCGCTGTACGGGCGGCTCAGCGACCGGTTCGGCCGCCGCGCGGTGTTCGTGACCGGGGTCGCGATCTTCGTCACGGGGTCGGCGCTGTGCGGACTGGCGCGGACGATGCCCGAGCTGATCGCCGCCAGGACGTTCCAGGGCGCCGGGGCGGGGGCGCTGTTCGTGCTGCCGACGATCGCGCTGTCGGAGCTGTACCCGGCCCGGCTGCGCAGCCGGGTCCAGGGGTTCACCGGCGGCGTCTTCGCGCTGGCCAGCGTGGGCGGGCCACTCGCCGGCGGCGCGATCACCGACGCGTGGGGCTGGCGGTGGATCTTCTACGTCAACCTGCCGCTCGGCCTGCTCGCCGTCGCGCTGGCCGCGTTCGCGCTGCGCCTGCCCAGGACCGGCGGGAACGGCCGCGTCGACCTGGCCGGGGCCGTGCTGGTCGCCGGCGCGATGGTGAGCCTGCTGCTGGTGGCCGAGCAGGGCGGCCGCGCGTACGCGTGGGACTCCGGCGTGATCCTCGCGCTGGCGGCGGCCGTGGTGGCGCTGGGCGCGCTGTTCGTGTGGCGGGAGCGTCGCGCGGCCGACCCGCTGCTGCCGCCCCGGCTGTTCGCCGATCCCGTGCTGCGGGTCGCGCTGCCCGCGACCGCGCTGCTCGGCGCGCTGCTCGGCGGCTCGACCGTCTACCTGCCGACGTACCTGCAGGCCGCGTACGGGATGGGCGCGACGCAGGCGGGGCTGGCGCTGAACCCGTACGTGCTGACGTTCATGGCGGTCTCCTCGCTGGCCGGGGCCCGGATCGGCGCGAGCGGCCGGTTCCGGCCGTACCTGCTCGCCGGCGCGCTGATCGCGGCGGCGGGGTTCGGGCTGCTGAGCCTGCTCCGGCCCGGCACTCCGTACGTGCTGCTGGCCGTGGTCCTCGGCGTGCTGGGCGTCGGCTTCGGGCTGCTGATGCAGAACCTCGTGGTCGTCGCGCAGAACGCGGCCTCTCCGGCGGACCTGGCCGCGACCACGTCGGCCGTGGTGTCGGTCCGCGGGCTGGGGCTGTCGCTGGGCGTGTCCGTCTTCGGCAGCGTCCTGGCCCGCGAGCTCCAGGGGCGGCCCCCGGGCCCGCGGGCGACCGCCGCCGCCGTCCCGGAGGTGCTGTTCTGGGGCGCGCCGGCCGCCCTCGTCCTGGTGGCCCTGCTCGCGCTGCTGCCCCGCACCGTGAACCGCGCGCCAACCGGGCCCGCCTGAGGCGGCCCCGCGTGTGACAGCCCCGCGTGTGACAGCCCGGTGTGGGCTAGCCTCACCCGCATGGCCCTCGCCTCGATCCCCAGCCCTCCCGAAGCGGTCTGGCATCTCGGATTCCTCCCGATCCGGGCGTACGCGCTGTGCTTCATCGTCGCGATCGCGTTCGGCATCTGGCTGAGCGAGCGGCGCTGGCGCGCCCGGGGCGGCGAGAAGGGCGTCATCGGCGACATCGCGTTCCCCGGGGTGATCTTCGGCCTGGTCGGCGCGCGCCTCTACCACGTCATCACCGACTGGCAGACGTACTTCGGCGAGCGCGCGATCAAGGAGCCCTACCAGGCGCTGTTCATCTGGGAGGGCGGGCTCAGCATCTGGGGCGCGGTCGCGCTGGGCGGCGTGGGCGTGTGGCTGGCCTGCCGCCGCCGGGGGCTGTCCCTCGGCGAGGTGGCCGACACGGTCGCGCCCGGCATCGCGTTCGGGCAGGCGATCGCGCGCTGGGGCAACTGGTTCAACCAGGAGCTGTACGGCTCGCCGACCACGCTGCCGTGGGGCCTGGAGATCGACCGGGCACACGGCGGCGAGCCCGGCGTCCTCTACCACCCGACGTTCCTGTACGAGTCGCTGTGGAGCCTGGCGCTCGGCTTCGCCCTCCTCTACGCCGGCAGGCGGTTCGCGCCGCGCCCAGGGCGGCTGTTCGCCCTCTACGTGGCGGGTTACACGCTCGGGCGGTTCTGGATCGAGGGGCTGCGCATCGACCCGGTGGGCGGGGTCGACCACGCGGTGACGCTCCTGGGCCTGCGGATCAACCAGTGGACCTCGATCGTGCTGTTCGCCGGCGCGCTCGTCCACCTCTGGGCGACCCGCGACAGGGCCGCCGCCAAGGCGGCCTGAGCCTCCGGCGGCCCGGGAGCGCCCCTCACCCCTTCAGCCCGGTGTGGGCCAGGCCCTCGACGAACTGCTTCTGCGCCAGGACGAACACCACCAGCACCGGCAGCGCCGTCATGGAGGCGGCGGCGAGCTGGACGTTCCACATGGGGCCGCCGTAGGCGTCGACGAACTGGGTCAACGCCTGGGGCAGGGTGAACTTCTCCGGGCTGGAGAGGAACACGATCGGCTCCAGGTAGAGGTTCCAGCTGTGCAGGAAGGTGAAGATGGCCACGGCCCCAAGGGCGGGGCGGGCCAGCGGGAGCCCGATGCGCACGAACGTGACGAACCGTCCCAGGCCGTCGACGGCCGCGGCCTCCTCCAGCTCGCGGGGCAGCACCAGGAAGAACTGCCGCATGATGAAGGTGACGAGCACGCTCGGCGCGCCCAGCATCGGCACCAGGACGAGCGGCCAGTGCGTGTCGGTCAGCCCCCAGCCGTGGAAGAGCTGGAACAGCGGCACGATCGTGACCTCGCTCGGGATGAGCAGGCCGGTCAGCACGATCACGAACAGCACGTTCGACCCGCGGAAGCGGATGCGGGCGAAGGCGTAGCCGGCCAGTGCGGAGACCACCAGCGTGCCGGCCGTGACGACCGCGGCGATGTAAAGGCTGTTCCAGTACTGCTGCGCGAACGGCTGCAGCTCGAAGACCTGCCGGTAGGCCTCCAGCGTCGGCCGCCCCGGCCACAGCGACGGCGGGAAGGCGAAGATCTCGCTCACCGGCTTCAGCGACGAGGTGGCCATCCACCAGGTCGGGAAGACGAACGGCACGCACAGCACGCACAGCAGCCCGTACAGCAGGGTCTTACGCCTCATGGAACACCCACCTCCTGCGCATGCGCCACTGCAGCAGGGTGAGGGCGAGCACGATCACGAACAGCAGCACCGACAGCGTGGCCCCGTAGCCGAAGTGGTGGAACTGGAAGGCCTGCTGGTACAGGTAGTAGACGAGCACGGTGGTCGAGGTGCCGGGGCCGCCCTGGGTGAGCACCGCGATCTGGGCGAACACCTGCAGCGACCCGGCGACCGTGATGATCGAGGTGAGCAGCACGGTCGGGCTGATCATCGGCAGCGTGATCCGCCGGAACCGGGTCCACGCCGAGGCGCCGTCCAGCCGGGCCGCCTCGTACAGGTCCTTCGGCACGCCCTGCAGCGCCGCCAGGAAGAGCACCATGTTGAGCCCGACGTTCTTGAACACCTGGACCACGATCACCGAGACCGTCGCCCACGAGCCGGAGCGCAGCCAGTTGGGCCCCTCGATGCCGGCGGCGGCCAGGATCGCGTTGATGCCGCCGTTGTTCTGCAGCAGGAACCCCCACACGATCGTCCAGGCCACGAGCGAGACGACCACCGGGGAGAAGAACAGCGTCCTGAACACCGTGGTGCCGCGCAGCCGCTGGTTGAGCAGGACGGCCAGCAGCAGCGCCAGCGCGAGGTTGAGGACGACCAGCCCCACGGAGAAGAGCCCGGTGGCCGTCAGCACCGACGCCATGTTCGGGTCGCTCAGCAGCCGCCGGTAGTTGTCGGCGCCGACGAAGGTGAACGTGTCCGCCAGCACGTTCCACTCGTTGAGGCTGTAGGTGAGGACGAGCCCGAGCGGCAGGAAGACGAAGAGCAGGCTGCCCGCGAGCTGCGGCCCGATGAAGAGGTAGCCGAGCAGGTGGTCGCGCCGCCGGGCGGTCCACCAGCCCGCCCGGCGGGTCACGGACAGCGCCATCACTTGGCCAGCATCGGCTGGATGGCGGCGCAGACGCCCTTCATCACGGTCGCCACGTCGGCGTCCGGCTGCCACAGCTGGTCCAGCCCGGCGCGTACGGCCTGGCTCAGCTCGGCCTGCCCGGTGTGGCTGGGCTTGACGCGGCCGGCGGCGATGCCGTCGACCACGACGTCCTGGAGCTGTTCCGGCTTGAGCAGCGGGTTGCTCTTCGCGAGCGAGTCCGCGGTCAGCAGCGGCTGCCGGGGCGGCGGGAAGTACTGGGCGAGCTTGGCGGAGTTCTCCGGGTTGGTGAAGAAGGCCAGGAAGTCGGCGGCGGCCTCGGCGTTCCTGGACTTCTTGAGCACGCCGATGCCGGCCTGGCCGATCACGCTGTACGCGCCCTTCGGCCCGGTGGGCAGCGTCACCAGGTCCCAGCCGAAGGCGCCGTCCTGGAGCAGGGAGGCGCGGGAGATCTGGGTGATCGTCATCCCGGCCTCGCCGGCGAAGAAGTCGGCGGTGGTGCCGGGGGCGGGCATGGCCTTGCCGGTGAAGATCGCCTTGTGCAGGAAGCCCATCGCCTCGATCATCTCGGGCTTGTCGAAACCGCAGGTCCTGCCGTCCTCGCTCCACGCCTCGGCGCCCCAGCCGCCCCAGACGGCGGCCAGGTTGTCCCAGCCCTTGTAGTCGAAGTCGCGCACGACCAGGCCGGCCTTGCCGGTCTTCTCCTGCACGGCAGAGGCGATCTTGACGGCCTCCTCCCACGTCCAGCCCTTGGCCGGCACGCTCTGCCCGGCCTTCTCGAGCAGGTCGGTGTTGACGAAGACGCCGAAGGGCGAGGTGGAGAACGGGTAGGCGTACAGGGCGCCGTCCTTCTGCCACAGCCTGGTGGTGCTGGGTGCGAGCTCCTCGGGCTTGACCAGGGTGTCCAGCGGGACCAGCGCACCGGAGCCGACGAAGTCGGGGGCCGAGTTCTCGAAGATCCACGCCAGGTCCGGGGTGTTGCCGCCGGCGATCTGGGTGGTGAGCGTGGTCGTGTAGGTCTCCACCGGGAGGGTGTCGTACTTCACCGTGACGTCCGGGTGGGTCTTCCGGTAGGCGGCCGCGATGTCGCCGAACAGCTTGAGGTGGGCCTCGTTGCCGGTCCAGATCGTCATTCGCAGCGTGACGGGGCCGCCCTGCGGCTCGGCGGAGGATCCGCAGGCCGCGAGGGCCAGCGTGCCCGCCAGCCCGAGCGCGGTCACCTTTGTGCGCATGTCGTTACTCCTTGCGGGGGGTTAATAACCGGAAATATCCGGCCAGTGCAGTTCGATCCCCTGGGCCTCCAGGCGGTCCTGGAAGCGGGCCAGCAGGTCTGGATCGTTCCGGACGGCGCGCGGCGGCACCGAGCTGTCCAGGCAGAAGGCGGCCAGCGCGCCCGCGGCCTCGCCGATGTTCCACTCGACGGGGTGCAGCCGGTAGCAGCCGTTGGTGATGTGCGTGGTGCCGAGGTTCTTGCCGGCGGGCAGGAGGTTGTCCACCCGGCGCGGGACCAGCGCGCCCAGCGGGATCTCGAACGGCGCACTCGGCACGTCGATGTAGTTGTCGCCGCCGGTCGAGGGGTGCAGGTCGATGCGGTACATCCCGATCCCGGCCGAATCACCGTAACGCGCGCCCTTGACCACGTCCTGCTCGACCACAGTGTGCTCGGCCAGGATGCGGCGCGACTCCCGGATGTAGGGAGCCTGGGCCAGGCCGTCGGCCGAGCCGGTCACGTCACCGCGCAGCCGCAGCCCCGGCCAGCCGGTGCCGCCGTCGGGCCGCGGGGCCTCGGTCTGCAGCCAGTACAGGACCGAACGGGACAGCTCGCGGGCGGCGGCCACGTGCTCCGCGGCGTCGGGCACGTCGAAGGCCGGGCCGAGCACGTAGTCGATCATCGGCCAGTTGACCAGGCAGATGTCGCTGGCGTACGCGCCCGGGGTGAACAGGCGGCGGGCGGCGATCCTGCGGAAGGTCCACAGGTTGCCGTCGCCGGGGTTGCGCCGCTGGTCGGCGCGGACCAGCAGCGGATCGTCGTCCGGGTTGGGGGTGAAGCTCCGCTCGCCGATCTCCAGCGTGCGCGGGTTCGGGCTGCGCCAGCCGAGCAGCTTGCCGCCCCAGAAGGGCAGCTCGAAGTCGCGCCAGAAGTCGTACGAGGCGGGCCGGTCGACGGTGTGGTCACCGTCCATGTGGTCGACCGCGAAGCAGACGGAGATCGCCTGCATGTTGAGCGGCTGCGCCTCGGCGGGGGCGCTCGGCTCGCCCGTGTCGTCGCGCGACTCGAAGCCGGTGACGTACTCGGTGCCGGTCAGCGGCAGCAGCTCGCCGGTCTCGGTGGCGTCCAGGATGTAGGGCGCGGTCACCACGACCTCGTCCCCCTCGTGGCGCAGCCGTACGGAAAGGACGCGGTCCCCGTCGGTCTCCGCCGCCAGCGGCGTGCACGGCTGGAGCACGGTGAGCCGCCCGCTGCCCCGGTAGGGGGCGAGCATGGCCTCGATGACGGCCAGCGCCACCCGGGGCTCGTGGCAGATCGGGCTCACCCATCCGGCGCCGGGGTTGAGCTCACGCCAGGCCCGCGCGGGCTCGGTGAGGGGGAAGTGGCGGCGGTAGTAGTCGCGGATGCCGTCGCGCAGCGCGCGGTAGCTCGCCGTGACGCCGAACTGCTCGACCCAGGTGTGCTCGTCCGGCGGCACCGCCTGGCTGGTCAGCTGCCCGCCCAGCCAGGCGTGCTCCTCGGTGAGGATCACCCGCCGTCCGGCTCTGAGCGCCGCGAGCGCCGCCGCCACTCCCCCGAGGCCGCCTCCGACGACCAGCACCTCGGTGCTCAGCTCACGCAACGTTGTTCCTTCCCAGGGTCAGGCCCTTGACGGGTTCGCACGGGAGCAGCCGCTGGACCGGGCTGCCGCCCTCGATGAGTTCGGTGAGGACCTCCACCGCCTGCCGTCCCATCTCGGCACGGGGGATGCGGAAGCCGGTGAAGTCGATGTCGGTCGGCGCGGGCCTGGTGGGGTCGCCGAGCGTGACGATCGACAGGTCCCCGGGCACGGCCAGGCCGCGCGCCCTGGCCGCCTGGAGGATGACCGCGCCGTCGGCGTACTCCTCCACGAAGATCGCGGTGGCGCCGGTGCCGAGCGCGTCCTCGGCGTCCGCCGGAGGGAGGGTGACGGCCTGGAGCCCGGCCGTCCCCTCCTGGAATCCGCGGTGGCGGTCGGCGAACGACTCGGCCCCGGCGCCGTGCCCGACGTACGCGAATTTCTCATGACCCAGGCCGCGGGCCCGCTCCACCAGCTCGCGCACCACGCTGCCGTAGTCGGCGCCGACGTAGGAGACCGGGCCGCCCGCGTCGTCGCGGCGGCCCACCGAGACGAACGGGTAGCCCTCGGCGACCAGCCGGGCCAGCTCCTCCCGGTCGAGCTCGCGGCCGAGCAGGACGCAGCCGTCGGCCAGGCGCAGGCGGTGGTCCTGGTGGTAGATGCGCTTGCGGCCGTCGACCAGCGGGGCGCTGGTCAGCAGCAGCAGGTCGCAGCCCACCTGCTCGGCCGACTCCTCGATCCCGATGAGGAACGGGTGGTAGAAGTCGCCCGTCGCGCTCGGGAAGACCGGCTCGTAGGTGAAGACGCCGAGGATCCGGTTCCGGCCCGCCGCCAGCCGCCTGGCCAGCGGGTCGGCCACGTACCCGGTCTCCCTGATGACGCGCAGCACCCGGTCCCGGGTCTCGGCCGGGATCCTCGTCTCGGCCCCCGGCCGGTTGTTGAGCACCAGCGAGACCGTGGTCTGGCTGACGCCGGCGAGCCGGGCGATGTCGCGCTGCGTGATGCGTCCCATCTCACCTTCCTTCAGGTAATGCGCATTAGCAGTGGAAGAGAGTGTCCGGTACGCGTCTCGTCAGCGTCAAGGGGCGGGGCGGGAGTAATACGGATTAGCAGGCGGTCAGCGGTCGAACGTGATCGCGGCCTCGGACGTGCCGTCGTGCGTGCAGCCGCCGCCTGCCGTCCCGCAGGCAGGCCGCCGAGGTCACGGCGAACGTGGCCGGCCGTGCCGCGCCCCAGCTGAAGCGGACCACTCCCCCGGCGCGGCGCGGCTCCAGCCCGCCCGCGGTCGCGGCCGCCGAGACCGCGCGGACCGAGCGGCGGACCTGGCCGCCGGTGATCCGCACGTCGGCGACCACCGAGGCGTCCGGTGTGCGGTGGCGCAGCCGGTAGGGGTTGCCGCCGAGGAACTCCACGGGCATGGCGCCGTCGGCGTCCGGACGCCGGCCGGGGAGGGCCGTCGCCCAGCAGCCGTGGTCGTCGTCGTTCGGCGACTGGATGACCGTCCCGGCGACCGGGTGCCGCACGCTCGCCCGGCGGGGTGGCGGCCGTCAATCAAGCTGATACGAATCAGCGGCCCCGTCAGGTGGGGGTGCCGCGCGGAGGCGGGGGGACGCCTCCGCCTCCGCGCGGTCTGCGTCAGCTCGTGGTGCAGGGCGAGCCGTTGACGGTGAAGGCCGCCGGCGCCGGGTTGGACCCGGTGTGGCTGCCGCTGAACCCGGCCGAGACGGACGCGCCGGGCGCGACGCCGCGGTTCCAGTCGAGGCTCGCCGCCGTGACGGCGGTGCCGGTCTGGGCGAAGGTGGCGTTCCAGCCGCTGATCACCTGCTGGCCGGCCGGGTAGGACCAGCCGATGGTCCAGCCGTCGACCGCGGTCTGGCCGGTGTTGGTGAAGGTCACCTCGGCGTTGAACTGGTTGTCCCACTGCGAGGTGATGCGGTAGGTCACCTTGCAGGAGCCGGCCGCCGCGTCGGGCGGGGTGGTGACGGTGACCGTGCCGGACGGGGCCGACAGGTTGCCCGCCGCGTCCCGGGCCCGGACGTAGTAGGTGTAGGTGGTGTCCGGGGCGAGGTCGCCGAGCTGGGCGACGGTGCCGGTGTAGGAGCCGACGGGCTGGCCCGCGCCGGTGTAGAGGTCGTACCCGGCGACGCCGACGTTGTCGGTGGAGGCCGTCCAGGTGAGCGTGACGCCGCGCGCGGTCAGGCCGCTCGCGACCGGGGTGCCGGGCGTGCTGGGCGCGACCGTGTCGTCCGGCGCGGGGCCGGGGGCGGCGTACAGCAGCCGGTTGGGCGAGCCCTCGCCGATGCCGGTCAGCACGTCCTTGGTGGAACTGCTGATGATGGCCGCCTTGCTGTCGGCCATCGTGGCGGCGGGGTTCTCCTGGAGGTGGCGGGCGATCCAGCCGGTGACGTGCGGGGCAGCCATGGACGTGCCCGACCAGGCGCCCGAGGCGGTGTCGCTGGTGCTGACCGAGGAGGTGATCGCCGTGCCGGGCGCGAACACGTCCACGCACGGCCCGAAGGAGGAGAAGCTCGCCTTCTCGTCCAGGATGGTCGTCGCGCCGACCACGACCCCGCGCGGCGAGCGCGGCGCGTTGGTGCAGGCGTCGGTGTTGTAGTTGTTGGCGATGAACACGGTCTGCACGCCCGAGTCGATCAGCCCTTCGGCGGCGTCGTTGCTGGCCGTGCCGTAGCCCTGGAGGCTGAAGTTGGCCACCGAGCGCGGCGGGTGGTTGGCCGCGACCCAGTCCATCGCGGCGACCAGGTCGCTGGTCAGGCCGCTGTTGCTGCAGTTGAGCACGCGCACCGCCACCAGGTTGACGGCCTTGGCCACGCCGTACGTGGCGCCGCCGACCGTGCCCGCGACGTGCGTGCCGTGGCCGTGGCAGTCCTCGGTGGTGCCGTCGGCGACGAAGTTGGCGCCGAAGGACGCCCGCCCGCCGAACTCGGTGTGCGTGGTGCGGATGCCGCTGTCGACGATGAACGCGGTGACGCCCGCGCCGGTGGCGTTGTAGGTGTAGCTGTTGTCGAGAGGCAGGGCGCGCTGGTCGACGCGGTCGAGGCCCCAGCTCGGCGGGTTGGGCTGCACGGTGCTGCCGGTGATGACGGAGTCGCGCTCGACGTAGGCGACGGCCGCGTGCGCCCGTACCGCGGCCAGCGCCTTGCCGGGCAGGACGGCCGCGAACCCGGCCAGCGCCTTGCCGTAGCGGCGGGTGACCCGGCCGCCGTTCACCACGGTGTCACGTTCCAGCGAGGAGCGTAAGTCGCGCGAGCGTGCCTTCTCGGGCTTCATGACCACGATGTAGCGGTCCTCGGCTCCGGCCTGCGGCTCGCCCGGCGTGAGCAGCGGCGCCGGCTCCGCCGCCTGGGCGGGGACCGCGATCACCGCCAGCGGCAGCGCGAACGCCGCACCGAGAGTGGCCAGCCTGAGTTTCCATGCCTGGGGCAATGCTTCGTCCCTTCAGAAGTGATCTTGACTTCTGGAGGCTATCCGATCTTGGTTTCCGGCCGATGGCCGCCCCTCGTGAACGGCAGCCGACATCTGGGTGTCGAACCGGGTCCGGGGTCCGGTGCCAACCTTTCGGGGGGTTCGCGGCGTTTGGGGGGTGACCGAGTTGAGGAGAGACGTGGATCGCGATGCCAGTTTCCGGGCGTTCGTCGATGCTCACCAGCGCCCGCTGATGCGTCTGGCATACCTGCTGACCGGTGAGGTGCATCTCGCCGAGGACCTGCTGCAGAGCGTGCTGGTACGGATGGTCGGGCGCTGGCCGAGGTTACGCCGGATGGACCGGCCCGACGCGTACGCCCGCAAGGCCCTGGTGAACCAGTACATCTCGTGGCGGCGGCGGCGCGTCACCGGTGAGGTGCTGAGCCCGGAGCCGCCCGAGCGGGGCTATTCGACGGAGGACTCCACCGTCCTGCGGATCGTGCTGCGCCAGGCGCTGATGCGGCTGACCCCCAAGCAGCGCGCGGTGATCGTGCTGCGCTTCTACGAGGACCGCACCGAACGTGACGTCGCCGGACTGATGGGCTGTTCGGTCGGCACGGTGAAGAGCCAGACGCATCACGCCCTGGCCCGGCTGCGCGCGCTGGCGCCGGAGCTGGCCTCGCGCCTGCCCGTTCTGGACGATCCGGCCGACATGAGGGAGGCGCGCCGATGACCTGGCTGGGAGACGCTCTCGGGCGTATCGCGGAGGACATGCCGGACCGGGATCTGGCCGCCCGGGCCATCGAGATCCACCGGCGCAGGCGGCGCAACCTGGTGGCGCTCACCGCGGCGGCCGTGGTCGTCGTCACGGTGCTCGCCGCGACCGTCGGCGTCCGCGCGCTGCCCGGCGCGCGGCAGGAGCCCGCCGCGCCGGCGCCCCCGCCCGAGCGGAGCACGCTCCGGGTCGGGGTGGTGGCGAGCGCGGCGGCGGCGCCGCTGTACGTGGCGAACGCCAAGGGGTTCTTCCGGCAGGAGGGGCTGACGGTGGAGCCGCACGTGATCCCCGCCGCCGCCGCGAGCGTGCCCCGGGTGAGCGCCGGCGACCTGGACCTCGCGCAGACCGACTATCTCGCGACGCTGATGGCGGCCGAGAACGGCCACCCCCTGAAGATCGTCGGCAGCCTCCACCAGGCGCGGCCGGGGACCACCGCGCTCGTGGTCGGTGCCGGGTCCCGCATCAGGTCCGTGGCCGGGCTCAAGGGCAGGAGGATCGGCGTCGCCGGGCTGAGGAGCGTCGAGGAGCTGGCGCTGGAGGCCACGCTGGAGCGCGCCGGGCTGAGGCGGAGCGACGTCGTCCTGGTGGAGACCCCGCTGCCCGAGCTGATCGGCGGGCTGGAGAAGGGCCGGTTCGCGGCGGCTCTGCTGGTGGAGCCGTTCGTCTCCCAGGGAGTCGCGCAGCGGCGTACGCGGGTGCTGGCGGACCCGATGACCGGCGCGTTCGCGGGGCTGCACGTCGCCGGGTGGATGGCCGGCGACGACTGGGTGCGGCGCAACCCGGCCACGCTGGGCGCGTTCCGGCGCGCGCTCGCCCGGGCGCACCGCCTGATCGCGGAGGACCCCGGGCAGGCCGCGGCGATCCTGCCGTACTACATCCGCATCACCGAGCCGGCCGCCCTGCGGATCAGGCAGGGCATCTATCCCGCCACGCCGGACTTGGAGGAGCTGCGGCGGCTGGCGGACCTGGCGCACGAGCGGAAGTGGCTCAAGACCCCGCTCGACCCGCAGGGCCTCGTCGTGCCGCCCGGGTGAGCGCGGGCGGCCGGGGCGCCGCGTGGCCGGGCCAGGCGAGGTCGTCCACGGCCAGGAACGCCTCGCCGGCCACGGTCGCGGGGGTGGCCCCGGTGTAGGCGAGGACGTCGCGGTGCAGGTGGGACTGGTCGACGTAGCCGGCGTCGGCCGCGACCAGGGCCGGGCTCTCCCCCGCGACCAGGCGGTGGGCGGCGTGGTCGAAGCGGACCAGCTTCGCCGCCTGCTTGGGCGGCAGCCCGAGCTGCGACCGGAACCGGGACCAGAGCCGCTTGCGGCTCCACCCGACCTCGGCCGCGAGCCCGTCGACCCGGGCCCGGCCGTGGCCGGCGGCGATCCGGTGCCAGGCCCAGGCGACCTCCGGGTCCACGGGCGGCCCGGCGCCGTCGCGGCGGGCGAGCAGCTCGTCCGTCAGCGCGAAGCGTTCCTGCCACGAGGCGGCCTCGCCCAGCCGCTCGCGGATGCGTGACGCCTCCGCGCCCCACAGGTCGTCCAGCGGCACGACGGCGCCGTCGAGCTCGGCCGGGGAGACGCCCAGGACCGCGCCCGCGACCACCGGGGACAGGCGCACCTGGACGCACGCGACGTTCTCCCCGCGCACCCGGACCGCGCCCGCGGCCCCGAGGCCGGGCCCGGCGACGATGCTGCCGCCCCGCCCGCGCCCGGGGGCGCCGTCGAGGACGGGCGAGCCGTCGCCGAAGTTCAGGACCACCGTCACGGCCGGGTGCGGCACCATCCGGAGCGCGTCCAGGTCACGGACGCGGAACCCGGCCATGGTGACGCCGGCCACCCGGCTGGGCCGCCGCGGGCTCTCGACCCCCCACGCCGCCGGCCCGTGCATGAACGTCCGCACGCCCCCATGCTACGGGCCGGGCGCAGGCACGCCGGGCGGGCGCGGTGCTGGCGCGTACATCGTGCCCGAGTGCGGGTCCGCCCTTGAATCGGTGGGGCGGTTTCGGTGGCTTTGTTACGGTGCCGGGATGCCTTCTCACCGCGCACTGCTGCCGCGCTCGACGCCGGCCGCCTCGGGGGTGTCGTCCCGCGCCGTCGCCGCGCTGCTGGACCGGCTCGAGGAGCGGTCCGTCGAGTGCCACTCGATCATGGTCGTCCGCCACGGTCACGTCGTCGCCGAAGGCTGGTGGGCGCCCTACTCGGCCGGGCGCCCGCACCTCCTGTACTCGGTGACCAAGTCGTTCACCTCGGTCGCCGTGGGGCTCGCGATCGCCGACGGGCTGCTCTCGCTCGACGATCGGGTGGTGGACGTGCTGCCCGACCACGTCCCGGCGGGCGTCTCGGCGCAGGCGCGCCGCCTCACCGTCCACCACCTGCTGTCCATGACGGCCGGATACCGCACGGACAGCCTCGGCGAGGCCTGGCGGCTCGAACCGGGCGACCTGGTGAAGGGCTTCCTGCGCATCCCGTTCACCGACCCCGAGGGGACCCGGCACACCTACGACAACGCGACCACGTACGTGCTGGCCCGGATGGTCGAGCGGGTCACCGGACTCGGCCTGCCGGAGCTGCTCGACGAGCGCCTGTTCGAGCCGATGGGCGTCGATCACGCCGAGTGGGACCGGGTGGCGAGCGGCGCCGCGTTCGGCTTCCACGGCCTGCACCTGACCACCGAGGCCGTCGCCGCCTTCGCCGAGCTGCTGCTGCGCGGCGGCGTCCGGGGGGACCGGCGGCTCGTCCCCGCCGCCTGGATCGAGCTGGCCACCAGGCGGCACGCCGACCCGCTGCCGCCCGCTGACGGGCCGGGGGACGCCGATTTCCTGGACGGTTACGGCTACCAGTTCTGGACGTCGCCGCACGGCTTCCACGGCGTCGGCTCCTTCGGGCAGCAGTTCGTGGTCGCCCCGTCGCACGATCTGGTGGTCGTGCTGACCGGCGCCCACCACCAGGAGCAGGGCGTGCTCGACGCGATCTGGGAGTGCCTGCTGCCCGGCCTGGACCGCGCCGACAGCGCCGGGGACGACGAGAAGCTGGCCGAGCGGCTGCGGGGGCTGTCGTTCGCGCCGGTGCCGGGGGCCGCCGAGCCGGGGCGTCCGGTCGAGGCGCGGCTCGACGCCTGCGCCGAGGGGTCGCCGCTGCCCGAGGGGAGCACGGTGGCGGCCGACCCGGTGGACGGCGGGTGGCTCCTGCGGCTCGGGGCTTCCCTCGTCGTCGAGGCCGGTCACGGCGGGTGGCGGGAGAGCGCGCCGCTCGGCCGTCCCGTCGTGGCGTCCGCCGCCTGGCAGGGCGACACGTTCGTCGCCGACGTCTATGTCATCACCACGCCGCACCGGGTCAGGCTGGTGGTGGACGCCGTCGCGCGGACGGCGGTGGCGGCGTGGAACATCGTCCCCCTGACCGGCCCTAGCCTTGAGGTGCACGTGCGATCACCGCTGATGACCCGGCCCGACGTCGCCTAGACGCCGCGCCGGCGCCGGTCGTCGCTTAATGTCCAAGGCGGGGGCGCTGCCGGAGCAAGGAGGAAGACGTCGGGAATGAGCACGCGGACGCAGGAGCATCTGGGCCCGTACCGGCTGATCGAGAAGATCGGCGAGGGCGGCATGGGAGTCGTCCATCTCGGACTCGACGGCGCGGGCCGGCAAGTCGCGATCAAGGTGTTGCACCCGCACGTGGCGGCCGACCTGAAGGCGCGCGACCGGCTGGTCCGCGAGGTGGAGACCATGCGGCGGGTGCGCAGCCGGTACGTGGCCGAGACGCTCGACGCGGAGCTGACGGGCGGCACCCCGTACGTGGTGACGCGGTTCGCCCCGGGGCGCACGCTGGAGGCCACGATCCTGGACCGGGGCCCGCTGGGGGCCGGTGAGGTCGTCGCGCTGGCCAGGAAGCTGTGCCAGGCGCTGGTGGACATCCACGAGGCCGGCGTCATCCACCGCGACCTCAAGCCGTCCAACGTCATGCTGGTCGGGGACGAGCCGCTGGTGATCGACTTCGGCATCGCCCACCTGGTGAACGCGGCCCGGCTGACGCAGTCCGGGATGTTCGTCGGCACGCCCGGCTACCTGGCTCCGGAGATCATCCGGGGCTCGGTGATCACGCCGGCGGCCGACGTGCACGCGCTGGCCTCGACGGTGTTCTTCGCCGCTACGGGGCTGCCGCCGTTCGGGACCGGGACGTTCGAGGCGGTCTGCTTCAACACGCTGGAAGGCCGGGCGCAGATCGACCGGGCCCCGGCGTGGCTGCGGGGCTGGCTGAGCCGGGCGCTCCAGGTCGATCCGGCGGCGCGGCCCAGCGCGCGGGAGCTGCTGCGGATGGCCGGGGCGCTCGACCCGGGCGGGCGCGCGGAGCCGGTACGCCCAGTGCCCGTGAGCCCGGTGCCCGTAAGCCCGGAGCCCGTGCGGGCGGACCGTACGCGGGCCTTGGACACGGTCTCCGACCTGCTCCCGCCGGTCCGGTACGCGCCGGCCGGCCCCGTGGCCGCACCCGCGCCGACGGTGCATGCCGAGCGGCCGGAGCCCGAGCGCCCGTCGCCGCCCCGGGAGCCCTTCGACCTGCGGCGGTTCCTGGCCGGCAGCGACTTCTCCGGGGTGCTCGTCCTGGTGACGCTGATGGCGCTGACCGTGCTCAAGCCGGTCGGCGTCGGGCTGACCGCGGCGGCGCTGTCCGTGGCGCTGCGGGCCGGGGCGTACTTCCTGGGCGAGCACCGCCGGACGCTGTCCAGGGTCGTGCTCGTGACGGTGGGCCACGTCGTGCTGTCGCTGGCGCTCGGCATCGCCGCCTCCAGCTTCCTGCACTGGACCGGCCGGTTGAGCACCAGCCACGTGGAGCCGCTGGCGGCGGCCGTGTTCACGCTGGGGCTGTTCGTGCTGCCGGGCGCGGGGACGGTGCGGCAGGCGGCGTCGCACGCGCTGGCCCGGCTGCTGCCCGGCCACCGGGCGATCGTGGTGTCGTCGGCGGTGCTGGGGCCGATCGCGCTGATCTTCGTGATCGCGGCGATGACCACGCTGCTGTAGCGGACGGTCAGCCGTGCACGGAGGCGGTCGCGGCGTCCCGCTCCGCCGGCAGGTGCCGGGCGGCGAGGCTCTCACCCCATCGCCTGGCACGGTCCAGCTCGCCCTCGGCCGGCGGGCCCTGAACGGCGGTGACGGCGAAGCTCCGCGCCGGGGCGACGGACCTGACGCCGAGCCGCCGCAGCGATCTGGTCAGCGCGTGGGCGGCCGCGCCGGGCAGGCGGGGCCTGCCCACGCGGGTGTCGAAGGCGGCCGAGCCGAGCGTGGCCGGCGGCGGGCCGAGCGCGGCCAGCCATTCCCGCACGCCCCCGCCCCGCGGGACGGGCGCGCGGCTCATCGGGGAGGCGTGCGTCGGCGCGCCCACCACGAGGAGCGTGACGTCCTCCCCCAGGCGGGCGGGTGTGGAGGCGGCCTCGCGCGCCTCCGCCGGCATCCGGGTGGCCAGGCCCTCCGCCACCGCTTCGGCGATCAGCCGCGTGCTGCCGTACCGGGACTCGTAGAGCACGAGCGCGACGGGGCTCATGGGCGCGGCCGGACCACGGCGACCGGGCACGGCGCGTGGTGGAGCACGCCGTGGCTGACCGAGCCGAGCAGCGCCGAGGCGAAGCCGCCTCGCCCGCGCGAGCCCACCACGACCAGGTCGGCCGACTCGGCCGCCTCGACGAGGGCGGAGATCGGGTGGATGCGCGACTGCTCGTCGGTGATGACGAGGCCGGGGTTGGCCAGCCGCCAGGGCGTCACGCGCTCGCGCGCCATGCGCATCTCGTCCTCCATCGCCTCCTCGATCAGGCCGGTGTACGCCACGGCGTGCGAGGAGAAGAACGGCGGCATCTGCCAGGACGTGACCACGTGCAGCTGGGCCTGGCGGGCGCGCGCCTGCTGGACGGCGTACTCCATGGCGGCGTGCGAGTGCTCCGAGCCGTCGTAGCCGACCACGACCCTGCCGTGCTCGACCACGCGCGGGGCGCGGACGACGACGACCGGCCCGGCGGCGTGCCCGGCCACGGCGACGCTAACCGAGCCGACCAGCAGCCGGGTGAACCCGCCGAGCCCGCGGCTGCCGAGCACCAGGCTGTCGGCCGTCGCGGATTCGCCGATGAGCCGGTCGGCCGCGTGCCCGGGCAGCGACTCGGTGGTCACCTCGACGTCGCGGGTCAGCGCGAGCGCCCGGTCGGCGGCGATCTCCAGCGTCTCTCCGGCGTCCGTCTCGTGCCCGCACACGTGCACGATCCGCAGGTCCAGCCCGCGCCGCTGGGCGTCGGCCGCCGCCCATTCCACCGCCGCGGCCGCCGGCGCGGACCCGTCCACGCCCACCACGATCCGATCGGCCATCTCACGTCTCCTCACTGCCTGCCGGCTCTCGCCGCCAGCCTCGCCCCGGCGGCCCGCACGGCACAGGAGGAGGAAGTCCCGGAAGGTCCGGCCATTGGTCCCGAGCGGGTCACTCCCGGCATACCCCGCCCGGCGGAGACAGGCGCGGCCCTGCCGCGGTGACGTGTCCGATCGTCCGGAGGAACGGAGGTGGCCGACGGCGGAAGATTATAAGAAATATTCTCGCCGTCTCCCGCCCTGACTGCCGATCCGACACGGCGGTCCGGACGAGTCTTTTCCCGGTAAGTCACCGTCCGAAATCATTCTCCTCCGGCGAAACCCGGCGCCGGACCACCCTTCCACATGCGCTTTCTCGCCATCCCGCCCCGATGTCGATGTTGAGCCGGGCAAAAGCCGGAAGAGTGACCCTTGACTCATGTCTCCGCATGTACTTATGTAGCCAAAGGAAAGCGGGCGGCAAGGTACTGGAGGCACATCGGGGGAAATACCAGCGATCTTCCTTTGCATGATCGCGCCACACGGCGACGGGTGGAGCCGGGGGGCTCCGGAATTGCTCCCATGACGCAGGGAACCCATTTCGCCGGAAACACTTCTCTTTTGCGCGGCGGCGGCGCGAGCCTGCCGTTACTCAGTTTTCACCGCGCATTATCCGATCTCGGGCCCACGCATGCCCGAAAACACCACCTCACAAGGGAAGTCAGACGGTTGAGCATGGAAAACACCGCAACAGCAGCAGCGGACCGGCAGTCCGAGAAGAAGATCATCTTCAGCGCGTCGCCCTGGGAACCGCAGATGGGATACTCCCGCGGCGTCCGCATCGGAAACCAGGTGTTCATCGCGGGAACCGTCGCCGCCGACGGGGAGGGAAACGCGGTCGGCCACGACGCGTTCGCCCAGACGGAATTCATCATCGAGAAAATTCAGACTTCGCTGCGCCGCCTCGGCGCGGAGCTCGAGGACGTCGTGAGCACCACCACGCACCTCACCGACTTCGCCCATTTCGACGATTATGCCCGGGCGTTCCAGAAGTACTTCGGGCACATCACGCCGGTGAACACCACGGTGGCCGTCGCCCTGGTGAAGCCGGAGTTCCTCGTCGAAATCACCGCGACCGCGATACTACCGGGCACCGCGGAATCATGATGACCGGAAAAGAGGGAAGCGCGACGATGCGCCTGGTGGAAATACATCCGGCACGACGCGGCATCGGCGGGACCGGGCGCCTGCCGTACTCGAAGCCGCACATGCAGCGCGCCATTCTGCTCAGCCTGCTGACCAACGCGCCGAGCATCATCGTGAACCCGGCGTGGAGCTCGGAGGCGGAGAAGCTGTTCACGGCGGCCCGGCAGTTCGGCCTCGACGTGCTGCACGACGAGGCGAGCAAGCTGATCGTGTCGGGTGTCGGCCGGTCGCTGCGGGCGGGCCGGGCGCCGGTGCCCGTGGCGGGCTCGGCCTTCAACTTCCGTACGCTCGCCGCGCTGGCCTGCCTGTCCAGCCACGAGACCGTCATCGAGGGCGACACCTCGATGTTCGCCCGCCCGGTGCGCGAGCACATGGGGTTCATCGGCGACCTCGGCGGCCGGTTCGAGGACGTCAGCGACTCCCGGCGGCTGCGCGTGCGCATCCACGGCAGCCGCCGGCTCGGCGGCCGGACCACCGTCGACACGCGGCACAGCTCGCAGGTGCTGACGGCGGTGCTGCTGGTCGCGCCGCTGGCCCGCCGCGCGATCCGGGTGGACTGCACCGACGACCCGGTCGGGCAGGGGTACGTGGACCTGACCCTGCAGATGATGCGGGAGCAGGGCGCGGTCGTGGAGCAGGACGGGCGGTCGTTCACGATCACCCCGTCGGCCTACCAATCGCGCATCCACCGGGTGGCCTCCGACTTCACCGCCCTGTCCTACCTGGCCGGCGCGGTGGCCACGGCCGACCACGGCGAGATCGCCGTAGCCGGCTACCAGCGCTCCTCGCTCAGCTCGGAGGCCGAGTTCTTCGAGGTGCTGGAGGCGCTGGGCGTGCGTGCCGAGCACGACAGGGTGAGCGGCGAGCTGCGGCTGCGGCGCACCTCGCCCGGCTCGGCCTCGATAGAGATCGACGGCGGCAACATCCCGACCGTCGTCCCCACCCTCGCGGCGATCGCGCCGTTCGTCGAGGCCAAGGTGACGCTGCGCAACGCGGCTCAGGTCAACAACCACAAGTGCCCGCGCATCTCGGTGATGATCGGGGAGCTGCGCCGGATGGGCTGCGCGATCGAGCCCACGTACGGCGCCGACGGCGAGGTGGACGGGTTCGCCACCGCCGGGCGGCAGGCGCCGGCCGGCGGCGTCACCGTCGACAGCCACGGCGACCACCGCATCTTCCTGAGCCTGGCCACCGCCGCGCTCGGCGCGCGGCGGCCGACGTCCATCGAGGGAGTGCAGCACCTGCACGCGAGCTTCCCCGACTACCTGGAGGTCATGGAGGGCCTGGGCGTGCGCGTCGTCACCGGCCACACGCGGGTGCAGGTCGCCAACTAGCTCCAGCAGAACCGCCAGATCACCCCGGGCGGCCGGCCGCACCCAGGCGCCGGCCGCCGGGCTCACGACGGATCCGTCGAAGACGAGTTGAGAAGGACCATGGATTTCCTCCAGTACAAGCAGCTTCATGTCCACCCGGCCAAGGTGCTCAAGGGCGAAGTCGTCCCGCCGGCCTCCAAGAGCTATTCGGCCAGGGCCGTGCTCGCCGCGTCCCTCGCCCCCGGCACGAGCCTCATCGACAACGTCGCCTCCAGTAACAACGTCAAGGCGATGATGGAGTGCTGCCAGGAGCTCGGCGCGCGCCTGACGCACGTCGAGCCCGGCCGACTCCAGGTGGAGGGCCCCGGCAGGTTCCACGACGGCGTGACCCTCTCCCCCGGCAACTCCGGCATCGTGCTGCGCCTGCTCATGGGCGCCGCCGCGCGCAACCGCGGCATCACGTTCATGACGCCGTACCTCGACTCCCTCGGCCGCCGGGCCAACCAGGAGATGGTCGACGCGCTGCGGGCGCTCGGCGTCGTGGTCGAGGCGGGCGAGGAGGGCACCCTGCCGATCACGCTCGACGGCTCGGCCGCGCACGGCGGCGAGGTGGAGATCTCCGGCCGGCGCAGCTCCCAGTTCCTCAGCGGCCTGCTCTTCCTCGGCGGGCTCCTCGACGACGCCCTGTCGGTGCGCGTCCCGGACGAGCTCAAGGCCAAGGCGATGGTGCGGACCACGCTGACGGTGCTCGGCTCGGCCGGGGTCGAGGTCGCCGCGAGCGAGGACATGATGAGCTACCGGGTGCCGGCCGCCACCGCCTACCAGCCGGCGCACTACGTCTGCGGCAGCGACCCGGCCAGCACCGCGGCGCTGCTCGCCGTGGCCGCCTGCGTCGACTCGACGGTGGAGCTGCGGCACCACCGGCTCGAGGAGCTCGACGGGGTGCTGGCCTACCTGCGCGACATCGGCGTCAGCGTCACCGAGGAGGACTCGACGCTGCGCGTGCAGGGCGGCGGCGAGCTGCGGCCGCTGGACTTCGACGGCTCGCTGGCGCCGGACGCCGTGCTGCCGCTGGCCGCGCTGGCCGCCCACGCCGACGGCACGAGCCGCTTCTACAACATCGAGCACATCCGCTACAAGGAGTGCGACCGCATCAGCGACTTCCGCCGGGAGCTGGAGCGGGCGGGCATCGCCTGCGACGAGAAGCGGGACGAGCTGATCGTGCACGGCTCGCCGGCCGGCGTGCCCGGCGGCGTCACCGTGGACAGCCACTACGACCACGCCGTGGTCATGGCGATGAGCGTGGTCGCGCTGCGCAGCCGTACCGGGCTGACGATCAAGGACCCGCAGTACGTGGCGCAGACGTACCCCCGGTTCTTCGATGACCTGCAGCGCCTCGGCGCGACGGTCGACGCGTAACGGAGGAGGAGATCACCTTGTGCGGAATCGCAGCGATCATCGACCCCCGGGTCGTCGCCGAGGACGCCCATCGGCTGGCGGCGCGCGACCGTGAGCTCATCGCGATGCTGGCGAAGATCTGGCACCGCGGCGACCCGGAGTGCTTCGCCGAGCGGCGCTCGGAGGTGGGCGCCGCCCTCGGCGCCAACCGGCTGGCCATCGTGGACCGCGAGCACGCCCAGCAGCCCCAGTCCGACCAGCACGGCCGGATCTGGGTCGCCTACAACGGCGAGCTGTACGGCTTCCAGGACGTGCGGCGCGAGCTGGAGCGGCTCGGGCACCGCTTCAGGACCACCTCGGACACCGAGGTGATCGCGCAGGCCTACGCCGAGTGGGGCCCGGACATGCTCGGCAGGTTCAACGGCATGTTCGCGTTCGTGGTCTTCGACAGCGAACGGCGCACGTTCCTGGCGGCCCGCGACCACGTCGGCATGAAGCCGCTCTACTACGTGGTGTCGGACGGCGTGTACCGGTTCGCCTCCGAGCAGAAGTGCCTGCTCGGGGTGCCCGGGGAGATCCGGACGCTGCCGCCGGGCAGCTACCTCACCGAGCGGGGGGTCACGCGCTACCACCAGCTCGACGACACGCCGTGCGACCTGCCCGAGCGGGACATGGTGGCGCGCTACCGGGAGCTGTTCGACGACGCGGTCAGGCGGCAGGTCGACACCGACCTGCCGGTCGCGGTGACCTTCAGCGGCGGGATCGACAGCGCGGCCGTGCTGGCCAGCGCCCGCCTGCACCACCCGGCGGTCACGGCGCTGACGATCGGGTTCGAGGGGGCCGCCGACATCGAGGTCGCCCGGCGCTACTGCCAGGAGCACGACATCCCGCACGTGGTGGCGCACCTCAACCGGGACGCGCTGGTCGACATCATCCCCGACATCGTCTACGGCGCGGAGTTCTTCGAGGCCATCGACGTCATGGACACCTGCGTCGGCTACTTCGCCTTCGAGCTGGCCAAGCGGCACGGCTTCAAGCTCGCCCTGTGCGGTGAGGGCAGCGACGAGGTCATGGCCGGGTACGACCTGTTCCGGCACCACCACGACCCGGTGGACCTGATGCGCTACCGGGTGGCGAACCTGCACCGTACGGACCTGCAGCGGGTCGACCGGTCGAGCATGATGAACTCGGTCGAGACCCGGGTGCCGTTCATGGACCGCCACCTGCTGGAGTTCGCCTACAGCGTGCCGATGGAGATGAAGCTGCGCGGCGGCGTGGACAAGTGGCTGCTGCGCGAGGCCTTCAAGGACCGGCTGCCGGCGTACATCACGAACCGCCCCAAGATCCGCATGCCGGACGGCAGCGGCATGAAGAACACGCTCGTGGAGTACGCGCGTGCCCAGGACGTCGAGGACGACACGCTCGCCAAGAGCATCGGCATCGACTCGCGCGAGGGCGCCTACTTCCTCGAACGGTATCTGGAGGCCGGGTTCCCGATGCCCGCGGAGCGGTTCAAGCGGGCCGGCTACGACTACTCCCCCAACGGCTACTTCGAGTTCGTGTCCTGACGGGCTCCTGTCACCAGCGTTCGTGTCACAACAAGGAGGTCATGGGATGACGGGACACCGCCGGACGATAGCGGTCGTCGACCCGGTGGCGAGCGGGGCGTCGTACGGGGAGGCCGGCAAGGCCCTCGGCCTGTCCGTGATCGCCGTGCTGAGCCAGGAGTACACCGCCTCGTACGTCGTGCAGACCTTCCAGCCCGACGACTACGACGAGATCCACGAGCACCGCTCGATCGGGGAGACGGTGGCGTTCCTGGCCTCCCGCCAGGTCGCCGCCGTCATCCCCGGCACCCAGGTCGCGCTCGACATCACCGATCTGCTCGCCGGCGAGCTCGGCCTGATCGGCAACCCGGTCGAGAGCCTGGCGGCCCGGGTGAACAAGCGCGCGATGAAGGAGCGCTGGAACGCGCACGGGCTGCCGTGCGCGGCCTTCCACGAGTCCGACCGGGTGGAGTCCGTGGTGGAGTGGGCCGAGCGCCAGGGGTATCCCGTGGTGCTCAAGCCGAACGCCTCCACCGGCGCGTCGAACGTCTTCGTCTGCACCGACGAGCGGGAGGTCGCCAAGGCGTTCGCGGCGATCACGAGCCTGCCCGACCTGTACGACCGGCGCTTCGGCTCGGTGCTGGCCGAGGAGTACCTGGACGGCGACGAGTACTTCATGAACCTGCTGCACAACGGCGGCCGGGGCCAGCTGGTCTCGGCCGCCAAGTACGACAAGCTGCAGCGGGAAGGGCGCCCCAGCGTCTACCGGAACTTCCGGTCGCTGCCCCTGGACGATCCCGGGGTGCTGGAGGCGCTGCCGTACATCCAGGATCTCAACACGGCGGTCGACGTGCGTTACGGGATCAACGACACCGAGTACAAGCTCACCTCGCGGGGGCCGCGCGCCCTGGAGATCAACAACCGGCTGCCGGGCGCGGGCACCCCGCTGATGGCCGAGAAGTGCACCGGCCGCAGCTGGTACCGCGACAACATCCAGATCTTCCTGGGCGAGTACGACAACGCCGAGCCGCACGTCTTCCACCGGCACTACAACATGTGCTGCCTGATCAACGACCGCGCCGGCCGGGTGAGCGGGTTCGAGGGGCTGGAGGAGGTCAGCCGGCTGGAGTCGTACGACGGCGTGCGGCTGATCGCCGAGGAGGGCGGCTACTGGCCGGTCACGGTGGACCTGGGGTCGGCGTGGGGGCTGGTGCGGCTGGTCCACGAGGACCGGGCGCAGCTCGAACGCGACGCCGAGGCGGTGCACGAGCTGGTGCGCCTGAAGGTCGAGTAGGGGACCGCGCCGGCGGTCCGGCAGCACGGATCTGTTCAAGCACCACGAAAGGATGCGCGTGAAGGAGCTGGGCGAGCGTTCGGAGCTGTCCGTACGGTCCGTCGGGATCGGATTCGCTGTCGGCTTCGTCATGACGGCGGCCATCACCTACCTGGCGCTGTACTCGGGGCTGGCCATCTCGGCGGCCATCCCCGCGGCGCTGATCTGCACCGGGCTGATCCGCGTCCGGGCGAAACGGGCGACCGTGCTGGAGAACAACCTGGCGCAGACCATCGCCTCCTCCGGCGAGGCGCTGGCGGTGGGCGTCGCCTTCACCCTGCCCGCGCTGGTGCTCGCCGGGGTCAGGCAGGACCTGGACTACTGGGAGGTCAGCCTCGCGGCGGCGCTGGGCGGCCTGCTCGGGGTCCTGTTCATGATCCCGCTGCGCCGCTCGCTCACGGTGGAGTCGCCCGAGCTGACCTATCCGGAGAGCGTGGCCGCCGCCAAGATCGCCGAGGCCGGGGAGGACGGGCGGGGCACCCTGCTGCCGGCGGGGCTCGCGGTGCTGGCCGGCGCCGTGTTCAAGGTCCTGTCCAGCGTCGTCCAGGTGATCTCGGGCACGGTCGAGGGCGCCGTCGCGATCGGCGGCAGGGTGTTCTACGGCGGCATGGACATCTCGCTGGCGCTGGTCGGCGTCGGTCTCATCGTCAAGCTGCGCTTCACGGTGATGATCGTGGCCGGGGGCGTGCTGTCCTGGCTGGTCGCCATCCCGCTCCTGGCGGACGTGCCGGCCGCGGGCGGGTCGCTGGTGACGCTCGCCTGGGACACCTGGGCCTCCGACATCCGCTACCTGGGCATCGGCGCGATGATCGTCGGCGGCTGCTGGTCGATCGTCCAGGCCCGGACGTCGATCGCCCGGGGCGCCAGGACCGCGTTCGCCGGGCTGCGCCCCGGCCGGCGGGCGGCCACCGAGCGGACCGACACCGACCTGGGCATGCGCTGGGTCGTCGGCGGCGTCGCGCTGGCCGGGCTCGGCATCTTCGCCTTCGTGTGGTCCATGGTCGGCTCGGTCGCGCTGGCGGCGCTGTCGGCCGTGGTCGCCGTCGTCCTGGTGTTCTTCTTCTCGGCGGTGTCCGGCTACGTGGTCGGTTTCGTCGGCAACTCCAACAACCCGATCTCGGGGCTGGCGATCTGCGGGTTCCTGGCCGCGTCCCTGATCTTCACGCTGCTGCGGGCCGGCGCCGACTCGCGCGTGGTGCTGTGCGTGCTGCTCATCGCGGTGTTCGTCTGCACCGCCACGGCGACGGCGGGCGACACCGCGCAGCACGTCAAGACCGGCGCGATCCTCGGCGGCACGCCGCGCCGGGTGCAGCTCGCGCAGCTGTTCGGCGTCGGGGTGTTCGCCTTCGTCGTCGCCCCCATCGTGGTCCTGCTGCTGGCCGGCTACGGCATCGGCGGGGAGGGCAGCGACACGCTCAAGGCGCCCCAGGCGGTGATCTTCGCCAACCTCGCCGACGCGGTCTTCACCCGGGGCTCAGTCCCGATGGGGATGCTGTGGACCGGCGCGGGGATCGGCGTCGCGCTGATCGTCCTGGACCAGGTGCTGCGCCGCGTCACCGGCGGGGCCGTCATCTACGTGATGCCGATCGCGATCGGCATCTACCTGCCACTCAGCCTGTCACTGCCGCTGCTCGTCGGCGGGCTGCTGGCCCACGCGCTCGAACGGGCCGGCCGCCGGTCGGGCGAGCCCGGCGCCGAGGACGTCGCCCACGACCGGGCGGTGCTGGTCTGCTCGGGGCTCATCACCGGCGAGGCCCTGGTCGGGCTCTCCGCCGCGCTGCCCAGGTCGATGGGCTGGGATCTGCCGATCCGGGTGCTGGACAACCCCTTCGTCTCGCTCGCCGCGCTCGGCCTCGTGCTGGCCGCCCTGTTCTGGTACGCCAACGCCGCCAGGAACAGGAACGCGGCCCACTCCGATCGGAGCAGCCCATGACCACGAACGAGACCCGGGCGGCGAACGTCATCGACGACGCCCCCATGACGCCTTTCCACCGCAGGCTGGCCCTGTTCTGCTCCGGCGGGCCGTTACTCGACGGCCTCGCGCTCGGCGTCATCGGGCTCGCGCTGCCTCCGATGACCGCCGAATGGCGGCTCGACGAGCTGTGGCAGGGCGCGCTGGCCGCCTCCGCGCTGCTCGGCCTGTTCGCCGGCGGGTTCGTCTTCGGGTACGTCACCGACCTCGTGGGCCGCAAGCTCATGTACACCCTGGACATCGCGGCCATCGCGATCTTCTCCGGGGCGCAGTTCTTCGTCACCGGGCCCGAGCAGCTGCTCGTGCTGCGCCTGCTGCTCGGGGTCGCCATCGGCGCCGACTACCCCATCGCCACCTCGCTGCTGGCCGAGTTCGCCCCGCGCCGGTCGCGGGCCACGCTCATCGGCCTGCAGACGGTCATGTGGTCGGCGGGCAACGCGCTGGCGTACCTGCTCGGCCTGTGGGTGATGGGGTTCGGGCCGGACGCGTGGCGGTGGCTGCTCATGTCGCCGGCGCTGGTGGCGGCGGTGCTGTTCGTGCTGCGCATCGGGACGCCCGAGTCCCCGCGCTGGCTGATCACCAAGGGCCGCGGCGGCGAGGCGCTGGCCGTCACCCGCCGCGTCTACGGGGAGTCGGCCGATCTCGACGGCGTCGGCGAGCGGCGGGCGCCCACCCGGTTCCGCACCGTCTTCCAGGGCGTGTACCTGCGCCGCACCGTGTTCGTGGCGCTGTTCTGGACGTGCTCGGTGACGCCGCTGTACGCGATCTACGCCTTCGCGCCGCAGATCCTCCAGGCGCTGCGCATCAGCGACGACCGCGCCTCCAGCGTCGCCGTCGGGGGGCTGCTGCTGCTGGGCTGCGTGGTGGCGACCCTGGTCGCCGACCGGATGAGGCGCAGGACGCTGCTCATCTGGCCGATGGCGGTGGCCTCGGGCTGCCTGGTGCTGCTCGGCGTGCTCGCGCAGGCGCCGCCGCCCGTCATCCTGCTGCTCGCCGGCGTCTACGCGCTGGCCATCGGCGGCCCCACGATCCTGCAGTGGATCTACCCCAACGAGATCTTCCCGACCGAGATCCGGGCGACCGCGTTCGGGATCGGGGTGGCGGCCAGCCGCATCGGCGCCGTACTGGGCACGTTCGTGGTGCCGTCGCTGCTCGACGGGGCGGGGATCTCGCTGACGATGGTGCTGCTGGGGGCGTTCTGCGGCGTGGGGGTGGTGGCGTCGGCGTTCCTGGCGCCCGAGACGTACGGCCGCCCGCTCAACGAGGCCGCCACCTGAGACGGCCACCTGATACGGGCCGCCGGGGGCGGGCCGCCGCCGCGGAAATAGGCTCGTCGTCATGGCCGACCACATTCTCGTCCTCAACACGGGCTCCTCCTCGATCAAGTACGAGCTCGTCGACCCGCACACGCGCGAGCGCGCCGCCAAGGGGCTCGTCGAGCGCATCGGGGAGGAGCGGGGCCGGCTGACCCACCGTCACGGGGACGCGCCGCCGTACGTCGTGGAGCGGCGCTTCCGCGACCACGCCGAGGGGCTGGCGGCGATGATGGCGGCGTTCGCCGAGGCGGGCCCGGAGCCGGCGCCGGTCGCGGTCGGGCACCGGGTGGTGCACGGCGGCACCCGGTTCACCTCGGCCGTGCTCATCGACGAGGAGGTCATCGCCGCCGTCGAGGAGCTCGCCCCGCTCGCGCCCCTGCACAACCCGATCAACCTGACCGGCATCCGGCTCGCCCGCGAGGTGTTCCCCGAGGTGCCGCAGGTGGCGGTGTTCGACACCGCCTTCCACGGCACGCTGCCGCCCGAGGCGTACACCTACGCGGTGCCGGGCGAGTGGCGCGAGCGGTTCGGCGTGCGCCGGTTCGGCTTCCACGGCACGTCCTGCGCCTACGTGTCGCGGCGCGCCGCCGCCGTGCTGGGCCGCGACCTCGCCGAGCTCGGCCTGATCGTGCTGCACCTGGGCAACGGCGCCAGCGCCACCGCGATCTCCGGCGGCGTCAGCGTCGGCACGTCCATGGGGATGACGCCGCTGGAGGGGCTCGTCATGGGCACCCGCTCCGGCGACGTCGACCCGGCCCTGGCCGGCTACCTGTCGCGGGCGGCCGGGCTGGACGCCGAGCGGGTCGAGCGCGCGCTCACCCACGAGGGCGGCCTGCTGGCGCTGGCCGGGTCCGGCGACATGCGCGAGGTGCGCGCCCGCGACGACGACGCGGCCCGGCTGGCGCTGGACGTCTACACCCGGCGCATCCGCACGTACGTCGGCGCCTACTACGCGCTGCTCGGCCGCGTGGACGCGATCGTGTTCACCGGCGGGATCGGCGAGCACGACGCCGCCACCCGCGCCGAATCGCTGGCGGGGCTCGACCGGCTCGGCGTGACCGTGGACGCCGCGCTCAACGAGGCGGCGCGGGAGGGCGAGCGCGCGGTGTCGCCGCCGGGCGCCGAGGTGGCCGTCCTGGTCGTCCCCACCGACGAGGAGTGGGAGATCGCCTCCCAGACCCTCGCGCTGGTGCGGCCGTCCGACCCGGCGACCACCGCGTGAGCTCGTGCGGCTCGCCGCTCACCTGGGCGGCTCGTGCGGCTCGGGGGGCTCGTCGCTCACCTGGGCTGCGGTGACGGCGACGGTGGTCACGATGTCGGCCACCGTCGCGCCGCGCGACAGGTCGTTGACCGGCTTGCGCAGCCCCTGGAGGACCGGCCCGACCGCGACGGCGCCCGCGCTGCGCTGGACGGCCTTGTAGAGGTTGTTGCCGGTGTTCAGGTCGGGCACGACGAAGACCGTGGCCCGGCCGGCCACCCGGCTGCCGGGCATCTTGGCCCGCGCGACCGCGGGGTCCACCGCGGCGTCGTACTGGATCGGCCCCTCCACCTGGAGATCCGGGCGGCGCTCGCGGACCAGCTCGGTGGCGGCGCGCACCTTGTCGACGTCGGCGCCCGCGCCCGAGGCGCCCGTCGAGTACGACAGCATGGCGATCCTGGGGTCGACGCCGAACGACGCGGCGGTGCGCGCGGAGGCGATCGCGATGTCGGCGAGCTGTTCGGCGCTCGGGTCGGGGTTGACCGCGCAGTCGCCGTACACGAGCACCCGGTCGGCCAGGCACATGAAGAACACGCTGGAGACCAGGCCCAGGCGCAGGATCTCGAAGGCGGGCCTGATGGTGTGGGCGGTGGTGTGGGCCGCACCGGACACCATGCCGTCGGCCATGCCCGTGTGGACCATCAGCGTGCCGAAGTAGGACACGTCGGTGACGGTGTCGCGGGCCAGCTCGACGGTCATGCCCCGGTGCGCCCGGGCGTCGGCGTAGGCGCGGGCGAAGCGTTCGCGCAGGTCCGGGTCGAACGGGCTGAGCACCCTGGCGCCGGTCAGGTCGAGGCCGAGCTGCCCGGCCTGGACCTTGATGCGCTCCTCGTCGCCGAGCAGGGTGAGCTCGGCGACGCCGCGGCGCAGCAGGATGTCGGCCGCGCGCAGGATGCGGGGCTCCTCCCCTTCGGGCAGCACGATGTGCCTGCGCCGGGCGCGGGCCCGGTCCAGCAGCTCGTACTCGAACATCAGGGGTGTGACGACGTCGGTCTTGGCGATGGCGAGCCGGTCGAGCAGCAGCGGGCCGTCCACGTGCTCGGCGAACAGCCGCAGCGCCGTGTCGATCTTGCCGATGGCCTCGGGGGTGAAGCGGCCCTCCACGGCCGACAGCCTGGTGGCGGTCTCGAAGGTGTCGTGGTCGGCGGCGATCACGGGCAGCGGGATCGTCATGCCGCGCAGCAGCCGGTCGACCGGCCCCGGCAGGTCCGTGCCTCCGGTGAGCACCACGGCCGACAGGGAGGGGAAGCCGGGCGAGGTGTGCGCGGCGATCAGGCCGGGCAGCAGGGCGGCGGCCCGGTCGGAGGGGATGATGACGGCGGCGCCCTCGGTGTAGCGGTCGAGGATGCCGGGCAGCGACATGGCCCCGACCATGAGGCTGCTCGCCTCGCGGCCGAGCCCTTCCCGCTCGCCGAGGAAGAGCTTCCCGTCGCAGGCGTCGAGCAGGTCGGCGACCGTCGGCGCGCGCAGCGAGGGGGTCTCCGGCAGCACGAACACCGGCGTCCGGTGCCCGACGGCGGGCGTGCCCGGCGCGGCCCGGGTCACCACGACGGCGAGCTCGTGGGCGTGGTGCTGCGCCAGCTCCCGGGTCGACAGCTCGACCGCCGCGGCGATCTGCGCGGCGGTGCGGCCCCGCCCGCTGACCACGTTGATCACGGGCGTGCCCAGGTCGGCGGCCAGCCGGGCGTTGAAGCCGAACTCCGTCGGCGCCCCCACGTCGGTGTAGTCGGTGCCGATCACCACCACCGCGTCGCAGCGCCCGGCGAGGGCGCGGTAGCGGGCCACGATCTCGCCGGCCGCGCGCTCGACGTCGTCGTGCACGTCGTCGTACGTGACGCCCGCGCAGGCCGCGTAGGGCAGGGCGAGCTGGAAGCGGCTCCTGATGGTGTTGACCAGCGCGTCCTCGCGGCCCGCCCGGACCACGGGGCGGAAGACGCCCACGGCCCCGACCTGCCGGGACAGCAGCTCGACCAGCCCCAGGGCCACGGTCGCCTTGTTGCTCCCGGCCTCGCCCGCCGCGACGTACACAGCACGTGTCATGTCCCCCATTGTCGTCGGCTCCGGAGAGGGGGCCGGAAAGGGGTCGGAATGGGGTGGCGCGGGGGGTTGACGGGCCCTGGTCGGCGCGTATCTTTCGCTTAGGAAAGTTTCCTAAGCAATTCACTCGGGGCGACCGTCACCAGCACAAGGAGAGGTATGACCAGAACCCTGCGCGTCCTGGCCGCGACCGTGCTCGCGGCAGGAGCCGTCACCGTCGGGTCGGGCCTGCTGAGCCCGGCGTCGGCGGCCGGCGACTGTGAATACGGCTGGGGCGGGAACTCGTTCTCCGCCCGGTGCGCGACCAGCGGCCCCGCCTACGAGTTCCGCGCCTACGTCCAGTGCGTCAACGGCCGCCGGGACGGCGCCTGGGTGACGACCAACACCGGGCAGTGGAGCTCGGCGAGCTGCGGCCCCTGGTGGATCGACCGCGTCTCCTACGGCCTGGACGTGCGCCCGCTCTGACGGCCTGACCCCGAACGGCCGTCCGGCCCCGCCACGAGGCCGGGCGGCCGCCCTCTCCCCGCACGGACCCCCCGAAGACCGGACGCCCCGAAAACCCGTTGGACGAGTGAGCGCTCGCTCATTAGGGTGTCCGGCATGTCCAAAAGGCGCAGAGTGCCGGCCATGGCGCCGGAAGACCGCCGGGCGGCGCTCATCGCCGCCACCGTCCCCCTGCTGCGCGAGCACGGCACCGCGGTGAGCACCCGCCAGATCGCCGAGGCCGCCGGAGTGGCCGAAGGCACGATCTTCGGCGTCTTCCCCGACAAGGCGTCCCTGCTGCGCGCGGCGCTCATGAACGCGTTCGACCCGCAGCCCGGGATCGACGCGCTGGCGGCCGTCGGCGCGACCACGGCCGGGCTGCGCGAGCGACTGCGCGAGGCCGTCGCGATCCTGAGAGCCGGGATGCGGGCCAACGCCAACCTCCTCACCGCGCCCCGCGAGCTGATGAACGGCGACGCGTGCTTCCGCGACCGGATGGTGGAAGGCCGGGACCGGCTGGCCGCCGCGCTCGCCGCCCTCGTCGAACCCGACCGCCACCTGCTGCGCCGCTCCCCCGAGACCACCGCCCACCTGCTGTTCACGCTGGTCGCGGTCAGCGCGCACGCCGACCTCGGGCACGGCGGCGCGGAGATCGGCGACGTGGACGACGACGAGATCGTCTCCATGCTGCTCGATGGTCTCCTCGTGCGCCACTCCCCCGCCCCTTCCACAGGAAGCGCTCCCTGATGCTGCTCCGTCTCCTGCGGGCCCGGCTCAGGCCGTACGGGAAAGAGATCACGCTCGTCGTGCTCTTCCAGTTCGTCCAGACGCTGGCCACGCTCTACCTGCCCACGCTGAACGCCGACATCATCGACGACGGCGTCGTCAAGGGCGACACCGACTACATCGTCCGCGTCGGGCTGGTGATGCTCGGGGTGACGCTCGTGCAGATCGTCTGCTCGGTCGTGGCCGTCTACTACGGCGCCCGCACCTCGATGGCGCTGGGCCGCGACCTGCGGGCCGCGATCTTCCACCGGGTGCAGGACTTCTCCGCCCAGGAGGTCAACGGGTTCGGGGCGCCGTCGCTGATCACCCGGACCACCAACGACGTGCAGCAGGTCCAGTTGCTCGTGCTGATGACGTGCACGATGGTGGTGACGGCGCCGATCATGTGCGTCGGCGGCATCGTGCTGGCGCTGCGCCAGGACGTGACGCTGTCGTCGCTGCTGCTCGTCGCGCTGCCCCTGATGATCGTCATCGTGAGCCTGGTCGTGATGCGGATGCGCCCGCTGTTCCGCGCCATGCAGGAGCGCATCGACCGGATCAACCAGGTGCTGCGCGAGCAGATCACCGGCATCCGGGTCATCAGGGCCTTCGTCCGCGACCGGCACGAGCGCGAGCGGTTCGGCGCGGCCAACGACGAGCTCACCGACGTGTCGCTGCGGGTCGGGCGGCTGATGGCGCTGATGTTCCCCTCGGTGATGCTGGTGGTGAACCTGTCGAGCGTCGCCGTGGTCTGGTTCGGCGCCGACCGCATCGCCGGCGGCGCCATGCAGGTGGGCGCGCTGACCGCGGTCATCTCCTACCTGATGCAGATCCTCATGTCCGTGATGATGGCGATGTTCATGTTCATGATGATCCCCCGGGCCGAGGTGTGCGCCGAGCGCATCGAGGAGGTCCTCGGCACCGAGCCGACCGTCCGCCCGCCGGCCAACCCGGTCGTCCCGCCGCGCCGCACCGGCGAGCTGGAGCTGCGCGAGGCGGGCTTCCGCTACCCGGGCGCCGAGGAGCCGGTGCTGTCCGGCGTGAGCTTCGCGGCGCGGCCCGGCCGCACCACCGCGATCATCGGCAGCACGGGCAGCGGCAAGACGACGCTGCTCAACCTCGTCCCCCGGCTGTTCGACGCGACCTCGGGGCAGGTGCTCGTCGACGGCGTCGACGTGCGCGACCTCGACCCGGCGGCGCTCGCCGAGCGGGTCGGCCTGCTCCCGCAGGCGCCCTACCTCTTCTCCGGCACCGTCGCCTCCAACCTCCGCTACGGCAGGCCGGACGCGACCGACGAGGAGCTGTGGCGGGCGCTGGAGGTGGCGCAGGCGCGCGAGTTCGTCGAGGCGATGCCCGGCGGGCTGGACGAGCCGATCGCGCAGGGCGGCACGAACGTCTCCGGCGGGCAGCGCCAGCGCCTGGCCATCGCGCGGGCGCTCGTGCACCGGCCCGGCGTCTACCTGTTCGACGACTCGTTCTCGGCCCTCGACTACGCCACCGACGCCCGGCTGCGCACCGCGCTCGCCGAGGAGATCGCCGACGCCACGATCGTCATCGTGGCCCAGCGGGTCAACACCATCCGCGACGCCGACCGCATCGTGGTGCTCGACGACGGCCGCGTGGCCGGGATCGGCACCCACGGCGAGCTCATGGACACCTGCCCGACCTACCGCGAGATCGTCCTGTCCCAGCTCACCGAACAGGAGGCCGCGGCATGACCACGCAGACGCCCGCGCGCCGGCCGCAGCCCGGCTTCGGGCCCGGGCGGATGATGGCCGGCCCCGCCGAGAAGCCCGGCGACTTCAAGGGCACCATCCGCCACCTGATGCGGCTGCTGCGCCCCGAACGCCCGATGCTGGTCGTGGTGCTGGCCCTCGGCGCCGCCGGGGTCGCGCTGACCGTGATCGGGCCCAAGATCCTCGGCCACGCCACCGACCTGATCTTCGCCGGGATCGTGGGGTCCCAGCTGCCCGCCGGGCTCACCAAGGAGCAGGCCGTGGCCGGGCTGCGCGCCCAGGGGCAGGGCACGTACGCCGACATGGTCGCCTCGATGAGCGTCGTGCCGGGGCAGGGCATCGACTTCACCGCGCTGGCCGGGGTGCTCGCCTGGGTCCTGGCCATCTACCTGGTGGCGGCGCTGCTCGGCATCGCGCAGTTCCGGCTCACCACGAACGTCGTGCAGCGCTCGGCGTACCGGCTGCGCGAGCGCATCGAGGCCAAGCTGGGGCGGCTGCCGCTCAGCTACTTCGACGGCCAGCCGCGCGGCGAGATCCTCAGCCGCGCCACCAACGACACCGACAACATCGCCCAGTCGCTGCAGCAGACGCTGAGCCAGCTCATCTCGTCGCTGCTGACGGTGGTGGGCGTGCTGGCGATGATGTTCTGGATCTCACCGCTCCTGGCGCTCATCGCGCTGGTCACCGTGCCGGTGTCGATCTACGTCACCGCCGTCGTGGGCAAGCGGTCGCAGCCGCAGTTCGTCAAGCAGTGGTCGTCGACGGGCCGGCTCAACGGCCACATCGAGGAGATGTACGGCGGGCACACACTGGTCAGGGTGTTCGGCAGGCAGCGCGAGGCGGCCGAGACGTTCACCGAGCACAACGAGGCGCTGTTCGCCTCCAGCTTCCGCGCCCAGTTCATCTCCGGGCTCATCCAGCCGGCGATGATGTTCATCGGCAACCTCAACTACGTGCTGGTGGCCGTCGTCGGCGGGCTCAAGGTGGCGTCGGGCTCGATCTCACTCGGCGACGTGCAGGCGTTCGTGCAGTACTCGCGGCAGTTCAGCCAGCCGCTGACCCAGGTGGCCGGCATGGCGGGCATCGTCCAGTCGGGCGCCGCCTCGGCCGAGCGGGTCTTCGAGCTGCTGGAGGCCCCCGAGCAGTCGCCCGAACCGGCGGCCCCGGCCCGGCCGGCGCGGATCAGGGGGCGCGTGGCGTTCGAGAACGTGTCCTTCCGGTACGCGCCGGACCGGCCGCTGATCGAGAACCTGTCGCTCACCGTGGAGCCCGGCCAGACCGTGGCCATCGTCGGCCCGACCGGGGCGGGCAAGACGACGCTGGTCAACCTCCTCATGCGCTTCTACGACGTGACCGGCGGCCGGATCACGCTCGACGGCGTCGACATCGCGGAGATGTCGCGGGAGGAGCTGCGCGGCGCGATGGGCATGGTGCTCCAGGACGCCTGGCTGTTCGGCGGCACGATCGCGGAGAACATCGCCTACGGCGCCGAGGGCGCCACCCGCGAGCGCGTCGAGGCCGCCGCCGAGGCCGCGCACGTGGACCGGATCGCGCACACGCTGCCCGACGGGTACGACACGGTCCTCGACGAGGAGGGCGCGACGGTCAGCGCGGGCGAGAAGCAGCTGATCACCATCGCGCGGGCGTTCCTGTCGGAGCCGGCGATCCTCATCCTGGACGAGGCGACCAGCTCCGTCGACACCCGGACGGAGGTGCTCATCCAGCGGGCCATGGGCTCCCTGCGCGAGGGGCGGACGAGTTTCGTGATCGCGCACCGGCTGTCGACGATCCGCGACGCCAGCCTGATTCTCGTCATGGAGAACGGGCGGATCGTGGAGCAGGGCACCCACGAGTCGCTGCTGGCAGCCGGCGGGGCCTATGCCGCGCTCTACTCGGCGCAGTTCGCCGAGCCGGTGACCGAGGTGGAGTGAGGTTCCGGCGCGGGCCGGGGCTCAGCGCGGGTGAAGGACGAGCCGGCACTGGCGGCCCGGGACGTTGGAGACGGCCCGCCACCTGACCGGCTCGTCCCGCGGATCGGCGGGCGTGATCGTCACGTGCCTGGCGAACACGTGCAGGAACGTCCTGATGTGCAGCAACGCCAGGCGGTCGCCGACGCAGGTGTGGGCGCCGCCGCCGAACGGCATCCAGCCGTAGCCGCCCGGCCGGCCGTCGAACCAGCGTCCGGGACGGAACTCCTCCGGGTCCGGGTAGAGGCCGGGGTCGTGGTGCAGGCTCTTGAGGTGCACGGCGATCAGCGTGCCGGGCGGCAGGACGCGCCCGCCCAGCCGGTAGGCGCGCACGGTGCGGCGGCCGACGAAGGCGACCGGCGGCCGCACGCGCAGCGTCTCGTAGGTGACGGCGTCGGCGTACGCGCCCTCGCCCGCGTCGGCCTCCGCCGTCAGGCGGCGCAGCGCCTCCGGATGCCGGGCGAGCCGTTCGAACGCCCAGGCGATGCCGGTGGCGGTGGAGGTGCGCGCGGCGCTGATGACGCTCATCAGCTCGTCGCGCAGCGCCTGCTGGGTGAGCCGGGCGCCGCGCTCGTCGCGGGCCCGCATCAGCAGGCCGAGCACGTCGTCATGGTCCTCGCCGCGCCGCAGGCGGCGATCGACCTCGGCGTGGATGAGCCGGTCGCACTCGCGGCCCAGCCGCCGGTACGACTGCCACAGCGCGAGGCCGCCCACGTCGCGGAGCGCGTACCGCACGTGCATCTCGTAGGAGTCGGCCAGGTTGAGCAGGCGGCGCAGCGGGGTGCCCCACCGGCGCAGCAGGAGCGGGTCGCCCCCGACCGTGGTGTGCAGGATGGCGTGGAGCATGGCCGGCCGCAGGCGCGGCAGCAGCCGGAACGGCGTGCCCGCCGGGCACGTCTCGACGGTGCGCAGCGCGATGCGGGCGGCGACGTCGCGCAGGTCGTGCAGGATCCGGCCCTTCAGCGCGGGCAGCATGATCGCGCGGATGCGGCGGTGCTCGTCGCCGTCGAGCACGGCCAGGCCGAGGCGGCCGGCCACCGGCTCCTGCAGCCGGTTGGCCGACACGGCGTCGACGTCCTCGCCCGGGGCGCGCATCACCTGCCGGACCAGGACCGGGTCGCGGATCACCACCAGCCGCCCGATGCCCGGCGCCCAGCTGGTGATCATGTCGCCGGCCCGGTCGAAGGCCCGGGTCACGGCGGGGTCACCCAGGGCGAGCCAGGCCGGAATCAGCATCGGCGCATATCGGGTCATGACTCTCCTCGGGGGCGTCGGTCATGTGCGCCGGCCGCGCCCGGCGAGGCGTCCGCTAAGAGCCGAGGTCGAATGATGGCGACGCCGAGCCAGAGCACGACCCGGTCGCGGCGCCCGGCTCTCGTCGCCGGGGGCTGCGCCGGACTGACCGTCATGCCGAGCTCCTGCCGCACGAGTGACACTCATGGTGATCGAATGGTCACTGTGAGCATAGGCGAAGATCGGCCGGTCGGCACCGCCGGTCGCCGGACCGGGCCCGGGTTCGCCGGCGGTCCTACTCGAAGCGGGCGCCGCCGGGCGCGGTCACGCGCTTGAGCAGCGGCAGCCCGGCGAGGATCACGAGCAGCGCGACGACCAGGCCGCCGCCGACGGTCAGGAAGTAGGCGGGGCCCGGCAGCGCCGCCGGAGCGCTCTTGATGGCCAGCCGGCCGATCACCGGGCCTGCCACGCCCACCCCCGCGACCGCCGCCACCAGGGCGGCCAGCACCACGGGGGCCGCCGTCTCCAGCAGCACCACGCTCGACAGCGTCCGCGTCGGCGTGCCGCACAGCCGCAGCTGCGTGAACGGCCGTTTGCGCTCCACGACGCCGCCGGCGACCGAGACCAGCAGGCCGCAGCCCGCCACCAGCAGGGTCAGCGCGACGATGGCCAGCGCGGCGTCCTCGACCCGGTCCAGCAGCACCGCGCGGGCCTGGGCGACCTCGGCGAGCGTCTGCGGCGTCTCGGTGCTGCCGGTGCGGGCGAGGTACGGGCCGAGCAGCGTGCGGACGCGTTCGCGTACGGCCGGGTCGTCCGTGTGGACCAGCACCGCGGCCAGCGGCAGGCCGGCCCAGGCGCCAGGGTCGCCGGGCGCGGCCGGGTTGGCCGCGTCGACGACCGGCAGGTTGCGGTCGACGGAGAGCATGTTGTCGCTGGTCAGCAGCCGGTTGAGGTCGACCGCCACGGCGCGGGGGCCCGGGACGCACCGGCCGAGCGCCGGGAAGGCGGCCAGGGCGTCGCACGCGACCACGTGGCGCAGCAGGAAGCCGGGGCGGCAGCCGGGGCCCGGGTCACACGGCGGAGGCCGCATGGGCAGGGGCGGCGCGTCGGGCCGGTGGTGGATCGGCAGCACGGTGACGCCGGGCTGGGCGCGCAACCGGGCCAGCAGGCCGGCCTCGGCGGCGGGCGGGAGGGGCCGGTCGTCGCCGAAGGAGGCCCGCAGGACCGCGTTCAGCGTGCCGCCACCCGCGGCCTGCTGGCCGGAGACGACGGCGGGGACGATGCCGGCGACGGCCGTGCCGATGAAGACCGCGAGCACGATGCCGTTCACCGACCGGAAGGCGCCCTTGGGGTCGGCCGCCAGCCGCTGCGCGGCCAGCAGCGTCGCCGGGCCGGAGGTGACGCGGGCGGCCAGCCGCGCGGTCAGCATCGTCAGCCAGGGCCCGGCCAGCACGAGCCCGGCCATGATCAGGGCCAGGCCGGTGTCGACGAGCACCGCGTCGGGCTCCTTCCCCGGCGCGATCGCCGGGCCGGCGAACAGGCCCAGGCCCGCCAGGAGCGGGAGCACCCGCCACCAGCCGGGGGCGGAGGCCCGCGCCGTGCGCGCCGCGCCGAGCGGGGTGATCCGCACCCGGCGCAGCGACCACAGGGCGGCTCCGGCCGCGGCGAGCGGGACGCCCGCGGCCACGGCTGCGTACTGGAGCGCGGTGGGCGCGACCACGTCGGGGAAGAACCGGGACCCGGTGATGGCCACCTCGGCCAGGACGGGACGGATCGCCTGGAAGACGGCGATCCCGGCGAGCGCGCCCAGGGCGGCGCCGAGCGCCGCGTCCACCGACGCGATCGCGTTGACCTGCCGCGCGGTGGCGCCGGCCAGGCGGATCGCCGCGAACCGCGCCTCCCGGCGGGCGGCGGCCAGGCGGGTGGCGGTGCCGACGAGGACGAGCAGCGGGAAGACCAGGCCGACGGCGGCGATGCCGAACCCGTGCTCGTACAGGGCGGTGGTGTCGTCGGCGCGCGGGGCGGTGGCGACCTCGCCGACGGCCACGGTGCCGGCCATCGCGGTCAGCTCCGCGGCGCTCCGGCCGGCGATGACGACCAGGTCGTCGGGGCCGGACAACGCCGCCCTGCCGATGAGGCCGGCGCGGGTGCCGGGGACGCGGTCGGCGAGCTGGTCGCGCGGCACGGCGGCCATCAGCCCGGCCAGCGCGGGCGAGACGTAGTGGCGGCCGGCTCCTGGCAGCTCCGGGATGCCCGGGATGCCGGGCAGGGCCGCCCGCGTGGCGGGGACGGCGACGTCGAGGCGGACGATCGGGCGGCCCGCGTACGAGTCCTGGCGGTGGTTCCACAGCACCGCGCCCAAGGTGGGGCCCGGGGCGGCGCCCGGCGCGGAGCCGGTCGTGCACTCCCAGCACGGGCGGGCCGCGGTGGCCCGGAAGGCGTTGAACAGCGCCAGCGTGGACAGCAGCACCGCCACCCCCAGCGCGACCGAGGCCGCGACCAGGACCAGCCGGCCGGCCGCCTCCCGGCCGCCGCGCAGCGACAGCCGCAGGCCGAGCCGGAGCGTCATCGGACGGCCCCGCCGACGTACGGATCGGTCACCCTGCCGTCGCGCACCATGACCTCCCGGTCGGCGCAGGCGGCGACGCGGGCGTCATGGGTCACCACGACCACGCTCGTGCCCTCCTCGCGGGCCAGGCCGACGAGCAGGTCCATGACCCGCTCGCCGGTGAGCGAGTCGAGCGCGCCGGTGGGCTCGTCGGCGAAGACCACCTTGGGGCGCGTCACCAGCGCCCGCGCGATGGCCGCCCGCTGCGCCTGCCCGCCGGACAGCTCGCCGGTGCGCCGCCCGCTCAGGGTGTCCAGCTCCAGCCGCTGGAGCCAGCCGGCCGCCCGCCGGTACGCCTCCTTGCGCCCGGCTCTGCCGAGCAGCAGCGGCAGGGCGACGTTGTCGGCCACGGTGAGCTCCGGCACGAGCTCACCGAACTGGAACACGAAGCCGAACGCGGTGCGGCGCAGCTCCGAGCGCCGGGCGTCGCTCAGCGTGTCGAGCCGCCGCCCGTCGAACCAGACCTCGCCCGCGTCGGGGGTGAAGATGCCGGCCAGGCAGTGCAGCAGCGTGGACTTGCCGGATCCGCTCGGGCCCATGATCGCCAGGATCTCCCCCGGCGTCACGGACAGGCTGGCCTCGCGCAGCGCCTGCGTGCGGCCGTAGGAGCGGTCGATCGCGCGGGCCTCCAGCAGCGGGCCCGGCACGGGGAGGCCGTCGACGGTCATGCGCGGCGCACCGTCTCGGCCAGCGCCCCCAGCCGGGCCGTGGTCACGTCGATCCAGCGCAGGTCGGCGTCCAGGTGGAACAGCGCGTGGTCGGCCAGCAGGGCGTCGACGAGCGCGCCGCCGCGTTTGATCTCCGACAGCTCGCGCATGCGCCGCAGGTGGGTGGCGCGCTGCGTGTCGAGGAAGCGCTGCGCGTCGTGGCCCAGCATCAGCGCCAGCACGACCTTGGTGAACAGCACCGTCTGCAGGAACGGCTCGGCCGCCACCGGCTCGGCCAGCCAGGCGTCCACCTCCTGCTTGCCGAGCGTGGTGATGGAGTAGCGCTTGCGGTCGGGGCCGTCGCCGGGCTCGCTCTGACCGGCCGTGACCTTGCCGTCCCTGGCCAGGCGGCTGAGCGTCGAGTAGACCTGGCCGAAGGGCAGCGGCTTGCCCCTGGCGAAGTACGTGTCGTAGTCGCGCTTGAGGTCGTAGCCGTAGCTGGGCTCTCGGTCCAGGAGGCCGAGCAGGGCCAGGGGGACAGTCATGGAAGCCCAATATATACCGAGGGTATACACGGGGTGCCTGAGCGGCGGCCAGGCGCGGAGGCGGGTGCGTCAGCGTTCGCCGTCGGGGGCGACGGCGCCCGACATGGGGCGGCCGAGGAGGGCCGTGGCGACGGCGGCGACGTGCGGGTCCAGGTCGGCGGCGCTCGCCCCGGCCAGGGCGGGGGTGGCGACGACCGAGCGCAGGATGCCGATGCCGACCATCCAGGCGCTGAGCAGCTCGGCCCGCAGCTCGGCGTCCTCGCCTTCGGCCAGGTCGCGCAGGGCGTCGACGTAGGTGGCGCAGACCTCGTCGCGGATGCGGCGGCGGGCGTCCTCGTGGGCCGACGAGCGCAGCATGGCGACCAGGGGATGCTCGCCGCCGTACGCGGTCCAGTCGTGCTCGACGACCGTGCGCACCATGCGGGCGACCAGCTCCTCCTGGGGGCCGTCGAGCAGCCCGGCGGGGACGTCGGCGGCGGTGGCCAGGTCGAAGAGCTGCTTCTTGGAGCCGAAGTAGCGGAAGATGAGGGTGGCGTCGACGCCGGAGTCGCGGGCGATGTCGCGGACGCTGGTGGCGTCGTAGCCCTCGCGGGCGAAGCGCAGCCTGGCGGCCTCCAGCAGGCGCGCCCGGGTGGCCTCCCTGTCCCTCTTCTGCACCGCGGTCCTCCTCGCTCGGTCATCGACCGTTGACATTGTAGGCGGAGGTCGTGCTACGTTCACTCAAGTCAGCGTTCGATGACTTACGGAGTGACTCATGGGGACGTACGTGGTGGCGGGCGGGACCAACGGCATGGGCCGCGGGCTCGCCCTGCACTTCCTGAGCCGGGGCGACCGGGTGACGGTCGTGGGCAGCGACCCCGCCAGGGGGCGGCGCCTGCTCGACGACGCCGCCCGCCTGGGCGCCGCGGACCGGGCCGCGTTCGTGCGCGCCGACCTGACGTCGGCGGCGGAGAACGCCCGGGTGATCGAGGAGGTCAAGGCACGGCACGACGCGCTGGACGGCCTGGTCTGCACCGCGCTGCGGCCGTTCCCGAAGCGGGTGGAGACGCCCGACGGCTACGAGGCCACGTTCGCCCTCTACTACGTCAGCCGCTTCCTGCTCGCCTACGGCCTCACCGGCCTGCTCGAACGCGGCGCGAACCCGATGATCGTGAACATCTGCGGCGTCGGCGTCACCAAGGGCCGCATCCACTGGGACGACCTGTCGCTCAAGCGCGGCTACGGCACCGTCAAGGCCATGCTGCAGGCCGGTCGCGCCACCGACCTGCTCGGCGTCGCGTACGCCCGCAACCACCCGGACGCCCGCACCCGCTACCTGCTGCACCACCCCGGCTTCACCGACAGCGGCGCCGACGGGCTCGCGCAGCCGGCCAGGTCCGTCGTCAAGCTGCTGGCCAGGTTCGCCGCCCAGCCGGTCGAGCGGGCGATCGCGCCGATCATCGAGCTGATGGACGGCCCGCCGGGCACGGGCGGCCTGCTCGCCTACGACCGCCGCCGCCCGCTCGACCCGTCGCTGCCCACGCTCGACCCGGCCGCCGCCCACCGCCTGTACGAGCTGACCAGCCACGTGCTGCGCTCCTGACCGGCCGGGCGCAGGTCAGCGGCCGAGACCCGCGTCGCGTGCCCGGATGATCGCCTGGGCGCGGTCGGCGACCTGGAGCTTGGCGAACACGTTCGACACGTTGTTGCGCACCGTCTTCGGCGACAGGAACAGCCGCGCCGCGATCTCCGCGTTGGACAGCCCCGCCGCGATCAGCTCCAGCACCTCCCGTTCGCGGGCGGTGAGCTGCGGGAACGGCTGCGCCCTCGGCGCGTCGCCGCCCGCCAGCCGGGCGAAGAAGCCGCTCACCCGCGCCGCCAGCGCCTGCCCGAAGATCACCTCGCCGCCCGCGACGGCGGTGATCGCCCGCAGGATCTCCGTCTGGTCGGCGCCCTTGAGCAGGTAGCCGCGCGCGCCCGCGCGCATCGCCGCCAGCACGGTGTCGTCGTCCTCGTGCATGCTCAGCACGAGCACGCCCGTGCCCGGCGCCGCCGCCAGGATGCGTTCGGCGGCGGCGAGCCCGTCCAGGCCCGGCATCTGCAGGTCGAGCACCACCACGTCGGGCCGCAGCTCGGCGGCCAGCGCCACGGCCCGCGCGCCGTCGGCGGCGGTGCCGACCACCTCGACCTGGCCCGTCGAGTCGAGCATCATGCGCAGCCCGTCACGGTAGACGGGATGGTCGTCGGCCAGCAGCACGCGCGGCACGCTCACGCGACGCCCCCCGACGGCAGCACCGCCCGGACGAGCGTGCCGCCGCCCGCCCGCAGCGCGACCGAGCACCGGCCGCCCAGCTCCCGCGCCCGCTCCCGCATGGCGATCAGCCCCACCCCGGGCGCCGCCTGCGGCTCCACGCCCCGGCCGTCGTCGGCCACCTCGACCTCCAGCTCGCCGCCGGTCCGGGTCAGCCGGACCTCGCACGTCCGCGCGGCCGCGTGCCTGGCCACGTTGACGAGAGCCTCGCACACGATCCGGTACGCGGCGACCTCCGTGGCGGCGGGCAGCCCGTCGAGCTCGCCGCGCACCTCGACGCGCACGGCCAGCCCGCCGTCGCTGAACCTGGCCGCCTCCTTGCGCAGCGCCCCGGCCAGCCCCCACTGGTCCAGCGCGGGCGGCCGCAGGTCGTGCACGAGCCGCCGGACGTCGCCGATGACGGCGCCGAGGTCGGCGCGCACCTGCCCGAGCGCCTGCCGGGCGGCGGCGGGCTCGCGCTCCATCAGGTTGCCGGCCGCCTCGACCTTCAGCGCCGCCGCGGCGAGCGCCGGGCCGAGCCCGTCGTGCAGGTCGCGGCGCAGCCGCCGCCGCTCCTCGGCCACCCCGGACACCAGTCGCGCCCGGCTCTCCTGCAGCTCCTCGCTGAGCGCGATCGCCCGCACCGCCGCCGCCGTCTGCCGGACGACGTCGGCCAGCAGCCGCTCGTCGGCCTCGGCGAGCCGGCCGCGCGGGGTCAGCGACAGCCGCCCGATGGGCTCGCCCCGGTAGCCGATCGGCAGCACGACCGTGGCGCCGCCCGGCGTGCCGTGCTCGGCGACGAGCGTCCCGCCGTCCGCCTGGTCGAGCTCCACCCTCGCGTACGGGGAGCCGTAGGCGGCGCAGACGGCCCGCGCGGTCTCCAGCAGCGGCTCCAGCAGGGGGCGTTCGGGGCCGGTCGCCTCCTCCAGCCGCCGCGCCAGGACCGAGACGACCTCGTACGGCTCGGCCCGGCCGGTCAGGACGCGGCTCACCCAGCGGCGGGCCCGCTCGCGCAGCGGCGCGTACACCAGGGCGACGGCCGAGGCGGCCAGGACGGCGGCGACCGGCTCGTCGATCAGCGCGCCGAGCCCGACGAAGATGGGCACGTCGATGGCGACGACGGCCACGGCCAGGCCGCCGTACAGCAGCGTCCAGCCGAGCAGCGGGTCGATGTCGTACAGCCGGTAGCGGCCGACGGCGACAAGCACCGCGCCCGCGACGGCCAGCAGCGACAGCACGAACGCGAGGTCCTGCGGCAGCCCTCTCAGCGCGAGCGGCAGCAGGATGAGCGCGCCGTTGAGCAGCGCGGCCAGCGCCATCCAGCGGAGCTGGGCGCGCAGCACGCCGCGCGAGCCGCGGAAGCGGCTGACGAACGCGAGCACCGGGACGGCCGTGCTCACGACGAGCAGCAGGGGCGCGGCGGGCAGCAGCGCGGTCCACACCGCGTCGGGCAGCGGCGGCAGCGGTGCGTCGACGCCCGGCCACCCGGGTCCGGCCGACATCAGCCGCCAGGGCACGGTCATGAACAGGAGGGCGGCCAGCCCGGCCGAGCCGAGCGTCAGCCAGGCCGCGGCGCGCCAGCGCGGCGACGGCAGCCGCCCGTCGGGGAAGTACAGCAGCACCAGCGGCGTCACCAGGTTGAGCAGCGGCCCGAGCCGCGCCCCGGCGAACAGGGCGGCGGCCGTCAGCGGCAGCCGCCCGCCGTGCGCGTGCAGCGACAGGACGGCGTAGGCGGCGCCGAGCGCGTTCAGGCCGGAGACGGCGCCGCCGCCGAGCAGCAGCCAGGTCATCAGGTGGCGGGGCAGCCGGGTGGCGAGGACGAACCCGGCGGCGGCGAGCGCGACGCCCGGCACCGTCGACGACCACACCGGCCAGTCGATCGGCTCGGGCCGGACGGCGGGGCCCGCCGCGAGGTCCAGCCCGGTGGCGGCGAGCGCGGCCAGGCCCGCCGCGGCGGCGACGGCGACGGCGGCCGTCCGCGCCGGGTCGCGGGGCGGCGGGGACGGGGGCGGGGGCGTTTCCTGGTGGCCCGGGACGCGGCGGCCCGCGCGATACCTGAACACCTCCCTAGCGTGGCACGCGCCGCCGCCGGCGGGAGGTGACCGCGATCCCGGATCTGCCGGGACTCCTGTCCCGTCCGGTCCGGGACAGCGCCGGGACGGCGGGGGTGGCGGCGTTCCCTGGTGGCCCGGGACGCGGCGGCGCGACCGTGGAGGCCGCCCCGGCGCCCGGCCGGGGCCCGCGACGACGGAGGCGCCCCATGTCAGAGAGCCCGCACGACACCACCCTCGCCACGGGGGCCCTCGCCGCGAGAGTCCCCGACGGACGGGCGGCGACCCGGACGGCCGGGGTGCTGCTCGCGGCCGGCGCGAGCGCCTGGGCCGTGGGCACGCTCGTGGTCGGGGAGAAGATCCAGGAGGGCATCCAGACGCTGGACACGGTCACCGGCATGATGTTCGCGGCCGGGGTGTGGGCGTTCGTGTGGCGGCTGCGGGCCGACCGGGCCAGCGGCGACCGGGCCGGGCGGGCCGTGCCCGTCGTCCTGCTCGCGCTGCTGCCGGGGGCGTTCCTGCTGAACGCGCTGTCGTTCGGCTACGCCACGCACGACGAGTTCCCGCTGTGGCTGATGATCCTGGACGGGTGCTGGCCGCTGAGCATGCTCGGCATGCTGGTGCTCGGCGTGGCGGTCGCGGTGACCGGCCGCTACCGGGGGGCGATGCGGTGGCTGCCGCTCGTGGCCGGGTGCTGGTTCCCGGTGACGATGGCCGCGCAGATCCTCGGTGGCGGCGTCGTGTCCACGTACGTCAGCGCCGCCTGGCTGGTGGGCACGTACGGGGTCATCGGGGTGCGGATGGCGGTCCGGTCGCGGTGAGCGGGACGCGTGCGCCCGGCCGTCCCGCGACGGTGGCGGAGGTGCTGACCGCCTGGTCGGAGCGGACCGGCGTCCCCGTGGAGGCGTGGCTCTGGACCGGCACGCCCGTGCCGGCGCGGGTCGCCGGGGCGCTCGCGCGGGCGCTGCGGGAGGCGCTGGGCGCGGTCGAGGACGGCGAGCGGCCGGCGGTGGTGCACGTGGCCTGCACGTCGGGCGCCCGGGGGGTGCGCCTGACGGTCAGCCACGAGGGCGGCGGCGAGCCGTGGCCGGCGTCGCGGATCGCCGCGCTGAGCGCCGCGTTCGCCGAGGTGGGCGGGCTGGTGACGGTGAACAGCGTGCCCGCCGGCGGCACCACGATGACGGGCGTCGTCCGCCACCGGTGACGGAGGCCCGGCTCACTCTCCGGCGCCGGGCACGGCCGGGTTCCCGCCCGGTTCATGCCCCGGGCAGCAGGCCCGCCGCGCGCAGGCCCTCCTCGTAGCCGCCCTCGGCGGAGGCCCAGAACCGCTCGGCGGCGTCGATGACGGCCAGGCGCTCGCCGGTCGTCCAGGTCTCGATCAGCCCCAGCAGGGCGCGCCCGTCGTCGGCCCACACCTCCGGCGCGCCCAGCGCGATCACCGCCGCCACCTCCCGCGCCAGCAGGCGTGCCCTGGCCAGGCGGCCGGTGGAGCCCAGGCCGTTCACCGCGTCCACGATCAGCAAAGCCTGACGCAGGGTCAGCGACGGCATCGCCGGGGCCGGGTCGTCTCGCTCGGTCATGCCGCCACCCTATCCAAACAATTGTCACAAACAAACGTTTTGCACGACTGCGCCAAACGTGTGTATGGTCGGCGGCATGACATCACCCACCGCGACGACCGCGGTCCCACACCCCCCGCACCCCCTCGGCCGGGCGGGCCGGCCATGAGGGCCGGACGCAAGCAGTGGATCGGGCTGGCGGTCCTGGTCCTGCCCGTGCTCCTGATCTCCGTCGACCTGCACGTGCTGTCGTACGCGCTGCCGTTCATCAGCGCCGAGCTGGCGCCGAGCGGCGCCCAGCTGCTGTGGATCATCGACATCTACCCGTTCATGCTGGCCGGGCTGCTGCTGCCGATGGGCACGCTGGGCGACCGGATCGGACGGCGGCGGCTGCTGCTGGCCGGGGCGGCGGCCTTCGGCGCGGCCTCGGCGGTCGCCGCCTTCTCCCCCAGCGCGGACCTGCTCATCGTCACCCGGGCCCTGCTCGGGGTGGGCGGCGCGACCCTGATGCCCTCGACGCTGTCGCTGATCCGCAACATGTTCCACGACGCCGGCCAGCGCCGGGTCGCGATCTCCATCTGGACGGGCGCGTTCGCCGGTGGCGCCATGCTGGGCCCGCTGATGGGCGGCGCGCTGCTGGAGCACTTCTGGTGGGGCTCGGTGTTCCTGGTCAACCTGCCGGTGATGGCGCTGCTGCTGGTCCTGGCGCCGCTGCTGCTCCCCGAGTCGCGTGACCCGCGCCCGGGGCGCTTCGACCTGGTGAGCGTGGCCCTGTCACTGGGCGCGATCCTGCCGGCGATCTACGGGATCCAGCACATCGCCCAGGACGGCCTCGGCTGGGCCCCGGTGCTCGCCGTCGTGACCGGGCTGGCGCTGGGCGTGGCCTTCGTCCGCCGCCAGCGCTCGGCCGCCGATCCCCTGCTGGACGTGCGCCTGTTCGGCAGCCGCGCCTTCACCGCGGCCATCAGCGCCAACACGCTCGGCGTCTTCGCCATGGTCGGCTCCAGCCTGTTCACCACCCAGTATCTGCAGATGGTCATGGGCGCCAGGCCGCTCATCGCCGGGCTGTACGCGCTTCCGTCGGCGGGCACGGCGATGCTCGCCGCCGGGCTGGCCCCCGTCCTGGTCCGCAGGGTGCGGCCCGGGCTGGTGGTCTGCGTGGGGCTGCTCGTCGGCGCGAGCGGGTTCGCGGTGCTCTCGATGCTGGACGTGACCGGCCAGGGCGGCCTGCTGATCGCCGGGATCATGCTCATGGCCGGCGGCGTGACGCTCGTCCTGACCGTCTCCTCGGATCTGATCATCGCCACCGCCCCGCCGGAGCGGGCCGGGTCGGTCGCCGGGCTGTCGCAGGTGGCCACCGAGTTCGGCGGCGCGCTCGGCATCTCGCTGCTGGGGAGCATCGGGACCGCCGTCTACCGGGGCCACCTCGCCGGCACCGGCGCGCCCGCGCCCGCGATGGACACCCTCGGCGGCGCTCTGGAGACGGCCCGGCACCTGCCGGAGGCGGCCGGGAGCGCGCTGGCCGGGGCGGCCCGGGTGGCCTTCACGCAGGGCCAGCACTACGCCATGAGCGCCGCCGCGGCGGGCCTGTGCCTGATGGCGGTGCTCGCGCCGGTCCTGCTGCGTTCCGTGCGGCGCGCGACGCCGCCCGCCCAGCCGGACCCCGCCGGGCGGCACGCGATGCGTTAGCCGCCCGCGGCCTCGGCCACCGAGCGGATCCCGGCGACCAGGTCGCGGGCCGACGGGGCGTTGTCCGGGTCGAGCTGCCAGCGCACCAGCAGGCCGATGAACAGCGTCAGCAGCACCTGCGCGCCCGCCTCGTCCCCGTGCGGCAGCCGCCTGCCCAGCTCGCGCTGGGCGAGCGCCTGCCCTTCGGTCAGGCGGGCCCGTACCTCGGGCAGGTGGGGCGCCTGCGCGAGCGTCTCCACGTTGGCGCGCCACACCATCGGATTGGCCCGGAACGATTCGATCATCTCCCCCCAGAACGCCTCGAACCACTGCTTGGAGTCGTCCGGGAACGCCTTGAGGACCTCGGCGACCGCTTCCCCGGTCGTCTCGATCATCGCCTGGGTGAGCAGGGCGTCCTTGGAGCGGAAGTGGTAGTTGATCGCGGCGAGGTTGCTGCCGGAGACGGCGACGATGTCGCGCACCGTCGTGCGGGCGTAGCCGCGCTCGGACAGGCACTGCTTGGCCGCGGCCAGCAAATCCTCAGGGACTCCCATTCGGGCGATCCTACCAGCGCCCGTAAACAGTTGTTTCAAACAGAGGTCCGGGACCCAAGGCCCTGGTGGCGCGGGCCGTCCGGGCGCCGGCCGCGGTGAGGGCGCGTGGGCTCACCGCGACACCGTGTCGTCCCGCCAGTCCGGCCTGGCGAAGTACGCGCGGGTCTCGCGGACGACCAGGCCCGACAGCAGGATGAGGCCGATGAGGTTCGGCAGCGCCATGAGGCCGTTCATGATGTCGGAGAACGTCCACACCGTCTGCAGCTCCAGCACCGTGCCGGTGAAGATCAGCACGATGAACAGCAGCCGGTACGGCGTCACCGCCACCCGACCGAAGAGCCGGTCCATGCACCGCTCCCCGTAGTACGCCCAGCCGAGCAGCGTGGAGAACGCGAAGAACACCAGGCCGATCGTGACGACGATGCCGCCCCACTGACCGGGCAGGCCGTGGCTGAAGGCCAGGGTGGTCAGGGGCGCGCCGTTCTCGCCGCTGCGCCAGGCGCCGGTGACGACGATGGCCAGGCCGGTCATGCTGACCACGACGAGCGTGTCGATGAACGTCTGCGTCATCGACACGAGCGCCTGTCGCGCGGGCTCGGTCGTCTTGGCCGCCGCCGCGGCGATCCCGCCGGTCCCGAGGCCGGACTCGTTGGAGAAGATGCCGCGGGCGACCCCGTACCGGATCGCCAGCAGGACGCCCGCGCCCGCGAACCCGCCCGTGGCGGCGGTGCCCGTGAAGGCGTCGGTGAAGATGAGCGCGAGCGCGCCGGGCAGCTCGCCGACGTTGGCGATGATGATCCACAGCGCCCCGAGGATGTAGAAGACGATCATCACGGGGACGAAGGCGCTGGTGACCGCGCCGATGCTCTTGATGCCGCCCAGGATGACGACGGCGGCCAGCACCGTGATGACCGCGCCGGTCAGCCACATGGGCACGTCCCACTGCGCGTTGATCGCGTCGGCCACGCTGTTGGACTGCACCATGTTGCCGATGCCGAACGCCGCCAGCGCGCCGAACACCGCGAACAGCACGCCCAGCGTCGCCCCGAACCTGCCGCCCACCCCGTAGGTGAGGTAGAACATCGGGCCGCCGCTCTGCTCGCCCTTGGCGTCGGTGCGGCGGAAGCGGACGCCGAGGAACGCCTCGGAGTACTTGGTCGCCATGCCGACCAGGCCGGTCACCCACATCCAGAACAGCGCGCCGGGCCCGCCGAAGTGGATGGCCGTGGCGACGCCCGCGATGTTGCCGACGCCCACGGTGGCCGCCAGCGCCGTCGACAGCGCCTGGTAGTGGGTGATGTCGCCGACGCCGCCCGGCTCCTTGCGCCGGATGAGCGCCAGCCACAACGCGTAGAACAGCCTGCGGAACTGCAGCCCGCGCAGCATGATCGTCAGGTAGAGGCCCGTCAGCAGGAGCAACGGGATCAGCAGGAACGGTCCCCAGACGAAGTCCGAGATCCTCGACAGGATGTCTTGCACACCAGCTCCTCAGGTCGTCCGAGCGGATGATCGTCTCCGGGGGTCCCTGCCCTTTCCGGGGCGCCGGGCAACATCATCCGGTCAAGTCGCCCCGGCGCTCCTGTCAGGCGGGCGGCGAGCCGACGGGCTCGGTGACCGGCGCGGGGCCGTCCGCGGCGGGCGCGGGGCGGTGCCGGCGGGCGACCGCCGCGGCCCCGGTGCCGCCGGCGACGAACAGCACGGCCAGCGCGAGCCAGCCCACGGTCCCGTGCTCGACGGCGGTGGCGGTGACGAGCACCGGAGAGACCATCGCGGCGATCGAGTAGCCGGTCTGGCTGAGGCCCTGGTAGGCGCCCGCGCTGCGCGGGTCGGCCAGCTCGAAGGCCATGCCCCAGCCGCCCGCCTCGCCGAGGATCTCGCCGAGCGTGTGGGCGAACGCGGCCACCAGGAGCAGCGCGCACGCGACGGCCACGTTCCCGTAGCCCGCCAGCGCGTACGCCCCGCAGGCGAGCGCGAGCAGCCACGACGCGCGGCGGACGGCGATCCCGGCGCGGCGCACGTCGTGCACGCCGCGCGAGAAGCGCACCTGGAGCAGGGCCACGACCACGGTGTTGAGGACGAGCAGCACCGACACGAGGGCGGTCGGGGCCTCGGTGGAGGCGACCCACAGCGGCACGCCGACGGTCATCAGGCCGAACTGCATGGCCACCACCGTGTTGCACGCGACGCTCGCCACGTACGTGCGGTCCTTGAGCGGCGACGGCCCGGCGGCGGCGCCCTTCGCGGGACCGGCCGGGGCGGCCATCCGTCCGGCCAGCTCCGGCACCCGGCCGGCCAGCCGCGCCAGGGGCACGCTCGCCGTCAGCAGCAGCAGGCCGGAGACGAGCATCGCGGCCCGGTAGGCGGCGGCGGTGCCGGCCAGGAGCGCCGCGGCGGCGGCCACGGTGCCCAGGCCGATGAAGACGTTCGTGACCACGCGCATCCGGGCCCGCACCTCGACGCGTTCCGGGCCGGTGTACCAGCGCGCCAGCATCGCCTGCTTCGACGTGCCGCTGGCCGACCGCATCGCCGTCGCCAGGCAGGCGACCACGGTGAACGCGACGGCGTCCGAGGTGAGCGTGTAGCCGAGCATCGCCGCGCCGTTGAGCGCCGTCGCCGCCACCTGGACGCGATGCGCGCCGAGCCGGTCGGCCAGCCGTCCCGAGACGTACGAGGACAGCACGCCGGCGCCGCCCGCGATGCCGAGCCCCAGGCCCACGGTGGTGGGGGCGAGCCCGACGACGAGCGTGAAGTACAGCGTGCTGACGGTGTAGAAGACGCCGCTGGACAGCGCGAACGCCATCGTGCTCAGCGTGAGCGAGCGGCCGACGCGGTCCTCGGGGAAGAAGGTACGGATCACGGTCCCCTTTGTGCCGTATCGGAACCGATGGGCGAATTCATGTAGGGTATGGCTACATGGTCATGCTCCCGGGCGGCGGGCTGATCTCGTACGAGCTCGCCGGGATGGACGTCGCCGACGTGCGCTTCGCCGTCTCGCCCGTCAACGAGCTGACGCTGTCCCTGCGCACGTTCCGCGACCCCGGGCGCTATCCCGTCCACCTGCCCTGGCTGCGGCGCACCGAGCGGGTCCGGGCCGGGCTCGACCTGCCCCTGCTCCACGCCCTCACGAACGCGTCCATGTGGTCGCCCGACTACCTGACGCCCCGGCCGTACGCGCCGCTCACCCGCATCGACGACGAGCTCGCCGCCATCGCCCGCGTCCCCCTGGAGCGCATGCTCGACGACCTGCGCGCCCTGCACCCAGGGGAACTGCCCGAGCCGCTGCGCGGCGACCCGGCCGCCGTGCGCGAGCGCATCACCACGGCGCTGCGCGCGTACTGGCACGCCTGCTTCGCGCCCTGGTGGCCGAGGATGCGCACGGTCCTGCAGGCCGACATCATCCACCGGGCGCAGGTCATCTCGGCGCACGGCCTGGCGGCCATGTTCGCCGGGCTCAGCGAACGCGTCTCCCTCGACGGCGGCGTGGTGCGCGTCCGCCTGACCACCAGCGCCGGCTACCGGCGCTCCACCGGCGGCGAGGGGCTCACCCTCGTGCCGACGCTGTTCGGCCGGGGGGTGACCGCACCCATCTCGCCGGAGGAGCCACCGCTGATCATGTACGGCACGCGCGGCGCGGGCACGCTCTGGCAGACGGAGACGCACCGCTCCCCCGCGGCGCTCACCGGCCTGCTCGGCGCGACCCGCGCGGGACTGCTGACGACGCTCGCGACCCCGGCCTCCTCCACCGAGCTGGCCGGCCGCCTCGGCGTCACCACCTCGGCCGTCAACCAGCACCTGCGCGCGCTGCGCGACGCCGGCCTGCTCACCAGCGCGCGGCACGGCCGCTCGGTCCTCTACCTGCGCTCCGAGCTCGGCGACGCCCTCGTCGCCGGCGGCTCCGCCCCCGACCCGGAGGACCGCGCCCCGTAGCCGCCCCCGGCCGGGCCCGGCACGGGGCCGGTCAGCGGAAGGCGCGGCGGTAGGCGGCCGGGGTGGTGTTGAGCGCGGCGTGGAAGCGGCGGCGCAGGTTGACCGCCGAGGACAGGCCGACGCGGGCGGCGATCGTCTCCACCGGCAGGTCGGTGTCCTCCAGGAGCGCGCGGGTGGCGGCCAGGCGGCGCTCCAGCAGCCAGCGGGCCGGCGGGACGCCGAGCTGGTCGGCGAACTGGCGGGTGAGCGTGCGCGGGGAGACGCCGGAGAAGGCGGCCATGTCCTCGACGGTGACGGGCTCGGACAGGTGCGCGAGCAGCCATTCCAGCAGCGGCGCGAGGGAGTCCGGCATGGGCCCGGCCGTCGGCAGCGGCGGGTACTGGCGCTGGCAGCCCTCGCGGTGCGGCCCGGCGGCGAGCTGGCGGCCGACGCGCATGGCGTGGGACGCGCCGTGCTCCTGGAGGACCTGGTGGAGGCAGAGGTCCAGGGTGGCGGCCGAGGCCCCGGCGGTGGCGACGTCGCCGTGGTCCACGTAGATGACGGTGTCGTCGGGGACGATGCGGGGGTGGCGCGCGACCAGGTCGGCGGCGAGGTCCCAGTGGACGGAGGCGCGGCGGCCGTCGAGCAGGCCGAGCGCGGCCGGGATGAAGATCCCGGCGCAGACGGCGACGATCCGGCCGCCGCGGGCGTGGACCCCGGCGACGGCGTCGAGCACGGCGGGCGTGGGGGCGACCGTCCAGCTCGCGATGACGACGGTGTCGGCGGTGTCGAGGGCGTCGAGGCCGTGTTCGACGTGGATGGGGGCGCCCAGCGTGGTGGTGAGCGAGCCGGGGCGTTCGGCGCAGAGGCGGAAGCTGTAATGCTGGGGGATCTCGCGTCCCTGGTAGCCGAAGACCGCCGAGGCCGAGGTGACGGGGTAGAGCTCCTGGTTCTCGCCGACGAGGGCGACCACGCGGTGCGGGTCGAGCGGCGGAGGCGGCGGGGGGCACGCGGGGAGCGTGGCCGAGGGCAGGTCCAGGGGTGGCGCGAGGAGCATGGCGCAAATGTACCCAATGATGTCATCTGGGACACCAGCGCCCTGATCTGGAAATATCCACAATTGTTGCTTATGTGGACGAGGAATTTCACCCTCTATTTCGGCGCCCGGACGATCTCGCTGCTCGGTGACGCCATGATGCCGGTCGCCGCCGCCCTCGCGGTCGGCCAGGTGTACGGCATCGCGGGAGTCGGCTACGTGCTGGCCCTCTGGACCGCCTCCGCCGTCCTCGTCATGCTCTTCGGCGGCGTCCTCGCCGACCGCATCGGCGCCCGTACCGTGATGATCGTCGCGGATCTGCTGCGGATCCTCACCCAGGCCACGGTGGCGGTCGCCTTCCTCGACGGCGCCCCGCCGTACGGCCTGCTGCTGGCGATGGCGTTCCTCTCCGGGATCGGGGCCGGCATGTTCGAGCCCGGCGTCAACGGCATGGTGCCGCTCGTCGCCCGCGACCCGCAGCGGGCCAACGCCACGCTGAAGATCGCCGAGGCCATCACCCAGCTCGCCGGGCCCGCGCTGGCCGGAATCCTGGTGCTCGCGGCCGGCCCGGTGTTCGTGTACGCGCTGGACTCCGCGACGTTCCTGGTCAGCGCCATCTGCCTGCTGCTGGTCCGCGTCACCGTGCCCAGGCCCGAACCCTCGAACGTGCTGGCCGACCTGCGCCGGGGCTGGCACGAGTTCAAGGCCAGGAGCTGGATGTGGTCGGTCATCCTGGTGTGGGTGTTCTGGGGCGTCCTGGTCGTCGGGCCGTCCGTGCCGCTGTCGTCGCAGGTCATCGGCGCCGACTACGGCTGGGTGATGGCCGCGCTCGGCCTCGGCACGGTGATCGGCGGCGTGGTCGCCATCCGGCTGCGCCCGGCCCGGCCGCTGGCCGCCGGGGCGATCGCGCTGATCGGCTACGCTCCGGTGCCGCTGACCGTCGCCCTCGGCGCGCCGCTGCCGACGCTGATGGCGGGCCACGTGATCGGGGGATGCGCGATGGCGTTCTGGTCGGTCATGTGGTCGACCAGCGTGCAGACGCTCGTCGCGCCGGACGTCCTCAACCGGGTCTCCGCCTACCAGGTGGCCGGATCGGTCGCGGGCATGGCGGTCGGCCAGGCGCTCGCCGGACCGGCGGCCCTGGTGGTCGAGCCGCAGACCTTCCTGCTGGGCTCGGCGGTGGTGACGGTCGGCGTGTCGGCCGCCCTGCTGCTGATCAGACCGGTACGCGGCCTGCGCCGCCTGTCCGCCCCCACGGACCCCGCCCTCCCCGCCCCCGCCACCTCCCCCACCTGACCCGCGCCCTCTCTGACCCCCTGACCCGACCTCGACCAGGGGGGATGATCAGGGACGTGACGAGCTCGGTTTCGACGCCCTCGAAGTCGTCGCCCGCGTCGACGGGACGCCCATCACCGAGCTGATCGACAGGTACGGGCTCGGCGCCCGGATGGACGTGGCCGGTGACGACGCCCTTCTTCCCTGAGCGGGCGATTCGTCCCACGTCCCGGGCGGCGGCCCGTCAGGGGGTGTGCGGCCTGAGGGCTGCGAGGGCGGCGCGGGCGTGTTCCGGCTCGGCGCCCTCGGCGACCGCCGCCAGGGCCGCGCGCCAGGCCGCCGCGAGCACGCGGCCCAGCAGCGGCGCCGACGGCAGGTCGCCGCGTCCGAGCAGCTCGGCCAGCCGGTCGCGCTCCGCGTCCTGGGGCGGCTCGCCCAGGATGCGCAGGAAGTTCTCGCGTACGGCGAATTCCAGGCCGACCAGCAGGGCGGCGGTGACGACCGCCGAGCGGTCCGGCCCGGGCCCCGTGGCCGCCATCGCGCCCTCCATCCGGTCCAGCAGGCGCCGTTCGACGTCGTCCCGGACGAAGGCGTACAGGCCGAGCTTGCTGCCGAAGTGGTGGTAGAGGGCGCCCGTGGTGACCTCGGCCGCCGCCGCCAGATCGGCGACCGTGACCTCGTCGAAGGGGCGCGCCCCGAACTCCTTGACCGCTGCGAGTACGAGCCTGCCCCTCGGGGAGGTCGATACGGGGATCCATTCGCGCACCCGTACATAATGCCGTTATGGTGAGAGGAAATCCAATTACGTCCGGAATCCGGAAGGATGCGCCGTGAAGCTGGAGTTCCTGTTCGTCCCCACCGCCGACCTGAAGGCGTCGCTCGCCCTCTACCGTGACGGCCTCGGCTTCACCGAGAGCTGGCGCGAGGGCGACGCGACCGTGGCCCTGGCCCTGCCGGGCACCGACGTGCAGATCATGCTCGACGCCCACGACCCGGCCGCCCCGGTCGGGCCGGTGTTCGTCGTCGAGAGCGTCGAGGCGTTCCACGCCGCCCGCCCGGAGTCGCTGGCCGTGGTCGAAGCGCCGTCGGAGATCCCCGGCGGCTTCCAGGCCACCTACCGGGACCCGGGCGGCGCGACCCTCTACGTCATGGACCAGTCCACGGAGCAGAACCCCTCATAGGGGCGGCCGGCACAGATCCCGGACCTCGGGGAGGCGGTCGAAGCCGGCCGACCCGTAGGTGGCGACGGCGGCGGTGTTGGAGCTGGGGGTGCACACGACCGCGCTGGAGGAGCCCAGCTCGCGCAGCGCCGCGGCGGCGGCGCGGACGATCGCGGCGCCGTGGCCGCGGCCTCGGTGGTCGCGGTGCACGCCCATCGGTTCGAGCAGGCCGGGCCGGTCCGGGCCGGCCGGCCAGACGGTCACGGCCGCCACCGCGTCGCCCCGCTCGTCGTAGGCGACCAGGCAGCGGGCGCCGGCGTACGGCGAGCCGGCGGCCATCGCGTGCCAGGCCGCCTCCGTGAACGTCGACCCGTCGAACGAGGCCCGCTGGACGGCCACCCGATCGGGCACCTGATCAGGGGTGACCTCCACCACCCGCACGCCGGGGCCGGGCACCGGCGCGGTGAGGTCGCGGCGCAGCGGCGTCCACGGCTCACCGGACTGCCAGCCGTCCTCGCCCAGCAGGTCCCTGACCAGGGCGCCCGCCGGCGCCTCGACGCTCGCCGTCCCGGCGGGCAGCACCCCCCGCCCCGGGTCGCCGAGGTCCGAGGCCAGCCGCCGGGCCAGCTCGCCGTCGCGCCGGGCGTCCGGCGCGACCGGGCGCCCGTGATGAGCATGCTGGCGGCTGC